>NZ_JBEOZT010000003.1:0-572275 GCF_040298265.1 Nonomuraea sp. NPDC001636
GGGGGGGGGGGGGGGGGGGGGGGGGGGGGGGGGGGGGGGGGGGGGGGGGGGGGGGCGGCGGGCCGCCCCCCCCCCCCCCCCCCCCGGGGGGGGGGGGGCCCCCCCCCCCCCCCCCACCGCCAGGACGCATATGGCCCTTGAGCCGACCGCGGAGCAGCAGGCCGCGACCGAGGTTTTCGTCGCGGGCCGTGATCTGGCCCTGGTCGCCGGCGCCGGATCTGGCAGGTCCTCCACCCTGATCCCCATGGGCGCCTCAACCCGCAAGCGGGGCCTGTACATGGCCCTCAACAAGAAGATCGCGACGGACGCCTCCTCGGCATCACCCGTGACCTGCCCATCGGCTCTCACCGCGTCACACTCGCCCACCAGGCTCGCCTCGTTGATCGAGGCGCGGCACAGCGGCCCGGCGGTGTAGCCGGCGGCCGCCGTGAGCAGCAGATCACGGTCAGGGCGCAGACGTGCCGCGCCCCCGGCAGAGGGCTGCCGGGGGCGCGGGGGATCAGGATGACGCGAGCTTCACATCGAGCCCGGTGATCCGGTCGGTGACGACGGCGGCGGTGGCGGTCGTGGCGGCGTAGCCGCTCTTGGTGACCGTGACCTCCCGATCGCCGGTCTGGGCGGAGAACAGCCAGTAAGCGCCGGAGGCGTCGGTGGTGGCCGTGCGCCCGCCGGAGGCGACCGCCGCCCCCTGCACGGGCTTGCCGGTGGCGGCATCGGTGACCGTGCCGGTCACCAGGCCGCCCTCGACCTTCTGGCAGGTGCGGTCACCGACGTAGACGTCGTCGATCGCCCACCAGCCCGAGCGGTTGCCCCGGTAGTGGAAGCGGACCTGGGCCTTGGTCTTGCCCGCCGCCTGCGGCATCGCCACCACCTGCGCGGCCGGGCCGGAAGCGCCGGGGAAGCCCTTACGGGTCCACACCGTCGTCCAGGTACGCCCGCCGTCCAGGCTGAGGTCGGCCCAGGCGATGGCGTTCACGCCGGGCTTGAGGTCGCCCGCGAACTCCAGCACAGGGCTGGTGTGCTTGGTCAGGTTCAGCACCGGGCTGGTCAGGTAGGTGTCCTGGACATGCCCCTTGCCGGAGTGGTCGGAGTCGACGATGGCGAACCTGCCGCTCCCGCCGGTCCGGTTCTCCCGGGCGCCGGGGTTGTCGAAGACCCAGCCCGGCTGGTAGTCGAACCCGGGGAATCCGGGATCGACATTGGTGACCTGCCACCCGACGGGCTTGCCCGAGCTGAACGGCTCGGGCGTGCCCGCCCTGCTCGCCAGGTAGCCGGGGGCCACGCACGCGAGGGCGGCGGGCAGGGCGGCGTCCACGGTCTGGTCCTCCGCCCCCAGACTGACCTTCCTGCTGACCGGGTCGTAGCCGGGTGCGCCCGGGGTGATGCGCAGCGTGTAGTCGGTCGCGGGCAGCAGGGACAGGGAGTAGTGGCCGGTGATCGCGTCGGCGGTGGCGTCCCACGTGTGGCCCTTGCCGTCGTCGGCGGTCACCTTGGCGCCCAGCGGCCAGCCGTGGCCGGAGCCGTCGGTGAGCGTGCCGGACAGGGTCTTGCGCTGGGTCGGGGTGAGCGGGACGTCCTGCTTGATCGAGCCGTCCTTGGTCACCTTGATCGCCAAGGTGGCGTCCTGGTAGCCGTAGGCGCTCACCTTGAGCTGGTAGTCACCGGCCAGCAGCTTGAAGGTGTACGCGCCGTCCTCGCCGGAGGCGGACTGGCGGTTGAGCTGCCCGCTCAGTGACACGGTGGCGTCCTTGAGCGGCTTACCGGTGGCGGCGTCGGTGACGGTGCCCGAAAGCGTGCCCAGGCCCTGGGCGCCCGCCCGCACCAGCGCCAGCGCGTCCAGGCGCCCCTCGCCGTAGACGTTGTTGTTGGCCGCGTCGCCGCCGCACTGCGGGTCGGCGGTGTCGATGGCGGTCAGGTCCAGCAGCGTGCGGGTGCCCTCGATGTCGCGGGCCAGCGACGGGTTGGCCGACCAGAGCAGGGCCACCGCGCCCGACGCGTGCGGCGTGGCCATCGAGGTGCCCGACATCAAGAGGTAGCCTCCGCCCTTGACGGAGGAGCGGATGTCCACGCCGGGAGCCGAGATGTCGGGCTTGATCTGCCCGTCCTGGCCGTCTCCCCGGCTGGAGAAGCTGGCGATCTGGTTGTTGCTGTCGTAGGCGCCCACGGAGTAGTTGAGCGTACGGCTGCCCGGGGTGCCCGAGGTCCGGCACTCGGGCCCTTCGTTGCCGTTGGCCCACATGCCGAAGATGCCGGACGCCGCCCAGGCCGCCTGGACCTCCTCGAACATCGGCTCGTTGGAGGGCAGGTCGCTGCCCCAGGAGTTGTTGACGATGTGCGGGCGTTTGGCCGGGTCGGGGTTCTGCCCGGCCGCGTCGGTGGGCGCCAGCATCCACTGGCTGGCCCGCATCAGGTCCAGGTCGCTGCAGCCGCCGGCCTGGCAGCCGCTGGCGGCGATCCACTTGGCCTTGGGCGCGACGCCGATCTGGTCGCCCTTGCCGTCGTCGCCCACCATGGTGCCCATGGTGTGCGAGCCGTGGTTGTGGCCGTCGCACGGGCCGGGCTCGTCGCAGTTCCCGGCCGCGTCGTACCAGTTGTAGTCGTGGGTGAAGGTGCCGTCGCCGTTGTTGCCCCGGTAGGAGCCGATCAGCGCCGGGTGGGTGTACTCCACGCCGGTGTCGACGTTGGCCACGACGATGTCCTCGCCGCGCACGCCGTACTGCTGCCACACCTGGTCGGCCTTGATGTTGGCGATGCCCCACTCCACGGCGGCGGCGGCCGTCGCGGCGGCGGCCTTGGTCTCCACCGGCAGGGCCACCGGGTAGGTTCTGGGCGCCCGGACCTCGCTCACCCCGTCCATCTTCGCCAGCTTTTCGGCCAGCTTCAGGGGAACGTCGCGGACGTACACGGCGTTGGCCGCCCAGAACGTCTCGCTCTTGCGGCTCTCGGCCTTCAGCAGCTTGCGCAGCGGGGCCTGCGAGCGGTCGGCCGTGTCGCGCAGGGCGCGCACGACCTGCTCGCCGCGCGCGGTGCGGGTCCTGGCCCGCTCGGCGCTCTTGGTGTCGGCCTTGTCGGACAGCAGCACCCACAGGTCGGTGCGGTCCTTGACGGCGTAGGCCGCGAGCACTTCCCCGTCCAGCGGACGCGGATCAGCCGGCGCGGCGGCCACCGCCGGGGCGGGGGCCAGGAGGGAGGCGGCCATGAGCGCGCCCACCGCTGAAGTGATGATTTTCATGTCAGCGTCCTTCGCAGCTCAGGTGCGCGACGAGTGGCTGTGAAGTGGTGTCCCAGCCGGTGCCGTTGAGAATCTGGCCGCTCGCCCAGACGTCCTTGGGCCCGGAGCCGGTCAGCGCGGTGTAGATGTACGCCGAGCCGGGCGCCTGGACGCCCTCGGGCCGCACGTCCGTCCAGGACTTGCCGTCCCAGTGCTGCAGCGGGGGCTGCGACGAGCCGTCGGCCGGCGACGTCGCGGTGATCCACACGTCGTTGGGGCCCGCGGCGTAGACGGAGAAGGGCGAGGTCCAGGCCGCCGACGGCGTGGGCGCGGCACTCCAGGACCTGCCATCCCAGTGCAGCGCCACGGGGGCGAAGGTGCCCGGCTTCCGCTCATAGCCGACCGCCCAGACGTCGTCGGAGGCACGAGCGCTGACGGAGACGAGCTCGGCGAGCAGCCCGGGCACGCCGGGCATTTCCCTCCATGCCTTCCCGTCGTAGTGCAGGATCAGCGACTCGATCCGCGCGGGGTCGGTGTACTGCCTGCCGACCGCCCAGACGTCGTCACGGGACCGCGCGTGCACAGCGCGCAGGGTGGCATTCGCCCGGGTCATCGCCGGATGGTCGACGTTCTTCCAGACCCTGCCGTTCCACTGCTGGATGGCGGCGCCGGCGGAGTCCGCGCTCTGTGTGGTGTACTCACCGACGGTCCAGGCGACCGAGGGTGAGACCGAGTCGATGGACTGAAGATTGGGCCTGGTCGCGGTGGGATCGGGGGAGATCGCGGTGGGCACGAAGGTCCACCGCCCGCCGTTCAGGCGCGCGAAGACCGGGACGCCGCTGCCGTAGGTCTCGCCGTAGCGGAACTGGTAGCGCGCCCACCCGCTGGACGTCGAGTCGAAGGTCGTCTCCCAGGCGCCGCCTGGGGCCATGGCCGCGTGCGGGATCTGCTTGGGCAGGAGCTTGACCGACCTGCCGTCCGAGGTCAGGGTGGCGGAGGTGCGGTCGCCCTCGGTGGTGAACACCGCCTGCTTGGATGAGACGGACGACGCGTGGGCCACCGAGACGCCGCCGTCGGGGATGGCGGGCATGTCGAGCAACTTCCAGGTGGGGGTGCAGGCGGCGGCCGAGGCCGCCGTCGCCGCGCCGGTCGTGAGCGCGGTGGTCAATGCCGTCGCCGCCAGGGCGACCGCGGTTCTGCGTATGCTGCGCACGAATGCTCCTCAGAAGGCGCCGATGCCGTTGGGTACGCCCATGCCGGTGGGCCCGTCGTATCCGCGCCTGGCGGTGCACAGCGGCGAGCCGCCGCAGGACCCGTTGGCGCCGGTGGTGATGTCGAACAGGTACTGGCCGGAGCCGTAGAGCTTCTGGCCGGGCACGATCTCCTGGCCGTTGTCGCCCAGCGCGTACACGCCGCCGATCAGCGCGACGCTGATCGGGGTGCCGCTGACGCCGATCCAGCCGCCCCAGGAGGTGCTCTCGTAGAGCTGCACGGGCGAGCGGGCATCGCCCACCGCGGCCACGTCGGCGACCGTGCGCTTGGCGCCGCACTGCCCCTTCGGCTGCCAGGCCGGGCGCGCCTCGTACACCGAGCAGCCCGAGCCGGACCCCGAGGAGGCCATCTCGCTCCAGCCGCGCGCGTTGCCCGGGTCACGCCACAGGGTGGTCGCGCCCACCGCGATCACCGATCCGTAGGCGGCCGGGACCATCTGCCTGCCAACGCCGTTGCCGAACCCGCTGCCGCCGCCCGCGACGATCGGGACACCGGGGTGGTCGTAGTGCGCCGCGTCGGCCCGCTGGCCGGCGTACTCGTAGAAGCCGGTCATCACCGAGACCGCGTCGGCGCCCTGGACGACCGCCTGGTCGACCGCGGCGCCTATGCTGGCCGGCGTCTCGTCGTCGGCCTCGACCAGCAGCAGCTTGCAGTTGGGGCAGGTGGCCGAGCCCAGGTCGAGCCCGGCCGCGGTGTGCAGCGCGTAGCCGTTGTGGGTCGGTGGTCTGGTGGTGCCGCCGCGCTGGTCCACGTGACGGAAGCAGGGGAACATCTCATCGCACAGCGGCAGGTCGTTGCCCTTGCGATATTCGTTCAGGTCGCGCTCGGCGCTGGGATGGCCGTACGGGACCACGACCGCGAGGGTCTGGCCGCCGCCCAGCCAGGACGAGGGCAGCTTGTAGGCATCCTGCAGGTCGGCCGCCTTGAGCCCGTCGCTGACGTTCGCGTCGGGCTTGGAGGTGACCTTCAGCAGGCAGTCGGGGGTGGAGCAGTCGCCGGCGGCCTGAGCCGACGCCGGCACCAGCAAGGTCAGGCCGAGCGCGATCGCGGGGAGCAGCCGGGAGATGATCACGGTCACTGGTCCTTCGGTGCGAGCCGGTAGGCGCGGAGGTTGGTCTGCTCGACGGCGTTGCCGTCGCGGTCCACGGCCTTGATCCGCAGGGCGGCGTACTCGCCGCTGCCGGGGCTGGTGAGGGTCGTGGTGAAGCGGCCGTCGCGTCCCCGGTTCGCGGTCTGGGGCTCCGACCACGTCGTGCCGCCGTCGTAGGAGACGGAGACGGTGGCGTTCACCCTGCTGGGGTCGTCCTGGTACTGCTGGTGCCGCACCGTGAAGGCCACCTCGAACGGCTCGCCGGCGGGGGTGGCGTTGTCGATGTCCAGCGGCAGGTCGGGCCGTACGAACAGCAGGGGCAGGAACGAGCAGCGGCGGGTGGGGTCGGGCGCGCACATCGCCTGGTCGGGCAGATCGGCCGGCCGGTCGCGGTTCGTGGTGCGGAAGGTCCAGTCGGTGGTGCTGGTGGCGTCCTCCACACCAGGGTTGTCGCCGGTCACCTTCAGCCGGTATTCGGCGGGCTGCGGCAGCAGCGGCAGGTCCAGCAGCTGCGTGAGACGTGTGCCGTCGCCCCGGGTCGCCGAGGTGAAGGCGAGCGCGCCGTCGCGGTAGAACTCCACCTTCGCGAGTCCGTCGAGGGCCGAGCGGTAGTGGCCGGCGGTGGAGTCGGCGTACGGGTTGAGGTACAGCAGGCCCAGATCGTCCTGCCGGCAGGCCACGCACACCTGCTGCAGCGCGCTGGTGACGTTCGTGTCAGGGGTGTTCTGGATCCCGATCAGGGCCTCCTGCACGTACGGTGCAGTGCTGGAGGGCACCTGCGGTCCCTTGTTCCAGGTCTCGGTGAGGTGCTGGCCCGGCCGGATCAGCCGGCGCTCCCCCATCAGGCGCAGCCCCAGGTCCGGCCGCAAGATGGGCTCCCAGGAGACCTTGCCGGGGGCGTTGCTGTACCAGTAGTCGGTGCGCTTGCCGCCGGACAGGGGGGCGGTGACGCCGAAGGTGGTCTGCGTCCACGGCAGGTAGACCGTGCTCAGGAGCTCCGGGTGCTGGGAGGTGGCTCCCAGAGTGTTGTGGATCGTGGAGTCCACGGTCGTCAGGTCCGAGCGCCTGACCGTGCGGGTGAGTGAGGCCGGCACGCCGCCGGGCTCGTGGAAGGCCACCTTGTACGTGGGATCGGCGCCGGTGGGACCGCCGATCGAGGTCATGGCCAGGAAGTCCAGGCTGCCCTTGGTCACGCGCCTGGTCGGCGTGGCGTACAGGGTGTGGACCCCGAAGTCCCCTCCGGAGACCAGGCGCATGAGGAACAGCGCCGTGACCGAGTTGCCGAAGGGCGGATTGCCGACCTGGTCGCCCTGGACGGTGGTGCGGTTGTAGGTGATGAGGTCGTACTGCGTGTCGGCGGTCTCGGGCACGCCCTCGATCGTCGTCTCGTACGGCACGGCCTTGCGTGCGTCCAGCGTGAGCGACATGTCCTCGGTGACGGAGAACTCCGGCTCGATCACCAGGGCGCCGGTGGAGCCCATGTCCAGGACCGGTCCGGTCAGGACGCTGGCCTCGATGCTGTAGTGACCCGCCGGCACGCTGAAGACGGCCTGGGAGGTGCCCTCCACGCCGTCGCCCACCTGGAACAGCGTGAACGTCGGGTCGTCCAGGCTGTGGATGGAGCCGAGCATGACGCCGGGCTTGCCGGTGCGGTCGATGGAGTCGACGGTGACCGTGTGGTACTCGGGATAGTCGGCCGGCGCCGCCATCGGATCGGCGGGCAGGGCCGGGGCGCCTTCGGGCCGGGCCAGCGTGATGCGGCCGGTGCCCGGCTTCTGCCCGGCCTTCCACTTGCCGGCCAGCTCCTGGCCGAAGCCTTCGGCGTCCTTCTTGGCCAGGGTCCTGGACTGCGGGCCGAGCGTGGCCACGCCGCCCGACTCGACCTTGACCGGCAGGGCGTCGGCGTGCGCGTCGTCCAGCCCGGCGCGCACCAGGTAACTGACGTTGAACAGGCGGACGTCCAGCGTGCTGCCCAGGAACGGGGCGGCCTCGGCGGGGATGACGTACTCGTCGCCGTTCAGGGTGAGCTGGGCGAACACGCCATTACCCGGGTCGATGACGGTGGCGCTGCCGGTGACGTCCACCTGCACCTTGTCACCGGTCACCAGCGTGACCGTGGCGCCGGGCCCGGTCGCGGCTTTCGGCGGGGGTTCTGTCGTGGCCTCGGCGGTGCCGAGCCCGGTGACCAGCGTGAGCGCGAGGCAAGCCGCGCCCAGCCGGGAGGTTAACTTGTTCATGCCTTGACCCAGCCGTCCTTGTCGTCTTCGCTTCCGCCTTCTTCAGGCGCGATCTCCACGCCTTCGTCCTCGGCGAGCTCATCCTCGACGGGCTCGTCCTCGGCCTCGTGTACGTCGGGCATGCGAAGATCGTGACGAATGGGGCATTCGGCTAGCTATGCGGGAGATCCCTCATTCCGCCGTGGCGGCGTCCCCCATGAGGGCCAGCTCGATCCGCGAGCGCAGGCTCAGCTTGCGCAGGACGGCGCTGAGATGCCGCTCCACCGTCTTGGCCGACAGGAACAGCTCCTGCGCGATCTCCTTGTTGGTCAGCCCCGAGGCCGCCAGCCGCGCGACGTCCCGCTCGCGGGGTGACAGGGCGTCGCCGTAGCCGCGGGTGCCCCCCCGGTGCCTGGCGGGCAGCGACAGGCCGCGCTCGCGCGCCAGGCGGGCCGCGCGGTCCAGGTCCCAGCGGGCGCCGAGCGCCTCGTAGGTCTCGATGGCCCGCCTGAGCTGCTCATCGGTCCCGGCCTGCTCTCTGGCCTGGGCCGCCTCGTACGGGCACTGGATGGCCTCGTAGAGTTCGGCCGCGGCGGTGAAGTGACCGCCGGAGGGGTCGAGGACGCCGCGGGCGTGGCGCAGCGCGGCGGGAGCAAGCGGCGCGTGCAGGCCCGCCATCGCCCGTTCGGAGCGGTTCACCAGGGCCGCGGCCTCCGCGGCGCGCCCGGCCGTCACCATCGCCTCGGCCAGCGCGGGCACGGTCCGCACCTCCGAGGGCCTCAGCCCGCGCTCGAACCACGACTCGATCACCGGCAGGACCTCCGCCACCGCCCGGTCCGGCTCGCCGCGCGCGACGGCCTGGCGCAGCAGCGCGGTGATCAGCAGCGCCGTCTCGTCCATGGTGCCCGGGACCTCGGTCATCACCTGGCGGATGCCGAACTCGGCGCCGGCCGCGTCGGTGCGGGCCAGCGCCAGGCAGGCGGTCACGGTCGCCGCCGCGTACCTGTCCTTGGGCCGCTCGCTGAGCCGCTCGGCCAGCATGGCCGTCTCGGTGGTCAGCCCGTCCCAGGAACCCGCGCAGTAGTCGGCCACCGCCAGCGCGGAACGGCACCGGTCGATCATGTCCCCGCCGCTCACCTCGACCAGGGGGGCCGCGCCCTCAAGGGCCACCCTTAATATCGTCTGCGCCTGGACGTGGTCACCGACGAAGGCCAGCGCCGAGCCGATCGAGTAGTAGGCGTTGACCTTCGCCCGGTGCCAGGACCGGTGCCCGATGCTCCCGCGCACCTCCTCGATCAGCTCGGCCCAGCGCGGGTCGCCCATCAGCACCATGCTGCTGGTGATCTTGCCGAGCACGAAGATCTGCAGGGGCGCGTTCCTGACCGCGGGCAGGACGGCCAGCGTCCTGTCCATCCAGTGCCGGTCGGCGGTTCTGGCGTCCTGCCCCATGCTCAGGACGGTCATCATCCGCACCGCCAGCTCGGGCTGGGCCTCGATGTCCAGGTCCGCCACGGCCGAGGTCAGCGCCTCGAACCAGGGGCCGGGCCCCTGTCCCGTCGCGTCCTTCAGATAGATCAACAGCAGGGTCAGCTCGGCGCGCAGCACCGGCGAGGGGCCCTGGTCCAATGCCAGGGCCAGCAGGTCGATGACGTCGGGAATGTGCAGCAGCCCCTCGGCCGCCCAGCCGAGCTTGACCGTCAGCCGCCCGCGGTGCTCCGCCTCCAGCGGAGCGTGCCGCAGGACCGCCTCAAGGATCCTGACCACCTCGGCGTCGTCGCCCAGCCGCAGCGCCTGGTCGGCGGCTCGTTCGGCGGCCTCCACCCAGGCCGCCACGTGCCCGGCGCGCCGGCGGTGGTGGGCCAGTTGCCCCAGCGGCACCGACGGCATCGCCTCCACCGCGGCGGCGGCCCTGGCATGCAGGTCGCGCCGCCTGGCCGCCGGAATGTCCTCGTACACCGCCTGCGCCGCCAGTACGTGCCGGAACGCCGCCGTATCACCGCGCGCGGTCAGCAGGCCGTGCTCCACCGCCTCGTCCAGCCCGTCCAGCGCGCTCTCATACGGCAGGCGGGCGGTGGCCGCCAGCACCTCGACCGGCATCGGCTCCTGCAGCACCGAGGCCGCCCTGACCACCGCCTCGGCCTGCGGCGACAGCCGGCCCACCCGCTCCAGCACCGGGTCACGCACGCCCGCCGGCACGTCCAGCCTGGCGATGGTCCTGCGCGCCCACTCCCCGCCCCGGTGCATGAGCGTCCCGCGCTGGCGCAGCAGCGCCACCAACTCCTGCACCGCCAGCGGGACGCCGGAGGCCCGTTCGCACAGGTGCTCGGCGAAGTCGAGCGAGATCTCCTCGGTGCCCAGGATCGCCGCCGCCAGCGCCCTGGTCTGCGCCACGTCCATGGGCGCCAGCCGTACGCGGGCGTGGGCGACGGCGCGCGGCAGGCGGGCCGTCACCGCACGCAGGTCGGCGGTGGCCTCGTCGGCGCGGTAGGTCAGCACCACGGCCAGGTTCCGGGGCGGGTCGGACAGCAGGTAGCCGAGGAACTCCACGGTCTGCTCGTCGGCCCAGTGCAAGTCCTCCACGACCAGCACGGCCTGGCCCAGCGCGCGCAGGAGCTCACTCAGGCCGCGGAACACCCGGTGGCGCTCGCCCGCGCGGTCGTCCAGGGGCTCGGGGGACTCCGGCAGGCGTTCGGCCAGCTCGGGCAGGAGCGGGCGCAGCGCGCCCGCGACCGCTGACAGGCCGGTCAGGTCATCGGGCACCTCGCGCAGCGCCTCGACGATCGGGCCGAGGGGGAACGGCTCCCTGATCCTGGCGCAGCCGCCGGTCAGGATGCGGAGACCGGTCCGGGACAGCTCGGCCACCAGGCGGGTCTTGCCGATGCCCGCCTCGCCCTCGACCACGGCGACCGCTGGGGTGTTGGAGACGGTCTCGGTCAACTGGGCCAGCTCACCGGCGCGGCCGACGAGTGTCGGCGAGATCATCAGCCGCCCATGAATCACGTCTGTTCCCTGCTCGACCCAGTGACTAGATCTCACAAATACCACAAAATGCCCTTTCCGGCCCGTCCCTTTCTCGGACTTCCACTCGACGACGGACGGCCTTCCGGCGGCCGAGGACGCAGCGGGTGGCTGACCGAAGCGGCGCGGGTGTTCGCGGCCGCGACGCTCAGATGTGCTGACGGTCAATGGGCGAGGCGTGGATCGACACGGGTTCCTGTTCATCCAGCCCGACGGCAACCGCCTGCACCCCAGCACGTCTCCGACCAGTTCCTGTGGCCGGCCTACCTGGCCGGCCTGCCACCGATCCGGCTCCACGACCTCCGCCATGGGGCCGCCTCGCTGATGCCGGCCGCCGTGGTGGACATGAAGGTGGCGCAGGAAACGCTGGGACACGCACCTCCAGCGCGTTCACCGCCGACACCTACACCTCCGTCTATCCCCAGGTGGCCACGGCTGCGGCGGAGAAGACCGCCGCCCTGCTGTTCGGCAAGGAAGAGCAGGGCGAGAGCGGGAGAGTGGTCTCGTTGAGGAGCTGACAGTCGGATTAAGCGTCCGGCCCCGCGTTCGCCGCCTGCTCGCGGCAAGGCGGGGCCGCTGCTCTCGCGCCGCGGGACAGGGAATGGCGGATGATCATGGTGTGTGCGGTGTTGGTGGTACCGAGCACGTACGAAGTACGCAACCACTAGACGAAAGTTCTACAACGAGTCCGATGCCACATATTCGCAGGTCAGAGCGCGATCAATGCGCGCCCTGCAGGATTCGAACCTGCGACTGTCGAATTAGAAGGCGGATTGTCGTTTGGCGGTGGTTCGTACCGACTGTGCGCACATTGCGGGTCAAGCAGTGCCCGGCCCTGACGGCGAGAGACGGGGCGTACGAGCACGCACCGAGCACGGTGGACACCCGATTTGATCACCGTGGGTCGCCCACATCATCGATCTTGCACCCACAGCCCGCCGTCACGCCACATAGATCCTGGTCCCTGTGCTCGGCACGTGCTCCCGCGAAGGCGGCCACGCTGCCTCGCCGCCTTCGGAGATGGCGTCGGCAAGCTGACGGCCCGGCGAACGGTACGCCGCTCCTACCCTGGGCCGTTCGAATGACCACCTGCGCTCCATCCACCTCCCCCGCCGTCAGCGGCGCGATCAACGAATAACACCGCGATGGGTGACCACAGCTCAGACCACGTAACTCGATATTCGAGCGGCACACCATCTACGCCATGCCCTGCGCGAGTGCCGTCGACCTGAACGTACGCCGACGCGACCGGCTCATAGGCATCCTCCACAAGGACTCAAATGCCACTTGAGATGCACGGACGCACTTTTCGGCAGGCGCAGGGCTGCGGTGTGGGCCACCGCCGTGACTTGGCGGACCAAGGCGGGCCGATCGAAGGTCTCCCCCGGCTGGGGGTTGATCGAGCGGAGCGCGCTGTCCGGCATCGGTCCGCCGGCTGCGGATTTCGTCCGGCGGGACCATGCGCCGCACCTCACCGAGGCCATGCAGATGCGCAAGCTCGGTGTCGCGGTGGGGGCGGCTACGCCGGCGAGCTGCTTACCGACGGCCCCGCCGAGGATGACCCGGTGGTTGTGGTACGACGCCCGGCGGCTCAGGATCAGCGCCCGCCGCCACCAGGTCGAGCGTCAAGCAGGTGTCGATGAGGAACGGCTTGGACACCTCGAGTCCGGCATCGACTCTCGGCTATGAGCGGCCATTACCCATCGTCATGGTCGGGACGGCATCGAGGAGCTGCTTCGTGTACGGGTGCGCGGAACGCTCGATGACGTCCTCCGTCGTACCGTGCTCGACGAGCCGGCCGGACTTCATGACCGCGATCGAGTCGGCCACGTAGCGGACCACGGCGAGGTTGTGCGAGATGAACAGGATCCCGACACCGGTCCGGGTCTGGATCTCCTTGAGCAGGTTGAGCACGGCACCCTGGACCGAGACGTCGAGCGCCGACGTGATCTCGTCGGCGATCAGGACCTCTGGCTCGGCGGCGAGGGCGCGGGCGATGGCGACGCGCTGCCGCTGTCCGCCGGAGAGCTGCCGGGGGCGCTTGTGGACGTCGCCAGGATCGAGCCGGACCATTTCGAGCAGCTCGGTGACCCGGGCCGACCGCTCCCGTCGCCCGCTCCCCCGGGGCAGGCCCTCGGCGATCGACGCGCCGACGCTCATCCGCGGGTTGAGCGACGCGTACGGGTCCTGGAACACGTACTGCAACGGCGGGCGGTCGCGCGGGTCGAGCGCCGCCCCCTTCCAGAGGATCGTGCCCGAGGTGAGCGGGGCGAGGCTGACCGCCGCCCGGGCGAGGGTCGACTTGCCGGACCCAGACTCGCCGACGAGCCCGACGACCGAGCCGGCCGCCACGGTCAGGCTGACCTCGTCGACGGCCGTCACGGCTCCCTGATTGTGGCCGTACCGGACAACTATGTCGCGGAGCTCGAGCATGTCACGCCTCGCTTTCCAGGACCGGCAGCAGCGGATGCCAGCAGGCGACGGCGCCACCGCCGCCCGAGTCGGCCAGTTCGGGACGCGCCTGCCGGCATCGGTCGTCCGCCCGGCCGCACCGGGGCGCGAACGCGCAGCCCGGCGGCAGGTCAGAGGCGTGCGGCGGGCGGCCGGGTATGTTCGCGAGCGGCCTCGACCGGTCCGTCGACATGTCCGGGATGCTCGCGATCAACGCCCGGGTGTACGGATGCGCGGCCTCGGCGAGCCCGCTGACCGGCAGTTCCTCGACCACCCGGCCGGCGTACATGACCAGGACCCGGGAGGCGTTCTCAGCCACCACCGCGATGTCGTGGCTGATCAGCAGGACGGCGGCGTCGCTCTCCCGGGAGATGCGCCGCAGCAGGCCGAGCACCTCCTTCTGGACGGTCACGTCGAGGGCGGTGGTCGGCTCGTCGGCGACGATCAGCGCCGGCTGGGCCATGAGACCCATCGCGATCGACGCGCGCTGGCGCATGCCGCCGGAGAACGCCATCGGGTACTGCTTCGCCCGCGCCTGCGGGTCGGTGATCAGCACTGCGCTGAGGCGGTCGACGGCTCGTCGCCACGCGTCCCGGCGGCCGAGGCGTTCGTGGGTTTCCGCGACCTCGGCGAGCTGGCGTCCGACCTTGAGCGTCGGGTTCAGCGACGACATCGGGTCCTGGAACACCATCGCGAGCGAGGTGCCGAGCAGCCGCTCGCGGTCGCGGGGGCGCATCCGCCGCAGCTCGTTGCCCTTGATCTGGTGCACGTCGGCCTCAGCGACGTTCGGGTACGAGGTGAGCTGTGCGGCCGCCATGGCGGTGAGGCTTTTGCCCGATCCCGACTCGCCGACCAGGCCGACGATCTCGCCGCGGCGCAGGCGCATGCTGACGTCGACGACCGGGGAGAAGGGCGCGGTCTCGCCGGGTACGGTGACGGTCAGGCGCTCGATCCGGAGCACCTCGTCGCCTGGTGGCGGCGTCTCGGCCGGGGCCGTCTCCCGGCGCTGGGGCCTGAGGGACGGGAGCCGGAGGTGACCGTGCTGGCTGCCGCCGAGGACCTGGGTCAGCAGCTCGCCGGCGAGGACGAATGCGAGACCCGCGACGACGATCATGATGGACGGCGCGAGCGCGGCCGCCGGGTTGGTGTAGATGGCAGGCAGCCCGTCGGCGAGCATGCGTCCCCAGTCGTACTGCGGCGGTTGCACGCCGAAGCCGATGTAGGACAGCGCCGATATGCTGAGCAGCGCCGCCCCGACCTGGCTGGTCGCGTTGATGACGAGGGGTTCGGAGATGTTCGGGATGACGTGGCGAATCAGGATCCGCCACCGCGGGACCCGGAGCAGTCGCGCGGCGGAGACGTAGTCGGCGTTCGCGACGCCGCTGGCGGTGGTGTGGGTCAGCCGCGCGAACGAGGGCGCGAAGGCGATCGCCATCGACAGCACGGCGCCGCGCGCCCCCACTCCGAAGATCATGGCGAGGAACAGGGCGAGCAGCAGCCCGGGAAAGGCGACCATCAGGTTCAGGACGGCGACCACCGCTCGGCCGGCGCGCCGGCCGAGCACGACGGGGACGGTGCCGATGATCAGCCCGCAGGCCACGCCGATGCCGACGACGAGCAGAGCGAGGACGAGGGACAGCCGGGTCGCCACCAGCGTCCGCGTGAGGACGTCGCGTCCGAGGGCGTCCGTGCCGAACGGGTGCGCCGCCGACGGTCCCGCCTGGAGCGCGCCGCCCGCGATCTCCGTGGCCCGGTCGCCGAGCAGCAGCGGCGCCACGACGGCGGTCGCGACCAGGAGCAGCAGCAGGGCGACCGTGACCACGCCGAGCGGCGACAACAGGTGATGGCGGGTACGTGACCAGGACACGTCAGCTCTCCTTGATCGTCGAGCGCGGGTCGATGACGGCGATCGCGATGTCGACCGCGAGGTTGATCAGCAGGATGCCGGCGCCGAAGAAGAGCGCGACCGCCTGCACGACCGGGTAGTCCTTGGCGAGCACCGAATGCACGAGCTCGGCGCCGACGCCGGGCCAGGCGAACACGTTCTCCACGAGCACGGTGCCGGCCACCATCGACGCGAGGATCATGCCGGAGACGGTCAGCGTCGGGGTCAGCGTGTTCGGCAGCGCGTGCCGCAGGTAGATCAGCCGCGCCGGGAGGCGCTTCGCGCGCGCCGCCCGGATGTAGTCCTCGCCGAGCACCCGCTGGGTCTCGGCCCGGACGATCCGCGCCAGGTAGGCGGCCGGCCCCACGACGAGGGCGGTCACCGGCAGCACGAACGACGCGGGACCGGACAAGCCCGCGACCGGCAGCGCATTGAGGGAGACGGCGAAGACGAACACGAGTCCGACCGACACCAGGTAGTCCGGCACGGAGAGCGCGAGCCCGGTCACGCCGCCGAAGCCGAAGTGCAGACCGCGGCCCCGGCCGTCCCGGGTGGCGATACCGAGGAGCAGGCCCACCGGTATCGCCACCGCGAGGCAGACCACGAACGCGGTCAGGCCGAGCTGGAGGGTCGCGGGCACCAACTGTGCCATCTTCTCCCGCACCGGCGTCTGGGTGTCCAGGGACGTACCGAGGTCGAGGTGGAGCAGGTTCCAGAGATAGTCCAGGTACTGCCGCCACAGCGGGTCGTTGAGCCCGAGACGCTCCCGGGTGGCCGCGATGGTCTCCGGCGGCGCCATCAGGCCCAGGGCTCCGCGTACCGGGTCGCCCGGCAGCGCGTGGACCATGGCGAACGATGCGGTGACGACGACCGCCAGCGAGACGGCGAACCTTCCCAGCCGCCGGATCAGGAAGACCGGCCACGGGTGCCTGGCGCGCAGCGACGACTTCACAGAACCTCCCATCCTCCCCGCCGTACCTAGCGCAGAACCCGGAGCGAGGTGGGCTCCAGCACGCGGGCGACGACGTCGAACTTGGCCCCGTTGCCCCAGTAGAGGTAGGGCGAGACGGCGATCGGGGTGATGTCCGCGTCCTTGATCAGGGCGCTCTCGCCCGCGTTCCAGTCGGCGCAGCCGCCGGTGCCGGACTTCGCCTGCGCCGCCTTGATCGAGCTGTCGAAGACGTCGTTGTGCATCGAGCCGTAGTTGATGCCGCCATTCGACGGGGTGGCACCGGAGAAGAACGGCACGAGCGTGGCCGGGTTGGACACGCCGAGGCCGATGAGGGTCGCGGTCCACGGGCCCTTGCCGCCGAAGACGACATCGGACCGCGCGGCGAACGACTGTCCCTTGAGGTCCACCTTGACGCCGAGCGCCGTCCACTTCTGGCCGATGTACTCGGCTGCCGCCGCGGTCGTGGTGTCCTCGTTGTCGTAGACGAACGCGACCTCGAGCGGCTTGCCGTCCTTGGCCCGGGCTCCGCCGCCGGCGGCCGTCCAGCCGGCCCGGTCGAGCAGCGCCGCCGCGGCGGCCGCGTCGTACGCCGGCTTGTTCGGGGTGACGGTGTCACCGCTGCAGATCTTCGGGTCGGTCAGCAGCCCGTTGGCCTCCTGTCCGAGGCCGCTGGTGGCGACCTGGGCCAGTTCCTTCATGTTGAGAGCGCCGACGAGCGCGCGCCGGACGTTGACGTCGGCGGTCGGCAGACCGGCGGCCTGGTTGAAGGTGAGCTCGTCGTCGATGATGCTGCCGCCGTCCGAGAACACCTTGGCGGCCTTGAGCCGCTGGGTGTCGGCACCGGAGAGGTGCGAGATGTTGACGCCCTTGCTCAGCAGGAGGTTGGCCGTCGTGGTCACGCTCGTCACGAGCTTGAAGGTCACCTTCGCCGGCATGCCCTTCTCGGCGGTCGAGGCGCCGTTCGGCCCCCAGGCGTACCCGTCGCGGCGGGTGTACGTGTACTGGTTGCCGGCCTGCACGCTGGAGAGGACGAACGGACCGGAGCCGGCGGAGGCGGCCTTCAGGGAGTCGCGGTTCTTGATGGCGCTCGAACAGACCAGCGGCAGCTCGGCCAGGTTCTGGAAGAAGAAGGGCGCGCCCTCCTTGAGCTTGACCGCGACGGTGCCGGCGGCCTTGTCGGCCGTTGCCGTGGCGCCGGCAGGAACGGCGGCGCCGCGCATGGGCGAGCCGTTGCCCTCGGCGGCCACGTAGTTGATGTTGTCGGCCACCGTCTGCGCGTCCATCGGCGAGCCGTCCGAGCAGGTGACGCCCTCGCGGACGGTCAGCGTGTAGGAGGTTCCCTCGCCGGTCCACGACTTGACGACGCTGGGCGCCACCTCGCCGGAGTCCAGCAGCTTGACGGGCGTGTCGTAGGCGAAGACGGCCATCATCTTGTTGACGCCGTTGACCGAGCGCTGTGGGTCGAGCGCACCGGGGTCGCTGTCGATCGCGATGGTGAGCGAGCCGCCGTCGGCATAGTCGTCTCCGGACGAGCTACCGGTGCTCCCACCGTTGGAGCAGGCAGCCAGCGCGACCGTCGAGCACAATACGGAAATCGAGACACGAAAAGGGCGATTTCGGACCATTGGCGCGTGACTTCCTCTGCGGCCGGCGGGACGAGCCAGCTCGGCGCTGGGTGATGTAACCCACGATTGAAGCCACAGCGCGGCAGCGATTCTTGTACCAGCCCACAAAGGTGCCCGTGCTCGATCGTGGCCAGACCCAAGCCCCACGGTCGCCCCTCACTTTAACGTCGTCGGTCAGACCGTACCCGACTAGGTGAAACGTGGATCAAATGACGGAGGGCTCCGGGTTGGTGGACGTCGAAAGCCTCGGCAAGCGGTACCAGGAGCTCCGGTACCGCACGGCGCCCACCTGGGCGCACCTGATCGGTGAGTACTCGGTGGCAGGCCACTTCGAGGACGTCAGCGCGACGGCCGAGGCGGCCGAGCTCCGCGAGCTGCGCGAGGTGGCACATGCCGCCGCCGCGCTCGCCCGTACGCCGGACGGCACACCCGTCTCGCTCGACGGCGCGGTCCTCGCCTGGCAGGCCACGACCAGAGCCGACGTGCTCGAACACCGGTTCGCCGAGCTCGACGTCGACCCGCTCTTCGGGCCGGTGACCCAGTTCCCGGGCCGGGTCGCCAAGCTGGCGCTCCCGTCCGCCGAGGTGGCCGGCGCCCTGCCGATGAAGTACCGCGGCTTCGCGCGCAATCTGCGCGACAGGCTGGAGCGTCTCGCTGCGGGCCGCGCGGCCGGCCGTACCCCGGTCGCCTTCGCCGTGGCGGACACCGTGGACAGGGTGCGGAAGTGGCTGGACGTCCCGCTCGAGGACGACCCGCTGCTGGCCGTCGACCGCGCCGCGCGCACGGACCACCTGCGCGCGGTGGTCGGCGAGGTGGTGCGCCCCGCGCTGGCCGACTATGCCGACGCGTTGACATGGGAGGTCGCGCCGTCCGCGCGGCCCGACGAGCGGTGCGGGCTGTGCTGGCTCGACGACGGCGATCGCGTCTACGCCGCCCTGGTCCGCTCGCACACCACCACCGACCTCCACCCTGACCGCGTCCACGAGATCGGGCTCGCCCAGGTCGCGGCCCTGGACGAGGAGTACGCCGCCCTCGGCCGGGAGGTCTTCGGCACCTCGGACGTGCCCGCCGTCATGGCCAGGATGCGCGACGACCCGGCCCTGCACTTCGACGACGCCGCCGACCTCGTACGCGCCGCGGAGGTCGCCCTGGCCCGGGCGACCGACCGCGCCCCGGACCGGTTCGGGCGGCTGCCGCGCGCCACGTGCGCGGTCGAGGCGGCGACGAGCGGATCGCTCGGCCAGTACATGCTTGCGCCGAAGGACGGCTCGCGGGGCGGGACGTTCGTCATCAACGTCTCCGATCCGCGTGCCTGGGCCCGGTACGAGGTTGAGGCCCTCGCCTTCCACGAGGGCGTTCCCGGGCACCACCTGCAGATGGGCCTCGCCGCCGAGCTCACCGAGCTGTCGGAGTTCCGCCGCACCACCACGGTCACCGGCTTCCTCGAAGGCTGGGGGCTGTACGCCGAACGGCTCGCCGACGAGATGGGCCTCTACAGCAGCCCGCTGGACCGGCTGGGCATGCTGTCGTTCGACTCGCTGCGGGCCTGCCGCCTGGTCATCGACACCGGCCTGCACGCCAAGGGCTGGAGCCGGCAGCGGGCCAAGCGCTACCTGGCCGAGCATTCCCCGCTGAGCCCGGGGCACATCGACGCGGAGGTCGACCGGTACATCGTGACGCCGGGCCAGGCCCTGGCCTACTTGGTCGGCCGGCTCGAGATCGTGCGGATCCGGCGGGAGGCGGAGCGCCGGCAGGGTGCCGGCTTCGACCTGGCCCGGTTCCACGACGTGGTGCTCGGCGCGGGGCAGCTGCCGCTGCCCTTGCTGGAGGCGCACGTCGCCGCGGCACTACCAGGCGTCGTCGGGTAGTGCTCCGGGCGGGCGGCGGCGATGCCAGTCGCTGACCGCCTGCACGGCTTCGCCCACCATGAGCAGGGCCCGGTCGGCGCCGCGCCGGCCGACCAGCTGTGCGCCGACCGGCAGCCCGGCCGGCGAGGGCGACACCGGCAGGCCGAGGACGGGCAGGCCGGTGATCGACCAGCAGCCGGTGAGCTGGTTGATCCGCCGGCTGGCCAGGGTGAGATCGCCGTCCCCGGCAACGGGCGCGACGAAGGGCGTGGCCGGCACGGCGATGACGTCGGCCTCGGCGAGCACCTCGTCGACCCGGGCCCGCCAGACGAAGGCCACCGCGAGCGCGCTCTCGATCTCCTCGGTGGTGACCCGGCGGCCCGCCTCGATCCGCCCCTTGATCCCGGCGCAGACGCGGGCGTCGTGCCAGTACGGCCGGAGGTGGCGGATCGCCTCGGAGTTCTGCAGTGCGGCCATCGCCTGGTGCACCCGATCGACGTCGCGCAGTGCCACCCGCCGGATCTTCGCGCCGTGCGCGCCCAGCAGGTCGAGCAGGTCGCGGAAGCCGGCGGCGACCGCGGGCTCCAGGTCGTCGAGGAAGTACTGCTCGGGTACGGCCACGGTCAGGCTGGACAGGTCCCGCGGCGGCAGGGGCCGCGAGCCCGTGCCGGCCATGACCTCCAGGGCGATGCGGGCCTCGGCCGCACTACGCGCGAGCGGCCCGACGACGTCCATGCTGGGGCTCAGCGGCGTCACTCCCAGCGTCGGCACCAGCCCGTGGCTCGGGCGCAGCGTGGTCACCCCGCAGAACGCGGCCGGGTTGCGCAGCGAGCCGCCGGTGTCCGTGCCGATCGCGAGCCGGACCAGGCCCGCGGCGACCGCGGCGGCCGACCCGCCGCTCGAGCCGCCGGGGATCCGGTCCTGGTCCCACGGGTTGCGGCAGGCACCCCACGTGTCGTTCTGCGTGGTCGCCCCGAAGCTGATCTCCTCGAGGTTCGCCTTGGCGACGATCCGCGCGCCGGCTGCCCGTAGCCGGCGCACCACCTCCGCGTCGATCGCCGCCGCGGGCGGATGCGGGGCGCGGAGCCCGTCGGTGCGCACCGTCCCGGCGACGTCGATGTTGTCCTTGACCGCGACGGTCCAGCCCGCCATCGGGCCGTTCTTCCCGGCCGCGAGGTCGTCCTCGATCAGCTGGGTGAAAGCGTTCAGCCGGGCGGCGAGCGCCACCACGGCGGCGGGCGCGCCGCTCACCGTTCACCGCCGAAGGCGCCGCCCCGTGCAAGATCGGCCAGTTCCGCGGCGCTCATGCCGAGTTCCTCCCGCAGGATCTGCTCGCGGTGCTCGCCGAGGCCCGGCGCGCGGTCCGGCGCCGGGTTCTCCCACCAGGCGCGTCCCGCCGTGCGCACGTGCCGTACCGTACCGAAGCTGGGGTGGTCGGTGTCGACGACCAGGCCGCGCTGCGCGGCCTGCGGCTCCTCGAAGGCCTCGCGCAGCCCGTTGACCGGGCCGCACGGCACGCCCGCCGCCGACAGCAGGCCGACCCAGTGGTCGGTGCCGTGCCGGGACAGGGCGGAGTCCAGCACCGCGTCCAGCTCCGCCTGGTGCGCCTGACGGCCGGCGAGCGTCGCGAACCGGGGATCGGCGGCGACCTCGGCGACGCCCAGCACCTTGGTCAGGCGCTCGAAGAACACCGGCTTGACGCAGGCCAGCATCAACCAGCCGTCCGCGGTGGGGTAGGCGCCGAACGGCACTACCGAGGGGTGCGCCGACCGGGTCTTGCGGCGGGTCTCGTGCCCCCGGGTGAGGAACCAGGTCGCCGGGTAGGAGAGCATCGCCATCGCCGTGTCGAAGAGGCTGACGTCGCACTCGCCGCCGACGCCGTCGCGCCGGGCGACGTGGACCCCAGCCAGCAACGACATCGCCGCGACGACTCCGCCGCAGTAGTCGACCAGCGAAAGGCCGCTCTTGGTCGGCGGTCCGGCCGGGTCGCCGGTCAGGTCCATCCACGCGGCGAGACCCTGGACGACGTAGTCGTACGCCGGCTCAGCCCGCCGCGGCCCGGTCATCCCGTAACCGGACAGCGAGCAGACCACCAGCCGCGGATTGAGGTGGCTCAGGTCGGCGTACCGGAGGCCGAGCTTGTCCGGCACGTCCCCGCGCAGGTTATACATGAGCGCGTCGGCGCCCTCGACGAGGCGGTGCAGCACCGCCACGCCGGCCGGAACCGAGAGGTCGAGGCAGATGCTGCGCTTGTTCCGGTTGAAGCTCTGGAAGAAGAGGCTGTCGTCGTCCTCGGCGAACGGCGGGACATGCCGCCCGATGTCGCCGCCCGTACGCGCGTCCTCGATCTTGATCACGTCGGCGCCGAGCTCGGCGAGGTGCAACGATCCGAATGGGCCGGCGCCGTACTGCTCGACGGCGATGATCCTGATGTCACTGAGTCCCGTCACGTCTGCTCCTGTGCTCGATGACCGCGTGGGTGCGTGCCATCTCGTTCCTGGTCACCATCACTGCCTCGTCGACGCCCATGCCGGGCCGGGCCAGCAGCACGTCCGCGCCCGCGCCCATCGCGACGTGGGTGGCGATGCGGGCCGACAGGTCGGTCTCGGTGCACGACCCTCCGAGGTACGCCGCGACGCCCGCGGCCCGGCAGGCGAGAACGGACCGCACGGCGTCGTCGAGGCTGCCGACGTCGGGCATCTTGATCTGGATCATGTCGGCCGCCCGCGCGTCGAGGAAGGCCAGCACGTCCTCATGGGTGTTGCACCACTCGTCGGCGACGATCTGGACGCCGGTTTCGTGTTCGCGCAGGCGCAGGAGGACGTCGATCTGGGACTCCCGCGACGCCGCGCGCATCGGCTGCTCGACGCGCAGCGGGAACGGCGCGCACTTCGCGGCCAGCCGGGCGAGGAAGCCGGCCACCTCGGCCGTGGAGGGAAAGACGTCGCCGAGGGTGCCGTAGCAGTCGATGTGGATCACTGGCTGGTAGTCGTCGTCCGCGCGCCGCGCCAGCACCCGGTCGCGTACCCAGCCGACATACTCCAGCAGCAGGTGGCCGCCGGGCCCGACGAGCAGATCGGCGTTGTTGATCAGCCCGTGCGGCAGGCTCTCGACCCGGCGCAGCACCATCCGGTCGACCGCCCCCCGCCGGTCCTCGCCGGACTGGGCGAGCAGCGGGACTGGGCCGATCGGATCGGCGCCGCCGTACTCGGCGGCGACCACCTCGGCCATCGTGCGCCGGGTGGCGTTCGCGGCCGCGTCGAGCAGGGCCTGGCTGACCCCGTACGCGACCGCTCGTGGCAGCCCGAGCGGCGCGATCAGGGCGGAGGTCTCCCGGAACGAGTCCACGGTCGCGTCCAGCAGGACGTCGCGCAGCACCGGCAGCCAGCGGTCGCGGGCCGCCTCCGCCAGCAGGACGGGCTCGCGTCCGGAGCCGCCGGCGTACTGCACCGACACCCCGGCCCCGGTGGCCACGCGATCGTCGTCGAGGACGAGCAGAATCTGCAGCGACTCGCTGGGCTGGCGGATCGTGCGGTAGCCAGGGGTGAGCGCGGGGCCGTCGTAGAAGTAGCCGTCGCGTACCGCCCCGGCCTTGATCGCCGCCTGGTCGTCGTTGCTGTAGGTGCCGATGCCGGGCACCGCCAGAATCTCCGAGACGCGCATCAGCCGGCGTACCTTGTCACCCAGTCCACGACCCGGGCGTTGTAGTCGCGCCGGAACCGGGGCGGGCTGTTGAACAGCATGTTGTGCGACGCCTCCGGGTAGATCACGATCTCGGTCTGCACGCCGAGCTCGCGCAGCGCCGTGTGCCACTGCCTGGCCTGGTCGAGCGGGCAGCGGACGTCCGCACCGCCGTGCAGGAGCAGCGTGGGAGTGCGTACGTCGGCCACGTGGGTGATGGGCGACATCGCCGCGTAGTTCTCGGCGTCCGCCCAGAACGCGCCGCCCCACTCGCTGGTCGACAGGGCGCGCCGGTTGTCGGTCGTGCCGGCGGCGCTGCGCAGATCGCTGATGACGCCCCCGCCGACGGCCGCGGCGAACCGGTCGCTGCGGCTGGTGAGGTAGCAGGTCATGTAGCCGCCATAGCTGTAACCGGTCACCGCGATGCGGTCGTTGTCGACGAGCCCCTCGGCGACGAGCTCTTCGAGGGGCTCGAGGAAGTCCGCGGTGTCCGAGGTTCCCCACCGGCCGCTCACGGCGCGGGCGAACTCCTCGCCGTAGCCGTCGCTTCCCCGCGGGTTGAGCAGCAGTACGGTCCAGCCGCGCGCGACGAGCTCGTGGTGGTAGAGGTGCACGGCCTCCGCGGCGCCGTTCCAGGCGTTGTGCGGGCCGCCGTGGATGTCCAGCAGCAGCGGCTGCGGACCGGTGGCGTCGGGGTCGCGCATGACCCATCCGGTGACGGCCGTCCCGTCGGAGATGGTGAACGTACGCTCGGCGCGCGGGGCCGGACGCCGGTCGCCGAGCCGCTCGCGATGGTCGGTCAGCTGGGTCGACGTGCCGGTCGTGAGGTCCAGGACGTAGATCTCGCCGAACGTGTCCGGCCCGTTGCCGAGAAACGCGACCAGTGTGCCGGCCACGCTCAGGCTCGAGACGTTCCGGTCGGGCGCCGCGAGCAGCGCGGTGGGGGTGCCGCCGGTCTCGGGCATGGTGTACGGCACGACGTAGCCGCCCTCGCGCACGCAGAACAGGACCGTCCCGAGCTGCGGCACCACGCGCGGCGTCGAGCCGGGATAACCGGGCGCGCCGTACATGACCTGCCGGTCCATCTGCTCGGTGAGGTGCCGGGCCGTGCCGTCCGCCGGATCGACGAGGAGCAGGCCGGTGAAGCGCGCGGGCCCCTCCGGGTGGCCGCAGACCAGCAGCCGGGTGCCGTCGCCCGTCCAGGCGAGCGGCCCGGCGCTGCCGGATTCCGGGCCCGCCGGCCGCGGGACCCGTCCGGGGTCGCCTAAGTCGATGGTGTACGCGGCGGATTGCCGGGTGAGGTCGGCGTCCGCGGACATGGCGGCGGAGAAGGCGATCCGGGTGCCGTCCGCCGACCAGGCCGCCCCGGATGCGCTCCACTCGCCGGCGGTGATCTGCTCGCATCCGCCCGTGCCGACGTCGGCGACGTGGATGTGCTGCCGCGGGGCGCTCAGCACGCCGGCGCCGTCGGCGTAGTAGTCGAGGCGACGGCTCACGACCGGCGCGCCCCATGCCCACGTGCCCTCGGACTCCGGGGGATCGGCCGGCGCGGTGAACAGCAGCCGCGAGCCGTCCGGGCTGAACGCCGGGGCGCCCGCTCCGCCGGGCCGGCGGGTGAGCTGCCGCGCCTCGGACGTCCCGACGTCGAGCAGCCAGATCTGGGGCCGGCCGTCGGTGGTGCGCAGGAAGGCGAGCAGCCGGCCGTCCGGCGACCAGGCCGGGGCGCAGTCGCCGACGCCGTCGGTCAGGCGGCGCGGGTTCCCGCCGCCGGTGGGCACCAGCCACAGGGTCTGCTCGACGCGGTCCGCGTCGAGGTCGTCGGTCTGGACGACGTAGGCGACCGCGCTGCCGTCCGGGCTGATCGCCGGTTGCTTGGGTACGTCGATCCGCCGGATGTCGTCGACAGTCAGATAGCGGTTCACACCGGTCCTCTCGTCGGTTGCCTGGATGCCGGACACCGCTGATCGTCACAAGTCGGGGGGCGGCGGCGCTGGTGTCGCGGCACGAAATTGCGGGCGCCGGGTAGCGCCGCGCGACGAGGCTGCCGGTCAGGAGCGCATGAAGAGCCGGAACTGGAGCATCAGGGACAGCCGCTCGTCGTGGTTGTCCAGGCTTATCCCGGAGACCTCCGCGACCCGCTTCAGGCGGTAGCGGAACGTGTTGGGGTGGACGTGCAGCGACGCCGACGCGGCGATGTTGTCGCCGAAGTGGTCCAGCCACGCGCGCAGTGTCGGCACCAGGTACCCGTGGCGCTCGTCCTGCTCGACGAGGCGGGCGAGCGGCCCGCTGAGGCCCATCCCCCGCGCCGACACCAGGTCGGCCATCTCCATCATGAGCAGCTCGTACGCGTGCTCGACCGTCGAGCAGACACGGTCGCCCTGCTGCGCGCTGCGGGCCAGGCGCAGCGCGCGGTCGGCCTCCTCCCGGGCCCGCGGGAGGGCGTAGGCGTCGGGCGCGACGGCGCTGACCCCGATCACCGCGGCGGACCGCCGCCCTACCCGGGCGAGGAAGTCCTTCGCCATCCGCTGACCGCGGTCCGAGTGCGGGTCGGCGGCCGGGGGCAACGGAACGATCCCGTACACGATGTCGCCGACCAGCGCGGCGGAGGCGCCCGGCTGGACGGTGCCGAGGTGCATGTCGAACGCGTCGCCGATGCGCAGCAGCTCGGCCGCGCGGTCGCCGCGCAGGCGTGCGGGCTCCTCCTCGCCGTCCGGGAGCGCGACCGCGAGCACCAGCATCGGGCGGTGGGGCAGGCCCAGCCGGGCCGCGACCTCCTCCGCCTCCGGGCCGCCGGCCAGGACCTGGGCGGTGAGGTCCGAACGCATCCGGCGCTCCACGTTGGCGTTCGCGCGGTGGCTCAGCAGGTGCACGGCGACGGTGCCCTGCAGCTCGCGGAAGGCCTGCATCCGCTCGTCCGAGAGCGGACCGGGGACCGCGGCCCACACTGAGCCCAGGATCTCGTCGTCGGCCCGGATGCCTAGCACGACGCGGGGCATCGTGAAACCGCCGTACCCGCTCTCGGGCGGATCGACGAAGAGCGGCTCCTGGGTGCGGTACAACTGGCGGAAGATGCCGCGCTCGGTGAGATCCTGCGTGGCCCAGGGCGTGACCTGGCGGTTGAGGATCGCGCCGATGCGCGAGGGGTCCGCCTCCTCCTGCCGGATCGAGAAGGCGAGTACCCGGGAGTCCCGGTCCTCGACCGTGACCGGCGCGTCGAGGATCTCGGCGATGGCGTTCGCCAGGGCGAACAGGTCGCCGGTCGGGACGCCACTGAGCGGCGCCGCGAGCGCGGGGCCGGACGAGCCGTTCACCAGCGGCGCGAGGGTCGCGGCGAGCTGGATCCAGGAGTTCTCGTTGCCGAGCGCGAGCACCGGCACGACGGTCCGCGGGCCGGTCAGCGAGGCGACGACGCTCTCGTGGACGATGAGCGCGCCGCCCTGGCGTGCCACCCGCTCGCTGAGGGCGGTGAGCTGCTCACCAGCCTGGACCCCGACGGCAAGAACCAGGGGGCGCCGCGACCAGGCGACCTGGTCGGCCGGGTCGAAGATCACCAGGCCGTCGACGATCCGGTCGAGGTCCTGGCCGTCGAACGCCGGGCGGAGCAGGGTGTGGCCGGCGTCCTCCAGGATCCGGGCCAGCGTGATCGACGGTCCGTCCACCACGACGGATGCTTCGGGCTGTTCCGGGCGCCCCACAACCGTGATTTTAGCCACGGCCGGTTCGCCCGATCTTGTTCCACGGCACTATCGGCCTGCTCGATCTGGTGCGGCAGCACCATCTGTCCGGGGCTTCGGGGTCGCTGCGGGATGGGCACCGGCCGCCCCACCAGTGCGGCGGCGTCGACTCCCGGTCTGCACGCTCCACACCCCGCACCCGGAAATCATCGCATATCGGCATAAATCACGACAGACGATATGCCGATTCTTCAGCGGCCTCCTATAGAGGTAGCCACTCGGTGTGAACTGTTGCTGCGGCGAGGGCTTCGGGGTCGGGGGTGACACCCAGGCCCGGGCCTTCTGGGACTGACATGTAGCCGTCGCTGAGTTCGAGGGGCGGGGTGATGTCCTGGTGGTAGAAGCGCGACGAGGCGGAGATGTCGCCTGGCAGCCGCATGCCGGGCAGGGCGGCCAGGGCGGCGTTCGCGGCGCGGCCCAGGCCGGTCTCGACCATGCCGCCACACCAGACCGGGACGTCGTGGGCTTGGCAGAGGTCGTGCACGCGCCGGGCCTCGAGGTAGCCGCCCACCCGGCCGGCCTTGATGTTGACGACACGGCACGCGCCCAGTCTGATCGCGTCGGCCGCGGCCCGGGCGGAGGTGATCGACTCGTCCAGGCAGATGGGGGTTCGCAGGTGGCGGGCCAGTTCGGCGTGGCCCAGCACGTTCTCCTCGGCCATCGGCTGCTCGATGAGCAGCAGGTCGAAATCGTCCAGCTTCCGGAGTTGGTCGACGTCGGCGAGCGTGTACGCCGCGTTCGCGTCGACCTGCAACGGGATGTCGCCGAACGCGTCCCGGATCGCGCGCACCGCCGCGACGTCCCAGCCTGGCTCGATCTTGAGTTTGATCCGCCGGTATCCGTCGGCCAGGTAGGCGCCGACCGCGGTGACCAGCTCGTCGAGGGTGTCCATGATGCCGACCGAGACGCCCGCCGGCACCGACGTGTGGACGGCGCCGAGCGCGCGGCTCAGCGGCATCCCCAGCCCCCGTAGCTCGGCGTCCCAGACCGCCATCTCGAGCGCCGCTTTGCTCATCCGGTGCCCGCGGAAGCGATCCAGCGCGGCGCTGACGAGGTTGACGTCAATGGCGGGCAGGTCGCGCAGCGCGGGCACGAGGAAGTCGCGCAGCGTGATCATCGCCGCGCCGACGTACTCCGAGGCGTACAGCGGGTGCTGCGCGGCGACGCACTCGCCCCAGCCCTCGGCGTCGGCGGTGACGGCACGGAGGATGAGCACGTCTTTGGTCGTCTGGGTGCCGAAGGAGGTGCGGAACGGCGACACCAGGGGCAGCCGGAGCCGCCGCATCTCGATGCCTTCCAGCGCGGATACCTTACCCATCAGGGTCACCTCAGTCCTCGGTCCGGGTCAGGGGGATGTTGGCGTACGCCGGGCCGGCGTCGCCGACCGTCAGCACCTCGCCGGTCGCGGACAGGTAGCGTCCCGGGCCGGCTGCGGTGAGCTGCAGGGTGATCGGGTCGTCGAGGGAACCTCCACTGGGCAGGTCGATCACGGCGTGATCCCCGTCCTGCCGCAGGCGGTACGGCGCCATCGGCACCTCCCCGACCCGGGATTCGTAGTCGCCGGCCAGGCCGGGTTCGAGCGTCGACGGGCCGAGCTCGGGCACGACGGTCCGGTACCGCACATCGCCGGTGACGGCGTCGAGCTGGTAACGGACGTGCCCGGCCGCGTCGCGCAGGAACACGGACCGGCCGTCGACGCCGTGAAGCTCGCCGTCGCGGGCGACGATGTCCCGGATGTCGCCAAGCCGCCCGACGTACCGGCCGGCCGCGTCCTGCGGGTGAGGCGAAGCCGCCGCCGGGGGTTGGGTGGCCTGCGAGCCGTGGCCGTCCGCGAGCCGCCGGACGATGTCGGCCGCCAGCTCGTTCTGCAGGTCGTGGTCCACGGAGTTGGTGAGCACCGCACCGCCGATACCGAGGTCCGGCAGCCAGAACACCTGGCAGAGGAAGCCGAAGCCGGACCCGCCGTGGTGCAGCACCCGGACCCCGGGCGCCCAGCGGTCGACGTAGAGCCCCAGCCCGTACCCCTGGGTCTGCTGCTCGGTCAGTCTCGGGAAGTCCAGGTGTTGCCGGGCCAACTCGGGCCGTAGGACGCCGTCGCCCTCGCGCAACTGGAATCGCAGGTAGCGCAGTACGTCCGCCACGCTGGTGTAGAGACCGCCCGACGGCACCATCGGCACTCGCCGGGGCACGTCGCGACCCGCGCGGGCGAACGTGCGGGAGTGCCCGAGCGCCCGGTCCTCCTCGCCGTCGAAGGCGCCGAAGTCGAACGTCGACCGGGTGAGACCGAGCGGCTCGAACAGCCGCCCGCGCATGAACTCGGCGAACGTCTCCCCCGCCGCAGTGGCCACCACCTGGCCGGCGAGGTCGATCCCGAGGTTGGAGTACTCGTGGTGGTGGCCGACGGGGAACCGCAGCCAGGTCTCGGAGATGCTGGCGAGGTGCTCCTCGAACGTGGCGTCGCCGACCTCGTAGTTGGACCCGACCGGCGCCTCGTGGGTGAAGCCGGCGGTGTGGGTCAGCAGGTGGCGCAGGGTGATCCGGCGTTCGGGCCGCTCCTCGAAGTCGCTGTGTACGGTGAAGTCCGGCAGGTGGCGCAGGATCGGCTGGTCGAGGTCGACCAGGCCCTCCTGCACGGCCAGCAGCACGCCGGTCGCGGTGACCAGCTTCGACGTCGACTGGACGCTGAACATGGTGCGGACGCCGATGCCGCTGCCGAATCCCTCGGCCCAAAGGACGCCGTCGGCATCACACAACCCTACGGCGACCCCCGGAATCCCCCGCGACCTCGCTTCGCGGGGAACGGCTTCGGAGAGATACGCGATGAGCTCATCGACCCGCGACATGACCTGCCCCTTCTTCGGTACGACCCCGCGCCGTCGACGATCCGGCCAGGACCGCCTCGTATCCGGCCGGATCGGTGACCCCCTCGGTGTCGAAGAGGACGAGCGTGGATCTGGGCCGCAGCAGCGAACCCGCCCGCGAGTCGAGCCGCAGCCGCCGGAGACCGGCCAGGCCGGCCGCGCCGCTCTCGCTGGTCGCGACGCCGAGCGCGGCGAGGTCGCGGACGGCCGCGGCCACTTCGAGATCGGAGACCCGGGTGGCGGCACGGACGCCCCGCTGCAGCGCCGGCCATGCCACCAGCGAGACCTCGCCGCAGTTGAGCCCCGCCATCGTGGACTCGTGCGGTCCCGGCACCGTCACCCGTTCCCGGGCCGCCAGGGACTGCCATAGGCAGTCGGCCGCCGCCGGCTCGGCGGTGACGACGCTGCACGACCCACTCGCGAGGCTGCGGACCGCGGCCGAGGCGAACGCGCCCACGCCCACCGGGACGAGCGCCAGGTCGATCGACGCGTCCGAGCCGAGCGCCGCGGCGAGCTGGCGCCGGGTCTCGGCGAAGATCGTCGAGTAGCCGGCGGCCACGGCCTCGGGGATCCGGGTGTACCCGGGCCACGACGTGTCCGAGACGAGCAGCTCGTGCCGGCCGTCGGGCCGGTCCCGATCCGCGCTCTCGGCCGACCGGCGAACGGCGTCGTCGTACGATCCGGCGACCACCTCGACCTCGGCGCCCTCACCGCGGATCGCATCGACGCGTGCCTCGGCCATGTCCGCGGGCACGAAGATCCGGCTGTTCAGGCCCAGCCGGCGCGCCAGGTAAGCGACGGCGCGGCCGTGGTTGCCGTCCGTGGCGGTCGACAGGACGATCGAGGCGCGCAGGGCGCCGGCCGCCTCGGTGAGCGCGTCGAACGTCGGGAAGGGCACGCGGCCGATGTGGCCGGCGATCGCCACGCTGACGGCCCAGCTCGCACCGACGACCTTGAACGACGGCAGGCCGAGGCGCTCGACCTCGTGCTTGACGAGCACGTGCGCGACGCCGACCTGGTCGGCGATCGCCGGCGCCGGCACCAGCGCGGACTCGGCGAATCCCGGGATCGATCGGTGAAAGTGCTCGATCGCGTCCGGAGGGCGTTCCGCCCAGCCGTCGAGGGCCGACCACGCCGGATTCCACAGGACGTTACTCTCGAAGTGCGCCATCTCAGTCCCCAGTTCCCCTTTTCTCATCGATGGCCGAGCCAGCCACAATCCGGCGCGCACGCTCGACGACCGGGGCGTCGACCATGACGCCCCCGACGGCGACCGCACCCTGCCCGGCCGCCGCGATCACCTCGCGCGCCCAGGACACCTCCTCCGGCGACGGCGCGAAGGCGGCCCGGATCGCGCCGGCCTGGACCGGATGGACTGCGAGCTTGCCCGCGTAGCCCTCGCGGCGCGCTCGCCCGGCGTCGGCGAACGTGGCGTCGTAGTCCCGCAGCGCCATGGTCACCCCGTCCACCGGCGCGGGCTTCCCAGCCGCGCGGGACTCCAGAGCCAGCCGGCTCCGGACCTGCCTGACGACGTCGGACTCCTGCTCGCAGCCGAGATCGAGGGCGAGGTCGACAGTGCCCAGCATGAGCCGCTCCACCCGCTCGACGGCGAGCATCTCGGCGACTCGCCCGACGCCGGCGGCGGACTCGACGAGGGCCGCCGACGGCACCGGGAGCAGGTCGCACACGCGTTGCAGGTCCGCCGCCGACTCGGCCTTGGGCACGACCACGCCCCGCAGGCCCGCACAGCCGACCAGTGCGCGCAGATCGTCCGCATGCCACGGTGATCCTGCCGGGTTCACCCTCACCCAGGCGGATCCGCCGGCGGCGAGCCAGCCCGCGACGTGGTCCCGGGCCGCCGGCTTGGCAGTCAGCGCCACGGCGTCCTCCAGATCGCAGATGATCTGGTCGGCGGCGCTCGCGGCCTTCGCGAAGCGCTCAGGGCGGTCGCCCGGGACGAAGAGCCAGGCCGGGCCTCGTACGGTGCTCATGCGACCAGCGCCGCGAAGGTCCAGTCGAGGACGGCTCCGCGACCGGCCACCGACGTCTGGGTGTTGAGCACGGCGATCGCGGTGCCGTCCCGGTAGGGCGTGACGCCCCGCACCGTGACGCGGCTGCGCACCGTGTCGCCTTCGAAGACGGGCGCGACGTGGTCGCACGCGAACCACTCGGTCACGATCACCAGCCCCGGGACCATCCGGCAGGTCTGGCTGAGCGCGAGCCCGATCGTGTGCCCGCCGTAGACGAGCCGGCGGCCGCCGGCGGCCTCCGCGTCGTGGTGCACCGCCGCGATGTTGACGGTGAGCCGCGCCAGTTCCGGCGCGCTCGAGACGACGTCGCCGGCCGCCAGCTCGAAGGTGTCGCCGGCCGCAGGCAGACCGCCGGGCGAGGGCGCCAGCGGCTTGAGCGACCACTGCGCGAGCCAGTCGGGGGCCGTCGCCACGTCCGGCACGGACGGCGCGGTGAAAAGGCCGTCGACCTGGGGGCCCGTCTCCGGGGCCGGTCCGGACCCGTCACGGCAGGGCAGCAGCGCGCACCGGTCGAAAGCGAGGATGACACGTCCGGTCTGGTCCCGGGTCACGATGCTCAGCACCGCCTTGCCGCGCTCGGGCCGGTCGGGCCGGGACCGGACCCGGCGGAGAGCGACGACCTCGGTCGAGGTGACGAGGGTGTCGCCGAGGTACGGCGTCGCCCGCGGCCGCAGCCCCCGGTAGAAGAGGTTCGCCACCACCTGGCGGGTCACGACGCTCGACTGGCCGACGGCCACGTCCCAGACCACGCCGGGATGCGCGAGGCCGGGACGTCCGGTGACCCGCTCGGCGAGCGTCTCGTCGAGGCAGAGCCGGAGCCGGTCGCCGAGGATCGCCCGGTGCTGGGCATGGAGCCCCGCATCCAGCGTGACGGCCGGCGCGGTGAAGGTGTCGCCGACCGCGAGGTCGTCGAACCAGGGACCGTCCACGACGCTCATGCGTTCTCCTCCGGTGCCGGCACGCCGGCGGTCAGGTAGCGGGTGAGCAGGCGCACCCCGCGGCCGTTGGCGCCTGCGGCCCACCGGGCGTCGGCGGCCGGGCGCATCACCGTGAGCCCGAGGTCGAGGTGCGCCCACGGCACACCGGAGGCGAACGGCTCGAGGTACAGCGCCGCGGTGATGGCGCCGTACGGCTGGGGCGCGTCCGGGTCGAAGTTCCGGGTGTCCGCCACGTCGGAGGCGAGGGGGGCCCGGTAGGGCTCCCACATCGGCATCGCCCACCCGGGCTCACCGGCCGCGCCGCCGGCGGCCAGCACCCGCGCCAGCAGGGCGTCGTCGGTGCCGAAACCGGCCCACATGTCGGGGCCGAGGCCGGTGACCGAGGTCAGCGTCGCCAGGTCGACGATCGCGGCAGGGCCGGCCTCCACGGCGTACGCCATGGCGTCCGCGACCACGAGCCGTCCCTCGCAGTCGGCGTCGGTCACCTCGACGGTCCGGCCACCGCGATGGCGCAGGACGTCCCCGATCCGGACCGCGTACGGGCCCGGCATGTTCTCGGCGCACGGCAGATAGGCCCGTACCGGCGCGTCGGAGCCCAGGCGGGCCAGCGCGACGAGGGCGCCGAGAACGGCGGCGGCGCCGGCCATGTCCGCCTTCATGGTGAGCATGCCCCGGGAGGGTTTGAGCGACAGGCCGCCCGCGTCGAAGGTGATGCCCTTGCCGACGAGCGCCGTGTGCGGGCCGTCGCCTCCGCGTCGCAGCTCGATCAGGCACGGCGGATGCACGCTTCCCCGGCCCACGCCCGCGATGCCGCCGAATTGCTCGCGCTCCAGCGTCGCGGCGTCGTGTACGCGTACCTCGAACCCGAGCGCCTCGCCGAGTTCCTGGCACACGGTCGCCAGGCGCGCCGGGACGAGCTGGCCGGGCGGCGTGTTGATCAGGTCCCGAGCGAGGTTGGCGGCCGCGCCGAGCGCGACCCCTTCCCTTACGGCATGCTCCGGCCCCCCGTGCCTACGCGGGCCGGGGTCGAGCCGGGCGAGCAGGTCGGCGACGGTCCAGTCGGGGCGGTATCGGTACGTGCCGAGGGTCCAGCCCTCCGCTGCGGCGACCGCGCAATCCGGGTCGGCCTCCCAGCACCCGATCGCGTCGAGCACCGCCGGCGCGGATCCGCAGTGCCGGGCCGCCGCCATCGCGGCCGCCCGCACGTGGTCGAACGCCAGACCCGGCCGGGGATCACCGACGGTCACGTAGACGAGGTCGGGGCCGTCGAGGATGGGGATCCGGGCCACGTCGCCGGCCTCGGCCGGGCCGAGGCGAGCCCCGATCGCGTGTACGTCAACATCAACGCCGGCCTCCGCGAGGAAGCCGGCGACCGGGGCCGGCACCGCCCCATCGGTCCCGACCGGCACGACGACCACGTCCGCCACCCGTTCCGTCACCTGGTCCTCCTGAACACGCGGGCCGCCCGCTGCGACCCGTCTCGTTTGAGCAAGCTAACCGGCGGCGCCGGCTGCCGTCGGTGTCGAACACCCAACCTCGGGACCGCCTTTCATGTCGGGCCACAAGAGTCGCCACCGCACCCGATGAAACGTTGGCGGCGCCGTCCAAAGCGCCGGAGGAAAACCCATGAACGCACTGTCCGTCGGCTCCCGCTCCCGGGTCGCCGGCGTCGTCGCGGCGTCGGTCCGGATGATCCGCTGCGAGTCACCCTCCACCGACCTCGCCGCGGTCGCCCGCAGCGCCGACTGCGTCGCGCGGGTCGGCGAAGAGATCCTGGGCCGCCCCGCCGAGCCGATCGTCACCGCCGGCCGCACCCACCTGCGCTGGCGGTGGGGAAAGGAACCACCTCGCGTGCTCGTGCTGGGGCACCACGACACCGTCTGGCCGCTGGGCACGATCGACACGATCCCCTGCACGGCCGGCGACCGGATCCGCGGGCCCGGGTGCCTGGACATGAAGGTGGGCCTCGCCCTCGCCTTCCACGCCATCGCCGCGCTCGACGACCCATCCGGGGTCACCCTGCTGGTCACCGGCGACGAGGAGCTCGGCTCTCCGACCTCCCGCGAGCTGATCGAGGATGAGGCCAGGGGCTGCGCTGCGGCCCTGGTACTGGAGGCCGGCGACGACTCCGGCGCCCTGAAGACCGAGCGCAAGGGCCGTGCCCACTACGAGCTGACCTTCGCCGGACGCGCGGCCCACGCCGGCCTGGAACCGCACCTGGGCGCGAACGCGCTGATCACACTGGGCGCCGCCGTCGGCGCCGTCGCCGCGCTGGCCGACGAGGCGGCGGGGACCAGCGTGACGCCGACGATGGCTTCCGCCGGTACGGCCGTCAACACGGTGCCGGACCGGGCCACGCTGACGATCGACGTTCGCGCCCGGACCGCCGAGGAGCTGCGGCGGGTCGACGCCGCGATCCGCGGCCTGGCGCCGGCGAACGGTGACGTCACCGTCGAGATGGGGGGTGGCATCGACCGTCCACCGCTCGATGCCACGATGACGGCCGGGCTGTTCGAGCGGGCCCGCGCCGTGGCGGATCGGCTGGGCATCGGCCCGCTCGCCGGCGTCGCGGTCGGCGGCGGATCGGACGGCAACCTCACGGCCGCTGCCGGGGTGCCGACCCTGGACGGCCTGGGCGCGGTGGGCGGCGGGGCGCATGCCCGCCACGAGTGGGTCGACGTGGCTCGGCTCGGCGACCGTCTCGCCCTGCTGAGCGGGCTGCTCGCCGACCTGCTCGGCGAGGCCAGGCGATGACGCCGGAGCAGGGAGTGTCAGTCCGCGAGGCGGCCGGGCTCGCCGACCTCGAGGCGATCGCCGCCCTGTTCAACCGGGTCTGGGACGGCGCGCCCGACTCCAGCCAGATCACCGTCGCGTTGCTGCGCGCCTTCAGCATGACCGGCAACTACGTCGCCGTCGCGTTCGTCGGGGAGCATCTGGCCGGCGCCGCGGTCGGGTTCCTCGCACCGCACAACGGATCCCTGCACAGCCACATCACCGGGGTCGAGGCGAAGTACCGCGCCCGGCAGATCGGCTACCTGCTCAAGTGCCACCAGCGCGACTGGGCGCTGGGCCGCGGCATCGGCTCGATCACCTGGACGTTCGACCCCCTGGTCCGTCGCAACGCGTACTTCAACCTGGTCAAGCTCGGCGCCCGGGCGACGGACTACCTGCCCGACTGCTACGGCCCGATGCACGACGGGCTCAACCGCGGCGAGGCCAGCGACCGGCTGTTCGTCGAGTGGGACCTGCTCTCCCCCGAGGGCGACCACCGGCCGCTGATCACGGTCCGCGACGACGCGCTCCAGGTGGTGCCGTGGACCGGCGGGCCCGCCTTCGTGCCGGTCCCCGAGGACATCGAACGGGTCCGGGTCGAGAACCCCCTCCTCGCGCGGGCCTGGCGTGCCCACGTACGGGACGTGCTGGCCGGGGCCCTGGCCGGCGGCGCCGAGATCGCCGCCTTCGACCGGCGGCACGGCTACCTGATCACCAACCCAGCCAAGACAGGAGAACGATGAAAGACCACCCGGACGTCGTGACGATCTGCTCCGACCTCATCGCGATCGACACCAGCAACTACGGCAAGGCGGGCAGCAAGGGCGAGCTGGCCGCGGCCGAGTACGTCGCCGGTCTCCTGCGCGGGGCGGGGTACGACCCCGAAATCATCGAGTCCGCGCCGACCCGGGCCAACGTCGTTCTCCGGGTCCCGGGCGCCGACCGGTTGCTGCCCGGCCTGCTCGTCCACGGGCATCTCGACGTCGTCCCCGCCGAGCCGGAGCGGTGGACGGTGGCGCCGTTCGAGGGCCGGGTGGCGGACGGGTACGTGTGGGGCCGCGGCGCGACCGACATGAAGGATACGGTCGCGATGATGCTCGCCACCCTGCTGCGGTGGGCGGCCGACGCGACCGGACCACGACGCGACGTGGTCTTCGCCTTCGTCGCGGACGAGGAGGAGGACGGTGCCCTCGGCGCCGAGTGGCTGGTGCGCAACCGGCCCGAGCTCTTCGCCGGGGTCACCACCGCCGTCGGCGAGTCGGGCGGGCGGCCCGTGCCGGTACGGGCGCCCGACGGGACGGTACGGCGGTTCTACCCGATCGCTGTCGCCGAGCGTGGCTCCCTCCACATGCGCGTCCGCGCGACCGGTACGGAGGGCCACGGGTCACGTCCAAACCCGGACAACCCCGTCGCCCGCCTGGTGACCGGCCTGGCCCGGATCTCGGCGCACCGGTGGCCGCTGACGCTGACGCCACCGGTGCGCCAACTGCTCGACACCGCCGTGCGGACCCTCGGCCTGGACGCCGACCTCTCCTCCGACGAGGGCGTCGAGGCCGTCCTCGACCGGATCGGGCCGCTGCGCGAGTACGTCGAGCCGTCGCTGCGCTGCTCGACGAACGTCACCGTGCTCGACGCGGGCTACAAGTTCAACGTGGTACCAGGCGAGGCGCACGCCGAGATCGACGTACGCTCGCTGCCCGGCACCGAGGACGAACAGCTCGCCATCATCGACGAGTTGCTGGGACCGTCCGTCACCCGGTCATTCCTGTCCTACCGCCCCGCGATCGGGGCCGGCTGGGACAACGCCTGGTACGACGCGATGGCCGCGTCGGTCCTGCGCCACGACCCGGACGGCGTGATCGTCCCGTTCTGCATGGGCGGTGGCACCGACGCCAAGCCGTTCGCCGAGCTGGGGCTGGCGGGCTTCGGCTTCGCCCCGCTCGGCGAGGACCCCGACGGCCGCACACCAGCCGGCATGCACGGCGTCGACGAACGCGTGCCGATCGCGTCCCTGCACAGCGGCCTCGACGTGCTGGACGACTTCCTGCGCACGGTATGACCCGCTACGGCGCCGCGAACGCCCTGGCGTGGAACCGGTTGCATCCCCGCCTGACAGTGAGGATGGAGATGAGCGCTTCCCGCCAGGGTCTGACCCCATCGCCTGACTGACCTTGGGTCCTCAACGGGAAAGTCGCCGGCGGTGTCACCCGCCCACCTGGCCGAGGTCTACGGCGCTGAGGTGTCCAATTAGACCATCTCCACCATCACCGACAAGGTGCCGGACGGGATGGCCGAATGGCAGAACCGGCCGCTCGACCCCGTCTACCCGGTGATCTTCATTGACGCCGTCCATGTGAAGCTGCGCGAGGGCCGGGTCGCCAACCGGCCCGTCCACGTGCCATGGCCGTCACCGTGGACGGTGAGCGCGACATCCTCGGATTGTGGGCCGGCGACGGCGGTGAAGGGGCCAAGTTCTGGCTGCACGTGCTGACCGAAATCAAGAACCGCGGCGTCGGCGATGCGCTGATGGTGGTCTGCGACGGCCTCAAGGGCCTGCCGCAGGCCATCGTGCAGACGTGCGTCGTTCATTTGCTGCGCGCCTCGTCCCGGTACGCCGCACGCCGGCACTGGGATGCCATCGCCAAGGCGCTCAAGCCCGTCTACACCGCCCCGACCGAAGCGGCCGCGCTGGAGCGTTTCCTGGAGTTCGCCGAGGTCTGGGGCGGCAGGTATCCGGCGATCGTGAAGCTGTGGGAGGACGCGTGGGCCGAGTTCGTCCCCTTCCTCAACTTCGACACCGAGATCCGCCGGGTGATCTGCTCGACCAACGCCATCGAGTCGGTCAACGCCCGCATCCGGCGGGCGGTCAGAGCTCCGCGGCCACTTCCCCAACGAGCAAGCCGCGCTCAAGTGCGTCTACATGGCCATCATGAGCCTGGACCCGACCGGCAAGGGCCGCAAGCGCTGGATCACCCGCTGGAAAGCCGCTCTGAACGCCTTCGCCATCACCTTCATGTCAGTCTTGAGATCATGAGTCTGATCAAGGTGTTGGTCTCGGCCTTAACGGTCACCGTGCTGTTGTCTCCCATCCCGTCGTGCGGCATCCACGTGGCGGAGTGCAGGGAGCGGGTGGCGCAGCAGGCGCCCCAACTCGAAAGGGAAGTGATCCGGCTGCTTCCCGCAGGCTCGGTCAAGACGATCGACCTCGAAGATGACTGTAAAGCCGACCCGGACAGCGACGGCCTGGTGGTCGTGACAGTGTCAGGTGCCGATAACATGCGAAAAGCGCTGGCTGCATTTCACCGAGAGAACTGGCATTTCACCAGCCCCTTCGAGGAAATCGATCCGTCCGACATTCAGGTGTTCGCTACCAAGAAGTTCGCGCATGGCGAGGTCGATGTGCTGGTGAACGGTCCTCGTGACGATGCTGGTTCGGGTGCGCCCACCTGGGATTTCGAGATCAGCTACTCCTCCTGAGCCCGACTTGGCCGGAATCGATGACACTGGGCCAACTTCAATGGCGCAGGACACGTGGCGCCGGCGGCCGGTGTCAGCGCTGGCAAAGGTGAAGCGTTCCAGGTCGGCGCGGAGGGCGTGTGCGGTGCCAAAACTCGTCCATGGCGTCTGACCGGGCCTTCTATCCTCAGCACTCGTGTTCCTACGCCTGCTGGATCTGCTGATGGTCCGGTTGTTCGACTGGTTGACGCTTCTCGCGCGGGGCGACACCTTCAAGAACGGAGAGATCTTGGTGCTGCGTCATGAGGTCGCAGTCCTGCGTCGTCAAGTCTCCCGCCCGCAACCGGACTGGGCCGACCGGGCGCTGCCGGCCGCACTGGCGCGACTGCTCCCCATACGGCTTCGCCTCCATCGGATCGTGACGCCGGGCACCTTGCCGGCCTGGCACCGCCGCCTGGTCGGCCAACGCTGGACCTACCCAAACACAGCCAGACGGCCACCGATACCGGACGAGCTGCGTGATCTGGTGATACGGCTGGCCGGAGAAAAACCCCGATGGGGGCACCGGCGGATCCAAGGCGAACTGCTCGGCCTCGGCCATCGAATCGGGGAGGGCACCATCCGCCGGATCCTCGCCGCGGCCGGCCTCGATCCAGCGCCACGCCAGGCGTCACCGACCTGGCGACAGTTCCTTACTTCGCAGGCCTCCGGCATCTTGGCCTGCGACCTCCTGCACGTCGACACCGTGTTCCTCAAACGCCTGTACGTCTTCTTCGTCATGGAGATCGAGACACGCCGCGTCCACCTGCTGGGCCTCCACCTCGAACCCGACCGGCGCTCGGACCACCCAGCAAGCCCGGGACCTGCTGATGGACCTGGGTGAGCGCGCCGGCCCTTCAGATTTCTCATCCGGGACCGTGACGGCCCGTTCTCCCGCTCGTTCGATGAGGTGTTCACCGCCGCCGGCGTGCGGGTCATCAAGACGCCCGTCCGTTCGCCGAACGGTTCGTGGGAACACTACGCCGAGAGTGCCTCGACTACCTGCTCATCCATGGCGAGCGGCACCTGCGCAAGGTCCTGACCGCTCTACGAACGCCCAGCTCAGCAACAGTATTCGCGTTTCGGCACCGCACACGGTGACGGCCTGCTGATCGGGCTGCCGTACGAGGCGGAGATCGCCGCGCTGCTGCAGCGGGTCTCCGGCGTCGTGTACGAGGCCGACGAGCTGGACGCCGCCGCCCGGACGGGGTGGAGCGTCGTGCTGACCGGGCGGGCCGGGCTGGTGGCGGACCCGCAGGAGCTGGAGCAGGCCCTGGCCAGGCTCCAGGCGTGGCCCGGCGAGCGGATCGACGTGGTGGCACGGCTGCGGCCGGAGCTGGTCACCGGGTTCGCGGCGGGCGCCGACTGACGTCAGAGGTCGTTGCCGGCGTACGACAGGTTGAAGCTCTTGTTGACCAGAGGGAAGTCGGGGACGATCGCGCTGTCGAGCGCCACCGGGAGCGCGGGCCAGTTGAAGAAGGACGGGTCCACGATCTTCAGGCGGCTGATCGTCTGATCGGGCGCGAGCTCGACGCGGTGGGCGATCGTGCCACGCCAGCCTTCGACGAGCCCCACGCCCGAGGAGCACCCTTCGAGGGACGGTGACGCATCCGGGGCCGCGGGCGTCTCGACCAGATGCGTGATCAGGGCGATGGACGTGGCGATCTCCTCGGCCCGGATCTGGAAGCGGGCCATCACGTCCCCGCCGGTCCGGTGGGCGGGGGTGAAGTCGCCGAGGTCGGTGAAGGGGTGCCGGCGGCGGGCGTCGAGGTCCAGGCCGCTGGCGCGGGCTACGTAGCCCAGCGTGCCGAGGTCGCGGGCGGCCTCGGCCGACAGGATGGCGGTGCCGGTGAAGCGGTCGGCGACGACGCTGTGGCCGAGGGCGAGCTCGCTGAGTTCGGCCACGTCGGCGCCGATGGCGTGCAGCATGTCGGGGTCGGGGAAGCCCCGCAGGCGGGCGCCGCCGAGGCGGACGGCGCCGCGCAGCAGCCGGTGCCCGGTGACCTCGGCGTTGAGGCGCAGGAGTTGTTCGCGGATGCGACCGGCGTGGGCGTGCAGGATGGGGAAGGCGACGTCGTTGCAGAGCGCGCCCAGGTCGGTGACGTGGTTGTAGAGGCGTTCCAGCTCCAGCAGCACGGCTCGGGCCTGCTGCGCCCGCGCGTCGGCCGGAGCTCCGGTGGCCTCTTCCACGGCCAGGCAGTAGGCGAGCGCGTGGCCGACGGAGGTGTCGCCGCTGACGCGTTCGGCCAGTTGCAGCCCGTCGGCGAGGTGGCGGCCCTCGAAGAGCTTTTCGATGCCCTTGTGGACGAACCAGAGTCTGGCCTTGAGCCTGATGATCGTCTCGCCGACCACGGAGAAGCGGAAGTGCCCCGGTTCGATGAGACCGGCGTGGACGGGGCCGACGGGGATCTCGTACACGCCCTGGCCCTCGACGGTGACGAACGGGTACGGCCCCTCGGAGTCGCCGAAGGCGGGCGGCGGCCCGGCGTCGTCGCGCATCGGGTACCAGCCGCGCGGCCAGTGGTGGTGGCGCACCAGGCGGCGAGGGAGCGGGTGGTCGAGCGGGGTGATGCCGTACAGGTCGCGGATCTCGCGTTCGAACCGGCCCGCGGGGAAGGACAGGTGGGCCAGGCTCGGCACGGCCGGCTGCTCGGAGGGGAGCCGCAGCCGCAGCTCGGTACGGCGATCGGGGTCGCCGGCGACGAACAGGTACGCCACCCCGAACCCGTCCGCCTCCTGGCGCGCGGAGACCAGCGCCAGCCGGTGGCCGCCGGCCAGCAGGCGGGCGGCGTGGCCGGGCAGTTCGGCGGTGCCGACGTCGGCGATGGTTCGGGTGCTCATGGTGTTGCTCCGGCGATCGTGGCGGCGGCTTGCAGCAGGGGGCGCAGCGGCCCGAGCGTGATGCCCAGGACGGCGCAGGCGGCCAGGCCCGCCACCAGCGGGACGGCCAGGGTGGGCGGCAGCGCGACGGCCTCGCCGGGTCCGCCGCCCACGAGCATCGGCCGGACCTGGCGTCCGACGGCGGCGACGATGACGAGCATCAGCGCCAGGGCCGCCGCGACGGGCCAGCCCAGGCCGGCGGCGAAGCCCGCCCGCGCAATGCCCAGCTCGCTGGCGAACAGGCTGAACGGCGGGAGGCCGAGCAGGGCCAGCAGCCCCAGGGAGAACGCCCCGGCCGGCATCGGCGCCCTGGAGATGAGGCCGCGTACGGCACGGATCCGGGTGCTGCCGAGCGCCTGGTGGAGCTGTCCCGCGGACAGGAACACCACCGACTTGCCCAGCCCGTGCCCGAGGATGTGCAGCAGGACGGCGACCAGGGCGAGGGTGTTGCCGATCGCGGCGCCGAGGGCGATCAGCCCCATGTGCTCGATGCTGGAGTAGGCCAGCAGCCGCTTGTAGTCGCGCTGGCCGATGAGCAGCAGCGCGGCCCCGGCCAGGGAGGCCAGCGCCACGATGACCAGCAGCGTACGGGTGAAGCCGGTGCCGAGCGCCGCGTCGGCGATGACCTTGACGCGCAGGACGGCGTAGAAGGCCACCGACAGCAGCCCCCCGGACATCAGCGCGCACACCGGGGCCGGGGCCTGGCTGTAGGCGTCGGGCAGCCAGGCGTTCATGGGCGCCAGCCCGGCCTTGGTGCCGAAGCCGAGCACGAGCAGCATGACCGCGATGCGCATCACGCCGGGGTCGAGCCGGCCCGCGTGTTCGGACAGCGCCGTCCAGTCCAGGGAGGACACTCCGGCGTGGTCGCCGGCGTCGTGGGTCAGGACCAGGCCCAGCAGCGCCAGCGCGATGCCGACCGAGCAGATGACCATGTACTTCCACGCGGCCTCGGTGGCCTGACGGGTGCGCCGGTGCCCGACCAGGAAGGCGGTCAGGATGGTGGTCGCCTCGATGGCCACCCAGAGCAGGCCCAGGCTGGAGGCCAGGACGGCCAGCGCCATCGCGGCGACGAACGACTGGGTCAGCACGCCGTAGCGGCGCATCTCGCGCGGGCCGGTCTGCCCGGAGGCGAGCTCGGCCGCCAGGTAGGCGGGGCCGGCCAGCATGGCCAGCAGCGCGACCGTGCCGATGACGATCAGCATGAAGGCGCTCAGCGCGTCGCTGTGCAGCAGCCCCGCCAGCGCCTCCCGCCTCCCCGCCGCGGCCAGCGCGACGGCGCAGGCCAGCAGCCCGGCCGCGGCCGACGCGCCCAGCCAGGCGGTGACCCGGTTCCAGCCGATCAGGGCGTACGCGAGCGCGGCGGCCGCGGGCACCGCGACCGGGGCGATCACCAGCAGGCTGTCCATCAGTCGTGCAACTCCCGTAGCTCGTCCAGGTCGGTGCCGCCGAAGGCGGCCCGCATCCGGGTGGTCAGCACCTGCAGCACCAGCACGGCCAGCAGGACGTCCAGCGAGATCCCGAACTCGACGACGAGCGGGACGCCGCTGGTGGTCAGGAAGGCGGCGGCGGTGATGGCGTTGTCCATCAGCAGGAAGCCCACCAGCTGTGACAGCGCCCGCCGCCGGGTCACCAGCACGAAGAACCCGATCAGCAGCACGGTCAGCGCGATGGGCACCGCGTGCGCGGCGGGGGTGGGCGACAGCCGTACCAGCGGCTGGGAGACCGCGTAGGCCAGCATCGCCAGCATCGCCGCCACCAGCAGTGAGGTCGCCACGTTGACCAGCGGCTGTGTCTCGCGGCCCGCGCCGCTCGCCACCAGTGCGCGGCGCATCAGGTACGGCAGCAGCGCGGCGCGCAACGCACCCACCCCGAGACCGATCAGGACCAGTTCGAGGCTCCCCTGCCGGACGCCGAGGACGACGATCAGCACGGTCAGCGCCACGCCTTGCAGGGCGAACAGCCGCACGATCGGCGACAGCTCGTGCCGCCACAGCACCAGCACGCCCGTGAGCAGGAACGCCCCGCAGGCCAGGTCCAGGAGCTGGACGTACGTCGCATCGGTCATGTTCACGTCCATGTCTCAGGTCAGGAAGAAGGAAGCGGTGACGGCCAGCAGCGCCAGCAGGAACGAACCGGCCAGTAGTTCCGGAACGCGGAACAGCCGGAGCTTGGCCATGAACACCTCGCCGGCGGCGAGCAGCGCCCCCAGCAGCCCCACCTTGACGACGAGCGCGACCATCGCCAGCGGCAGCGCGAGCACCCCGGCCCCCGCGCCCGCGATCCCCAGAGGGACGAACAGGCCGGCCAGCAGTCCCAGCAGCACCGACAGCCGCATCGCCGACGCCCACTCGATCAGCGCCAGGTCGGGCCCGGCGTACTCCAGCACCGTCGCCTCGTGGATCATCGTCAGCTCCAGGTGCGTGGAGGGATTGTCCACGGGGATCCGGCCGGTCTCGGCGAGCGTGACGATCGCCAGCGCGACCGAGGCGAGCACGCTCACCGGGGAGAGCACCGACAGCGGATGCCCGGCCGCCGCCGTCACGATCGCCCCCAGGCTCGTGGAGCGGACGCCGATCGACAGGGCGAAGGTCGAGACCAGGATCGTCGGCTCCACCAGCGCCAGCACGGTCATCTCCCGGCTGGCGCCCATCCCGCCGAACGCCGTCCCGGTGTCCAGGGCGCCCAGGGCCAGCGCCACCGACCCCAGCGCCAGCAGCGCGGGCACCGCGAACAGGTCCGCGACGCCGTCCAGCGGCGAGTCCGTGGTCACCAGCGGCACCACCGCGGCCACGACCAGCGCCGTGCCGGCCAGCAGCGGCGGCGCCGCGCGGAACACCCAGCCGGTGCCGCGTGGCGCGATGGGCTCCTTGCGCATCAGCTTGCGCAGGTCCCGCCACGGCTGGGCGATCCCGGCGCCGGCGCGTCCCTCCAGCCGGGCGTGGACCTGCCGCATCACCCCCACCAGCAGCGGCGAGCCGACCGCGACCAGGATCACCTGGAGCGCCGCTCCGATCACGCCCGTCATCGCAGCACCACCAGAACGATCAGCGCCGCGGTCAGCGCCCAGAACCCGTAGCCGAGATAGCGGTGGACGCTGCCGGTGGCCAGGCCACGGGCGCCACGCCCGGCGGCCGTCACGGCGGAGATCAACGGCTCGTACAGCCGGTGTTCGATCCGGTCGGGGATCCGCGCGTGGAAGCTCACGCGTTCCACCAGGTAGGCCGACTCCTTCATCGGGGTGACGTCCACGTCGCTCTCCGGCTCCAGGACGTCGCCGAAGACCCGCTGCAGCGGCTCGGCGAACGACGTGGCGGTGTACTCCATCCGCGCCGACATGGGCCCGGCGCCGCAGTCCCAGAGCCGGGCGGCGCGCCGTGGCCGCCGCGTCGCGCCCACCCGTACCAGGCAGAGGACGGCCACGACGGCGGCCACCAGGGCGACGGCGATCAGCAGCGGCGAGATCATCCCCGCGACCCCGGTCAGCCGCAGCGTCACCTGCCCGCCGGCCACGTCCCGTCCGGGGAACGCCACTCCGACCGCCCGGACGAGCGCGGGCAGGACCAGCGTGGGAGCCAGCGCCAGGGCCACGCAGCACGCCGCCGCGAGCGTCGTCGCGGCCAGCATGGCCGGCGGGCTCTCTCCGGCACGTTCGGCCTCCGCGCTGCGCGGCCGGCCCAGGAAGCCCACGCCGAACGCCTTGACGAAGGTGGCGATGGCGAGACCCGCCGACAGCGCGATCGCCCCCACGGCCAGCGGCATCGTCACCGCGCCCGCCACCCCGGCGGCGGGCTGCGCGTGGATGAGGCTCTGCAGCAGCAGCCACTCGCTGACGAAGGCGTTGCCGGGCGGCAGCGCCGAAGCGCACAACGCGCCGAGCGCGAACACGACGGTGGTGTACGGCAGCCGCGCGCGCAGCCCGCCGAGCGCGTCCAGATCGCGGGTGCCGGTCGCGTGCAGCACCGAGCCCGCCGACAGGAACAGCACCGTCTTGAACGCGGCGTGGTTGACCACGTGGAGCAGGGCCGCGGCCAGCGCCAGCGCCGCCGGCACGGGAGCGTCGCAGGCCGCGAAGAAGCCCGCCGCGCCCACCCCGACCAGCACCAGGCCCAGGTTCTCCGTCGTGGAGTAGCCCAGCAGCCGCTTCAGGTCGGAGGCGACCGCCGCCTGAAGGATCCCGAACAGCGCCGACGCCGCGCCCGCTCCCAGCACCAGCAGCCACCACCAGGCGGGGCCGCCGTGCAGCAGATCCAGCCCGACCCGGACGACGCCGTACGCGCCCATGTTCACCATGGCCGCGCTCATCAGGGCCGAGACGTGACTCGGCGCCTCCGGGTGCGCCCGCGGCAGCCACACGTGCAGCGGCACGATGCCCGCCTTGGAGGCGAACCCGGCCAGCGTCGCCAGGAACACGACCGTCCTGGCGGCCGGCGACAGCGTGGCCTCGCGCAACTGCTCGAAGCTCTCCCCGCCGGCCCCGGCGGCGAACGCGACCAGGCCGACGAGGATCGTCACCAGGCCGAGGTGGGTCATGACCACGTACCAGAGCCCGGCCCGGCCCACGGCCGCCCGCCGCCGGTGCTCGGCCAGCACCAGCGGCAGCGACGACACCGCCATCAGCTCCCAGGCCAGCAGGAACGTGCTCACACTTGCCGCGGCGGGCACCAGCAGCATGGCCGCCACGAACAGCGGCAGCACCAACTGGAACACGCGTCCGTCCAGGCCGTGGGCGCAGTAGGCGATCCCGTAGATCGCCGCGCACACCGCCACGAACCCGGTGACCGCGATGAACACCCCGCTCAGGGGATCGACCGCCAGCCGTACCCCGGCCAGCGGCAGCAGGTCCGGCAGCCAGGCCGACCAGCTCCGACCGGCCCCGCCCACCGCCGTCGTGCCTGCCTCTGTGGTCGGGGTTGTGATCGCGGTTGTGATCGCCGTCGTGCCCGCCGCCGCGGCGGCGGCGCCCGCGGCCGCCGTGCACCAGCCCGCCAGGTGCCGCCGCGCCCGGGGCGGTGCCAGCAGGGCGGTCACCGCGGCCAGCGCGCAGCCGGAGAGCGCCGCCACGTACAGTGTGCCGACCGGGTTCATCGGCCCGTCAGCCCGCGCAACGCCGCCACGATCGCCGCGGGCTCCGGCGGGCACCCCGGCACCTCCACGTCCACCGGCAGCACGTCGGCCACCGCCCCGGCCACCCCGTAGGCTCCGGCGAACACCCCGCAGTCGCGCGCGCAGTCGCCCAGCGCGATCACCAGGCGGGGCTCGGGGACCGCGTCATGGGTGCGGCGCAGCGCCACCTCCATGTTGCGGGTCACCGGCCCGGTCACCAGCAGCGCATCGGCGTGCCGCGGCGAGGCCACCAGCCGCGCGCCGTACCGTTCGGCGTCGTACACCGGGCCGAACGCCGAGGCGATCTCCACCTCGCAGCCGTTGCACGACCCCGCGTCCACATGCCTGATCTGCACCGATCCGGCGAGTTCCGCCGCCTTCGCGGGCGGGTCCCCCTCCTCGCGGGCGGGCGCGGGCTCGGCCACCCGGCCCGTCTTCGCGATCTTCCCCCACAACCCCATCGTTGCCCCCTGCAACGCTCGCCGGCCACGATCACCCGGGCCGGGGCTGCCGTGCCGCGGCAGGCAGCCGCCCTGTCGGGAGAACACCTGGCCGGACCACGCATGGATCACGCGCCTGCGCGATCGCCCCCTACGGCCCGACCGGCGGATCCCGGCGCCAGGCTATTCCTCAAGCGCGGCGGGTGGGGCTGACTTTGGCCAAAGGGCGGCCGGTGGAGTCGGGCATGGCCGTTCGTGCCCGGTCTGCGGCATTCGGCCTGGTGACGCACCCCGCGCCGAGGAGTCAGGCAAGGGCGGCGAGAACCTTGTCCTGGGTGATCGGCAGGTCGCGGACGCGGTGGCCGATGGCGTGGTGGACGGCGTTGCCGATCGCGGCGCTCAGGCCGGTCGTGGGAGCCTCGCCGAAGCCGCGGGCGCCGAGCGCCGGGCTGGCCGGGTCGGGCCGGTCGATGAACGTGAGGTCCAGGTCGGGCACGTCGGCGGCCACGGGCACCAGGTAGCCGGACAGGTTCGGGGTGAGGATGCGGCCCAGGTGGGGGTCGGTCAGGGTGTGCTCGGACAGGGCGACGCCGATGCCCCAGATCACGCCGCCGACGGCCTGGCTGCGCGCGGTGCGCTCGTTGAGTACCCGGCCGGGGTCGTAGACGCCGACGACGCGGCGCACCCGGACCTGGCCCAGCAGCCGGTGGACGGCGACCTCGGTGAACACCGCGCCGGTCGAGACCGCCTGGACCATCTGCTCGCCCGCCGGGCTGGTCACGCGGAGAGGCCGGCCGTGGCGGCGCAGCACGTCCCGGAAGCTGGTGCGGCGCGCGGGGCGGTCGAGGTCGAACAGATGTCCGTCGGCGGCGCGGACGCGGGCGGGCGGCAGGCCGTGCAGCGGGCTGCTCTCGTCCGCCACGGCCAGGGCGATCACCTGGTCGCGGGCGGCGGTCGCGGCGCGGACGACGCCCGCGCCGGTACAGGGCACGGTCGCCGACGCCGACGAGGCCGGCGCCTGGGGGTAGGCGGAGTCGCCGAGGTCGAAGCGGACCTCGGCCATCGGCAGGCCCAGCACGTCGGCGCCGAGCTGCCGCATCACCGTGGAGGTGCCGGTGCCGATGTCGTGGGTGCCGGAGCGGATCCGTGCCGCGCCGTCCACGCCGATGATCACTTCGGCTCCCGCCATCTCCCGGCCGCCCGCGGTGTGGGCCGCGGTGGCCATGCCCCAGCCGAGCAGCCAGTCGCCGTCACGCATGGAGCCGGGACGCGGGGCGCGGCGCCACCAGCCGAAGCGCTCGGCGCCCCGCTCGTAGCAGGTGCGCAGGTGGTTGCTGCCGTGCCGGACGCCGCTCTGCTGGTTGGTCGCCGACCAGTTGCGGATCCTGAGCGTGACCGGGTCCAGGCCGAGCGCGTAGCTCAGCTCGTCCAGGGCCGACTCCAGGGCGTGGCTGGTGACGGTGTCCGGCGCCCGGATGTAGGCGGCGTTGGCCAGGTCCAGGGCGACGGCCCGCTGGGTGGTGCGCACGTTCGGGCAGGCGTACAGGATCCGGGTGATCCGGGCGCTGGTGACGAACCGGCCCTCGATGCCGGCCACCTGCTGGGTGAGGGTGTGGTCGATCGCGGTCAGCCGCCCGTCGCGGGTGGCGCCGACGCGCACCACCTGGTGGGACGCGGCGCGGTGGCCGTTGCCGGTGTAGGACTCGGCCCTGGTCAGCACCAGCCTGACCGGGTGTCCGACGTGCCGGGCGAGCGCCGCGGCCAGGGCGATGCGCGGCACCGCGGACGTGCCCTTGGCGCCGAACCCGCCGCCCACGTACGGGGAGATGACGCGTACCTTCTCGCGGGGCAGCCGGAACACCGTCATCAGCCCTTCCTGGGTGCCGGCGATGTTCTGGGTGGACTCGTGAACGGTGAGCCGGTCGCCGTCCCAGGCGGCGACGGTCGCCGGCGGCTCCATCGGGTTGTGGTGCTGCATCGGGGTGGTGTACGTCGCCTCGACCGTGACGGGCGCGGACGTGAGCGCGGCCTCGACGTCCCCGCGCACGTACACGTTGTCGCCCCCGTCAGGTCCCTGGGGCGGCAGGTACGCGGCGTCGAGACCGTCGGCGAGCACCGTCCGCGGGGTGTCGGCCCGGTAGCTCACCGCCACCAGCCTGGCCGCGTGCCGGGCCTGCTCCAGGGTCCGCGCCACCACGGCCGCGACGGGCTGGCCGGCGTACCGGATCAGGTCGTCCTGCAACGGCAGGAAATCCTGCGGGCGAGGCCGGGGCAGCCGGCCCAGGTTCTCGTGGGTGAAGACGCCGAGCACCCCGGTGGCGGCGGCCGCCTCGGAGACCTCGATCGCGGTGACGCGGCCGCGGGCGATCGTCGAGCCGACCAGGACGGCGTGCGTCACGCCGGGAACCTGGACGTCTGCGGCGTACCGGGCCGCGCCGGTGACCTTGGCGACACCGTCCACTCTCGCGACCGGCCGGCCGACGGCGTTCATCCCGCCCCCCGCGCGACCGGGCGCCCGACGGCGTTCATCCCGCTCCCCGCGCGAACTGCTCCAGCACCTCCGCCAGGGCCCGCTGGACCAGCTCGACCTTGAACGCGTTGTCCGCGCGCGGCCTCGCCTCGCGCACCAGGGCCAGCCCGGCGGCGCGGATCGAGGCCGGACCCAGCGGGCGCCCGATCAGCGCCTGTTCGGCGGCGGGCGAACGCCAGGGCAGGGGCGCGACGCCGCCGAAGGCCAGGCTCGCCTGCGCCACCTCGCCGTCGGCGGCCAGCCGGACCAGGGCCGCGACCGAGACGACGGCGAACCCGAAAGCGGCCCGGTCCCGTACCTTCAGATACCGCGAGCCGGCGGCCGGCGGCGTGCCGGGCACATCGATCCGGGTGATCAGCTCGCCGGGACGCAGGACGGTCTCCCGGTCCGGGGTGTCGCCCGGCGGCAGGTAGAACCCCGCCATCGGGACCCGGCGCGGGCCTTCGGCGTGCAGCGTGTGCACCGTGGCCTCCAGCGCGGTCAGCGCCACGGCCAGATCCGACGGGTGCACCGCGATGCAGTGTTCGCTGCCGCCGAGGATGGCGTGCCACCGGTTGCGGCCCTCGATCGCCGGGCAGCCGCTGCCTGGGGATCGCTTGTTGCACGGCATGGACGCGTCGCGGAAGTACCAGCACCGGGTACGTTGCAGCAGGTTCCCGCCGAGCGAGGCCATGTTGCGCACCTGCGGCGAGGCCCCGCCGAGCAGCGCCTGGGCCAGCACCGGCAGCCGTCGGCGGACGGCCGGGTGCGCGGCCACGTCGCTCATCCGGCTCAGCGCGCCCAGCTCGATCCCCGCCGGGGTCTCCCGCACGCCGTCCAAGGGCAGCGCGTTGATGTCGACCAAGTGGTCGGCACGCTCGACACCGTCCCGCATCAGGTTGAGCACGTCGGTGCCGCCGGCGATGAACCGCGTCCCCGGCCGCGCGGCCAGGCGCAGCGCGGTCTCGGCGCGGCCGGGGCGGCTGTAGGCGAAGTCGTCCATCAGGACAGCTCTCCGGCGGCCTGCCGGACCGCGGCCACGATGTTCGGGTAACAGCTGCAACGGCACAGGTTGCCGCTCATCCACTCCCGGACCTCGGCATCGTCGCCGGCATGCCCCTCGGCGATGCAGGCGACGGCCGACATGATCTGGCCGGGGGTGCAGAAGCCGCACTGCAGGCCGTCCTGGTCGATGAAGGCCCGCTGGACCGGATGCAGCTCCTCACCGCGTGCCAGGCCCTCCACCGTGGTGATGTCCCGGTCCTGCTGCATGATGGCCAGTGTCAGGCAGGACTTGATCCGCCGCCCGTCCACCAGCACTGTGCAGGCCCCGCACTCGCCGCGGTCGCAGCCCTTCTTGGTGCCGGTGAGCCCGATGCTCTCGCGCAACGCGTCCAGCAGGCTCACCCGTGGTTCGAGGAGCCGTTCATAGGTCACGCCGTTGACCGTGAGCGGGACCCGGCCAGGTCCCTTGACCGGCTTCCCGGCCTGATCCGAGCGGGTGCGCGACGGGGCCGCGGGGAGGGCGGCGATGGCCGCGCCGGCTTTGATGACGGCACGCCGGGTCGGCTCCGGCTCCGGCTCCGGCGATGGGATGGCTGTGCTGGACATTTCGGTCATGGCCTGTCTGTGATGTCCGGCGGCAGTACGTAGCCTAAGCTGCCCGTTCGCCGGGAAGCCGGACCGCCGCGCGGGTGTCGAGAACGCGACGGCGGCTCCGTCCTGGGTTCGTCACAACGATCCGCTGACCGGCGACGGAGGAGCAGCCGTGCATCCGAACGAGATCATCGAGGTGCTGAACCGGCCGACCAGCCAGGAACTGCCGGCTCGCGACCTGCCTGGCCTGTGTCGCCGAGGACGGCACACCTCGCAATATCCCGATCGGCTTCACCCGGAACGGCTCGGAGATCGTCATGTGCACGTCGAAGAACGCTCCGAAGCTTCGGTCCTTGAGCGAGAACCGGATGGTCGCCCTGACGATCGACACCGAGGTGCACCCGCGACAGCCGATGGCGTGAACGGCGCCTGGACCGCCTGGACCGCCTGGACCGCCTGGCACATGCTGACCGTCACGGTCCCCAGCCCCGCTGTGGCGCGTACCAATGCTCAGGCTCAGGATCCGCTGCCAACAGACCGGCCGTTCAACTACGAGCGGATGACGATCTCGGCGTGCAGACAGGCACGACTTCAGAGTGGCCGGTCCTACCACGCGTTCGGGTGGGCTGCGGTCAAGCCCTACACCGCCTGCTACAGCAGGTGGAAAGGTTGGGCGACCTACAAGACGGACCTCCTCACCAACCTGCCGAAGGAACCCATAAAAAACGGCGTCATGATGGAGACGGTAGTCGTCATGAACACCTACCTGGGGAACGCGGACGGAAATGACGTCATCGGTATAGGAAACGTCGATGGTCAAGCGCTCAGACCCAGGGATATCCGGCAGATGCGAGACGGTGTGGAAGTCACACCAAGCGAGGATCGTCGGCGAACGCCGTCTGGACAGACTGAGTAAATGGCGAGCGGATGGCTCCGACGAGTTCATCTTCAAGTCAAGCGGTGGCGACTTCGTGAACTGCACCATCAAGCCGACCATCTTCCTGTACCACCCCGCCTGGTGGAACTCGGACAACCCAAAATTTCCGTTGTGGGCCAAGGCAGAGATCGAGCGAGTGCCCACGGGCAGGGACCTCCTCGTGCCGACAGTCCGCTGCGACAGCCGGCCCATGGGGCCCTACAAAGAAACGAACCCGGTCGTCTACCACGGCGCCTGTATCTCGAAGTACGACGACTTCGGCGTACAGGTCAAGAAGGAAGTCCCCGGTAATTACGACGCTCCTTTGCGACTTGCCGACGGCAGGCCGAACCCCGCTTCCCGACCGCTCACCAGAATCACCGACGATGACGTGGCCGCAGACGCTTTCAATGCCTCGGTGCGTCCGATGACAACGTCACACAATTCAACGGCGGGCAGAGATCTGTGGCTCTTCTATGCGCGTTACCGCGTGCACCGGACGAGTAAGTTCTGGGTCAGCGTCAAGGACCAGCCGCCCAGGTAAACGCCCCTGGTGGCACGGATACGTGCCCGATGTACACCGGATGAATTGCGGGGAGCAGGCGGCCGCTTCAACTTCCTGCTCCCCCTGATCGCGGAGATATCACATGCCAAAACCCACCGACCTCTACGACCTGTTGGCCACCCGAGGGCTCGACGGTGCAGCCGAATATCCGGGTTTCCACATCGTGTGGGCCGAAGGGATGGGTGGCAACGAACTGGCCCGGCGGCTCGGCGCCGATTCGGCCAGTGCGTACCGGTGCGGCCTGGACGATATGGCGGGCCTCGGCGGCGGGCGTGCCGACATGTGGGCCGGCGCTGCCGACGGATGGGTGCAGGCCTTCATGTTCGACTGGTTTCCGAATGATTTCTCCTGGATCCAGGAGGCGTCACGAGGAACACGCCTGCTGAACATTCAATGCGCCAGCGGTCATCGTCTGGACTGGGCCGTCGACGGCGTCACGGTGGTCGGGCTCAACCTCGTCTGGCCGAGTGAGCGGTTCGGGGCCGACCCCACCGCGCTCGACCAGCTCATGCGAGACCTGCACTTCCAACTGGACGAACCAGCGGACATCTTCAACGAAGGTCCCACCACGGTCGAGGTAAGCGTGACATCGGCCCTCCGGCTGGCAGGTCGCCTCACCGGGCGGGAGATCGACGCGCGGTGGCTGGACCGCACCCACAGCCTGTACCTGTTCTGACCTCAGCACCGACGCATCCCCGGTTCCTGAAGTGTTTCAAAACTAGGCCCAAGGCCGTGCCCCTGTGAGTGCCGGAAACTGAATCGCCCCGGGTTCGGTGGAGACTTTGGTGTGCCCTGGGTTCGATGGAGGCGCCTTCTGCTCCGAGATCGGAATGGGAAGTTCCCTCTGCTCATGGACAAGACTCTCTCCGAGGCCGGAATCAAGGCGAACCAGTATCCGGATGCCGTGAATGAACTCGATCACGGAGCGGTGAGTTCGGTCGTGCCATCATGAGCTTCGCGGCCGCTGCCTCGCATGGAAACCCTGATCGGATGCGAGCGGTAGCCGGCAGGTCTGTCGTCCCGCACCTTGGGGAGGTGTGACGGATGGCAAAGACACGAGTGCAGGTCAGCAGGCGATGCGGCTGTGTGGATGCGGAAACGGGACGTCAGCGAGGCGTGATGTGTCCGCGTCTGCCAGCGGATGACGATCACGGCAGCTGGTACTTCGCGGTACAGATACGCGGCCTGGACGGGCAACGGCAGCGCATCCGCCAAGGCGGTTACACCGACCTCGAGGAAGCGTAAGCGGCAGGCCGGGCCCTGGCCGCTGCCGACCTCGACGGCGCAGGGGCCGGATGCACGCTCGGGCAGTGGCTGGCAGCTGGCTGACCACCAAGAACGCCCTCCGTCCATCGACCCGGCAGGGCTACGCGACGCACATCCGCCTCTACCTCGATCCTCGACTGGGAAAGATCAGGCTGCACAAACTGACTTCCCGCGACGTCAACGGGCTACTCACGACGCTCGCGTCCCGTCCCTCGCCGACTGGCCCTCGACTGTCCCCAGCCACCACGGTGCGGATCCACGCCACTTTGCGGGCCGCGCTGAACGCGGCGGTCCGTGCCCGGCTGATCCCGGTCAACCCGGCCAACGGCGCCGAACTCCCCCGTCCGCGGCGACCGCATCCAGTCGTCTGGACCGCCGGGCGGACGGCCCGCTGGCATCAAGCGGGAGAGCGTCCGGCGGTGGCGGTCTGGACCGAACATCAGCTCGCAGCATTCCTGACCAGCGTCGCACAGGACCGCCTGTACGCCGCCTGGTGGCTGGCCGCGCTGCGCGGCCTGCGGCGGGGCGAGCTGGCCGGTCTACGCTGGACGGACGCCGACCTCCAAGGCGCGGAGCTGACGGTGGCGCAGCAGCGAGTGCACGCCGACGGCCAGGTCATGGTCGGCCCGCCGAAGAGCGCCGCCAGCTGCCGGGTAGTGGCCCTGGATAGAGAGACCGTGCAGGTGCTGATGCGGCACCGCGAGCGACAGGAGGAGCTGAGCGCGACGGCGACTGCAGGCTGGCAAGATTCGGGGTACCTGCTCACCACCGCTACAGGTGCGCCGCTGCGGCCGGACTATCTCACCGGCCGGTTCCGTCGGTTGGTGGCTCCCTCCGGGCTGCCACCGATCCGGCTGCACGATCTGCACCATGCCGCCGCCACGCTGGCGCTGGCCGCGCACGCCGACCTGAAGGTGGTACAGGCCATGCTGGGGCACGCCAGCATCGTGCTGACCGCCGACACCTACGTCTCGGTGCTACCGGAAGTGGCCCACGAAGCAGCCCGCGAGACAGCCGAGCTGGCGCTGAACGCGGCGTCCGCACTGGGGCGACAGCTCGGGAGCTGACTCAGGGTTGCCCCACATTTGCCTCATGCCGCCAACAGACGCGACAGCGCCTGGAGTTTCCGCAGGTGGAGAAGCGCGCCCTGCAGGATTCGAACCTGCGACCGTCGGATTAGAAGTCCGGTGCTCTATCCAGCTGAGCTAAGGGCGCTCCTGCCTTATTGTGCATGATCCGGCGACTTGTCACGCACACGTTCTGGTCGTGTCAGGCCGACAGGGCGATCACCAGCCACATGAAGAGGGTTCCCGTGACCGTGGCGGCCAGGGTCCAGCCGGTGGCGCGTCTGGTCGTGTGGGCCTCCGGGAGGATGTCGGAGATGGCCAGATAGAGGAGGAATCCGGCGAAAAGGCCCAGGTAGGCGGTCAGGACGTGGGCCGGGATGGCGATGAGGAAGGTCAGCGTGGCGCCGATCACGGGGGCGAGGGCGTCCAGGGCCAGGAGGGTGAAGGCGCGGCGGCGGGCGTTTCCGTACAGCGACGTGATCGTGTACGTGTTGAAGCCGTCGGTGAAGTCGTGGGCGATGACGCCGATGGCCACGGCGACGGCGAGCGAGGCGTCCGTCTGGTAGGAGGCTCCGATGGCGGCGCCGTCCAGGAGGCTGTGGACGACGAGGGCGGATCCGGCCGTGACGCCTACGCCGGCTCGGGCGTGGCGGTGGGCGGCGTAGTCGCCTTCGTGCGCGTCGTGCATGCCCATGGAGCGTTCGACGATGTGGATGCCGAGGAACGCCAGGGCGAACATGAGCATCGGGAGCGGGACGCCGAGCACGTGGACGGCGTCCCGGGTGAGGGCTTCGGGGAGGAGGTCGAAGGCCACCACGCCGAGCATCACGCCCGCGGCGGCGCCGAGCACGAGGTGGCGGTTGTTCTTGACGCGGTCGGCGACCAGCCCGCCCAGCAGCGTCATGAGGAAGGCCGCCAAGGAGAGCAGGATGGGCACGGTTCCTCAGGCTAGGGGGTGGCTGAGGGGCGGGGGCGGTACGACACTCGGCCGCGGAATTCGAGGGGCCCGGCGGCCTCGAGGTCAGGCTCGCGGGAGGTCACGCCTTCAGAGACAGGCTCGCGAGACAGCAAAGGCTTGAGGACAGGCTCGTGGAACTGCATAGGTTCGCGAAAGGGTACGGGTCGGGGACAGGCTCGCGAGACAGCACAGGTTCGAGGACAGGCTCGTGGAACAGCACAGGTTCGCGAAAGGGCACGGGTTCGGGGCCAGGCTCGCGAAACGGCACAGGTTGGGGATTCCGTGCGGCACGGCGTCCGTCGGTGGTGAAGGCGTCGGGGGGCGGGACAAGGGCGAAGGTGATGGTTCCGGGACCGGCGGGGCAGGGCGGTCCGAAATGCAGGAGAAGGGCGTTCCGGAAGCGGGGGAAGAGGGGCAGGGCGGGAGGGAGGGGACGGGGTAAAGGGCAGGCGGCCGTGGGGCAAATGGGGCTAAGCTGTTGTGGCATGGTCGCGACGCTCCTGCATGAGATTCCCCTGCAGGGCGGGGACGTGACAGACGGGGTGGTGCGCGTCGGTGACACGGTGCGCAGGCCGGTCGGTCCGGCCACGCCCGCCGTGCACGCCCTGCTCAGACACCTTGAGGCAGCCGGGTTCGGGGGTGCGCCGCGGGTCCTGGGAACGGACGGCTTAGGGCGCGAGATCCTCACGTACGTCCCTGGGCGGAGCGGGTTGTGCCGGGCCGGTTCGACGGACGCGTTCCTGGTCGACCTGGCGCGGCTGGTCAGGGAGTTCCACGACGCGACCGCCGGGTTCCCGCTCGACGCCGGCAGATGGGAAGGCGGGTCGAACGACGACCGCGCGCCGGAGGTCATCGGACATTGCGACCTGACGCCGGACAACGTGATCTTCCGTCACGACCCCGACACCGCCGCAGCCACCCCCGTCGCGCTGATCGACTTCGACCTCGCCCGCCCCACCACCCGGCTGTTCGACATCGTCACCACCCTCCGCCACTGGGCCCCGATCGCCGACCCGGTCGACCGTCACCCCCTCCAGCGCGACGCCGACGTCGGCGCCAGGATCCGCCTGTTCTGCGACGCCTACGGCCTCGTGCCGCGCGAACGCCGGCGGCTGCTCGAACTGTCCAGGCTCCGCTTCCACCGCTCCTACGACGTCATGCGCACCCGGGCGCGGGCCGGCGGGAACTGGGCCAAGATGTGGACGGGCGGCGCCGGGGAACGCATCCGCCGGGCGGCAGCGTGGCTGGATGTGCACGAAGATGAGCTTCATGCCCATTTGGTATGACCCGCTAGGTCTCGCGCTCGGTGTCGCACTCGACCAGGTTCTCGGTGATCCGCGCAGTTCGGCCCACCCCGTCGCCCTGTTCGGACGGGCGGCGGCGAAGCTGGAGGAGTCGTCGTACGGCGACACGAGGTGGCGTGGGGTGGTCCATGTCGGGATCTGCGTCGGGGGCGCGGCCGCCCTGGGCGTGCTGACCCAGAGGAGCGGCGACCGGGCCGTCCGCACGGCGGTGACGGCGTTCGCCACGTGGGCCGTGCTCGGCGGCACGACGCTCGCCCGCGAAGGCGTGCACATGGCCGAGGCCCTGGAGCAGGACGATCTCCGGCGGGCCCGGGCCAGGCTCCCCCACCTGTGCGGCCGCGATCCCGCGGAGCTGGAGGCGCCCGAGCTGGCCAGGGCGACGGTGGAGTCGCTGGCGGAGAACACCTCCGACGCCGTGGTCGCCCCGCTGTTCTGGGGCGCGGTGGCGGGCGTGCCGGGGCTGCTGGCCTACCGGGCGGTCAACACGCTGGACGCCATGATCGGCCACCGCTCCCCCCGCTACGAACGGTTCGGCTGGGCCGCGGCCCGGCTCGACGACGTGGCTAACTACGTGCCGGCCCGCGTGACGGGACTGCTGACGGCGGCGCTGGCCGACGACCCCGTCCGGGCGCTGCGGACGCTGCGGCGGGACGGCCACCGCCACCCCAGCCCGAACGCGGGCAGGTGCGAGGCCGCCTTCGCCGGCGCGCTCGGCGTCACCCTCGGCGGCACGAACGTGTACGGCGGCAGGACGGAACACCGCCCCACGATGGGCGACGGCCCCAAGCCGGGCGTCAAGGACATCCGGCGCGCCGCCCGGCTCACCCGCGCGGTCGGAATGGCGGCGGCTGGGCTGGCCGTGCTCACCGCATGGGGCCTGCGCCGCCGCCGTTCCGGATAATCGCGGTAATCAGCTAAATGGCGGTTAACTCATTATCCGGTTGAGATTGATCGCCAGCCAGATGACGAATGCGGCGACGGCGGTGACGGCGACCAGGCCCTTCACCGCGTTGTGCGCGGTCTCCCGCCGCACCGTCACCTGCCGCTGCGTCTGCTTCCAGACCTGCCTGAGCATGATCATGTTCTGGAAGCGGCGTCCGAGCGCGAACAGGGCCAGCCCGATGAGGACGAACAGAATGACACGACCATCGGCAGGTTCCACGACACGGCCCCCTTTTCGGTCTTGAAGAAGAAGCGTGCCCCCGCACATTTGGTTACTCACGATACTCGTCTGGCAGCTGTTTGTTGATTAATTTATCAGGTCGAGATCCACCACGATGGGAGCGTGATCCGAGGGGCCTTTCCCCTTGCGCGCCTCGCGGTCGACGTACGCCGCCCGCACGCGTTCCGCGACGTCGGCGCTGGCGTAGACCAGGTCGATCCGCATGCCCTTGTTCTGGTGGAACATCCCGGCCCGGTAGTCCCAGTACGTGTACGGGTGCGGCCCCTTCATCGGCGTCGGCACCACGTCGCGCAGGCCGAGGTCGAGCAGCTCGGCGAGCGCGCGGCGTTCGGCGGGGGTGACGTGCGTGGAACCGGCGAACAGCGCGGGATCCCAGACGTCGGCGTCGGTCGGCGCCACGTTGTAGTCGCCGCAGGCCACCAGCGGCGAGCCGGCCTCCTCGGCCAGCGCGTCCCGCAGCGCGGCGAACCACTCCAGCTTGTAGGCGTAGTGCGGCGAGCCGACCGCGCGGCCGTTCGGGGCGTACAGGGACCAGACCCGCAGGCCGCCGCAGGTCGCGCCGAGCGCGCGGGCCTCGGGACGGGCGGCGCCCACCCCGTCGAGCTCGGCGAAGCCCGGTTCGCCGGGGAAACTCGGCGTCACCTCCTCCAGCCCGACCCTCGACAAGACCGCGACGCCGTTCCACCGGCCGTCGCCGTGGGCGGCGGCGGCGTAGCCGAGCTCGCCCACCTCCGCCACGGGGAACGACTCCGCGGGACACTTCGTCTCCTGCAGGCAGACGATGTCGGGCTCGGTCGCGGCCAGCCAGTCGAGCAGGCGCGGCAGCCGTGCCTTGACCGAGTTCACGTTCCAGGTCGCCAGGCGCATCCTCCCAGCCTGCCACGGCCGGTCCCGGCGTCCGGAGTCAGACCGCCTTCATCAGGACGGCCGAGACGTCCCGCAGGAAGCCGCCCGTGCCCGCGTCGAGCGCGGCCTTGGCCTGGCGCACGGCGTCGAGGACGTTCCCCGCCGCGCTCGGCGAGTCCTCCACCACCATCCGCAGCTCGACCTCCAGCGGGGAGCCGCCGAACCCCTCGCCCTCCAGCCGGATGAAGGCGATCTTGCGGTCGTCGAGGAAGGGCAGGTACTGGGCGCCGACGTGGGTGGCGGTGCCGGCGCCGGACGCCTTGGTGGCCCGCTTGCCGGCCATCCTGGCCGGGTCCTGGAGGTTGACGAAGTCCATGTTGCCCCCGGCCAGGAGCTGGTGTCCGTCGCGCAGCCGCACCCCGCTCGCGGTCAGGGCGTCGACCAGCGCCCGGTGCACGAGCGTGGCGCCGAAGGAGCTCTTCAGGTCGTCGCCGAGCAGCGGCAGCCCGGCCGCGGCGAAGCGGTCGCGCCAGCGTTCGGAGCGGGCGAGCACGGCGGGCATGCAGTTGACGAACGCGCAGCCGGCCTCGATCGCGGCCTCGGCGTACAGCTCGGCGGCGCGCTGGGCGCCGGTGGGCAGGAAGTTCACCACCACCTGGGAGCCGGTCGCGCGCAGGTGGGCGGCCACGTCGGCGACGGTCGCGGCGCCGCTCGGCTCGACCAGCCCGGCCGAGCCCGCGCCCACGCCGTCGGCCAGGATGCCCTCGCGCACCGGCACGTCCAGGCAGGGCACGTCGGCGAAGCGGCGGGAGTTGTTCGGCCGCGCCCAGATCGCCTGCGACAGGTCCAGGCCGAGCTTGGCCCGGCCGACGTCGAAGGCGGCGGTGAATCGCACGTCGGAGACGGCGTATCCGGCGCACACGGGGTTGAGCAGGCCGGGCGCCTCGCCGTCGCGGTAGTACTCGACGCCCTGCACGAGGGACGACACGCAGTTGCCCACGCCGACGAGGGCGACGTTCACGGTTGTCATGCCGGAGTTCATATCAGCCCGGTCCGGCGGGCGACGGCGGCGGCCTCCACGCGCGAGGCGGCGCCCAGCTTGGCCATGATGTTCGACACGTGCACGCCGGAGGTCCTGGCCGAGATGAACAGCCGCTCGGCGATCTGCCGGTTGCTCAGGCCCTCGGCGACCAGGCCGAGCACCTCCAGCTCGCGGGCCGACAGCCCCGGCGTCGCCGACAGCGTCACCCGGGCGGTGGCCGCCGCCGCCTCCGCCTGCCGCCGCAGCGGCTCCGCGCCGAGCGCGGCGGCGATGGCCAGGGCCTCGCGCAGCGGCTCGCGGGCCCGCGCCGGGTCCCGCTCGGCCGCGCCGACCAGCGCCCGCCCCAGCCCGTACGGCTGCCCCACGGCCCGCCAGGCGGCCACCGCGTCCGCCCACGAGCCGCCGAGCTCGGCCTCGAACGTGGCCCGGTACGCCTCCTGCAGCCGCCCGACGGTGGGCAGGCCCGGCGGCGCGGCGCGGACCCGTCCGATGCGGGCCGCGAGGGCCAGCAGCGGCCAGGCGTAGCGGCGGCTGCGGGTCAGGTCGTGCTCGGCCAGCACGTGGTCGACCAGCCGGCGCGCCCGGTCCAGGTCTCCCCCGGCCTCGGCCAGGCGGCCTTCGAGCAGGTCGGGCTCCAGGCAGGAGTCGTAGCCGCGGGAGCGTCCGCGCATGAGCGGCCTGGCCTGCGCGAGCAGCGCGCCGGCCGTGGACAGCGAGCCCTCCTGCACCGCGACCGTGCCGAGCACAAGCAGGATCCAGGCGCGGTAGATCGGCGGCGGGTCGAGCGCGAGCGCGGGGGCGGCGACCTCGCGGGCCTCCTTCCAGCGGCCCAGCGAGGCGAGCGGCTCGGCCAGGTTGGCGGCCAGGTGGGCGCCGCGCGAGCGGGCCAGGCCCAGCCGGGCGGCCTCGGCGATGCCGCGCCGCGCGACCGCCTCGGCCCTGGCGTGCTCGCCGGCGGCCTCCAGCGCGTCGGCCTCGCCGGCGTAGGAGACGAGCAGCGTGTCGTCGTCGGGCGCGCTGATCCGGGCGCGGGCGTACAGGGCGGAGGCGGTGGCGAGGTCGTCGTCGAGCGCGGCGAGCGCGGCCAGGGTGACCAGGGATCTGGCGTCGCCCAGCGCGTACGCCTCCTCGGCGCGGGCGCGGGCCTCCTCGTCCTGGCCGTGCCAGGCCAGCGTGCAGGCCAGGGCGCCGAGCAGCCGGGACTCGCGGGGGGCCAGCCGGACGGCCTCGCGCAGGTCGTCCAGGCCCTCCTCGCCGTGCAGGTCGCGGATGGCGACGCGCAGCTCCAGCAGGTGGGCCGCGCGCAGCGGGTCGGCGACCTCGGCGAGCGCCCGGCCGGCCAGGTCGTCGGCGCGGTGGGCGTCGCCGGCGCGCAGGGCGTCCCTGGCGGCGTCTTCGAGCACCTGGGCGTGGTCCTGGCCGTCCGCGTGCGCCCACAGCTCCAGCACCAGGTCCCATCTGCGGGCCCGCCAGGCGGCCTCGAAGGCGCGCGGCCCGTCGCCCGCGGCGAGCCAGTGGTCGGCGGCCAGCTCGGGCTGGGCGGGGGCGCAGCGGGCGTGCAGGCGGCGGCGTTCGCCGGGGAGCAGGTCGTCGTAGACGGCCTCGCGGATGAGCGCGTGCCTGAAGACGTAGGCGTCGCCGTCCACGAGCAGCAGGCGGGCCCGGACGACCGGCCGCAGCGCCTCGTCGAGCGCGAGGTCGTCGAGCCCGGCGACCTGGCGCAGCACCTCGTGGGGCGTCCTGCGCCCGGCCACGGCGGCGATCCGCAGCACGTCGAGACCGGGCCCCGGCAGCTTCTCGGCCCCGGCGAGCAGCAGCTCGCGCAGCGAGGCGGGGGTCGTGTCGCCCGCCTCGGCCAGCGCCTCGGCGAACAGCGGGTTGCCCTCGCTGCGCGCCACGATCGCGTCGACGTCGTCGCGGCCGAGCAGGCGGGCCACCTCGTCGCGGCCGAGCGGCGGCACCCTGACCACCTCGGCGCCGGGCAGCCGCAGCGGCTCGCGCGAGGTCGCGACGACCATCGCGCCCGGCCGCGTCAGGTTGCGCAGCAGGTACGCCAGCAGGTCGCGGGCGGCCTGGTCGGCCCAGTGCAGATCCTCCAGCACGATCACCAGCGGACGGCGCTCGGCGGCCCGCTCGACCAGCAGCAGCACCTCCTCGAACAGCCGGGCGCGGCCCAGGTCGGGCGTGTCGTCCAGCTCCCCCAGCTCGGGCAGCAGGCAGGCCAGGCCCTTGCGCCCGCCGCCCGGCACGAGCCCGGCGCCGTACTCCCTGACCAGGCGGCGCAGCACGGGCACGAACGGCGCGTACGCCGGCCCGCCCGGATCGGCCCCGCCCTCGGCCACCAGCGCGTCCGCCCCGCCGGCGAACCGCGCGACCAGCCTGGACTTGCCGATCCCGGCCTCGCCCACGACCAGCACCGCACTCGGGGTACGGGCCCACGCGGCGGCCAGCCGGCCCAGTTCGGCCTCACGTCCCACGAACACACCCCTCATTATGAAGAGGCGGCTACGCATCATGCCCGATCCCGCCCAGAACGGGATTTGTCATCGTCGATGGCGTGATGACGCGTTCGTTAAGCCTGATGATGGCCGCCTCGGTGACCGGGATGCTCGGTTTCTTCCTGTTGTTCTCCACGGTCCCCCTGTACGCGGCGACCGGCGGCTCCGGCGCGTCCGGCGCGGGCCTGGCCACCGGCGCGATGATGCTGTCCACGGTGCTCGCCGAGCTGGCCGTCCCCTGGCTGCTGTCGCGGCACGGCTACCGCGCGGCGATGGCGCTCGGCCTGGTCCTGCTCGGCCTGCCCGCCCTGCTGCTGCCGCTGTCGGCGGAGCTGCCCTTGGTGCTGGCCGTGTCCCTGCTGCGCGGCGCGGGCCTCGGCGTGCTCGTGGTCGCCGGCACCGCGCTCACCGCCGACCTGGTGCCCGCCGAGCGCCGCGGCGAGGGGCTCGGCCTGTACGGCCTGGCCGTCGGCGTGCCCTCGGTCGCCGGCCTGCCGCTTGGCCTGTGGGCGGCCGACGTGCTCGGGTTCGCGCCCGTACTCGTGGTCGCCGGGCTGCTGCCCCTGGCCGGGCTCGTGGCGGTGACCGGCCTGCCCGCCGGCCGGCCCGTCACGGCCGGCGCGGGCGGGCGGACGGGCGGGCTGGCCGCGCCGATGCTGGTCTTCGCCTCGGTCACGGTCTCCGTCGGCGTGCTGGTGACGTTCCTGCCGCTGGCGGGCTCGCCGGGACTGGCCTCGGCGGCCCTGCTCGCCCAGTCGCTCGCCACGCCGGCGGCCCGCTGGTGGGCGGGCCGGTTCGGCGACCGCCACGGCCCGGCCAGGCTGCTCGTGCCGGGCCTGCTCGCCGCCGCCGCGGGCACCGCGCTGCAGGCGTGGACGACCACTCCCGTGCCGGTCGTGGCCGGGATGGCGCTGTTCGGGGCGGGGTTCGGGGTGCTGCAGAACGCGACGCTGACGGTGATGCTCCAGCGCGGCGAGCCGGCCCGTTTCAGCGCCCTGTGGAACCTGGCCTACGACGCCGGGATGGGCGTGGGCGCGACGGGGTTCGGGCTGGTGCTCGGGCACACCGGCTACCGGCTGGGGTTCGTGCTGGTGGCCGCGCTCGTCGTGGTGACGATCCCGCTGGCCAGGGTCAGGCCCGCGTACGCGGCACTCCCACGGTGATCTCGCGGCCGAGACGGCGGCCCATCAGCAGCTCCAGGTCGTCGCCGCTCCAGAACCTGCCCGGGTCGTACCAGTTGGGACGCCGCCCGCCGGGCAGCAGGCCCATCTCCTCGTAGGTGACGGCCACGACCTCCGCGCAGTACGCGCTCTCCAGCGTGGCCTCCTTCCTGGCCCGCCGCGGGACCCGGCCCCTGGCCCAGCGGGCGGCCAGCCGGGCGGTGGACGGGAACGGGGTGCCGTCGAGCCGGGCGACCACGCGCAGCGCGGCGTCCTCCATCTCGGGGGTGGCCTGCGGTTCGAGCTGGCGCAGCCAGGGACGCTGGCCGTAGCGGTCGGCCCAGACGGTGACCGCGTCGCGCAGGTCGTGCAGCTGGACGCCGCGCTGGTGGCTGCCCGCCCACAGGTCGAGCAGCGACCTGCCCAGCTCGGCGTGCCACATCATGGGCGGCAGGTCCTCGATCACGATCGCCATGCCCACGTGGTTGACCGGGCTGTTGGTCATCGTCTGGATGGCCCGGTCGGGCACGGACCTGCCGCGGAAGATCCACAGATCGCCGGTCCTGGTCACCTTGACGGCCTCGTCGAGAGTCAGCACATCGCTAGCCTAGGCACATGCGCTGGTGGAAGATGCTCGGTCTGGCGGGAATCGCGGGAGTCGCGGCCACGGGGGTGGTGATCGCGCGCGCCGAACGCAGGCGGCGGGCGTACACGCCCGAGGAGATCAGGACGCGGCTGCGTGCGCGCGTCGAGGCGGCGGCGGAGGCGGAGGCGGCTCAGCCGGACGGGCGCAGTTCGTAGGCGAAGACCACGTCGGGGTAGGCCGGGTTGTCGTCGTACCCCTGGACGCCGCCCAGGTAGGCCCTCTGGTACCGCACCACCCAGGGCAGCGCCGCGGCGGCCCGCACGTCGAGCACGCGTCCGGTGGCCTGCTCGTACGCCGCCTGCGCGGCCTCCTTGTCGGTCACGCTCAGCTCGGGAAGCCCTTCGAGCAGCTCGTCCAGGGTCCTGTCGCGCAGGTAGGCCAGGTTGAACACCGGCGGCTCGCCGCCGCGGAAAACGTTGCCGAACCACGAGTAGCCGTCGGCGTAGTCGGGCCACCAGTACATGACCAAGATGTCCTGGCCGCGTTTCCTGCCCTGCTGCCACTGGGCGTTCCAGGGCATGGCGCGGGCGTCGAGCGTGACGTTCAGCGGCTTCAGCTCCGCCGCCAGGCTGGTGGCCAGCAGCCGCTGGTCGTGGTCGCCCTGCGCGTAGGTGAGCCGCAGCCGCAGCGGCCGGCCCGCGGGTCCGTACCCGGCGCGGCCCAGCAGGGCCGCCGCGCCGGGCAGGTCCTGCCGGGGCGCGCGGCCGGCGACGTGGCCGGTCAGCCCTTCGGGGACGATGCCGCTGGCCGGCGCGACCGCGCCCCTGAGCGCCCTGACCAGGCCGCGGTAGTCGACGGCCTTCTGCACCGCGCGGCGCACCCGCACGTCCTTCATCGGGCCGCTCGCGGTGTTGAACAGCAGCAGGGCCGTCTGGTACGAGTCCCGCTCGCTGGTGCGCACCCCGGGCGTGACCGCGGCCCTGGCGAACAGCCGGGGGCTGAGCCGGTCCACGAAGCTCACCTCGCCGCGGGCCAGCATCCGCCACGCGCGGTCGGGGTCGGGCACGACGCGGTACTTGACCGTGCTGTAGTGCGGCTTGTCCCATCCGCCCCAGTACTTGGGGTACGCCTTGAGCGTCAGCTCCTCCTCCTGGCCCGGACGCCAGGCCGCCACCGTGTACGGCCCCGACCCGGCGTCCCGGCCCGCGCCGAGCCATGAGCGCAGGTCGGGCGCCGCCTGCGTGTCGTAGATGTAGGCCGCGTACCCGGAGGAGGCCACCAGATCGAGCGGCACGGCGTACTTCAGGGCGAAGGTGACCGTGCTCGCGTCCTCGGCCTTGACGGAGGAGACGGCGTCCCAGATGTAGGACGCGCCCGCGCCGGTCTTCATCGTGCGCTCGATCGACGCCTTGACCGCCGCGGCGTCCACCGGCCGGCCGGTGTGGAAGGTCGCGCCCTGGCGCAGCGTGAACGTCCAGGTGCGGCCGTCGGGCGTCGAGCGCCAGGAGGTGGCCAGGCGGGGGGCCGACTTCTTGGTGAAGGGGTTCCAGAGGGTCAGGGTCTCGTAGACGTTCTGGAAGGCGATGAGCTCGTTGGAGTAGGAGCTCGCGGGGTCCCAGTCGGAGATGACGTCCAGGTTCTGCGCGTACACGAAGACCGACTCGGCGGCGGGGGGCCGGGGGACCTCCGTGGGCCCGGAACAGGCCGACAGAAGCGCCAGCGCGGCGGCCGCTGCGAGACGACGGCGCAACGCATCTCCCTCTGTAACCGATTTGGGGGAAACCTACTGCAAGATCACGGACAGATGTCCAAAAGTCCCGAAAAATTGGGCAATTGGGTGATCGAATTGCTATCCTCTGGGCTTGTCCCGTCCGGGGTTGCCAGCAGGGGACCGACCGGAGTGAGGTGCCATGGGTCGCAGCCGGACGATCCGCATGAAGATCATCGGACTACTACTCGTGCCCCTGACCTCCATGGTCGTGTTGTGGGGCGTGATCACCGCCGTCACCGTCGGCGAGAGCCTGGAGCTGCGTCAGTACAAGACACTCTGGACGAACCTCCGCCATCCGGCGTACAAGTTGATCAGCGAGCTCCAGCACGAGCGTCTCTCCTCGGCCAAGCTGCTGCGCCGGGCCGCCTCCCCGAAGGACGTGGCCGACCAGCGCACCCGCACCGACGCCGCCAGGGACGAGTTCAGAAAGCTCTCCAGCAACTCCAAGGACCGATCGGAAGAGATCCGTACGCAGGTGGACGCGGTGTACACGCAGCTCGGCAGGCTCGACGCGATCCGGGGTGAGATCGACGACGGCCTGTCCGACCGTCTGCTCGCCGGCGAGGCGTACAACACCGTGATCGACTCCCTCTACGGCCTGCACCGGCGCGTCGCGCTCATCGACGACATCCCGATCTACGAGCAGTCCCGCGTGATCATCGAGCTGGGCTACGCCAAGGAGCTGCTGACCAGGGAGCAGGCCATCGCGCTCGGCCCGGTCACGCCGTCGGAACGCCGGCAGTTCACCCAGATCGTCGGCAACCGGCGCTTCCTCATCGACCAGGGGCTCGGCGAGCTGGACCCGAGCCTGCGCGACACCCAGGTCTCCCTCGTCACCTCCCCCGTCTACCAGCGCATGCGGCTGATGGAGGACCGGATCATCGCCGGCGCCATGCCGCCGCGCGGCTGGCTGAGCACCACCGAGTCGATCTCCAAGACGTACGCGGAGTCGCTCATGCGGGCCAGCACGCTGCTCAACTCGCGCGCCGACCCCGTGGCCGACCAGGTGCTGTCGCGGGCGTTCATCCTGGCCGGCACGTGTTTCCTGCTGGTCATCGTGTCGATCGTGTTCTCGCTGCGGATGGGCAACCGGCTGTCGAAGGAGCTGGGCGCGCTCCGGCTCGCCGCGCTGGAGGTGGCCCAGGAGCGGCTGCCGCACGTGGTGGCCAAGCTGCGCAAGGGCGAGAGGGTGGAGATGCCGGAGTTGTCGGTGGCCACCAGCACGGTCGAGATCGGCGACGTCGGTCAGGCCTTCTCCACCGTCCAGCAGACCGCCGTCGAGGCCGCGATCGGCCAGGCCCAGCTCAGCGAGGGCGTCGGGCACGTCTTCCGCAACCTCGCCAGGCGTTCCCAGGCCCTGCTGCACCGCCAGCGCATCCAGCTGGAGGACATGCAGCACCGCGCCACCGACCCCGAGGCCCTGGACGACCTGTTCCGCCTCGACCACCTGACCACCCGCATGCGCCGTCACGCCGAGGGCCTGATCATCCTGTCCGGCGCCACCCCGGGCCGCGGCTGGAGCAAGCCGGTGCCGCTGCTCGACGTGGCCCGCGGCGCGACGGCCGAGGTGGAGGACTACCGCCGGGTCACCGTCGAGCCGATGTCCGGCCAGCGCCTGGCCGGGCCGGTGGTCGGCGACGTGATCCACCTGGTCGCCGAGCTCATCGAGAACGCGACCGTCTACTCGCCGCCGCACACGCAGGTCATCGTGCGCGGCGAGGAGACCGCCCGCGGCTTCGCCTTCGAGGTCGAGGACCGCGGGCTCGGGCTGAGCGCCCAGGAGCTGGCCGAACTCAACGAGCGGCTGGCCAGCCCACCCGAGTTCGACCTGGCCGACAGCGACAAGCTGGGGCTTTTCGTCGTCTCCCGCCTGGCCGCCAGGCACGACATCCGCGTGACGCTACGCGGTTCACCATATGGAGGGACCACCGCGATCGTGTTGATCCCGGCTGAGCACGTCGCCGATCCGGAACCGGAGGCCGACGTGAAGGAGCCCGCCCGTCCTGTGATGCGGGTGGTGCCAAGTGAGTGACGAGCGCTGGCTGGACGAGGACGCCGGTCCGATCGTCCCGGCCTACCTGCTGACCAGGGGCCGTACGGTGCCCGCGAGCGAGGCCATCGACCTCATCGCGGTCATCGTCACCGCCGGCGGGCTGACGCCCCCGGTGGGGCTCGGGCCCGAGCACCTGATCATCATGCAGAAGTGCACCAAGCCGACCCGGCTGGTGGACGTGGCCGCCGAGCTGAACCTGCCCATCGGCGTGGTCCGGGTGCTGGTCGGCGACCTGCACGCGCGGCAGCTCGTCCAGGTCGAGCTGCCGCCCCCCGCGCCGGACGCCAAGGTGCTGCTGGAAGTGATCAGTGGGCTGAAGGCGCTGTGACGGCCCGGCTGTTCAGCATTCCGTAGACGGTGGCGAACACCGCCGCGACCAGCCCGGCCGCCGCGGCGGTGCCGAACACCCACTGGAAGCCCAGGACGCCGGGCCGCGCGGCCAGGATCGCGGCGATGGCCGCGCCCGCCACGCTGCCCCCCACGATGCGCACCAGCGCGTTGACGCCCGCGGCCAGCGCGGTCCTGGACGGCTCGACGTGCTCGACGGCCATCGTGCCCAGCGCGGCGTAGCCGATGCCGAGGCCGATGCCCATGAGGGACGAGGCCACGTACAGGGTGGCCGGGCTGCCGTGCTCGAACGCCAGCCACGCCCCCGCGAGCCCGGTCACGCCCGCGCCCGTCGCCACCATGAACGAGGCGGCGAACCGGCGCATGATCCGCCCCGCGAACAGCGAGATGACCAGCATGAACAGGGTGCTCGGCAGCAGGAACAGCCCGACCTGGAGGGTGGAGGCGCCGAAGCCGAAGCCGGTCGCCTTCGGAACCTGGGCGAACTGCGACATGCCGGTCAGCATCGTGAAGAACGAGAAGCCGAGCAGCATCGAGGAGACCGTCGCACCGATCGTGCCCCTGTGCACCAGCATCGACATCTCGACCAGCGGCTCGGCCACCCTGCGCTCGACCAGCACCCACACCACGGCCAGCACGGCGGCCGCGGCGAACAGGCCGAGCACGCCGGGCGACGTCCAGCCCCACGAGCCGCCCTCGCTGATCGCCAGCAGCAGCGCGACCAGCCAGGCGGTCAGCAGCGCGGCCCCGGCGAGGTCGGGACGGCCCTTGCCGGCCGGCGCCACGTCCCGCACGAGGAAGGCCAGGATCACGACGGCCACCGCCGAGATCCCGCCGGTGATCCAGAACACCAGGTGGTAGTCACCGGCGGCCAGCCCGGCCAGGATCATGCCGCCGCCGCTGCCGAACCCCATCGTCGCGCTCAGCACGCCGATGCCGGTCGCGAGCTGCTGCCTGGGCAGCAGGTCGCGGACCACGCCGATCGACAACGGGACCAGCGCGGACACCGCCCCTTGCAGGATCCGGGCGATGATCAACCAGGTCAGCGACGTGGCCATCGCCGCCATGACCGAGCCCACCACCAGCAGGCCCAGCGCGCCGAGGATCATCGGGCGCCGGCCGTACATGTCGCCGAAGCGCGACAGCAGCGGCGTGGAGACCGCGGCGACCAGCAGGCTGATGGTGAGCGTCCAGCTCACGGCCGAGAGCGAGGCGTGCAGCTCCCGCTGCAGCACGGGAAGCAACGGGACCACCGCGGTGTTCTGGAGGGCGGCGATGGAGGCCGCGAACGCCAGGGAGACCACCGTGGGCCAGGGATTGCGCATCGACGTCTCACGCGCCGCGGGTGCGACGGCTGTCGCCATGTCGGCTCCTTTAGATAACTTGGGTAAGTAACCGAGCAACGATGATACATACGTAAGTTAGGTAAGCAAACAGATGGGCGAAGATCTCAACAGGACGGTGTCGGCCTTCCGGCGGCTGGTCGTCACGCTCAACCGCGCCAAGACCCACGAATGGCTCACCGAGGCGGCCGGCATCCGGCTCGACCGGCCCGACGTGCAGATCATCGTCTACCTGCTCGACGCGGGCGAGCCCCGCAGGATCGGCATGATCGCCGAGGGGCTGCAGGTCGAGAGCCCGCACGTGACCAGGCACGTCGCGGCCCTTGAGCAGCGCGGGCTGGTCGAGCGCGTACGCGACCCCGACGACCGGCGGGCCTGGCGCATCGCGCTCACCGAGGAGGGGGCCGAGGTGGCGAGCAGGTGCCGCCGGGTCACCACCGAGTGGTTCGAGGAGGTGCTGTCCGACTGGCCGGAGACCGAGCGGGCCGAGCTGTCCAGGCTGATGACCAAGCTGTCGGACGACTTCTGCGAGCGCATGCGCGCCCGGTACACCTGAGAAAACGCGTTGCGGGGCCGGGGGCGCGGGCGGCATGCTCGTGCCCATGGTCATCCAGCTGGTCATCCAGCTCGTCATCCGGCGAACGCGCATGCCGCACCCGTCCGGGGGCTCCCGCCGTTGAACCGGCGGCCCCCGGCCCGTTCCAGACGGGTGGGGGCGCTGGTGTGCCCGGCGGTTTCATAAGCCGCGCCAGGCGGGTTCGATCCCCGCACCCGTCACCACCTTGCTGGTAGAGATGGGCCATGCGGATTTCGGTGGCGGCGGACAGCACTGACGGGGTGGCCGGGCGCATCGTGGCCGAGCTGCGCGGGCGGGGTCACGAGGTGCTGACCCACGGCGCACTCGACGACGGCGAGCGCGACGACTGGGCCTGGGCCTGCGAACTGGCCGCCAGAGACGTCGCGGAGGGCCGGGCCGACCAGGCGGTGGTCTGCTGCTGGACGGGCACGGGCGCCTCCATCGCGGCCAACAAGGTGCCCGGCGTGCGGGCCGCGCTCTGCGCCGACGCCTACACCGCCGACGGGGCGCGCAGGTGGAACGACGCCAACGTGCTGGCCCTCAGCCTCCGCCTGACCTCCGACGTCGTGCTCGGCGAGATCCTCGACGCCTGGTTCGGCGGGCGGGCCAGCACCGATCCGGCCGACGTGGCCAACGTGGCGCACCTCGCGGAGATCTAGGCTCTGCGGCATGGACAACTTACGGTGCACGCATTGCGGCGCGGAGGGGCTCGAACCCGGGTTCGTCGCGGACCAGGGTGAGCACTCTCGGGGGTACGCCCGCTGGGTCGAAGGGGCGCTGTCACGCGGGATCTTCGGCGGCGCGCGGCTGATGGGCCGTCCCAAGTGGGAGATCGACGCCTACCGCTGCCGCTCCTGCCACCACCTCGAACTGTTCGCCACCCGCCCCGATTAGCATGTTGCGCCGCCGCGGGCGGCTCACGACCCTCACGTCCGAGGCACGGAAAACGTCGGTGCCGCCCTCTAGGGTGCTGGGCATGACCGACGTGCTGATCCGCGGCGGCCGGCCCTGGGGGCTCGCGTCCCCCGCCGACCTGCTCGTCCGCGACGGCCGCATCTACCGGGTGAGCCCGTCCCTCGACGCGCCCGGCGCCCTCGTCCTCGACGTGTCCGGCCAGCTCGTCCTGCCCGGTCTCGTCGACGCCCACTGCCACCTCGACAAGACGCTCTACGGCGGCCCCTGGGTCCCCCACTCGGCCGACGACTCGCTGGCCGGCCGCATCGCCAACGACCTGGGCCGCCGCGCCGAGCTGGGGGTGCCGAGCGCCGAGCGCGCCGCCGCGCTGCTGGCCCGGATGAGCGAGGCGGGCACCACCCACGTGCGCACCCACACCGACATCGACCCGTCCGTGGGCCTGCGGGGCGTGGAGGCCGTGCGCGAGGCCGCCGCCCGCTCCCCCGTCCACGTGCAGCAGGTCGCCTTCCCGCAACACGGCGTGCTCACCAACCCCGGCACCGCCGACCTGCTGGCCGAGGCGCTCCGAGGTGGCGTCGAGGCGATCGGCGGCCTCGACCCGGCCGGCGTCGACCGCGATCCCGTGCGCCACCTCGACCTGATCTTCGGCCTGGCCGACCGGTTCGGCGCGCGCATCGACATCCACCTCCACGACGGCGGCTCGCTGGGCGGCTGGGAGCTGGAGCTGATCACCGAGCGCACCAAGGCGCTGGGGCTCGGCGGCCGGGTCACGGTCAGCCACGCGTACGCGCTGGGCGAGCTCGGCGAGGCCGTCCAGGACCGCCTGATCCAGGGCTTCGTCGACGCGGGCGTGGCCATCGCCACCGCCGCCGTCTACAGCTACCCGGTGCCGCCGGTGAAGAAGCTGCGCGCCGCGGGCGTCACCGTCGCCTGCGGCCACGACGGCGTCCGCGACCTGTGGGGCCCCTACGGCTCTGGCGACATGCTGGAGCGCGCGATGCACCTCGCCTACCGCAGCGCGTTCCGCCGCGACGAGGACATCGAGCTCGCCCTGGAGGCCGCGACCGTGGGCGGCGCTCTGGCCCTCGGGCTGCCCGGTTACGGCCTGGCTCCGGGCGACCGGGCCGACCTCGTCGTGGTGCCCGCGAGCGGCCCCGGAGAGGCCGTGGTCGTTCACCCTCGGCGCACTCTGGTCATGAAAGACGGCGTCGTCCTGCACAATTGACCGGCGGGACCATCGAAAGGCAGGCAAGTGCTCTCTATTCACCAGCGGATCGCGGCAGAGCTCGGCGTGCGCGACGGGCAGGTGCAGGCGGCGGTCGATCTGCTCGACGGCGGCGCCACCGTGCCGTTCATCGCGCGCTACCGCAAGGAGGTCACCGGCGCCCTCGACGACGCGCAGCTCCGCACGCTCGAGGAACGGCTGCGCTACCTCCGCGAGCTCGACGAGCGCAGGGCGGCGATCCTGGAGTCGATCGAGTCTCAGGGCAAGCTCGACGACGAGCTGCGCGCGCAGATCATGGCGGCCGAGACCAAGGCCAGGCTCGAAGACATCTACCTGCCCTACAAGCCCAAGCGGCGCACCAAGGCGCAGATCGCCCGCGAGCTCGGCCTGGAGCCGCTGGCCGACAAGCTGCTCGGCGACCCGACGCTCCACCCGGCCACGGTCGCCGCGGAGTTCGTCACCGAGGGCGTGGCCGACGCCGGCGCGGCCCTCGAAGGGGCCAGGGCGATCCTGATCGAGCGGTTCGCCGAAGACGCCGACCTCATCGGCGACCTGCGCGAGCGGCTGTGGAGCCGCGGCCGGCTCGTGTCGAAGGTGCGCGAGGGCAAGCAGGAGGCGGGGGCCAAGTTCTCCGACTACTTCGACTTCACCGAGCCGTTCACCAAGCTGCCCTCCCACCGCGTCCTGGCGATGTTCAGGGGCGAGAAGGAGGAAGTGCTCAACGTCGCGCTGGAGCCCGACGAGACCGCCGACTACGAGCTGCGCATCGGCGCCCGGTTCGGCATCTCCGACAAGGGGCGTCCGGCCGACACGTGGCTGGCCGAGACCGTGCGCTGGGCCTGGCGCACCCGCATCCTCGTGCATCTCGGCATCGACCTGCGCATGCGCCTGTGGCAGGCCGCCGAGGACGAAGCGGTGCGCGTGTTCGCCGCCAACCTGCGCGACCTGCTGCTGGCCGCCCCGGCCGGCACCCGCGCGACCATGGGCCTCGACCCCGGCCTGCGCACCGGCGTGAAGGTGGCCGTGGTCGACGCCACGGGCAAGGTCGTCGAGACCGCCACCATCTACCCCCACGAGCCCAAGCGCCAGTGGGACCAGTCGCTGGCCGTGCTCGGCGCGCTGGCCCAGAAGCACGGCGTCGAGCTCATCGCCATCGGCAACGGCACCGCCTCGCGCGAGACCGACAAGCTGGCCGGCGACCTGGTCAAGCTCATGCCGTCGATCACCAAGATCGTGGTGTCGGAGGCGGGCGCCTCGGTCTACTCGGCCTCGGCCTACGCCTCCCAGGAGCTGCCCGACCTCGACGTGTCGCTGCGCGGCGCGGTCTCCATCGCGCGCCGGCTGCAGGACCCGCTCGCCGAGCTGGTCAAGATCGACCCCAAGTCGATCGGCGTCGGCCAGTACCAGCATGACCTGGCCGAGTCCAAGCTCTCCCGCTCGCTCGACGCCGTCGTCGAAGACTGCGTCAACGCGGTCGGGGTCGACGTCAACACGGCGTCCGCGCCGCTGCTCACGCGGGTGTCGGGCATCGGCGCGACGCTGGCCGAGGGCATCGTGCGCCACCGCGACGCCAACGGCCCGTTCCGCACCCGCACGGCGCTGAAGGACGTCTCGCGGCTCGGGCCCAAGGCGTTCGAGCAGTGCGCCGGCTTCCTGCGCATCCCGGGCGGCGACGACCCGCTCGACGCCTCCAGCGTGCACCCGGAGGCCTACCCGGTGGTCCGGCGCATCCTGAGCTCGGTCCAGACCGACCTCAAGTCGCTGATCGGCAACACCTCGGCCCTGCACACCATCCGGCCGCAGGACTTCACCGACGACACCTTCGGCCTGCCGACCGTCACCGACATCCTGCGCGAGCTGGAGAAGCCGGGGCGCGACCCGCGTCCTGCGTTCAAGACGGCGGCCTTCAAGGAGGGCGTGGAGAAGATCTCCGACCTGGTGGCCGGGATGATCCTGGAGGGCGTGGTCACCAACGTGGCCGCCTTCGGCGCGTTCGTCGACATCGGCGTCCACCAGGACGGCCTGGTCCACGTGTCGGCCATGTCCCGCACCTTCGTCAAAGACCCGCGCGACGTGGTCAAGCCGGGCGACATCGTGCGCGTCAAGGTCCTTGAGGTGGACATCCCGCGCAAGCGCATCTCCCTGACCCTCCGCCTGGAGGACGACGTCACCCAGCCGTCCTCGGAGGGCCGCCCGCCCCGCAAGTCGGGCGCCCGCTCGGACGGCTCCCGCACCGAGCCCCGCCGCGACGGCTCCGCTCGCGACGGCTCCGCCCCCCGTGGCGAGGGCGGCCGCGACGGCGGCTCCCGCGGCGACGGCCGCGACGGCGGCCGGGGTGACGGTGCTCGCGGCGGTGGCGGTCGTGACGGCGGCCGTGGTCAGGGCGGTCGTGGTGACGGCGGTCGTGGCCAGGGCCGCGGCGACGGTCAGCGCGGCGGACAGCGCCGCCAGGACCGTCCGGCTCCCATGGGCGCGATGGCCGAAGCCCTCCGCAAGGCCGGCCTCGGCGGCGACAACCGCTGACCCCACCCCCTGACGGCGGGCCGGCCCACAACCGGCCCACCGTCAGGGGCACCCCTTGCCGCCAGCCCACTGTCCAAGCCGGCCCAGCCAACGCCCCCTCCGGCCGCCTCGGGCAGCAGCCCACCGAGCCCCCGAATCACCGGCCCACTGATCAGGCCGCCCTCACGAGGCCGACCGTTCAGGCCGATTCAGCCGCCGCCCCATGGTTCAAGCCGGCCCAGTCACCGGCCCTCCGAGCAGGCCGCCTCGGGCAGCAGCCCACCACAGCCCCACCCGAGCCACCAGCCCACCGATCAGGCCGCCTCGGGCAGCAGCTCACCACCAGCCCACCGCTGAGACTGCCCCGAGGGGCCAGGGGTGCCGCCACCAGCCGCCGAGCGTTCAGGCTGGCCCGGGCGCCGATTCGCCGTTCAAGCCGGCTCAGCCACCCACTGGGCGGGGGGTTCTCGGTGGGGGCGATACCGTCGGAGGGTGAGGACAACTGTGTTTTCCATGGCGGTCGGCCAAGCCCGCGACCTGCTTCGCTGGCGCTCGCCGCTGCGGACCGAGCTCTGGGCGGCCCGGCTCACCGCCGCTCTGGAGCCCGATGAGGTGGGGCCGTTCCTGCGCGAGCTGGCCGAGGACGGCAGCGCTGAGTCGCGTCTCACCCTCGCCGCCCTGGCCGCGGTCGACAGGACCGGATGGCCTTGGACGGAATCCTCTCCGGAATCCAAGGAGGGAGCGGAAGCGGGGTCCGAGGCGCGGTCGGGGGCGGGGGTGATGCGGGTCCTGGGGGTGGAGGTTCCCGGGACGACGGAGGCCGACCTCGGGCTGCCCGGCTGGGTGCGCCGCATGGGGCAGGTGACCTGCGAAGGAGCCTGGTACGGCAAGGCCGACCCGTACGGCGAGCAGACCCTGGCCGTCCTGTCCTTCAGGTACGCGAACGGCAAGGAGCCGCACATCCTCGTCGTCGGCATCGACCAGCCCAACGGCGGCCTCGCGGTGGACGCCGTCGTCGAGGAGGTCACGTTCCTCGACGACCTGGGCCTGAGCCCGGCCGAGCCGGGGGTGGTGGCCGGGCGGGTGCTGGACGCGTTCGAGCTGGGCGACCGGATCATGGGGGCCCAGGTGGCCGACACGCTGCCCGCCGTCCGTCCGCTGGCCATCGCGCGGGCCCTGGCCGTCCCCGGGCTCGTACGGCAGGCGCCCGACGGCACGATGGCCGACTTCCACGATCTGCCCGACGTGCCCGGGGCGCGGGAGGCGTTCGAGAAGTTGGCGGAGTTCGTGGGCGAGCGTCCGCTTTGGTGGAGTCCGGCGCGGGTGAGCCAGTTCCTGACGTCGTGGCTGCCGAGGGAGGCCATCCTGTCGGACCCGGCGGTGGCGGCGATGCCGGAGGTGGTCCGGGCGTGGAGCCGTTTCAACGGCGCCCACCCCGCCGTACTGCACCAGATCGACGTGGACGCCCCGCGCCTGCCCGCCCTGATGGCCGACGAGTCCCTGGCAGGGCTCGGCAAACGCATCGCCCGCCAGCAGCTGTGAGCTCCTCCTAGGGGCGTGGGGGCGGGATGTGGGTGGATCGAGGTGGGGGTGGGGGCGGCTATGCTGCGCAGTGACGTTTAGCGGTGCCCCACTTGGGCGTTTCGAGGGAGACTTGCGCGATGTACAAGGAGTTCGCTGTCGAGGCCGTCATGTGGCTCGTCCCGGTTGCGGTGCTGATCGGGGTCGCGCTCCTCGTCACCGCCTGACCCAAGACCCGAGGAGAACGGGGGCCGAGCACGCGCTCGGCCCCCGTCCGCCGTCCGCCGTCCGGGGCCGACCGGGTGACCGCGCCACGACGCCCGCTGTCCGGGGGCGGCGAATGAAGAGGCGAGCCAAGAGTGGCGGGGGCCGGAACGTCATGAGGCCCAGGCCAGGAGGGATCTGGACTGGCGGAGGCGTTTCAGTGCCTGCTTCTCCAGCTGCCTGATGCGTTCCCTGGTGAGCCCGAGGCGGTCCGCGATCTCGCCGTAGCTCTCCGCCTTCTGCCCGCTGAGGCCGTACCGGAGTTTGATGACGACCGCCTCGCGCGGCGGCAGCGACGTGACCACGTCCCGGACGTCGGCGCTCATGGCGCGGCTTTCGGCGATCTCCTGCACCCCGGCCCCGTCCTCGTCGGCGATCATGTCGGCGACGCGGCTCTCGCCGGACTCGCCGACCGGCAGGTCCAGGCTGACCACCTCCTGGCCGAGCCTGCGTAACGCGGCGACCTGGCCGGCGGTGAGCGCCGCCGATGCGGCGAGCTCGCCGTCCGTCGGCTCGCGGCCCAGGTCGGCGGCGAGCCGCCGCTCGGCCCTGAGCAGCCGCGACAGGTCCTCGGCCACGTGGATGGGCAGCCGTACGGTGCGGCTCCTGTCGTGGATGCCGCGTTCGATCGCCTGACGGATCCACCACGTCCCGTACGTCGAGAACTTGTACCCGCGGGTGTAGTCGAACTTCTCCACGGCCCTGATCAGCCCGAGGTTGCCCTCCTGGATGACGTCGAGCAGCGGCAGCCCGCGGAAGGCGTACCGCCTGGCGGCGGCGACGACCAGGCGGAGGTTGGACCTGATCAGCGTGTCCTTGGCCCGCCGCCCGTCGCGGGCGACGGCTTCGAGCTCCGGGGTCGCGGCGCCGCGCTCGATCAGGTGGCTCGCGTACAGTCCTGCCTCGATCCGCCGGGCGAGGTCGACTTCGTCCGCGGCGGAGAGCAGGGGGTTCTTTCCGATCTGCGCCAGGTACATGCCGAGCAGATCGGGCTCTGCGGCCGACATGCACCGGCAACTACCCGGTGAACGGCGGCGAATTCCCGGCTTCGTTGAGTTCGGCGATGGCCAGCTCGGCCGTGCTGCGGATGTCGAAGAACTTGTCCAGCGCGGTGATCGCGAACAGGTGCTTGCACCGGCCGTTCAGACCGGACAGCAGCAGCTTGCCGCCGGAGGCGGTGACGGCCTTGTGCAGGTAGACCAGCACGGACAGGCCGGAGGAGTCGCAGACGCTGACGGCCTGCATGTCGATGACGAGGAGCGGCGGCTGGGTGAGGTCGAGCGCCTTGGTGACCCGGTCGCGCACCTCGGCCGCGGACCCGAAGTCGAAATCCCCGGTCAGCCGTGCGATGACGCAGGGGCCCTGGAGTCCGAGGCTGATCGACAAAGCCTGCTCCGAAGTCACCCAGCTCCACCTACCCGCGTTGTTTCCCACTTGTCGTCACTTCTCGACCACTTTACGAGAAGTAGCGCCTCGGGTTGAACACCAGCATCTGTTCGATCTGGTCGTCGGTGACACCAGAGCCGAGCAGTGCGGCCAGAACGTCATCGTGAATGTGATCGTAGCGCCAGTTCGGCGCGAGCGTGTTTCTGGCCTCGTCCCATGCGCCGCCGAAGTAGTCCATGAAGCAGGCGGTGTCGTGGCTGAGGACCATGCGGTCGGCGTATCCGCGCCGGCACAGGGCCGCGATCGTGGCCACGCGCTGCTCGGTCGAGTTGTAGACGTCGAGCCCGAACCGGTCCATGCCCAGCGTCGCGCCGGTGTCGGCCAGGCGCATCAGGTAGTCGAGGTCGTTGCTGTCACCCGCGTGCCCGACGACCACTTTCTCCAGGTTCACCCCTTCCTTGGCGAACAGGTCCAGCGCGAGCAGCCCGCTCTGGGTGAAGGCGTTCGTGTGGACGGTGATCGGCGCCCCGGTCAGGACGTGGGCCCGCGCGACGGCCCGGCAGATGCGCTCGACGCCGGGCGTCAGCCCCTTGTGCTCCACCACGCACTTCAGCAGCGCGGCCTTCACCCCGGTGTCGGCGATGCCCTCGGTGAGGTCGCGGACGAAGTCGTCGACCATCGGGTCGGGCATGTCGAGGAACAGGCCGGGCCCGCGGTGCTCGTACTGGTGGGGCAGTTCCTCGAAGACGTACAGGCCGGTGGCGACGACGATGTTCAGGCCGGGCACCTCGGCGGCCACCCGCTGGATGCGCGGGATGTGGCGGCCGAGGCCCCACACCGTCGGGTCGACGATCGTCCGCACGCCCTTGGCCGCCACCGCGCCGAGTTTGGCGACGGCGTCGGCGACCCGGAACTCCTCGTCCCACCAGGCGCCCTTGCCGTAGTTGTCCACGTGCTCGGCGGCCACGACGAACACGTGCTCGTGCATCAGCGTCTGGCCGAGCCGTTCGACGTCGATCGGGCCCCGGACGGTCTCGACGGCGGGCATGGGACCTCCATACCAACTGGTCAGCAAGTGCGCCCAACGTAGGCCGCCCCTGCCGCACCGTCAATCGTCCACGGCGAAGCCCGATCGGCGCGTCGGCACATGTCCGGATTCACCGGGCCAGGCGCGGGAACAGGGGCTCCGGCCGCGGCAGCCGCTCCCCCGACACCGCCGCCGCCACCCGCGCCGCCGCCGTCGGCAGGAACGGCTCCAGCTCGACGGCCAGCGTCCGGCACGCCCCCACCAGCACGCCCAGCGACGCCTCCCGCTCGCCGGCGGCCTGCTGCCACGGCCGGACGCGTTCGACGTACCTGTTCGCCTCCTCCACCAGCCGCCACACCGCTCCGGCGGCCCGGCGGAAGTCGAAGTCCCGCAGCGCGCCGTGCACGTCGCCCGGCCCGAACTCCTCGCGCACCTCCGGCACGTTGCCGTCCAGGAACCGGTGGACCATCGTGGACACCCGGTTGACCAGGTTGCCCACGCCGTTGGCCAGGTCCTCGTCGGCCCTGGCGATCAGGCGTTCCTCGGTGAAGTCGGCGTCGCCCACGCGCGGCATCTCGCGCAGCAGCCACCACCGCACCGCGTCCACGCCGTACGCGTCCACCAGGGCCACCGGATCGACGGCGGTCCCGGACGACTTGCTGATCTTGCGGCCGTGCACGGTGAGGTAGTCGTGCACGAAGATCTGCGACGGCGGCGGCTCGCCCGCGGCCAGCAGCATCGCCGGCCAGTAGACGGCGTGGAAGCGGATCACCCCCTTCCCGACCAGGTGCACCTTGTCCGGCTCGCGCACCCACCAGCGCTCGTGCTCCTCCCCCTCCAGGGCGGTGACGTAGTTGGCGAGGGCGTCCCACCACACGTACACGACCTGGCTGGGATCCCCCGGCACGGGGATGCCCCAGCCGCGGGCGCGCGCCGCCGACCGCGAGACGCTGATGTCGGCCAGCCCCGCCTCGACGGACGCCAGCACCTCGTTGCGCCGGGCGGCCGGCTCGATGCGCAGGCCGCCGCCGCGGATGAGGTCGAGCAGGGCGTCCTGGTAGCGGGAGAGCCGGAAGAACCAGTTCCGCTCCGAGACCGTCTGCAGGGGCGCCTCGTGACCTTCCGCGCAGGGCCCCTCGGGGTAGAACTGCTCGCAGCCGACGCAGTAGAGCCCCTCGTAGTGCCGCTGGTAGAGGTCGCCTTCGACGGCCTTCCAGATGCGTTCGACCCCGGCGCGGTGTGCGGGGTGGCTGCTCGTCCTGACGAACGCGTCGAAGGACAGGTCGAGCGGTTCGCGCAGCCCTTCGAACGCGGCCGCGTTGCGGTCCACGAACTCCCGCACCGGCAGTCCTTCGGCCTCGGCCGCAAGCACGTTCTTCAGCGAGTTGTCGTCGGTCCCGGTCTGGAACCGCACGGGTTCGCCGCGCCGCCGGTGGTGCCTGGCCAGCACGTCCGCCTGGACGAGCTCCAGCGCGTGCCCGAGGTGCGGGCGGGCGTTGACGTAGGGGATGGTCGTCGTGACGTACATCGGTCGCCTCCCGGAAAGGGGCCCCGACACGACGAGAGGCCCCGGGTCGCAGGGCCTCAACAGGACGTCGTCGGTGAAACCCCCTACGGGGTCATCATCACCGCGCTGATCGTCATGTTCGGCATCGTACCCGGCGTCAGGCCAGCCCGGCCAGCTTGTAGAGCACCAGCGACCCGGCCACCGCCACGTTGAGGCTGGCCCCGGTGCCGATCATCGGGATCTCGACCACGGCGTCGAGCAGGTCGAGCGCCTCGCCGGGGATGCCGGTGGCCTCGTGGCCGAGCACGACGACGGTCGGCTCGCGGGCCATGGGCAGGTCGGCCAGCCTGATGGCGTTCTCGGCCAGCTCGACGCCCAGCACGCGCTCGGGCCGGGAGGCCAGCCAGGGCAGCGGATCGACCCAGTGGACGCATGCTCCGAACCGGAGGGTGTTCCCCCTGGCCAGCGCCTCGGGCACCCAGGGCAGGCGGGGCACGGCCAGGCACGCGCCGGCCGCGTCGCAGGTGCGCAGCAGGGTGCCGAGGTTGACGCCGTGCATGGGCCACAAAGGGGCGACGGTGAGGTGGCCGAGGCATCGGGGCCGCCTGCGCCGCCGCTGGGCCTGGAGCTCTCTGCGGGTGCGCACCCGGATGCCGCTCATGCGGCCGGGCGGAGGTTCCTTACGCGGACGTTCACGGGGAAGGGCGCTTTCGTCGGCACGCCCGGGCCATCGTCGAGAGGAATCACGCCCAGTCTACGCCCGGAAGCCGCTCGCGCGGCGGCGTACGGCCCAGGCGGCCAGCCCCACGGCGAAGACGGCCACCCCCGCGAGCACGGAGGCGAGCGGCAGCGTGAACGCCAGCACCAGGCACAGCACCAGCCCGAGCACCGGCACGGCCTTGACCGGCGCGCCCTCGGCCCGCGTGAGGGTCAGCGCGCTGGCGTTGGCGATCGCGTAGTAGACCAGCACCCCGAACGAGGAGAAACCGATCGCGCCGCGCAGGTCGGCCACCAGCAGCAGCACGACCACCGCGGCCCCGACCGCCGCCTCGGCCCGGCGCGGGACCCGCCGCTCCGGGTCGACCGCGGCCAGCACGCCCGGCAAATCACGCTCCCTGGCCATCGCGAGCACGGTACGGGAGACGCCGAGCAGCAGCGCGAGCAGCGCCCCGAGCGAGGCCACCGCCGCCCCCGCCCCCACGACCGGCACCAGCCACTGCGCCCCCGCCCGGCGCACGACGTCGGCCAGCGGCGCGGCGGACCCGGCCAGCCCGGACGCCCCGAGCGTGCGCAGGGCGGCCACCGCCACCAGCGTGTAGACGACGAGCGTGACGCCGAGGGCGATGCCGATCGCCCGCGGGATGGCACGGGCCGGATCGCGCACCTCCTCCCCCAGCGTGGCGATCCTGGCGTATCCGGCGAACGCGAAGAACAGCAGCCCGGCTCCCTGGAGCACGCCCCACGGGCCCGAACCGGGCAGCTCCGCGCCCGGCATTCCGGGCGGCCGCTCCCCCGCCAGCCCGGCGACGATCACCGCGGCCAGCACGGCGAGCACGAGCACGACGATCACCCGGGCGACCGCGGCCGAACGCTGGACGCCGAACAGGTTGAGCAGCGTGAGCGCGACGACCGCCGCGACGGCCAGCGGCCGGGCCGCGCCCGGGGCGACGTACGAGCCGAAGGTGAGCGCCATCGCGGCGCACGAGGCCGTCTTGCCGACGGTGAAGCCCCAGCCCGCCAGGTAGCCCCACAGCGGGCCGAGCCGCCGCCGGCCGTAGACGTAGGTGCCGCCGGACTCGGGATGGAGGGCGGCCAGGCGGGCCGAGGAGGTGGCGTTGCAGTAGGCCACGACGGCGGCGAGCGCGAGGGCGGCGAGCAGTGAGCCGCCCGCCGCGGCGGCGGCCGGGGCGAAGGCGGCGAACACGCCCGCGCCGATCATCGCGCTCAGCCCGACGACGACCGCGTCGCCGGTGCCCAGCCGCCGCGCCAGGCCCTCGGCCATGCCGCCCCCTCTTCCGGCCCGCACCTTGATCGGGTCACCGGTCAGGAGATCCCGCGGCCCCCACTCTGCCGCACGCCACCGACATTCTCGCCGCCGGGTCGGTCAGGAGGTCGCCTCGGGGCCCGGGACCACCAGCACGGGACGCCGGGCGTGGTGCAGGACGCGGTCCGAGGTGCTGCCGAGCAGCAGCGATCGCACGCCGCCCAGTCCCCGCGTGCCGGTGACGATGAGGGTGGCGTCGATCTCGTCGGCGACGTCCACGATGGTCGACCACACCGCCACCGAGTCCAGGTCGCACCGCGGCGTCGCGTCGAGGCCGGCCTCGCGGGCCAGTTCGGCGCCGTGCCCGGCCAGCTCGGTCATCGCCTGGCCGATCGCCTCGTCCTCGGCCGCGGTGTTGTCGAGGGTCATCATGAGCCCGGCCGAGGCGCGGGCGGAGGTCATCGCCAGCCGCTCCCAGACGGTCAGCACGACGGCGGACCTGTCCTGCACGGCCCGTCCGGCGAACTCGATGGCGGCCTTGGAGTCGTCCGAACCGTCGTAGGCGATCAAAATGGTCATCTTCACAGCTCCTTGGGCGAGGTCAGAGCCCTCCCTCTTTCCAGGAGCGGACCGTTCTCACGCGAAAAGGGGCGGGAAGATCATCCCGCCCCTCGCGAACCGGTCAGGCGTCACGCCAGCACGGCCGACACCCGCCGCGCCGCCGGCCTGAGCATCGACAGTCCCGCCAGCGCCAGCACCCCGATCTCGGTCACGACCACCACGCGCTGGGTCAGGCCCGCCGGGATGTCGTCGTTGCTCAAGGGGATGCCGAACATGCGCACCACGTACGGGACCACGACCAGCAACAGCGCCCCGAGGGCCACGCCGCTCAGCACGCGCATCGCTCTGGCGTACCGGATCCTGGCCTTGGCCAGGAGGAACCCCGCGGCGGGCATCACCAGGAAGGCGGCGAAGGCGGCGTAGCGGTGGATGCCTCCGGACAACGAGAGCGGCACCCCCGGACGGTCGGTCGGGAAGGCCCCGATCAGGAACATGCTCGCCCCCCACGCCACCAGCAGCGCGACGACCCAGCGGTTGGCGCCGGAGCGGCGCAGCGCCTCGGCGATCAGCCCGGACCCCACGGCGAACAGCGTCAGCGAGGCCGGCAGCAGCCATCCGGACGCCTGGAAGGCGTACTCGCTGATGACGCTGTGCAACGGGTCGAGGCCCGCCTCGGCGTGCAAGGTGAGCATCGCGCCGGCTCCGGTGCCGATGGCCGTGAATCCGCTGACAAGCAATCCCCTCATGGCTTAAAGCTCGCGTAAGGCGGCCTTGACCGACATCGGAGATAAGCCCCCAGCGGGCCCTGATCCGTCCCCTAATACCTTGGTCGGCAGAGTCCGGGGGCGGGCCCGTGACCTGCGGAGAGACGACCCTGGGTAGGGCCTGCCTCCTCAGGGTGGGTGCAGTCGGCGGCACCCCCGATTTGACTTGGAGTGCACTCTAAGGGTGACCCTGGAGACATGACGATCCAAGAGGCCGCCCAGCGTTCGGGTCTCAGCGCCCACACCTTGCGCTACTACGAGCGCATCGGGCTCATCCACTCGGTCGGCCGCAACGTCAGCGGGCATCGGGACTACGTGGAGGCGGATCTCCGGTGGCTGGACTTCCTCACCAAGCTGCGGACCACCGGCATGCCCATCGCCGACATGTGCCGCTACGCGGAGCTGCGCCGGATGGGCGAGCACACCTCCGCCGAGCGGCTGGCCATGCTGGAGCTGCACCGTGAGCGCGTCCGGGCCAGGATCGCCGAGCTGGGCGCGGACATGGTCGTCCTCGACCACAAGATCGACAACTATCGGGAGCGGATGTGAAGACGCGCGTTCTGGGGACCGGCGGCCCGCAGGTGTCGGCCCTCGGCCTGGGCTGCATGGGCATGTCGGAGTTCTACGGCCAAGGCGACGAGAAGGAGTCGATCGCCGTCATCCACCGCGCCCTCGACCTTGGCATGAATTTTCTGGACACAGCCGACATGTATGGACGCGGCCACAACGAGGAGCTGGTCGGCCGCGCCGTCAAGGGCCACCGCGACGAGGTCGTCCTGGCGACCAAGTTCGGCATCAACCGCCACGACGGCGCCCGCACGGTCGAGAACAGCCCCGAGTACATCAGGGCGGCCTGCGACGCCTCGCTCCGGGGGCTCGGCGTCGACCACATCGACGTCTACTACATGCACCGCCGCAACCCCGACGTGCCGATCGAGGAGTCGGTCGGCGCCATGGCCGAGCTGGTCCAGCAGGGCAAGGTGGGCCATCTCGGGCTGTCGGAGGTGAGCGCGGACACGCTGCGCAGGGCCGCCGCCGTGCACCCGATCGCCGCGCTGCAGAGCGAGTACTCGCTGTTCACCCGGGGTCTGGAGGCCGAGATCCGGCCCGCGGCCAGGGAACTGGGCACCGCGCTGGTGGCGTACTCGCCGATCAGCCGCGGCCTGCTCGGCGGCGCGCTGCCGAGCGCCGACCAGCTCCCCGACGACGACTTCCGCAAGCACCTGCCCCGCATGTCCGGCGAGCACGCCGAGCACAACGCCCGCCTGGTCGAGCGGGTGCGCGAGATCGCCAGGGCGGCCGGGATCACCCCCGCCCAGCTCGCGCTGGCCTGGCTGCTGGCCCAGGGCGACGACGTGGTGCCGATCCCCGGCACGAAACGCCTGGCGTACCTGGAGGAGAACGCCGCCGCGGCCGACGTCACGCTGACCGCCGAGCAGCTCGACGCCCTGGCCAGGGCGGTGCCCGCGGACGCCGTCCGGGGCGCCCGCTACCCGAACATGTCGGAGGTCGAGCGCTAGGCCGCCCGCCTGGTCGCGCCGGTCACGACCACCAGCGCGACCAGGACGATCGCCGTCAGCGGGATCGGCGCCGGCGTCAGCGCCGACAGCAGCACGAGCACGGCCGCGCCCAGGAAGGCCGCGCTGTCGGCGGGGCCGTAGCGGTGGGGTCGCACGTGCAGCAGCCAGACCATCGACAGGAACACCGCGACGGGCACCGACACGGCCAGCGCCGCGCCCGTGGCGGACAGGTGCGACGTGCCCGACGCGTGGTCGATGCTCACCTCGACCCCGGCGCTGAACGCCCCGACCGCCGCGAAGATCGCGTAGTGGCCGTACCCCCAGAGGAGGGCGTGCCTGGTGGAGTCGAGGATCTCGGCGGTCGGCGGGTCGAAGTAGAGCCACCACATGGCGAAGGCGATCACCAGCGCGCCCAGGGCCAGCACGATCAGCTCGGGCCGCAGGCCCGCGGTGCGCGCCTCGGCCTGGAAGGCGACCGTGGCGGCCAGCACGTTCTCGCCCATCATGATGATCGTGAACAGGCCGTACCGCTCGGCGATGTGGTGCGGGTGCCAGGCGGTCGGGCTGCCCCGCTCGGCCCACACGGGCACCGCGAGCTCCAGCAGCACGCCGAACGCGAACGCCGCCAGGTACCACTCCCCCGGCACGACCAGCAGCGGGATCCAGCCGACCTGCGCGACGCAGATGCCGGCGGCGTACCGCACGGCCGTCCGCCGGCCCGGACGGTCGCCGCAGGCCGCCCGCAGCCAGTGGGCGGCCATGGCCAGGCGCATGATGACGTACCCGGCGTAGACCACGCGGAAGTCGTGCTCCTGGAACGCCCTGGGCACCCCGGCGGCCAGCACCAGCACGCCCGCCATCTGGGCGAGCGTGGTCACCCGGAACAGCCAGTCGTCGTTGTCGTAGGCGGAGGCGAACCAGGTGTAGTTCATCCACGCCCACCAGATGGCGAAGAACGTCGTCAGGTAGCCGAGGACGCCCTCGGCCAGGTGGCCTTCGCTGAGCGCGTGGTGGAGCTGGGAGCCGGCGAACGAGACCGCGACGACGAAGCACAGGTCGAAGAAGAGTTCCAGGTTGGTGGCGACGCGATGGGACTCGCCCGCGTCGCGCGCCCGCATGGGCCGTAGCCGGATCATCCTCCGATGTCTACACCAGGGAGGCCGGCAGGTCGAAGTAGGCCCGGACCGCGGTCGCGCCGGGGCGGCTGTGGACGCGTACGAGGTCGGCGAGCAGGTTGACGATGAGCAGGCCGCGCGAGCCGGAGCGGCGTGCCTCGACGGGCAGGCGCCCGGCCAGCGGATCGGTGATGTGACCGCCGTCGGCGACCTCGCAGACCAGCCGCGCGTCCTCGATCCAGACCCTGATCAGGCCGGCGCCGCCGCCGTAGTCGAGGCTGTTGGCGCCGAGTTCGGCCACCACGAGCCGGATGTCGTCGAGCCGGTCGTCCGCGAAGCCCGCCGCCGCGGCCTGGCCGGCCGCCAGGGTGCGGGCCGAGGCCAGGTTGGTGTGGTCGAAGCGCAGCGAGACGCACGCGGCCGGCTCGGCGAGCGGCTGGTTGTGCCGGGCGACGACCTCGTCGGGCGCGTAGCTGGAGCTGGCCCGCTCGCCGGAGGCGTCGCGCAGCACCGGGTGGGTGCGCTCGGCCTCGCGCAGCACCTCGGGCGTCAGCCCCGCCAGGTCGTACGGGCACAGGATCGTGACGCGCCGCCCCGCGAACGACAGGTTGATCAGCGCCTCGTGCTGGGCGCAGGCCGGGTACTCGGTCGCCGAGCGGCCGGGCCAGATCGGCTCGCCGATGATCCGCACGTGCTCGCCGGGATGCCGGTCGGCGACGGCCCGCAGCACGGCCGGGATGATCCGCCCCGGGTTGCGGCCCGCCACGCCCATGTCGAGCATGGTCACCCGGGACGCGTCGGCGCCCAGCCCGGCCTCGATCTTGGCCAGGTTCGCGGCGGGCACGGCCACCGCCACGGGCTCCCCGGCGGCCAGCCCCTCGCGCACGAAAGCCGTGGTGGCAGCCACATATTCCGGGTCACCTCGGTAGAAGAGGGCCGGATGCACGAAAGGGTCCGCCGACATCAGGCACACGGTACCTCCGCATGAGGACTCTTAGACAATCAAATGGGTATTTACAGGGCGTGAAGCGACTTCAGCTCGTGCGCAGGCCCCCGCGGGGGCGCCGGTACTCCCACCTCGATCTGCGAACCCCTTCCGGGCGACGCCTCCCGTTCTGACCGCCGCGAACCTATGCTCGGGACATGTCGGAAATGCACATGCGGGTCTCCGACGAGGACCGGGAGCGCGCGGCGGAGCGGCTCCAGCACGCCTTCGCCGAGGGCCGCCTGACGCGTCCCGAGCTGGAGGACCGGCTCGGGCTGGCGCTCACCGCCAGGACCTACGGCGACCTGCTCGGCCTGATCACCGATCTGCCCGCCCCGGCGCCCCCGGCCGACGACGTGGTCGAGCTGGAGTCCAAGAGCGGGCACGTGCGCCGTTCGGGTGACTGGGCCGTCCCGCGGCGGCTGCGGATCTCCTCCAAGTACGGCGGCGTCGACCTCGACCTGTCCCGGGCCGTCATCCCCCACCCCGTCGTCGACCTCGAACTCGACCTCACGTACGGCTCCGCCAGGATCACCGTGCCCGAGGGCGCCGTGGTGAACGTGGACGCCTTCCGTACCGACTGGGGTCAGACCGTCGTCGGCGACGTGCCGGGCAGGCGGCGGCCCGGCGTCCTCTACCTGGTGGTCGGCGGCCGGGCCAACTACGGCGGCCTGCGGGTGCGCTATCCGCGCAGGCGCTGGTTCACCCACTGATGGAAGGCCGAGATGTGGTGCTCGCTCGGCACCAGCACGCCGCCCGCCCGGTAGGCGCGTGACCCCATGCCGGGCTGGGTCCGCTCGCAGGCGTCGAAGTCCTGCTCGTTGACCCGGTGGAACAGCTCCACCGACGGCGTCAGGTCGGCCCCGGAGGCCACCACGTCGGGGTGGTAGAGCCAGTCGCACTCGACCACCGTGCGGTCGGCGGCCATGGGGAACATCCGGTGCAGGATCACGTGGTCGGGCACCAGGTTGACGAACACCTGCGGCTTGACGGTGATCGCGTAGTAGCGGCGGTCCTGCTCCGGCGTCACGTCGGGGAGCCGGCCGAAGCCCGCGCCGCCGTCCACGGTGAAGCCCTCGACGCGCTCGGCGAACTCGGCGCCGTGGCCCACGTAGTACTGGGCGGCGTACCCGCCGGCGAACTCGGGCAGCACGGCCACCAGCTCGGGGTGGATCGTGGCGCAGTGGTAGCACTCCATGAAGTTCTCGACGACCAGCTTCCAGTTGGCCTTGACGTCGTAGACCACGCGGCGGCCCAGGGCCAGCCGGTCGACGTGGTAGTTCTCGATGGCGGCCGGGTCGCCCAGGCGTTCGGTGGCCGCGGAGGTGACGGTGTCCTCGAAGGACGGCGGCTCGTCGGCCAGGCAGACCCAGGCGTAGCCGAGCCATTCGCGCAGGCTCACCGGGACCAGGCCGTACTCGACGCGGTCGATGTCGGGCATCTTCGCCAGGTTGGGGGCGGCGGCCAGCCTGCCGTCCAGGTCGTAGGACCAGGCGTGGTAGGCGCACCTGATCGTCCTTCTGACCTCGCCCCGCTCCTCCACGCACAGCCGCGCGCCGCGGTGGCGGCAGACGTTGAGGAAGGCGCGCAGCAGCCCGTCGCGCCCGCGCACCACGAGCACGCTCTCCGTGCCCACCTGGACGGTCCGGAACGCGCCCGGTTTCGGCAGGTCGCCGGCGCGCACGGCGCAGAACCACATGCTCTCGAAGATCTTGGCCTGTTCCTCGGCGAACAGGTCGGGGTCGGTGTAGGAGCGGCCGGGAAGCGTGGAGATCAAGCTCGACGTGGTGGTCAACCGACACCCCTTGTTGCGTATTACGCACCGAGTTGCTCTATATGCGACATCGTCCGGCGGCCTTCACGAGGCTGTCAAGAGGTAGGTGCTGAACCTGCGCAGCGACGCCGTGTGCATCCGGGTCGCCATCCAGTCGGGGACCAGGCCCGCGAACGAGCGCTGCCGGTTGGTCACCTCCGTACCGGCGATCACGGCGGGACGCCGCGCGATCCGCGCCCTGGCCCGCTCGTACGCGCGCAGGTCGCCGCCGGCCGAGCGGGTCAGCAGCCAGGCGTCCTCCAGGGCCTGGTTGGCGCCCTGGGCCATGGTGGGCGGCATGGTGTGGGCCGCGTCCCCGGCCAGCGTGGTCGGGCCCCTGCCCCAGACCCGGGGGATCACCTGCCGGTGGTGCGGGAAGAAGCCGACGTCCTCCATCGTCTCCAGCACCGCGGGCACCGGGTCGGCCCAGCCGCCGAACCGTTCGCGCAGCCGCGGCACGACGTCGGGGTCGTCCTGCCAGAACGGCCCCCCGGGCGACGCCTGGACGTCGAACCACCACAACAACCGGCCCGCGCCCGCCGGGATCAGCCCGCACAGCTCCCGCCGTCCGGCGATCATCACGGCCCGGCGGGAGCGCGTCAACGAGGTCGGCGCGGTGGTGAAGCCCTGCCAGGTGACCCAGCCGCTCAACGCGGCCGGATCCGTGCCCCACAGGGCGCGGCGCACCGCCGACCTGCGGCCGTCGGCCCCTACCAGCAGGTCGCCGCGCACGGTGCGGCCGCCGGCCAGCCGCGCCTGCGCCCGTTCCGGCTCGGCGTGCTCGACGCCCGCGCCGTAGACGACGGGCAGGCCCGCCGACAGCGCCTCGACCAGCTCGCGCCGGCCCACGTGCACGCACGGACGCCCGTAGCGCCGCTCGGCCGCGGTGAGATCGACGGTGACCAGCCGGCGGCCGTCGTCGGCCCACGACTCCATGGTCTCCAGCCGCCATCCCAGGCCCGCGTACCCGACGCCGAGCTCGTCGAGGATGGCCGTGCTGCCGGGCCAGAGCGTCACCGACCCGCCCGCCGTGCGCAGCTCGGGCGCCTGCTCGTACACCTCGACGTCGTGACCCGCGTTGAGCAGCCCGCGCGCCGCCGCGAGCCCCGCCACCCCGGCGCCCGCCACGATTACCCTCATAGAAGCCCCACTTTAAGAGACTGCAAGTATCAGATACTGGGAGTATCACAATGTCCGCGCGCGGCCGCAAGCCCGATCCCACGGTCGACCACCGCATCAGGCAGGCCGCCACCGAGCTGCTGCTCTCCCACGGCCTCGACTTCACCATGGACGACGTCGCCAATGCGGCAGGCGTGGGAAGGGCGAGCGTGTTCCGGCGCTACGCCACCAAACGCGACATGCTGCTCGAATCCATCGGCGGGCTCATGGACACGCACGTCGCCGTCCCAGACACCGGCTCACTCGAAGGCGACCTGCGCGTGGTGGTCTCCGACACCCTCGCCCTGTGGCGGCACCCCGGCGTCGCCCGCCTGACCAGGCAGATGTACGGCGAGGCCGGCCGCGACCCCGCCGTGGCCGAGATCGTCCGCACCGGCATGCGCACCCGGATGCGGCGCTCGCGGGTCGTCTACGAGCGCGCGATCGAGCGCGGCGAGCTGTCCCCGGACGCCGATTTGGAGCTCCTCACGGACCTGTTCGCCGGCCTGGTGACCTACCGCGGGCTGCTCGACCTGCCCATCCCCGACGCCGAAGAGGTCGTCCACGTGCTGTTGCGCGGTTTTACGCCCACCTGACGGCCGGAATGTTAGCGGCGTGCAAGCGGAGATCAACCGGAGATCGCTAATGTCCTCCTCGTACGGAAAACCAACGAAGGGCACCAAAAATGACTCCCCCTCGCCGACTCGCCCTCGCAGTCGCGACGATCTCCCTTGCCGCTCTGTCCACCGCCTGCGGTGTCGGCCAGGCCGTTGACTGCAACACCGCCGTCAACGAGCTCTCGAAGATCACCACCGAGTGGAGCGGCGCCATCACGAAGAACGCCACGGACGCCGCGGCGGTCGGGGACGCCTCCAAGGCCGCCGCCGCCAAGACCAAGGAGCTCGCCGGCAAGTACGACGGCGACGTCGCGGCCGCCCTGAACGACTTCGCCGCCGGTTTCGAGAGCCTGCAGAGCGGCGACATCAGCAAGACGACCGAGTTCAGCGGCAAGATGAGCGGCTTCACCTCGAAGATCACCGCCGCCTGCTCCTGACCGGTCCGCGGTCGCCGCACCGCCTGCGGGGGGCAGGCCGGCGCGGTGACCGCCTCATCCGATCCCCCGGCACGGGGTACGGACAGGACCGGATGATCCCCTTACGCTTGCTGCCGTGACCGACGAAACGGTGATCGCACGGCCTCCGGCAAGCACCGCACTCCCCGCCAGAGTGCTCTTCCGCCACCGCGTGCGGGTCGGCGCGATCGCGCTGCTCGCCGCGGTGGCGTACGCCGTTCTCGGGCTGGTCAAGCTGGCCACCTTCCGGGCGACCACGTTCGACCTGGTGATCGTGGACCAGGCGGTGCGCAACTACGCCCGCTTCCGGCCGCCGTACGTGCCGGTGCTCGGCGTCTTCCACGAGCGCGGCACGGAGTACCTCCAGCTCGCCGACCACTTCTCCCCGATCTACGCGCTGCTCGCGCCCTTCTACTGGGTGCACGACGGGCCCGAGTCGCTGATCGTGGCCCAGGCGCTGCTGTTCGCGGGGGCGATCCCGTTCCTGTGGCTGTTCACCCGCCGCGTGCTGGGCGTCGGGCCCGCCTATCTGGTCGCCGTGGCGTACGCGCTGTCGTGGCCGATCGCCCAGGCCGTCGCCTTCGACGCGCACGAGGTGATGTTCGTCCCGCTGCTCACCGCGATCATGATCGAGCGCTACCACGCCGGACGCGTGCTGCCGGCGTTCCTGGCGACGCTCGGGCTGCTGCTCGTCAAGGAGGACATGGGGCTCCTGGTGATCGGGGCGGGGCTGTACCTGTTCGTCGTCGGCGACCGCCTGCGCGGCGTCGTGTGCGCGCTGGTCGGCGCGGGGGCCGTCGTGCTCATCCGGGGCCTGCTGATCACCTCGTTCGGCGGCGACAGCAAAGACTTCTGGGCCTACGGCCACCTCGGCCCCGACGCGCCCGCCGCGCTGCTGGCCATGCTGCGCGACCCGCTCGCCGCCCTGCTGCTGCCCTTCAGCGACGAGGCCAAGGTCGACACCCTGTTCCTGCTGGCCTGGCCGACGTTGCTGCTGTGCCTGCTGTCGCCGCTGTCGCTGGCGGCGCTGCCGCACGTGCTCGAACGCCTGCTGTCCGACCGTCCCCAGTGGTGGCAGGCCGACTTCCAGTACAGCGCGTTCACCGTGGTGATCCTCTTCTGCGCCGGCGTGGACGGCCTGGCCAGGCTGCTGCGCTGGACCGGCCGCGCCGACCGGCAGGGGCTCAAGCTGGCCTGGGCGGCCGCGGCCTGCGCCGTCGCCCTCACCCTGGTGCCCAGGTTCGCGCTCGACCAGCTCTACCATCCCGCCTTCTACAAGGAGGACAAGGCCGCCGCGGCGGCCGAGGCGGTGAGCAGGGTGCCCTCGGGGGTGACGGTCGAGGCGGTCAACTCCGTGGGCCCGGCGCTGTCCTCGCGCACCACCGTCCTGCTGTGGAGCGCGGCCCCGCGCGGCGCGCCGTGGATCGTGGCCGACACCGCCCGCTGGGAGTTCCCCTTCGGCTCCGCCGACGACCAGCGCAACCGGGTCGAGCAGCTCCAGACCGAGGGGTACACGAAGGTATTCGAACGCGACGGGTACGTCGTTCTCCGACGGAACTGACCGCATCGGCCCGATGCCGCACAATGTCGGCATGAAGATGATCGTGCTCACCGGCGCAGCCGGCATGGTGGGCGGTGCCGTACGCGAGCGGCTCCGCCGGTCCGCCACCAGGCTCGTCCTGGCCGACCGGGCGCCCATGGAGGCCGGGCCGGGCGAGGAGGCCGTCCGCACCGACCTGTCGGACCTGGCCGGGACCGTGGCGCTGGTCAAGGGCGCCGACGCGATCGTGCACCTGGCCGGGGTGCCCGACGAGGCGCCCCTGCCGGACCTGCTCGACGGCAACGTGCTGACCACCCACCGCGTGCTGGAGGCGGCCCGGGTGGCCGGCGTGCCGCGCGTGGTGCTGGCCAGCAGCAACCGCCTGACCGGCATGTACCCGGCCACCGCCACGATCTCCCCCGACCTGCCGCCGCGCCCCGACGGCCTGTACGGCGTCAGCAAGGCCGCCGTCGAGGCCCTCGGCCACCTGTACGCCGACAAGTTCGGCCTCGAAGTGGTCTGCCTGCGCATCGGCAGCCTGGAGCCCGAGCCCAAGGACGTCCGCCACCTGGCGACCTGGCTGAGCCCGCGCGACTGCGCCGGGTTCGTGCACGCCGCCGTCACCACGCCCGGCCTGCGCTTCCTGGCCGCCTACGCCGTCTCGGCCAACACCCGCCGCTTCTGGCAGCTCTCCCCCGAGCTCGGCTACGAGCCCGAGGACGACGCCGAGTCGTACGCCAACCGCGTCACCGGCACGCCGGGCGCCTTCTTCACCGACGGCGTCCCGCAGGGCGGCGACTTCGCCGCGCCGGAGTACACGCTGCGCAGGGGCGGCCTGGCCTAACGCGCGATCGCCTGCTCGTAGGCCCGGTCGAACCCCTCCAGCACCCCGGCCCACGAGCCCGCGACGGGCGGCGTCGAGCGGTTGTGGGCGGCGATCTCCCGGCGCAGCCCCGCGTCGGAGCACAGCCGCGCCACCGCCCCGGCCAGGTCGCCCAGGGTGCGGCCGAGCAGCCCCTCGGTGCCGTCCTTGACGAAGTCGGCGACGCCGCTCTGGGCCCTGGCCACCACCGGCACGCCGGCCGCCCGCGCCTCCAGCGCCGCGAGGCCGAACGACTCCCTGGGCGCCGGGGCCACGAAGACGTCGGCCGACTCCAGCAGCTTGGCGATCTGCTCCCGCGAGTAGCGGCCCGGCAGCGACACCCAGCCGGTCATGCCGTGCTCGGCCAGGAAACGTTCCATGCGGACGCGCGCGGGGCCGTCGCCGACGATCGTGGCGCGCATCGGGATCGAGGCGGGCACCCGCGCCCGCGCGGCCCGCAGCAGCCTGAGCAGCCGTACGGGCTGCTTGCGCGGCGCCAGCCGGCCGACGGCCACCACGTGCACCTCCGCCCGCCCGGCCGGCATGCCGGGGGCGGGCGCCCAGCCCGACAGGTCGAGGCCGTTGGAGACCACCCGCACCGGCACGCCGGGCCCGGCCACCGCCCTGATCGGCGCCGCCGCCGCGGTGCTCACCGTGGTGGCCACCAGCCCCCAGCGCTGCCAGCCGAACGCCAGCCTCAGCAGCCGGTAGAGCCCCCGCGTGACCGGGTCCCACATGCTGTGCACGGTGACCACGCACGGCACCCCCGCCCGCCGCGCCGCCCGCACCCCCATCCAGGCGAACGGCGAGACCGCGCCGGTGTGCACGTGCACCACGTCGGGCCGGACGACGGAGATGCCCCGAGTGAGATGCCCCACTCCGAACGGATGGACCGGCAGGTCGAACGGCATCCTGGCGACGACCCTGCGCACGCCCGGCAGCGCCTCGCCCCTGGTCGCCGTGGCCACGACCACGTCGTGCCCGGCCTCGCGCTGCGCCCGCACCAGGTCGGCCACCTGGACCTCGATCCCCCCGAGTCGCGGCAGGTAACAGTCACTCACGTGAAAGATCCGCACCCCTCCCAGACTAATCTGGGCGTGTGCCTCCACGTACCGCGGTCTTCTTCCACGCCCATCCCGACGACGAGGCTCTGCTCACGGCGGGCACCATGGCGATGCTCGCGGCCGAGGGCCACCGCGTGGTGCTCGTGGTCGCGACCGCCGGCGAGCGCGGCCTGGCCGAGATCGGCCCCGGCGAGGAGCTGCGCGAGACCAGGCTCAAGGAACTCTACGAGTCGGCCGCGCTGCTCGGCTGCGCCCGCGTCGAGTGCCTGGGCTACGGCGACTCCGGGCTCAGCCCCAAGGGCGGCGTCGCCGAGGAGCGGCCCGACAACGCCTTCATCGACGCCGACACCGAGGCGGCGGCCAGGGCCCTCGCGGCGATCCTGGAGGAGGAGAAGGCCGACCTGCTGTCGATCTACGACCCGGCCGGCGGCTACGGGCACCCCGACCACGTGCAGGTCCACCGGGTGGGCAAGCGGGCGGCGCAGATCGCGGGCACGCCGATCGTCCTGGAGGCGACGGTCAACCGCGACCCGCTGGTGCGGCTGCTGCGCATGGCGGGCCGGGTGTACAAGTTCCCGCCGGAGTTCGACGTGCGCACGTTCGAGAGCGCGTACTCGGCGAGCGACACGATCACCCACCGGGTCAACGTCCGCCGCTACGCCCGGCAGAAGCGCGCCTCCATGGAGGCGCACGCCTCCCAGGCCAGCGGCGGCGACAGCGACCGCACCCTCGCCGTCATGCTGAAGGTCCCCGGCCCGCTCTACCGCCTGGTCTTCGGCACCGAGTGGTTCGTACGCCGCGACCTGCCGCCCGGCACTCGCCTCACTCACCCTTTCGACCCATGGCCGAAGTAGCACCTGAGGGTGACGTGCCGGCTCCGGCGACCCGTCAGACTGGTGGGCGATGAAGAACAAGCCGCTCCAGATCGCCCTGTCCGTCCTGTCGCTCGGGCTGGCCGTGCTGCTCGTGGTCTACCTGCCGCAGATCGTGCGCGCGCTCACCGGCAAGCCGGTCTCCTGGCGTGAGATCGGCGCGGTCTTCGGGGCGCTCAGCTTCGGCCAGATCGCGCTGATGACGGCCCTGTGGCTGCTGAGCCTGCTGGCGTACACGTTCGTGCTGACCAACTCGCTGCCGGGGCTGAACAACCTCCAGGGCCTGACGCTCAACGCGGCCGGCAGCGCGGTCAGCAACCTGCTGCCGTTCGGCGGCGCGGTCGGGGTGGCGCTGTCGTTCGCCATGACCAGGGGCTGGGGCTTCGCCAACCGGCCCATCGTGGTGATGACGCTGGTCAGCGGCATCTGGAACACGTTGTTCAGGTTCATCCTGCCGGCCGTGGGCATCATCGCGCTGCTCATGGCGGGCGAGGTGCTCGACCCGACGTTCGTCAAGGCGGGCTGGACGGGCGCGATCTCCATCCTGGTGCTCTGCCTGGTCGTGGCCGTCGCCCTCTACTGGGACCGCGCCGCCGCCGTACTCGGCCGGGCGCTCGACGGGCTCACCCGGCTGCTGCGCCTGAAGGTGCACGCCTCCGAGGCCTTCCACCGGCTGCGCGCCGACACCGCGGAGATCGTCCGCACGCGCGCGCTCGGCCTGTCGCTCGGCATGGTGTTCTTCCTGGGCTTCCAGTGGGCGATCATGGCGGCCTGCATGACGGCCACCGGCGCCTGGCCGGGCCTGGCCCAGTCGATCGCGGTCTTCGCGCTGTCCCGCGTGCTCACCAGCGCCGTGGTCACGCCCAGCGGGGCCGGGATCATGGAGAGCGGGGTCGCCGCGCTGCTGATCACGTTCGGCGTGCCGGGCACTCCGGCCGTCGCGACAGCACTACTTTTCGGCTTCTGGACTTACACTATCGAGATCCCGTTCGGCGGTCTCGCGCTCGGCGCGTGGGCGCTCCTGCGCAGGCGCAACGGCCGGAACGCCGCCGCGGAACCCCCGTCCGCGATCTCGAAGGCCCCGCAGTGACAATCCCAAAGCCATCAAAGACCTTGTGCGCCCTTCGGAAGCCCGCATAGCGTGGCGGCTGACATGGTGGCGTTCCGGGTTCTGGGGCCAGTCGAGGCGTACGAACACGACGACGAACTCGACCTCGGCGGGTTGCGGCAGCGGGCCGTCCTCGCCCGACTTCTCGTGGCCAGAGGTCAGGTCGTGCCGGTTGACACGCTTCTTTACGACCTGTGGGACGACGACGCCGCCAAGGGCGCCCAGTCGGGCCTGCAGGTCTACATCTCCCGCCTGCGCAGGGTGCTCGAACCGGGCCGGCCGCGCGGCGGCCCCAACCGCCTGCTGGTGACCGTCGCCTCCGGCTACGCGCTGCGCGTGGCCGCCGAGCAGGTCGACGCGCTGCGCTTCGAGCAGCTGGTCAGGGCGGCGGGCGAGCACCTCGAAGAGGGCGACCCGCAGTCCGCCCGCGGCCGCCTGGAGAAGGCGCTCGGGCTGTGGCGCGGCACTCCCTACTCCGACTTCGCCGACCAGCCCTGGGCCGAGGCCGAGGTCAACCGGCTGGCCGAGCTGCGCCTGGTGGCCCGCGAACGGCACGCCGACACCGGCCTGCGGCTGGCCCTGCACGCCGAGACCGTCCCCGACCTGGAGGCGCTGACCACCGAGCACCCGCTGCGCGAGGAGGGCTGGCGGCTGCTGGCGCTGGGCCTCTACCGCTGCGGCAGGCAGGGCGACGCGCTGGCCGCGCTGCGCAGGGCCAGGAACATGCTGGCCGACGAGCTGGGCATCGACCCCGGGCCCGCGCTGCGCAAGCTGGAGTCCGACATCCTGGCCCAGGCCCCCGAGCTGGAGCTGGCCGCGCCGCCGCGTCCCGCCCGGCCCGCCCCGGTCACCGACACCTGGCCGCCCCGGCCGGCCGCCGCGCACGTCGAGCCGCCGCCGCTGGAGCCCGAGCCGTTCGTCGGCCGCGACGCCGAGCTGGCCAGGCTGACCACGGCCGCCTCGCGCACCGGCCGCTTCCAGGTCGCGATCGTGACCGGCGTGGCGGGCGCGGGCAAGACCACGCTGCTGCGCCAGCTCGACGGCAGGCTAGGCGCCGACGGCTGGATCACCGCCTCCGGCGCCTGCCCCGACTCCAGCGCCACCCCGCCGGGCTGGGCCTGGGTCGAGATCCTGCGCTCGCTGATCGGCACGACCGGCGCCGGCGAGTACGCCCAGCTCCTGGCCCCCCTGCTCGACGACACCGCCCCCGACCCCGACGAGGACGAGGTCTCGGGCGGCTTCCGCCTGCACCGCGCGGTCGGCGGCTACCTCGCCGGCGTGGCCCGCCGGGCGCCGGTGCTGCTCACGCTGGAGGACCTCCACTGGGCCGACGACCAGACGCTGGCCCTGCTGCGCGCGCTGCCGAGCCTGCTGGCCACCAGCCGCGTCCTGCTGGTCGTGACGTGCCGGGAGAGCGAGCTGGACGACCGCCAGTCCGACGTGCTGGCCGCCCTGGCCCGGCTTGAGCCGCTGCGCGTGGGCCTGTCCGGCCTCGACCCCAAGGCCGTGGCCGAGCTGGTCAAGGCCACCTGCGTGCGCGAGATCGACGAGGACGCGGTCGAGTCCATCGTCGAGCGCACCGGCGGCAACCCGTTCTTCGTGCGCGAGACCGTCCGGCTGCTCGACGCCGAGGGCGCGGCCGACCGGGCCAGCGCCACGCAGGTGCTCTCGCGCGTGCCCTCGGGCGTGCGCGACGTGCTGCGGCGGCGCATCTCGCGGCTGCCCGCCGGCGCCCAGCAGATCCTGCTCCAGGCCGCGGTGATCGGCCGCGACGTCGACCTCGACGTGCTGGTCACGGTCGCCGGCGACGAAGACGCGGTGATCGAGGCGGTCGAGGCCGCGCTGCTGGCCGGGCTGGTGACCGAGCCGGGCCCGGGGCTGCTGCGCTTCGACCACGACCTGGTGCGCGACACGATCTACTCCGACGCCTCCCGCCTGCGCCGCACCCGTCTCCATGCCGCGGTCGCCGCGGTGATCGAGCAGCGCACGTCCTCCGACGTGGCGGCGCTGGCCCACCACTACTTCCTGGCCGACGCGGCCGAGAAGGCCGTCCACTACGCGGGGCTGGCGGCCGAGCAGGCCGAGCGGCGCTTCGCCCACCGCGAGGCGGCCACCCTGTGGGAGCAGGCCATCGCGGCCTTCGACCGCGGCGGCCCGCGCAAGGACGACAAGGGCCGCGAGTCCGAGCCGGAGCGTGCCAAGGAGCGGCTGCGGCTGATGCTCAGGCAGATCAAGGCGCTGGCGTTGTGCGGCGACATGACGGCGGCCAGGCTGCTGCGCCGCCAGGCCATGGACGCCGCGCTGCCGCTCGGCGACCTGGAGATCACCGCGAAGGTGGCCGCGTCGCTGGCGGTGCCGCACAAGGGCATGGCCCGCGACTTCACCCGTACCGCGTGGGAGATCGTCGACGTCACCGAGAAGGCGCTCATCGAGCTGCCCGCGGGCGAGCAGCGCCTGCGGGCGAGCCTGCTCACCACGCTGGCGCTGGAGCTGGAGGGCTCCTCCGCGCCCGAGCGCGGGCGGCAGGCGTCGCTGGAGGCGCTGGAGCTGGCCCGGCAGAGCGGCGACCCGACGCTGATCGCGGCGGCGCTGAGCGGCCGGCTGCGCCAGTCCTACGACATCCCGGCGGTCGACACCCGCGAGGGCATCGGCAGGGAGCTGCTGGAGGTCGCCCAGCGCTCGGGCCAGATGGCCACGCAGGCCCTGGCCCACCTGGTGCTGCTGGAGTGCGCGGCGGCCAGGGGCGAGTTCGCGGTCGCCGACGAGCACGCCGCCGCCGCCGACCGCCTGGCCAAGCAGTACGACCTGTCGGCCCCCGCCGCCGTCGTCGTCTGGTACGCCGGCCAGCGCCTGATGATCGCCGGCGACTACGCGGGCGCCGAACGCACCTACCGCGAGGCCGCCCGGATGACCGCGCGGGCCGGCATGCTCGAAGGCCGCCAGGACCTCCCGCTGATCACCGCGTTCTGCCTGCACCTGGTCGACGGCCGGGCGGCCGAGACCGTCGAGCTGCTGGCCCCGGCCCACCAGCGCGGCGCCAAGTGGACGCTCGACGCCTACGCCCTCGCCCTGGCCTCGGCGGGGCACCTCAACGACGCCAGGGCCGTGGCCGCCACCCGCCCGCCCGTCCGGCCCGACTTCCTCTACGAGCTGGTGATGACCTGGCGGGCCCTGGCGGGCATGCTGCTCGACGACCGCGAGCGCATGGTCGACTGCTACGACAAGCTCAAGCCGTTCGCCGACCGGGTGGCCGGCGCGGGCACGGGCGTCGTGGCGTTGTGGCCGGTGGCGCTGACCCTGGGCGACCTGGCCATCCGGCTGGGCCAGCCCGACGCGGCCCGCGAGCACTACGAGAAGGCTCTTGAGGTGGCCCAGCGGGTGGGCGTGCCGCGCTGGGTGGAGGCGGCGCGCCGCTCGGTCAGCAGCTCACCTGGAAACGCTCGCTCCTGACGGTCCCGCCGGGCCGGGCGATCAGCTCGACCCGGTACCACCCGGCGTTGCCGGAGATCTGCGGCTGCCACTCCACGTTCCGGCTGCCGCCGGCGAACCCGGAGTGGTCCGCCAGGTAGGTGCGCCACGTCCCGGTCGCCGGGCTCCAGCGCGACAGCCGCCAGCGGTACAGGACCGTCGTGCCGGGCCGCGGGTTGACCAGCAGGCCGCGGGCCAGGAACGACTTGCCGCAGCCGGGGGCGCCGTCGGTCAGGGCGCTGAGGGCGATCTCGCCCGTCCGGGCGGGGGCGCTCTGCCGGGCCGGGGCGGTGATGGGCAGCTCGCGGGCCGAGAGGGTGACGGTCCGCACCGGCTCGGCGGCCGATCCGGCGCTGCTGTAGGCGGAGAAGCCGACGTAGGCGCTGGTGAAGGCGAGCGCGGCCACGAAGAGCTTGACCGCGTTGGCGGTACCGCCGGCCAGGACCACCGCACTTCTCGACGACATGATCAACACCCCTTTTGCTCAGTTCAGGTATAGGGCGAGATGGTTGAGGGGTGGTTGTCGGCTACTTGCAGCCGGTGGCCCGGCCTTGCAAGCTGATGTGGCGGAACGCCTCTTCCTTGACTAAGGTAAGGCTGACCTAAGGCGTTGGAGTGGGGGTGAGCGGGCTCATGTGGCATGCGGCTGCCGCCCTCCCCGATCCCACCCGGCCGTTCTGGTTGGGGCTGCCGTACTGGCTGGTGGGGGCCGTCCTCATCCTCGCGCTGTTCGGCGCGTTCCAGGTCTACTACTGGGTCGGCCGCAAGCTCGGCGAGAAGCTCTACGAGTCCAAGGTCGGCGTGCGGCTCGGCCGCGAGCGCATCGCGCGGATCGAGGGCGTCGTCGAGAAGTGGGGCGCGCTGGCCGTCTACGGCTGCTTCTGGGTGCCCATGCTGCGGCACACGCTGCCATGGGTGGCGGGCGCGCTGCGGGTGTCCTATCCCTGGTACGTGGTGGCGAGCGCGCTCGGCTGCCTGACCTGGGCGCCCATCTGGTGGTTCGGGCTCACGGCGCTGGTGTGGGGCTGGCTGCAGCTGGCCGCCCGCTCGCCCGTCAGCGCGCTGGTCCTGCTGCTCGCGGTCGCGGCCGGCGTGGCCTGGTTCTTCGTCCGCCGCCGGCGCAAGGCCCTGGCCTCGTCCTAGATCGCGGCTCTGGTCTGGTCGTCGATGGCCGCCTCGGGAGCGTTCCTGCGCACGGTCTCGATGCCGTTGACGCAGGCGGCCTTGCTCGGATAGCCCTCGCCCACGGCCAGCGTCTGGCCGTTGTTCGCGACGAGCGCGAAACGGAACGCGCCCCGCTCGTCCTGACTGATGATGAACCTGCCTGCCACGGCCTCGTCTCCCCGCAGATGTCGGATCTATCAAGCATTTACCCCCAACTGAGGGCCACTTACGGCCGAGTTTCGCAAACCAACCCTTGATCTCCTGCGAACATGTCTGGCATGCGTATTGGGGGTTTCATCGGCTCTGCCGTACTCGCGTTGGTTGTGGGGATCTCTTACCCGGCGTCCGCCGCACGGGCCGCCGACGTCCCGACCGTGAAGGCGGGGGCGGCATATGTAGTGGACTCGGACGGAACGATCCACTTCGCGAAGCGGGAGACCCGGCGGGTGCCGGTCGCCAGCCTGGTCAAGGTGATGACGGCCTACGTCGTCCTGCGCGAGGGACGACTGAACGAGCCGATCACCGTCACCGCCGCCGACACGAAGCACGCGACCAGCAACGGCGCGACCACGGCCGGCCTGCGGAAGGGCGAGCGCCTCACGGCCAGGGACCTGCTGTACGGCCTCATGCTCCCCTCGGGCGCCGACGCCGCCAACGCCCTGGCCAGGAAGTACGGGCCGGGCAAGACCGCGTTCGTGGCCAAGATGAACCGGGCCGCCCGCTCGCTCGGCCTCGGCGACACCCGCTACACCAACCCCGACGGACTGCCCACGCCGGGCAACGGCGGCTACTCGACCGCCGTGGACCAGGTCACGCTGGCGCAGCGGGCGATGGCCGACCCGGTTTTCCGCACGGTGGTGGGCAGCAAGGTGTACAAGGTCGCCAAGTCGGCCCTGCACGGGGCGCACACCTGGCGCAACTCCAACAAGCTGCTCGGCCGCTCGGCGGACGTCGTGGGCGTGAAGACCGGCTACACCAACGCGGCGCAGTACTGCCTGCTGTTCGCGGGCGACCGCGGCGGCAGGCGGGTGTTCGGCGTCCTGCTGCACGACGGGGACGAGCGCCGCTTCAGCACCGCCGAGCAACTGCTGGACTTCGCGGGCGAGCAGATCGCCGGCGGCTGACCGCCGTAGGCGGGCCGGAGGTGAGCCGGCGGCTGACCCGCGGGAGCCGGACGGAGGTCAGCCGAAGGTGAGCCGGCCCGCCGCGGACAGCGTGCCCAGGCCGCCGGTCGCGCAGGCCAGGAGGCCCATGGCGGGCGTGATCGTGCCGCGGACGCGCTCGCGGTCCAGCGGCCCCGACACGACCGTGCCGGTCAGGAAGCTGTCGGCCGGGCTCTGGGTGGCCGGCCGGTCGGCCCGCGTACGCACCTCCGAGGTGCCGACCGGCCGCCCGTCGAGGCCGAACCAGGTGATGCGGGCGGTGCCGTGGACCTGCCGGGCGCTCGCGCACGAGGCCCGGCCGACGCTCTTCAGGGTGACCCAGCCCGAGCGCAGGTAGGGGGCCGAGCCGTCGCCCGACAGGCAGCCGGTGAGCTGGAGGTTGCCGCGGGCCGACACCGGCTTCGCGGTCAGGCCGATGCGCGGGCTGAAGGTCAGCGGCCGGCCGGCCGGGGAGCTGACGGCACAGGTCAGAGCACTGCGGTCGGCGGCGGCCGCCCGCGGATGCGCGGTCGCCGCCGGACGGACGGCCGTTCCCGCACGCGGGATCGGCCGTGCGGGCGGGGTGGTGAATGCGTGCGGGGTCGTGAATGCGGGGGCCGCGACCGCGGCCGCGATGATCCAGGTCGGCTTCACAGGACCTCCGTCGGTCGCTCTCGGTGATCGGCGGATCACATCTTGCCGCATCCCCTCATGATTGAGGCCGCCGATCTCGGGTACCGGCTCGTCGCAACCGACGCCACCCAGGCCGATTTCGGCCGCCGGAAGCCGACCCACGGTCGATTCACGCAGATAGGGTGGTGAATGTACCCCTCCGCAATAAGGAAGATCATGGCGGAATTCATCGAAGTCCGCACGACGATCGAAGGCCATGAGCAGGCCGCCGCGCTCGCGCACACGATCCTGCTCGCGGGGCTGGCCACCTCGATCGACATCGCGGAAGTCCCGGCCGCGGAGGCCGGGGTCTCCTGGCAGCTCACCCTCATCACACCACGCGAACAGGCCGCCGAACTGGCGGCGCACATCGGCGCGAACGGCGGTACCGGCACCGTCGAGGCCCAGCCGGTGCTGCACGACGTCGACGCCTACCCCGACTGGCTCACCGAGGACACCGACCGCCCCTGACCGGCTACTCCGGCGGCCGCTCCCAGTCCCAGCGCGGCACCTCGCGCAACGGGTGGAGCTGGTCGTCGGTCTCGGCATGGGAGTTCTGCAACGCCACCTGCGTGCCGAACTCCACGTGCGAGCGGAGCGAGGCCCGGAACGGCTCGTCGCCGGGCAGCCCGGCCGCGTCGGCGGCCTCCATGTACAGCTCGACGAACCGCCGCCGCTGGGCCTCCTCGATGCCCAGCCCGCGGTGCGCCTCGATGAGCAGCGGGAAGCCGCCCATCTCCGCCGAGAACGTGTCGGGGCCGCCGAACGTCTCGACGGTGAAGGCGGTCAGGTTGTCCACGTGGCTCGCCTTGCCCTCGCCGAAGAGCGGCTGGAGCAGCGGGTCGGCCAGCAGGCTGCGGTAGAAGATCTCGATGAAGCGGCGTAAGCCTTCTTCGCCGCCGGCGTGCTCGAACAGGGTCTGCATGATTACAGGGTTACCCGCCTGCTCGAAGCGCCACCAGACCCATTCGCGCGCCAATACGGTCAGCGCGCGGCGGCCGAGCGCATCAGCCCGTGGCAGGCGATCGCCGCCGCGGCCACCACGTTGAGCGAGTCGACGCCGGCGTCCATCGCGGCCGGGCTCATGGGGATGCACACCGCGTGGTCGGCCTCGTGCAGCCAGTGGGAGGACAGGCCGTCGCCCTCGGCGCCGAGCAGCAGCGCCACCCGGTCGCCCATCGGGACCCGGTCGAGGGGGACCGCGCTCTGGTCGGGGGTCAGCGCCAGGGTCTGGAACCCGGCCGCCCGCAGTTCGCCGAGGCCGGTGTACCAGTCGTCGAGCCGCGCGTACGGGATCGAGAAGACCGCGCCCATGGAGACCTTCACCGCCCGGCGGTAGAGCGGGTCGGCGCAGCGCGGCGAGAGCAGGACGCCGTCGACGCCGAGCGCGGCCGCGCAGCGGAAGATCGCGCCGACGTTGGAGTGGTCGACCAGGTCCTCCAGGACCAGCAGCCGGCGGGCGCCGCCCTTGATCAGGTTCTCGGCCGTGGGCAGCGGCAGGCGTCGCATGGAGGCCAGCGCGCCGCGGTGGATCTGGAAGCCCGCGATGCCGGCCATCAGCTCGTCGCTCACCTCGTAGACGGTGGCGTCGCCGATGACGTCGGACAGCGACTCGTACCAGCGCCGGGTGGTCAGGACCGAGCGGATGGGGTAGCCGGCGGCGATGGCCCGCCTGATCACCTTCTCCCCCTCGGCGAGGAACAGGCCGCGCTCCGCCTCCAGGCTCTTGCGCAGCTCGACGTCCCGCAGCCGGGTGTAGTCGGCGATTCGGGGGTCGTCGGCGTCGAACACGTAGTCAGGCACCTTCCGATACTGCCATGCGCCGCCTGACCTGCCAGACGATCGCGTAGCAGGCCAGGACGGCCGAGAGCCCGATCACGGTGCCCGCGCCCGTCTTGGTGAGCACGCTCCGGAAGCCGAACGCGGGGTTGGGCTCGTCCACCAGCGGCCACACGAGGGCGCCGGCGACCGTGCCGAGCGCGCAGGCGGCCAGCACGGCCCACCGCACGGCGGGCGCGAGCCGCAGACGGCCCGGCACGCCGGCCGCCTCGGTGCGGGACAACGCGCGCCAGGCCCACCACACGACCACGGCCAGCCCGACGGCCGACGAGGTGTACTGCAGCACGCTGAAGAGCCTGGTCGTGCCGAAGACGGGGGTGTCGGGCCAGGCGCCCCAGCGGGCGGAGGCGTAGGAGTGGGTGAAGGAGTCCCAGAACAGGTGGGTGGCCGAGCCGATCACGCCGCCGGCCACCACCGGCAGGATCCTGAGCCGGCCCGGCCGCAGGAGCGCCGCCGCCGGGCCGGCCAGGGACGGCGGCAGCAGCGAGATCAGCGGATCGCGCAGCACGAGGTGGAACAGCGGCAGGAGCAGCAGCACCGCGGCCAGGTCGAGGGTGAGCACGCCCTGCCAGGAGTGCCAGTCGCCGTAGACCGGCAGGAACGGCAGGAAGATCGGCAGGTCGGGGACCATCGCCCCGAGCGCGAGCGCCCCCGGATCGGCGAACCGCCGCGCCCGCCTGGAGGCCACCAGAGGCAGCACGGCGGCGATGTGACTGGGCGTGAACGGCACGATCCCTCCCCCGGACGCGATCACCGCCATTATCCGGTGAATCTTGAACATCCTTTGCCGCACAGGGCTTAAGGTCGCTCTGAGTCATGGGTACGTTACGTAACGCTGTCGACGGCCGGATAGCCGGAGTTCGGGGGTTCATGGTGTCTGACCAGCGGATTCATGAGCATCCGGCCGCGACGGCCGACTGGCTGCGGGCCGCCCGCGCCGCGCGGGCGCTGTCGGTGGCCACGCTCGCCTGGCTGGCCGTGGAGAGCACGCTGGGCCTGGCCGCCGGGCTGTCGGCGCACTCCGTCGCGCTGATCGGGTGGGGGCTGTCGGCCTTCGCCGAGGCCGGGGCGAGCCTGATCGTGGTGTGGCGCTTCACCGGCGCCCGCACGCTCTCGCCGCACGCCGAGACCACCGCCAGGCGGGCGGTGGCGGTGAGCTTCTGGCTGCTCGCGCCCTACCTCGTCGGGCACGTCGCGCACGACCTCGACGCCGGCCACCGGGCCGCGCCGACCGTGCTCGGCATCGTGGTCACGACGGTCAGCCTGGTCAGCATGCCCGCGCTGGGGCTGGTCAAGCGGCGGCTGGGGGCGCGGCTGGCGTCGGCGGCGACGTCCGGCGAGGGCACCCAGAACCTGATCTGCGCCGGCATGGCGGCCGGCGTGCTGGCCGGTCTGTGGCTGAACACGCTGGGCTGGTGGTGGGCGGATCCGGCCATGGCGGTGGCTCTCGCGGCGGTCGCGGTGCGTGAGGGAGCGCGCGCCTGGCGCGGTCACGCCTGCTGCCATTGACCGCGACTCTCCGTAATAGGCGCACCAAAAGAGCGGTTTTGCCACACAGAGCCCACCGAGTAGTGTTCCCGGAGTATTGCGGAGCAACTCCCGCTAGGGTCTCCGGAAGGTCTCAACACACCTAAGAGGACATCGTGGGGCGACACCGGACAGACGAGCTTGACGACGGCTACCGAGCCCAGGAACCACCCTCCCGCAGACGGTCGGTCAGCGGGCGTGGCAGGGTGCTCGTACCGCTGGCCGGGGCCGTCGCGCTGGCCGTGCTCCTCGGTGTCGCGGCGTTCGTGATCTTCAATCGGGAGCACGACTGCTCGGCCGGCAAGCTGCCGCTGCGCGTCGTGGCCACCCCCGACATCCATCCCGCGCTCAACAAGATCGCCGCCAACTACACCAAGGCCCTGCACTCGATCGACAGCAAGTGCGTCGAGGTCACCGTGACCAGGGAGGCGGCGGCCAAGACCGCGAACGGGCTGGCCGCCGGCAAGTCCGGCGCGGACGTGTGGGTGGCCGACTCCAGCCTGCTGGTGGGCAACCTCCGCAACTCCCCCGCGGGCTCGGCGCTGCCGGAGCCGGCCGGCTCGGTCGCCCTGTCGCCCGTCGTGCTGGCCGCGGCCAAGTCCGCCGCGGCGAAGCTGTCCGGCAGCCTGACGCCGAGCTGGGCGGGCATGATCGCGGCGGCCAACGTGGCCAACCCCGACGGCCCCGGCAGGAAGGTCCGGGTGCTGGCGCTCGACCCGCAGAAGAACTCCGCCGGACTGGCCGCGCTGCTGGCCGCCGCCACCTCGGCCAAGGAGGCCGGGCAGAACAAGGCGCTGGTCGGCGCGCTGAAGGAGATCTCCGGTCAGCTCGCCTCCGACCCGGCGGCGCTGCTGGCCAGCCTGACGGTGAAGTCGGGCAGCAAGGTGCCGGTCGGCGTCGCCTCCGAGCAGGCCGTCTACGCCCACAACGCCAAGAAGCCCGAGGCCCCGGTGGTCGCCCTCTATCCCAAGGAGGGCACGCTCAGCCTCGACTACCCGATCACGATCGTCACCAAGGACCCGGCGGTCCAGAAGGCGGCCGCGGACTTCAGGCAGGACCTCGGCACGGACGCGGCCAAGAAGATCCTGCGCGACGCGGGCTTCCGCAGCCCCGACGGCAAGGCCGGCGAGGGACTGACGAAGGAGAAGGGGTTCGTCCCCGACAAGCCGGAGGCGCTGCCGAAGCCCGACGCCAAGAGCGTGGCCTCGATGGTGCAGACCTGGTCGCGGCTGAACCTCGGCACCCGACTGCTCACCCTGCTCGACGTCTCCGGCACGATGGCGCTGCCCGTCCCCGGCACGAACATGACCCGCATGCAGGCCATCAACAAGATCGCCATGGAGGGGCTGGGGCTGTTCCCGGCCGACTCCGAGCTGGGCCTGTGGACGTTCTCCACGCACATGGACGGACAGGGCAAGGACTGGCAGGAACTCGTCTCCGTCGGCCCGCTCGCCGAGTCCACCAACGGCGTGCTCCGCAAGCAGGCGCTGGTCCGGCAGTTCGGGCAGATCCAGGCCAAGGCCACCGGCGACACCGGCCTGAACGACACCATCAAGGCCGCCTACGGCGAGCTGACGAAGACGTACCAGGAAGACAAGATCAACACCCTGCTGATCCTCACGGACGGCGCGGGCAACGACGACCCCGACGGCGGCGTCTCGAACGCCCAGATCCTGCAGTACCTCAAGAAGACCTACAACCCGAAGCGGCCGATCAGCATCCTGCTCATCGCCTTCGGGCCGGAGGCCGAGGCGGGCAGGAAGCAGATGGACACGCTGGCCAAGACGACCGGCGGCGAGGCCTACATCGCCAAGGACGTGCTCCAGGTCCGCGACTTCTTCCTCCAGGGCATGGAACGCCGCCTCTGCGCCCCCGACTGCGACGGCTGAGCCACTCCCGTCACACGGATCACGACGTCATGCCGGTTGGGCATGACCGCGGCCGCGCCGGTCAACCTGGCCGATCGAGGCGGCGTCCTCTCCCGCGTGGGGGCCTGAGCGCCCGTTCCACCCGCGGGGAGGGGAATCCGTGCCTGGATGGCCGACGGTCGGCCGCGCCGACGATCAGGAACTGGTCGCCGCTCTGCGGCGGGCCGACACCGACGCTCCCGCCGCCCTGTACGACTCCTACGGCGAACGGCTCTACGACTACGCCCTCTCGCTGATCGGCGACCGGGACTCGGCCGCCGACGCCGCGCACGACGCCCTGGTGACCGCGCAGGGCTGCGTGGACCGGCTGAAGGAGGCCGGCCGCCTGCGCGCCTGGGTGTACGCGCTGGCCAGGTTCCAGGTCCGGGCCAGGATGGCCCACCGCGGCACGCCCGCCGGGGGCCTGCCACAGGCGCCTGGGGAGCCCGACTCCGAGCTGGCCGGGCTGGTCCGCGAGACGCTGGGCGAGCTGAGCGGGAACGAGCGCGAGATCGTCCTGCTGTCGCTGCGGCACGGCCTGACGCCGGTCGAGGTCGCCTCGGTGCTGGGGCTGACCTCCCGCCAGGCGGCCACCCGGCTGGGCCGGGCCCGCGACCAGCTGGAGAACGCGGCCGCGGCGGTCGTCCTGGCGAAGACGGGCCGGGCGCACTGCCCGGACCTGTCGGCGATGGTGGACTCCTGGGAGGGGCCGCTCACGCCGTTGCTGCGGCGGCGGCTGTCGGGGCACATCGCCGGGTGCGAGGTGTGCACCGAGGGCAAGCACCGGCAGGTTGCGGCGTCGCGCCTGCTTGACCTCGTGCCGGTCGAGTTCCCGCCGCTCTCGCTGCGCCGCCGGGTGGTGGACACCTGCGTCGATCCCGGGCGCGACCAGACCAGGACGCTGATCACCGACCGCGGCGACAACTTCGACCGGACCGGCTTCCCGGTGGCCGCCGAACGGCGCTCGCGCCGCCGCCGTCCGCGCCGTCTGGGGCCGGTGGTGCTGGCCGGGGCGTGCGTGCTGGCCGCGACCGGGGCGGTGGTCGTGATGAACGGCGGCGACGCCGCGCAGACCGCGCTCACCGTGACGCCCACGCCTGCGCTCTCCCCCTCCTCCGAGCTCACGCCGGAGCCGGCGCCGGAGGAGGAGGACGTGACGCCCGAGCCCGCGCCGAGCGCCGACGCGCCGGAGGCGTCCCCGTCCGCCACGCCGACGGTCCGGCGGCCCGCCCGGCGGCCCAGCGGCGGGCCGGCCGCGCCCACGGTGAGCCGCCGCAGGCCCGCGCCGGTCGCCCGGCTCGGCACGACGTGCCCCGCCTCGATCGCGGGCGCCGCCAAGATCGGGCTGCGCGCCCGCAACGCCGCGGTCTCCTGGGTGGCGACCGCGTCACAGGGCCTCGACGTCTTCCCCGCCAGCGGTTCGGTCAAGGCGGGCGGCTCGGTGTCGATCTGGGTGACCGTCGTGGACCCGAGCGCCGGCGGCCGCGGCCGCGTCTCGTTCACCTCGAACGGCGGCGCCGCCAGTTGCTCGCTGGCCTGGAACGCCGACCGCACACCGGAGTCCGATCCTCCCTCGGATCCGCCCACGCCCACCGCCGAGCCGTCCGAGGCGCCGAGCGAGGGACAGACCTCGAATGTGGACGCCGCGCCACAAGGGTGACGAACAGCTCCCCTGGAAGAGTGGACATAACGGGATAAACAGGACCCTGGCTCGAACATCATAGGCCACATAGGGCATTCTGGTTAGCTTGGGGAACACGTCCGGAAACCCGGAGTCACCACGTCCTGTGGCGGAAGTCACAGAGAAACTTCGCCATGCCGGTGAACCTCGACGGCTCACCAAGCGTCGGCATTGACGTGCCCGGACCAGGATTGGTCCCATGAAAATCGATCAACCATGTCTTGACCGGAAAGAGCAGGAGAGAAACAGGAGATGTTCAAGCACCGCAGAGCGCTGGCATGGCTGCTGGCGCTCGCCTGCATAGCGGGGGCCGTGGTCGCGCTGTTCGACCTCGACACCCCGCTGCGCCCGTTCTTGATCTCCCTGTTCCTCATGGTGGTGCCGGGGGCGGCGGTGGTGGGACTGTTGCGCGATCGTGACCCCCTTGCCGCACTATCAGTAGGAGCCGCGGCCAGCCTCGTCCTGAACGTGCTCCTCGCCGAAGCCATGCTGCTGTTCAACGCATGGTCGCCCAGAGCCGGCGTGGCGACGGTCGCCGTGCTCGGCGGGTTCATGTACGTGCTTCGCGTGTTGTACCGGGGGAAGAACATGCAGACCGAACAGGGGGCCAGGGCAAGGTGAACATCCAGGTAGTGCGCCCGAGAGACCTCGGCGACTCCGAACGCGCCCGATGGCGCGAGCTCCAGAAGGCCGACCCGAGCCTGGACAACCCGTTCCTCTCCGTCGAGTTCGCCGTGGCGATGGACCGCTTGCGTGACTACGTGAGGGTGGCGGTCATCTCCGACGGCAACCGCATCGCCGGGTTCTTCCCGTACGAGCGGCACAGCTTCGGCATCGGCAAGCCGCTCGGCGGCTTCCTCACCACCTGCCACGGCCTGATCGCCGTCCCCGACCTGCACCTCGACGCCAAGCAGCTGCTGCGCGCCTGCAAGCTCAGCGTGTTCGACTTCGACCACCTGGTCGCCGGCCAGCCGACGTTCGCCCCGTACGAGGCCGACGTGCGCCCGGCCCCCGTGATGGATTTCACCTCCGGCTTCGACTCCTGGCTGGAGCAGGTCAAGGCCAACTCCCCGAAGAACCTCAAGACCGTCCGCTACAAGGAGCGCAAGTTCGGCCGGGAGCAGGGCGGGCTGCGCTTCGAGTGGAACGCCACCGACCCCGAGGTCCTGCGCACGCTGCTGGCCTGGAAGTCCGACCAGTACCGGCGCACCGGCCGGGTCGACCGGTTCGCCCAGCCCTGGATCGTCGAACTCATCGACATGATGCATGCCGAGAAGTCATCGGACTTCTCCGGCATCCTCACCATGCTTTATGCCGGGGACGTGCCTGTTGCCGGGCATTTCGGTCTCCGTACGGCCACGACGCTTGTAGGGTGGTTCCCCGCCTACGACACCGAGTACGCCCGTTACTCGCCCGGCATCGTTCACCATCTGCAGATGGCCGAGGCCGCCGCGAACGACGGGATGCACATGGTCGACATGGGCAAGGGCGGCAAAGAGTACAAAGACTGGCTCAAGAGCGGGGTCCTGTACGTTGCCGAGGGCCGCATCTCACGACCGTCCGCGACAGCGGCCGTCCACTGGATGGGCCGAACTCCTTTCAACAAAGCTCGAACAATCGTGTTGGATCGACCGTCTCTTTATAAGGCGGCCGACCGCGTCCTCAAGGGCTTTGGTCGGGTGCGCACCTCGATGCAGCAGCAGCAGGAGTCACCCAATGTAGTCAAGGAACCAACGGGAGCCGGCTGAACGCTCCCGGCACCACCCCCTGGCACCACCCCCCGGCACCAGCACACACCCTCACTCCACAGGACCCAACAATGCACCGCTCGTCGGCTCCGTCATTCCCGCAGCACCCGGGGATGACTCCGTGCGGTGAGCAGGGCCGGGTCCCGGAAGGATATCCCTCGCCATGAGTCCCGAGATCACCAAGCACAACGGCAAGGTCCAGAAGTCGCCCTTGCGTTCCATGCCGCCCCCGTCGAGCTTCACGCCCGTCACCCCTCACCTGGCCATTTCCCCCACGGTGAGCGTGGTCGTCCCGGCGATGAACGAGGCCGAGAACCTGCCGCACGTCTTCGCGACGATCCCCCAGTGGGTCGACGAGATCGTGCTCGTCGACGGCAACTCCGTCGACGACACGGTCGAGGTCGCCAAGCGCCTGCGGCCCAACGTGAAGATCGTCACGCAGACCGGCAAGGGCAAGGGCGACGCCCTGTCCGCCGGCTTCGCCGCGTGCACCAGCGACATCATCGTCATGATCGACGCCGACGGCTCGACGGACGGCCGCGAGATCATCTCGTTCGTGGGCGCCCTCGTGACCGGGGCCGACTTCGTCAAGGGCTCGCGCTACGCGGCCGGCGGCGGCAGCGACGACCTGACGCTCAACCGGCGCCTGGGCAACAAGGTCCTCACCGGCATCGTCAACGTGATGTACAAGACGAACTACACCGACCTGTGCTACGGCTACAACGCGTTCTGGGCGCGTCACCTCGACGTGCTCGACCTCGACTGCGACGGCTTCGAGGTCGAGACCCTGATGAACGTGCGGGCGGCCAAGGCCGGGCTGAAGGTGCACGAGGTGCCCAGCCACGAGCGCAACCGCATTCACGGCGAGAGCAACCTGCGTGCCGTACGAGATGGCTTCCGTGTGCTCAAGACGATCCTGAAGGAGTGGCGCCGCCAGCCCTCCGCCCCTCAGCCTGAGCCCACCGCCACTCCCGCCGCTGACCGAGGCGTCGCGTAAGAGGAACCGTTGTGAACACGTCTGTTGTCATCTGCGTCTACACAGAAGAGCGCTGGGAGGACATCAGGCAGGCAGTCGAGTCGGTCGAGAACCAGAGCCGCCCGGCACACGAGCTGATCCTGGTGGTCGACCACAATCCGGACCTGCACCTGAAGCTCAAGCGCGCCTATCCACAGGCCATCGTGGTGGAGAACACGCACGAGCAGGGGCTGTCCGGCGGCAAGAACACCGGCGTGGCCACGGCCACCGGTGAGATCGTCGCGTTTCTCGACGACGACGCGGTCGCCGACGCGGGGTGGCTGGAGGCTTTGGAGGAGGGCTTCCAGGAATCCGGTGTGGTGGGCGTGGGCGGGCGTACCGACCCCTTGTGGGCGTCGAAGCGCCGGCCCCGCTGGTTCCCGTACGAGTTCGACTGGACGGTCGGGTGCACGTACCGCGGCATGCCCGCGGTACGCGCGCCGATCCGCAACGTCATGGGCGGCAACGCCGCCTTCCTGCGCGAGGTCGTCGCCGAGGTCGGCGGCTTCCACAGCGGCATCGGCCGCAGCGTGCAGGGCCGCAAGTCGCGCCCGCTGGGCTGCGAGGAGACCGAGTTCTGCATCAGGCTGAGCCAGCGCAAGCCGGGCTCGGTCATGCTGTTCGAGCCCCGCGCGGTCATCGGGCACAAGGTGTCCAGACAGCGCGAGGGCTTCGCCTACTTCAGGTCCAGGTGCTACGCGGAGGGCCTGTCGAAGGCCCTGGTCACGCGGGAGGTCGGCACTCAGGACGGCCTGGCCAGCGAGCGCGCCCACGCCATGAAGACGCTGCCGCTCGGCGCGCTGCGCGGCGTGGGCGACGCCCTGCGCGGCGACCTGTCCGGGCTCGGCCGGGCCGCCGCGATCGTCGTCGGCCTGGCCTGGACGACCTGGGGTTACGTGGTTGGCACGGCACGGCTGAAGGTGGCACGCTCATGATCCGCATTCCGATCCTGATGTACCACTCGGTCAGCGACAGCCCCAACGACGAGACGCGGCCGCACGCCGTGCGGCCCTCCGACCTGGCCGAGCAGCTCGCCTACCTGTCGGAGAGCGGGTTCACCCCGCTCACGCTGGGCGACCTGGTGGCCGCGCTGAACAAGATCGACGGCCGTACGGTGCCGGCGAAGCCGATCGTCCTGACCTTCGACGACGGCTACGCCGACTTCCACAGCCAGGCGCTGCCCCTGCTCGACCGCTACAACTTCCCGGCCACGGTCTTCCTGACCAGCGGCTGGGTGGCCGACGCCGGCAAGGACGCCGCGGGCCGTCCGCTCGACGACATGCTGTCGTGGGGCCAGGCCCGCGAGGCCGCCCAGAACGGCATCGAGATCGGCGGCCACAGCCACAGCCACCCGCAGCTCGACCAGCTCCGCACCGACGACCTGCGGCAGGAGCTGCGCAGGAACAAGGGCCTGCTGGAGGAGAAGATCGGCGCGCCGGTCGCCACCATGGCCTACCCCTATGGCTACTCCAGCGCCCGGGTCCGCCACGAGGTGCGCAAGGCCGGCTACTTCGCCGCCTGCGCCGTGAGCAACACCATCGCGGCCGACCGCCACGACATGCTCGCCATCCCCCGGCTGACGGTCGGCAAGCCGACGACCATCAGCATGTTCAAGCGCGCCGTCGAAGGCAACGCCGTACCTCTCATCTACCTGCGCGAACGCATCCTCACCAAGGGGTACGCGGTCGTCCGGCGGACGAGGTACGGGCTGCAGCGGGTGCGCGGAAATGTCTAGCCTGCGGGAAAAGATCGTCCGCGACCTCAGCAATCCGCTCTTCCGCCAGGGTTACGCCCTGATGGCCAACACGGTCGTCACGGGCACCCTCGGCATGGGCTACTGGCTGCTCGCGGCGCACTTCTACACCCCCGAGGAGTTCGGTCGCGGCCAGGCGGTGATCACCGCGATGCGGCTGTTCGCGTCGCTGACCGCGCTCGGCTTCGTGGGCGCGCTGGCCCGCTTCCTGCCGGTGGCCGGGCGGCGCACGCCCGAGCTCATCCTGCGCGGCTACGGCCTGGCCGCCGCCACCGGCGGGGTCGCGGCGCTCGGCTTCCTGCTGACGCTGCCGCTGTGGGGGAAGACGTACTCGGTGCTGGCCGGGTTCGGGCCGGGGCTGTTCTTCCTGGCCTCGGTGCTGGTGTGGGCCGTCTTCACGCTCCAGGACGTCGTGCTCACCGGGTTGCGCAAGGCCACCTGGGTGCCGGTCAACAACCTGGTGTTCGGCCTGGTCAAGATGGGCCTGCTGGTCGCGCTGGCCGGCGCGCTGCCCGACGGCGGGATCTTCGTCTCGTGGATGATCCCCACCGCCCTCGCGCTGATCCCGGTCAACTGGCTGATCTTCGGCGTCGTCGTGCCCCGGCACGTCAAGAGCCTCGGCACCGCCCACGAGCCGCCCGGCCTGCGGCAGATCGGCCGGTTCCTGGCCGGTGACTTCCCCGGCACCCTGTCGATCCTGGCGATCGTCTACCTGGTGCCCGTGGTGGTGGCGACCAAGGTGGGCGAGGCCACGTTCGGGCGCTTCTCGATGGCCCACACGCTGGCCAGCATGATCGAGCTGCTGGCCATGAACATGGCGGTGTCGCTGACGGTCGAGGGGTCGTTCGACCGTTCCAAACTGGCCCTGAACTGCCGGCGGGCGCTGCGGCGCGGCTTCATGATCGTGACTCCGATCATCGCGGTGGCGATCATCGGGGCGCCGCTGATCCTGACGGTCTTCGGCGCCGAGTTCGCCGACGAGGGGTCCACGCTGCTGCGGCTGATGGCGCTGGCCGTGCTGCCGCGGGTGCTGATCGAGGTGTACCTGAGCGCGTTGCGGGCGCAGAGCCAGGCGCGCACGCTGGCGATCGTGCAGATCGGGCTGGCGGTGCTGGTGCTGGTGTCCACGGTGGCCCTTTTCCCGCACTTCGGGGTGAACGCGGTGGGTTACGGGCTGCTCTTCAGCGAGCTGCTGGTGGCACTTCTGATCATCGGAAATCTACGCAAAATACTCAATTTTGGTGAAACTGGGCAGCCGACTGTCACTCAGGGGTCGTCCGGGGCCGCATGATGGTCAACGTGAGGCAACGGGACGGCGATGGCATGACTAAGGGGAAGACCGGCTCCTCCGACGTTCGCAAGGACGCCGGGGAGGAGACAGAGACGCCCTTCGATCCGGAGGCCACGGGCGTGATCCCGCGGCTGACGTTCGACGACGGCCAAGGGGGCTCTCCGGCGTCCCCGCCGGCGTCCGACGAGGATGAGCCGGCGGCGTCCGACTCCCCCGCGGAGGTGAACGCCGAGACGACGACGGCCTTCCGCATCCCCGGAACCCTGCACATCGGCCACCCTCCCACGACTGACGAGCCCGCTCCCGGGCCTGCGCAGGCGTTCGCGGAGCGTGACGGCGCGGCCCAGCCCAAGACGGCGGGGCCCAACGCGTTCACCGCCAGGGCGCCCCACGCCCCGGCCGAGCCGTCCGGCGCCGAGGGGGCCGCGACTTCGGACGCGAAGAGCTCACCGACCGCCGGGACCATGCCGATGCCCACGGCGGAGCCTCCCCCGGCTCCCGCCGCCGACGCCGCCAAGGGCGGCTCCGCCACGACTGCCGACAACGGCGACAGCTCCTCGAAGAGCTCCGCGACACCCCAAGGTGCGGGAAGCGGCCCGAAGGGCTCCGGCTCGGCCGGATCGGGCGCCGCGGGCTCGGCCGGGTCGCCCGCGCCGGGGGCCGCTCGTTCCGGGGCCTCCTCCGACGCGGGCGGCGCCTCGCCGGACGGGGAGGCGGGCGCCGGCCGTACCGGGGTCGCCGACGCGGGGAACGCGGGCGCACCCGGCGGCGCGGACGCCGCCCGTGCTGCCGGTGCCGGCGCTGTCGTTGACGGCGAGGGTGACGCTGACGGCAGGACCGTTGCCTTCAGGGCGCCTGCTGCCCGGACGGCCGATGCCGGTGCCGTTGCGGCCTCCGGGGTCGGGGCTCCGGTGGTCGAGCGGCCCCCGGCGGCTCCCGGTGACGGGCAGGTCGTGGGCGGCCCGCGAGGCGGCGAAGGCGCGCCCGTGGCCGCGGGGCAGAAGGGCCGCACCGCCGGCGGGCGGGTCGGGGCGCTGATCGCCAGCGCGCCCAAGTGGCTGCCCGTCGTCCTCGTGCTTGAGGGCCTGCTCATGTACATCCTCGCCCTGCGCGTGCCCCCGGGCCCGCTGCGGGGTGTGGACCCGGACAACATCAACGGCCTGGGCCTGATCTCGGCGCTGCCGGCGACCGCGTTCATCGCCATCCTGATCATGATCGTGTCGTTCTTCGTCACGGTCGCCCAGAGCACCGACCGCAAGTTCCTGCTGCTGTTCCAGATCGCCGCCATCACGTTCGCCCTGCACGGCGCGGGCGCCCTGGTGGCCACCGAGCCGCGCTTCCCCACGGCGTACATCCACGCCGGTTTCGTGGAGTTCATCTCCAGGACGGGCGAGACGGCGATCAGCATCGACGCCCGCATGGGCTGGCCGGGCTTCTTCGCGTTGTTCGCCTTCGTCACCAAGGCCGCCGGCATCACCGACATGACGACGATCCTGCAGTGGACGCCGCTCCTGTCGAACCTGCTCTACCTGCTCCCGTTCGTCCTGATCCTGCGCCAGGTGGTGGCGACGACGCGGGCCCGCTGGTTCGCGGCGCTGCTGTTCATCCTCGTGCAGTGGATCGGACAGGACTACTTCTCGCCGCAGGGGTTCACCTTCGCCCTGTATCTGGCGTTCGTGGCGATCCTGTTGCGCTGGTTCGGACGGGTGGAGCCGCGCACCAAGCCGATCCCGCCCAAGGGGCTGCGCAAGCTGCTGGGCAAGCTCGACGCGATGACGCCCGGCGAGATCGTGAACACCGGCACCTACCGGGCCGACAAGCTGCTGATGCTGCTGATGTTGCTGGCGTTGTTCTTCGCGTCGGTGGCCTCGCACCAGATCACGCCGTTCATGATGATGGGCGTGGTGACGGCCTTCCTGATCTTCAAGCGGACCTCGCTGACGTGGGCGCTGCCGTTCTTCCTCGGTCTCGTGACGCTGGCGTGGATCAGCTACATGACGGTCGGGTTCTGGGCGGGCCAGATCGACGCGATCTTCGGCGGCCTGGGCAAGATCCTGCAGAACATCGGCAGCGCCACCTCCGACCGCGTCGAGGGCAGCGACCCGGCGCACGCGCTGGTGTTGCAGGCGCGGCTCGGCATCCTCGGGGTGATCCTGTCGCTGGCGGCGGCCGGGCTGTTCCGGCGGCTGCGCCGCGGGGTGTTCGACCGGTCCGCGCTGATCCTGCTGTGCGTGCCGGTGCTGGCGCTGGGGCTGCAGAGCTACGGCGGCGAGATCGGGCTGCGCATCTACATGTTCGCGCTGCCCGGCTCCTGCCTGCTGGCCGCCTACGCCTTCTTCCCGAACCTGCCGGCCGACAGCGCGGACGTGCGCGAGGAGACCGTGCCGCTGCGCAGGCGGAACGTGCGCTTCAACCCCGAGCTGACCAGGAAGATCTCGGTTGTGCTCGCGGCCTGCTTCGCGGTGCTGTTCGCCTTCGCGTTCCTGCTGGCCCGCTACGGCAACGAGAAGTTCGAACGGGTCACCACCGGCGAGGTCGCCGCCCTGCACTACGTCTACGACCACGACAAGCCGAGCGCCAAGGTGCTCTACCTGGTGCCCAAGGAGGGCCCGGAGGTCACGCCGACCCTGCCGTGGGGCGAGCGGGACGTCGAGCTGGTCAACTTCGGCGTCCAGGCGCTGGTGCACAAGGACCCGACGCAGATCGCCGACGCGGTGGCCAAGCTGAAGGAGCAGCCGCGCAACTCGTACCTGATGGTGAGCCGCGGGCAGGTCAGCTACCTGCAGCTCAACGAGGGCTTCCCGGAGGACTGGGGGCAGCGGTTCCGGGCCGCCCTGGACGCCTCGCCCGACCTGAAGAAGGTCTTCTCCAACGACGACGCCGCGCTCTACACCTGGAAGAAGTTCGTGAAGGGCACGGAGATCCCCGATCCCAACCCCTACAAGGGACGTGGCGACCCCACCTCGCCGTGGACGCCCGTCGGCATCGGGGCGCTGGTCGTGACGTGGGTGGCGCTGTTCGGCTACGAGGTCCTCGGGCTGAACGGGCCGAACCGGGCACGACGGGCGCGCAGAGGGCTGATGTTCCTGGCCATCCCGTCGTTCTTGATCTCAATAGCAGTGATCGTGGAGAGATTTATCCACATCGCACTAAATAACTGAATTCACAGGAAACGCTAAGGTTTTGCGGGATGATGTAGGCCTGATGAGGACACAGGAGACACTTCCCGCCATGCCCGATGCACGACTCGCGGCCGCGAGGATCACTTCTGTGGACGCCCTGCGCGGCTTCTCGCTGCTGGGGATCCTCGTCGTCAACATCGCCTTCCTGGCCTCCGGTTACCGGATGGCCGGGATGGCGGAACCCGGCTTCGACTCCTCCCTCGACTGGGTCGTGCGCTGGCTCGTGACGCTGTTCATGGAGAACAAGTTCTACCTGCTGTTCTCCTTCCTGTTCGGCTACAGCTTCACGCTCCAGCTCGACTCGGCCGTCCGGCAGGGGCGGGCGTTCGTGCCGATGTTCCTGCGCCGCCTGGGCGGGCTGCTGCTGATCGGCCTGGCCCACGCGGTGCTGCTGTTCCCCGGCGACATCCTGACCACGTACGCGTTCGTCGGGATCGCGCTGCTGGTGCTGCGCCGGGTCGGCCCCAAGACCGCGATCGTGCTGGCCGGGCTGCTGACCCTGGTGCTCGCGTTCGGGTTCCTGATGCTGGCCCTGCTGGCGATGGTCGGCCTGGACGCGTCCGGCACGGTCGCCGAGGGCACCGCCGAGGCCGCCAGGTCCGACACCGCCCTCGGCGGGGTGTTCTGGCAGATCATCTCCGAGCACATGCGCAAGCTGTCGCTGATCGTCCTGCTGCGGGTGCTGTTCCAGGGGCCGGCGGTGCTGGCCGCGTGCCTGATCGGGCTGGCGGTCGGCAAGCTGGGCGTGCTGCGGAACCTGTCGGCGCACAAGGTGGCGCTGCGCAGGCTCCAGTGGACCGGGTTCACGGTCGGGCTGGCCGGCGCCTTCGTCTACACGCAGTCGGCGTGGAACGGCACGGTGAACAAGTTCCTGGGCGAGGCGATCGACCTGGTGACCGCGCCGCTGCTGGCCGCCGCGTACGCGGCCACGTTCCTGCGGGTGCTGCCGTACCTGCCGCGGGTGGGCCGGGCCCTGGCCGCCCCCGGCCGGATGGCCCTGTCGAACTACCTGGGCCAGTCGCTGATCTGTTCGCTGATCTTCACCGGTTACGGCCTGGCCCTGGTGGACCGGGTCAGCCCCGCCGTCGAGGTGCTGATGGCGCTGGCCATCTTCACCGTCCAGGTGCTCTACAGCCATTGGTGGCTCAAGGGACACCGGTACGGGCCGGTGGAGTGGGTGCTGCGCTTCCTGACGTACTGGCGCAGGCCCACGGGCCAGCGGCGCAAGGCTCCTGACTCCGCGCAGACCGTCTGAAATCTTCTGCCCAAAGACCTCTCGGGCGAGGTACGCTCTCATGTGTAAGGAAAATCTTTCACGTGACGGGAAATCATGACCGATGCCGGGCCGACCGGTGACGAGCTGGTCGAGATGCTGGCGGCGCTGGGCAACCCCCTGCGGGTGCGCATCGTCGCGACCCTGGCCGCCGGCCGCGACTATGTGAGCCACCTGGCCCGCGAGATCGGCGTCAGCCGTCCGCTCCTCCACATGCACCTGCGGCGGCTGGAAGCGGCCGGCCTGATCGTCGGCACGCTGGAGCTCTCCGAGGACGGCAAGGCCATGAAGTACTACGAAGTCACCGACTTCGACGTCCACCTCACCGCAGCGGCGCTGGCCGAGGCGGCCAAGACCCTCACCGCGCCCGACCCGGAGCCCAAGGAGCGCCCCTGATGCCCACCGCCTGGCCCGAGGTGATCTTCATCCTCGGCGTGCTGCTCGTGACCGGCTTCCTGATCTGCCTGGTCATCGTCGGCCTCTTCGACTTCCGCAAGGCGAAGCTGGAGGCCCTGCAGAAGGACGACCTGCGCCGGCTCGTGCAGAGATTCGAGCAGCTCGCCGAGAACACCCTTGACGCCCAGCAGCGCTCGGCCGCCGACCTGGCCGAGCTGCGCGCCCGCACGGCGTCGATCGAGCAGATCCTCAGAACCGTCGAGTAGGAGCGTGCCATGAAGGCCATCCGTTACGCCGCCTACGGGCCGCCCGAGGCCGTCGTCGAACTGCGTGAGGTCGATCCGCCGCCGGTCGGCGACGACGACGTGCTGGTCCGGGTGCGGGCCGCGGCCGTCAACCCGGGCGACTGGCACTTCGTGCGCGGTCTGCCGTACGTGATGCGGGCCGTCTCCGGGCTGCGCCGCCCCACGTTCGACGGGCTCGGCATGGACCTGGCCGGGCAGGTCGAGGCGACCGGCCGCAACGTCACCCGGCTGAAGCCCGGCGACGAGGTGTTCGGCCACTTCCGGGGCGCCTTCGCCGAGTACGTCGCCGTCCCCCAGGACAAGGTGCTGCTGGAGAAGCCGGCCGGTTCGACGTACCAGCAGGCGGCGGCCGTGCCGCTGGCGGCGCTGACCGCCTACGAGGCGCTGGCCACCAGAGGCGAGGTCAAACCGGGGCAGAAGGTCCTGGTCGTCGGCGCGGCGGGCGGGGTGGGGACGTTCGCGGTGCAGATCGCCAAGGCGCTGGGCGCCGAGGTGACCGGCGTGTGCAGCGGCGGGAAGGCCGAGCTCGTCGCGTCCCTGGGGGCCGACGAGGTCATCGACTACACCCGGCAGGACTTCGCCCGGCATCCCGGCCGGTACGACGTCATCCTCGACAACGTCGGCGACCGGCGTCTCGCGGACTACCGGCGGGCCCTCACCCCCACCGGCGCCTACGTCCCCAACGGGGGCTCCGGCGGCGGGTCGCTGCTCGGGCCGGCCGGGCGCATTCTGCGCGTGCTCGTGACCAAGCCGTTCGTCCGGCAGCGCCTGGTCAACTTCGTCACGGCCGCGGACCGGGACACGCTGGCCGCCGTGCGCGGGCTCATCGAGGCGGGCCAGGTCGTCCCGGTCGTCAGCCGGACGTACCGGCTGGACCAGGTGCCCGAGGCCATCGCCCACGTCGAGCAGGGTCACGCCACGGGCAAGGTCGTCGTCACCCTCTAGGCGCCCCCAGGCGGCGCTGGGCGGAGCGGAGCATGGCCCGGACGACGATCGGGTGCACGAGACGCACCGGCCAGAAGTAGAGCCGGCCGCGCCGGCCCTTCAGCCGGACGGTGGTCGTGACCCGCACGAGCCGGGCCTCGCGATCGACCCCCACCCCGCAGCGGAAGTCCAGGTGCCGGTCGTCGGCCACGATCAGCGCCTCCTCCCCCTCGACCCGGGCGACCCGGAAGACGTCGCGCGGCGCGCGCGGGATGCCAACCAGCGGCACGACCGCCTGGCGCAACCACAGGGCCGCGGCGATCCAGCGGGGCATCGACGCGACCGAGAAGACGGCCTTGGCCCAGGCCCGCGGATCGGCGGTCGCGCGCGGCGGCAGCACGCCGACGACCACGTCGGCGTAGTCGGGCGCGGGCATGTCGTCCAGGGCGGACGACCAGTAGACGGGTGATCTCATGACGCCTCCATACGGTGCCGTATGGTGAGGACTATACGGTACCGTATGGCGAATGGCGCAAGGGGGCCGGATCACGGCGGAACAGTGGGTGGACGCGGCGTACGCGCGGTTCACCAAGATCGGGCTGGACTCGGTGCGGGTCGAGGCCGTCGCCCGCGACCTCGGCACCACCAAGGGCTCCTTCTACTGGCACCACGCCGACCGCGGCGCGCTCGTCCGGGCGGTCATGGAACGCTGGGAGGCCGAGGAGACCGAGCACATCATCGCGGCCGCCTCCGCCGAGGCCGAGCCACGCGCCCGGCTGCGCGCCCTGTTCGGCACGGTCGCGGCCCGCGCGGGCCGGCGCGGCGGCGAGAGCCGCCTCTACCTCGACGCCGAACGCGAGGGCGTCGCCGACATCGTCACCCGGGTCACCCGCCGCCGCGTCGACTTCGTCGCCGGGCTCCTGGCGGGGCTGGGCTTCGACGAGGAGGAGGCGGAACGGCGGGCGCTGCTCGCGCTGGCGGTGGTGCTCGGCCTCCAGCAGCTCGAACGCGGCACGCGGCCACACATCCCGCTCGACCAGGCGCTCCTCACCGAGACCGCCTTCACGATGGCCGTCACGCCGCCACCCGCCCAGGGCGGGTGAGGGCCGATCGCGGACGCCAGTCAGGGCCGCCGCTGGGCGGTCCGGGCGGGTTGCCTGTTGTCAGGCGTCTGGGCCGTTGCGCTGGAGTTCCAGGAAGTCCTGGTCGCAGCTCAGGCGGTAGCCGTCGGGGGTGCGGAAGTGTTCCTGGAGGTAGGCGGCGACCTCGTCCATGGCGGGCGGCTGCGACAACGGGACGACGTTCAGCATGAACTGCGCGACCGCCAGGGCGGTTTCCAGGTCGGGCATGGTCACCGAGGCCGGGTCGGTGCTGATGCCGATCTCCCACTCGGTGCCCGCGGTGGCGGCGAAGGCGCGCCCGAGGGCGTCCAGGTCGTAGCGGTGGCCGGTGAAGCGGCGCAGCAGGCGCATGCAGTCGCTGTCGGGGTTCTGCATGACGACCACGGTGAAGCCGCCCTCGGCCGTCCAGGAGGCCAGCCTCTGGAGCTGGCGCAGCCAGGACTGCTGCGGCAGGTAGTACAGGACGTGCGCGCACAACACCAGGTCGGCGGTCTCCTCCGGGTCGGCGGTGGCGATGTCCTGACCGAGGATCGTGGCCTCGGGACACCGGCGGGCCAGCTCCGCCCGCAGGTGCTCGTTCGGCTCGATGGCGATCGTCCGGTCGAACCTGGGGGCCAGCCACGCGGTGGTCTCGCCCGTCCCCGCACCGGCGTCGATGAACGTACGGCGGTGGGGCAGCCGTCCCACGACCCGGGCCAGCTCTTCGCGGGCCCGGATCTTCTGGTCGGTGTGGGCCAGGAAGGTGGCGAAGGCGGCGTCGTAGGCCGCGCTCATCGGGTCGAGGATGTGCACGATGGGCGGCTCGGCGTTGCTGTCGGTCATCACGGTCCCCGGCGTCACAAGTCGGTCACTTTCAGCTTATGGAGCACCACTCTACGTTCATGGGCGTCCGGATCGGTGAAGCGGTGGACCGTGCCGGGCGGCTGCCCCGGGGACGGGTCCTGGAGGCGTTGAGCCGGGGGTGGTTGGGAGGGCGGGCCTGGGTGCGGGATCGGGTGTCGGGAGTCGCCGGGGGGGGGCGGGGCAGGCTTGGGGGAGGTCGGTGGAGGTGGGTGAGGCGGATGCCAGGGGCTCGTGTGGGTGTTCGACGGGGAGGTGGCGGTGCTGCGGTGTCGGTGCGGGAGGCCGGCGGCGAGCTTCAGGAGCCGGGGCGCGGGCGGCACGCGGTCCTTCGCCGGTGACCGAGCAGCGACGCAGCAACCGGGGGTTCTGGAGGCGTCCTTCCAGGGACGCCGAAGGCGCCTTTCAGGGGATGCCGAAGACGCCTTCCAGAGGTGGCAACCATCAGCGCCGGAGGCGCCCCCACCAGGGCGGGCTCCAGCAGGCCCACCCGGTAACCAGGCAACGGGCTGGGTGGGCCATGGGCGCCGAAGGCGCCGGGCTTGCTAACCCCAAGCGCCGGAGGCGCCCCCACCTGGGTGGGCTCCAGCAGGCCCACCCGGTAACCAGGCAACGGGCTGGGCGGGCTAGGGGCGCCGAAGGCGCCGGGCTTGCAAACCCCAAGCGCCGCAGGCGCCGGTGCCGTCAGGCGCCGCCTCTTCCCGCCCACTTGATCTCGTACGCCCCCAGCGTCACCGCCTTGCCGTCCACCGTGGCCGTCACCTCCCGGTCGGACGTGTTCACCATGACGACCTGCTGCTCCTGCGCCAGCACCTGCACCTTCGGGTCGGACGACGTCACCGCGCTGTCGAGCCGCGCCCCCGCCGGGAACCACCGGGTGAACCCGCTCAGCAGCCCCGCCATCGGCATCTCGTCCCCCCGCCCGGGCGCCCAGAGGCAGCCGTCGCACTGGCCCGTCCCCTTCACCTGCGGGTTCCAGTACAGGGCGGTGGTGACGCCGCTCCTGGCGAACTCCATCATCGCCGCCGCCTGCACGGCCGTGCGCCGCTCCTCGCTCCAGCCCGAGTTCTCCGGCTCGACGTACCATTCGGCCCACCAGACGGGCAGGTCGTCGCTCTTCTCCCGCAGCCACTTCGTGATCGCGCCGAACTTGCCGAGCGCGCCGAAGTCGTCGGGGACGTTCCCCTTGTCGGTCGTCATCGAGGCGCCGTCCACGACGATGAAGTCGGCGCCCTTCTTGTGCTCGATCCAGTACTCGATGGCGTCGAGCGCCCGCTGGTCGACGGTCCCCCACGGGCCCTTCAGCTCGGACGGCCCGCCGCCCGAGCCGCTCTCGATCGGCATGTACGGCCCGCCCACCTTGATCTGCGGGTCGACCTTCTTCAACGCCGTGTAGACCTTGTTGTAGAGCTGGGTGTACCCCTCGGCGTCCCAGCGGTTGGTGGAGGGGTCCCAGAAGCCCTTGAACTCGTTCCACACCATGTAGTACTTGACGGTCGGGTACTGCCGGGCCACCCGCGCGGCCAGCTTGGCGTAGTCGTCGAAGTGCTCCGGCTTGGGGGCGACGGTGTGGTTCTTGCTCCAGTCGGTACGTCCGGGCTGCCCGCCCTTCATCCAGTCGGGCGCGCAGCACAGGGTGATCACCGGCACCGCCCGCGACGACGCCATGAACGTCAGCCGCCGGTCGAGGTCGCGGAAGCTGAACTGGCCGGGGCTCGGCTCGGGGTTGCCCACGCCCCAGCCCATGATGTGCTGGTTCTGCAGCATCGGCACCCGTCCGAGCAGGCCCCTGGCCTGTTCGACGACCGGGCGCGGCTCGGTCTCGGTGCTGTATTGCGTGTGCGTGACGCCCCACCGGGGCCAGTCGTGGAGCACGGGCGGCTGTTCGAGCCGCGGCGGCGCCTGGGTGGGCCCGACCTCGGCCACCTCGCCGCCCCTGAAGCCCTCACGGGAGCTCGACCGCGTGCCGGCGTAGACCATGATGCCGACGACGAGCACGACCGCGAGGACGCCGGCCCCCAGGGCGATCGGCCATGGCGACCGTTTGCGCGCGTGTCTGCCCTCGGTGGGAATCACGGAACGCTCCTTACCATCACGCAACGTACAAGGGCCAGGCAGTGCCCGGCCCTTATGACGGTAATCGTTCCGCTTGCAGCAGACTTGCTGTCAATCGGAAGCGGGTGGGCGCTGACCGCCCGCGGGCCCGGGAACCCCCGAGTAACGGTACGGCACCGGCTGCCTGCCCGGCTGCACGACGAGCAGGGTGCCCGGCGTCTCGGTGTAGAAGGCGGACTCGACGGCGGCGGCGACGTCCTCGGCCGTGAGCAGCGGGAATCCGGCGTCGACGAACATCTCCCGCGCGGCGGCCACCAGCGGAGTGTCGGTGAATCCGGGGCAGACGGCGTTGATCCGGATGTTCTGCTGGGACAGCGGCTCGGCCAGCGCCCGGACCAGGCCGACGACGGCGTGCTTGGTCATGGTGTAGATCGGGTCGCCGGAGAAGGCCACCAGCCCGGCCAGCGAGGACGTGGCCACGATCGCGCCGCCGCCCGACCTGGCCAGCAGCGGCACACTGGCGCGCACGCCGAAGACGACGCCGTCCACGTTCACGCCGACGATCGCGCGGTATCGCTCCAGGTCGAAGTTCGCCAGGTCGACGCCTCCGGAGATGCCGGCGTTGAGGTGCACCAGGTCGAGGCGGCCGTACCGCTGCTCGGCGAGCGCGACGGCCTCCAGGGAGGCTTCCTCGGTGCTGACGTCGGCGGCCAGCCACGCGCCCTCGACCTCCTTGGCCACCCGCTCGACGCCCTCGCCGTCGCGGTCGACGAGTACGCACTTCGCGCCGCCCGACGACAGCCGCCGGGCCACCGCGGCGCCGATGCCGCTGGCCGCTCCGGTGATGAGTGCAACTGTGCTCATGGGGCTCCTTGCGGGGTCAGGGGCGGGGTCAGGGCTGGTCGAGCATGCGATGGGCGCGGGAGATCAGCGTCGGCACGGCCGCGCCGATGCGGTCGAACCCCTCCCCCACGGTCTTACCCTGCTTGAAGCGGGCGTGGATGCCCTCCACGATCACCGCCAGCTTGAAGTTGCCGAAGGCCACGTAGAACCCGAGGTCCGAGATGTCGCGGCCGGAGACCTTCCCGTAGTGGGCGGCGAACTCGGCGGCGTTCATGAACCCCGGCGCCACCGTCACGTCGCCGGACACGGGGATGCGGGCCCGTTCGTCGTCCCCGCGGTCGTGCCAGTACGTCAGCGTGAGCCCCAGGTCGGCCAGCGGGTCGCCGAGCGTGGACATCTCCCAGTCGACCACGGCCATGATCTCGATCTCGGCCGGCGGCGGCGCCAGGCGCACCAGGGTGTTGTCCAGCCGGTAGTCGCCGTGCACCAGGGTGCTGTCGGACGCGGCGGGCAGCCGCTCGCGCAGCCGCCGTACGAGGCTGTCGTAGTCGGGCAGGTCGGCGGTCTTCGACCGTTCCCACTGCTGGCACCACCGGTCGAGCTGCCGGGCCAGGTACCCCTCCGGACGGCCGAAGTCGCCGAGCCCCACCTCGCGGTAGTCCACGGCGTGGATGGCGGCCAGCACCTCGGCCAGCCGCTCCGACAGCCGCCGCGTCTGGGCGGGCGTCGGCTGCCCCAGCTCGTCCTTGGTCTGGACGGCGGCGCCGGGCACGTACCCCATGACATAGAACGGCGCCCCGACCACCTCCTCGTCGGCGCAGAAGGCGACGGGCTCGGGCACCGGGACGGGCGTCGGCGCCAGCGCCGAGATGACCCGCCACTCCCGCCGCATGTCGTGGGCGGTGGGCAGCACGTGACCCAGCGGCGGCCTGCGCAGCACCAGCCGGCGCTCGCGCGCCTCCACCAGGTAGGTCAGGTTCGACCTGCCTCCGGAGATCAGCGAGACGGACAGCGGCTCCCCGGCGTCCGGCACGTTCCTGCCCAGCCACGAGACCAGCCGCGGCCAGTCGATCCCTGGTACGGTCATGGACACACATTAGAACGCCACTCGGTCCTGAATGCCAGCTGAGAGTTGCATAACAGTAGGCCCGGCACATCCCAGGCATGGACGCCCATCCTTTAACCTGGCCCTACACCTCTGACCGCATGCTGGTCAGGTTGTGGTAAGCCGACAGTAGGAGCCCATGCGCGTCACCGTTGCCCACCCTCGCGATCTGGGACAGCCCGAGCTCAGCCGATGGCGCGCCCTGCAGGAGTCCGACGCCGCCTTCGACAACCCCTTCCTGTCCCCGGAGTTCACGGTCACGGTGGGCGAACTCCGCGACCTGGTCCGGGTGGCCGTCCTGTACGACGGGCCGGACATCGTCGGCTTCTTCCCCTTCGAACGCCATCCGCTGGGCATCGGCAAGCCGGTCGCCGCGGGGCTGACCGACGCGCAGGGCCTGGTTCACGCCAAGGGCCTCGACCTCGACCCGCGCCGGTTGATCAAGGACTGCGGGCTGTCGGTCTACGAGTACGACCACCTGGTCTCCGGCCAGCCGCTGCTCGACGGGCGGTACACCACGCACCCCTCGCCGATCATCGACCTGCGCGACGGCTGGGGCCCCTACACCGAGACGTTGCGCGCCCGGTCCGGCAAGACGTACAAGTCGACCCTGGCCAAGTCCCGCAAGCTGCAGCGCGAGTCGGGGCCGCTGCGCCACGACTACGCGATCACCGAAACCGGGCCGCTGCACACGCTGCTCGGCTGGAAGACCGACCAGTACCGGCGTACCGGGCGCACCGACCGGTTCTCCCAGCGGTGGATCGTCGAGCTGGTCGAGCGGCTGCTCGCCACCCGGTCCGACAGCTTCGCCGGCGTCCTCGACATGGTCTACGTCGACGACGTGCCGGTGGCCGGGCACTTCGGGGTGCGCACCCGCACGACGCTGGCCGGCTGGTTCCCGGCCTACGACACCGCCTACGCCAAGTACTCCCCCGGGCTCATCCACCACCTGGCGATGGCCGAGGCGGCCGCCGCGTCGGGCGTCCAGGTGATCGACATGGGCCGGGGCGAGAAGGAGTACAAGGAGAAGCTCAAGAACGGCGAGCTGGAGGTGGCCGAGGGCCGCGTGGCCAGGGCCGGAGTGGCGGCCGGGGTCCACTGGATGATGCGGGTGCCGGTGCGCAAGACGCGCGCCACGGTGATGGCCAATCCGCTGCTGCTCAAGACCGCGGACAAAGCGTTGAAAACTTTCGGGCGACTGCGTACCGTCCTACAAGGGTGAGACTCATCGCGGAGCGCACCGGGCGGCACTGCCTGTGGCTCCCATCCAACCGCCTCGGCCTCTACCTCGCGCTGCGCCACTGGTGCCTGCCGGGTCAGCGGCTGCTCATGTCGCCGGTCTCGGCCGACGAGATCCTCTTCCTCGTGCTGGCGGCCGGTCTGCGCCCGGTGATCGCGCCGCTGTCCCCGCGTGACGGCAACATCGACGTCTCCCGGGTCGACCTGTCCACGGTGGACGCCGTCCTGACGACGAACCTGTACGGCCTGCCCGACCAGGTGTCCGCCTTCACGGGAAAGATCCTGATCGAGGACGTGGCGCACGCCCTGGAGACCACTTCCGGCGGACGCCCGCTGGGCACGTTCGGGCAGGCGGGGGTCTTCAGCCTGTCCAAACATCCGGGCGCGGGCTCGGGCGGCGTGCTCGCGGTGAGCGACCGCGCCGACCTCGAAGCGCTCGAACGCGCCCGTGACGAGCTGCTCGTCCCCGGCGCGCTGCGCACCGACCTGTTCAGCGTGGCCACCTCCATGGCCCGGCAGGCGGCGCTCAGGCTCGACCTCGTCCGTCCGGCGCTCGCGCTCATGCGGGCCCTCGGCATGCAGGAGGAGCGCGAGGGCTACCGCATCGCCCTGGAGCCCGACGCGCTGGAGCTGGCGCTCAAGCAGGTGCCCGCGCTGCCGCCGTTCGACCCGTGGGTACGCGCCGACCTGGCGGCCTACCGCGCCCGGCGGGGCCGGCTGGTCCGCTGGTACCAGTCCAGGCGCCTGGCCAAGGTGCCCGGCGAGCGGGCGCGGCGGCTGGCCGGGATCGCCCGGCTGGCCGAGCTGCCCACGGTGGCGCCCGCCGTGCCGGCCAACCTGGACCAGCCGCTGTTCCGCGTCCCGCTGCTGGTGCGCGACAGGGACGCGGCCGTCGCCGAGCTGGAGCGCCGCGGGGTGGCCACCGGCTACCTGTACGACCCGCCGTACGACGAGTACGCCCTCGGCTTCACCGACGCCTCGCCGGACCCGGGCCCGGCGCGCTGGTGGGCCCGGCACGTGCTGCCCGTGGACCCGCTGTACGCGGCCCGCTCGCTGCCCGTCCTGCGCGGTCTGGAGCCGCCTACGCGGGGTCCGCGCGAAGCAGTCTGAGGAACGCGCGCAGCCCGGTGATGATCTCCTGGTTGTCGTTGAGGCCGTCCACGGTCTCCTCGAAGCGGCGGGCCATCAGCGTGATCCGGCGGTCCAGGTCGTGGTCGGCCCGTTCCAGGCCGGCCCTGGTGGCCGCGAGCTCGCCGCCGATCTCCCCGGCCTGCCGGGTGAGCCGCTCGGCGGCGGCGGACAGCGCCTCGACCTGGTCGCGCAGCGCGATCACGTCGAGGCGCGGGTAGCGGACCTCGCGTCCCAGCGTCCTGACCCGCTCGCGCAGGTGCCCGACGTAGGCCCCGGCCGGGCGGAACGCGGTGGCCAGCAGGTAGAACCCGGCGAAGTAGTAGCCGATCTGCCGCCCGGAGAAGAACGTGACCACCGCGACCACGACGGCCGAGACCACGTGCCCGGCGACCGCGAGGACGAGCATGCGGCGGGCGATCGTCCTGGCCTCCTCCTCGCCGCGGGCCGGGACGTCGATGCCGGCCTCGCGGGAGACCGCGATGTCGCGCACCACCTGCCGGGCGGCGAAGGACAGGTTCCACGGGAAGGTCAGCAGGACGACCAGCCAGACCAGGCAGATCGCGCCCAGGCCCAGCGACAGGAGGGTGGACAGGGGCACGCCCGCGTACAGGACGAGCCACGCGGTGACCGCCGTGACGATCAGCGAGGCCGGCAGGAGCCAGGGTTTCATGACCGTCACCCTGCGGGCGGCGGCCCGGCGGGCGCCAGCGCTCAGATACTCAATCCGGTCTGAGCATCCCGGATCAGCCCGGCCAGCACCGCGCAGCCGCGCCGGACGTCCCTGAGCGAGGCCGAGCCGTAGCCGAGGACCAGGCCGTGCAGGCGGGCGCGGTCGTGGTGGTGCCGGTCGGCGGGGTCGAGCAGCACGCCGCGTTCCCTGGCCCGCTCCACGACCTCCTGGACGTCGCCCGCCGGCAGCTCGGCCAGCACGTGCAGCCCGGCGGTGTCGCCGCGCAGGCGGCAGACCGGGCCGAGGATCTCCACGACGGCGGCCCGGCGGCGGGCGTACTCCAGGCGCATCCTGCGCAGATGGCGGTCGAGGTCGCCGCGTTCCAGCAGGGTGGCGACGGCCTGCTGGACCGGTCCGCTGGTGCGGTCGGAGACCGCGCCCCGGAGGGCGGCGATCCGGCTCACCAGGTCGGGCGTGCCGACCAGCCAGCCGACGCCGACGTCGGGGGCCAGGGTCTTGGACAGCGAGCCCAGCAGCACCACGCGGGTGGGGTCGAGGCCGTAGAGGGCGGGCAGGGGGGCGACGTCGTAGCGGAACTCGGCGTCGTAGTCGTCCTCGACGATCGTGGCGCCGGTGCTCCTGGCCCAGGACAGCAGGCGTTCCCGGCGCGGGATCGGCAGCCGGCCGCCCAGCGGGTACTGGTGGGCCGGGGTGGTGTAGAGGACGCGCAGGTCGCGGGGCAGGTCGTCGACGATCACGCCGTCCTCGTCCACCGGGCAGGGCACGACCTCGGCGCCCCTGGCCGCGAACACCGTGCGGGCCACGTGGTAGCCCGGGTCCTCGACGCCCGCCCGTCCGCCGCCGGCCAGCAGGGCCAGCGCGCACAGGTCGAGCCCGTTGCCGGTGCCCCTGGTGACCAGCACGTTCTCGGGGCCGACGGCCATGCCCCTGGCCCTGCGCAGGTGGTCGGCGAGCAGCTCGCGCAGGCGCGGCAGGCCGTGCAGGTCGGGCGAGTCGCCGGGCGGCAGCTCGCCGGCCCTGCGCCAGGCCCGCTTCCAGGCGGCCCGGTCGTAGTCGCGCACCCAGGGGTCCCCGGGGCGCAGGTCGATCCACTCGCCCTCGGGACGGCGGGCGGGCGGCGCCGGCTCGTACGGGCTCTCGCGCGGCGGGACGTGCGACTCCATGGCCGCCACGAACGTGCCGGACCCGTGGCGCCCCTCCAGCCAGCCCTCGGCGTAGAGCTGCTGGTACGCCTCGGTGACGACCGTCCGGCTCACCTTGAGCTGGTCGGCCAGCGCCCGCGTGGACGGCAGCCGCTCGCCCGGCGCGAGCGCGCCGCCCATCATGGCGTGCCGCAGCCAGCCGGCGAGCTGGGTGGTCAGCGGGACGGCCGAGTCACGGGACAGGGATACCGGCAGGTCAATGTGGGTGCGCACGAAAGTGGTCTCTAGGAAGGGTCGGTTAGTGGCCCTACAGGATAGGTCCACTTCGCGATTAGCGTCGAATCATGCTCTCCTCCACCCCGCGCACGGCTCTCGGCCGAGAGAAGCACCGCGGCAGCACCGACCGGAACGATCTCTACGACGTGCTCGACAGCGGGCTCGTCTGCCACCTCGGCGTGGTGGCCGACGGCCATCCCATGGTCGTGCCCACCGGCTACGGACGGATCGGCGACACGCTCTACCTGCACGGCTCCACCGGCGCGCGCTCGCTGCGGGCCGGCGACGGCGCCGAGGTCTGCGTCACGGTCACCCACCTGGACGGCATCGTGCTGGCCCGCTCGGTCTTCAACCACTCCGTCAACTACCGTTCGGCGATCGTCTACGGCCGGGCCCGGCTGGTGAGCGACCCCGACGAGCGGCTGGCGGCCCTGCGGGCGCTCACCGAGCAGCTCGCCCCCGGCCAGTGGGACTACGTCCGGCCGCCCACGCGCAAGGAGCTGGCCGCCACCGCCGTGCTGGCCCTGTCGCTGGCCGAGGCGTCGGTCAAGATCCGCAGCGGGGCGCCGGAGGACGAGGAGGAGGACTACGCGCTGCCGGTCTGGGCCGGGGTGCATCCGCTGGTCACGACCTGGGGCGAACCGCAACCGGATCCGGCACTTCCAGAAGGTATCGATATACCGGTTCACATCCTCCGTCGGGAGTAGTTCCATGAATCCGGAACCACCTGGCAAACCCGACTCCTTGATCACGCGTCTCATCAGGTGGGCCGGCTCCTGATGGGAGAGGGCGATGGAGTGGAGTGCTCCCGGTTACACGGAGATCAGACAGCTCGGCGCGGGCGCGAGCGGGCGCGTCGTGCTGGGCGTGCACGACGAGACGGGCGTGAAGGTCGCGATCAAGTACCTCTCCGAGGCGCTGCTGCGCGACCCCGCCGCCCTGTCCCGCTTCCAGGCCGAGGCGCGGGTGCTGACCTCGCTGCGCGACCCGAACATCGCCACGATGTGGGAGTACATCCAGGAGCCGAACGGCGCCTGCATCGTGATGGAGCTGGTCAACGGCGTCTCGCTGCGCGCCCTGCTGCGTGAGAACGGCACGACCGAGCCCGAGGCGGCGCTGGTCGTGCTGAAGGGCTCGCTGCTGGGCCTGGCCAGGGCCCACGCGTCCGGGGTCGTGCACAAGGACTACAAGCCCGAGAACGTGCTCGTCCGCGACGACGGGATGAGCAAGCTCGTGGACTTCGGCGTCGCGGTGCCGCAGGGCACGGCCACGCATCCGGAGGGGACGCCGCCGTACATGGCGCCGGAGTTGTGGGCCGGCCGGCCCGCCTCGCCGGCGACCGACGTGTACGCGGCCACCGCGGTCTTCTTCGAGTGCCTGACCGGGCACCGGCCGTACCGGTCCACCGAGCCCAGCGTGCTCGGCTACCAGCACGTGCACGCGCCGGTGCCCTTCCACGACGCGCCCGAGCCGGTCCAGGAGCTCGTCCGGCGCGGCCTGGCCAAGGAGCCGCGGGACCGGCCGCCGAGCGCCCTGGCCTTCGTCGAGGAGCTGGAGGCCACGGCGCGGGCCGCGTACGGCGAGGACTGGGAGGAGCGGGGCAGACGGCGCCTGGCCGCGCTGGTCGCCCTGCTCGCGCTGCTCCTGCCGGCCCCGCCCCAGCCCACCCCCGAGGTCACCACGTCCCTGGCCAGGACGGTCTTCCGCGGCCTGCGGTCCAACGCGGTGCGGGTGGGCATGGGCACCGCCCTGGTGGCGGTGGTGACGGTGGCGGTGGTGGTCGCGCTCGCCGCCCGGCGGCAGCCTGCCGAGCAGCCGGTCGGCGCGGCCGCCGCGGTGCCGCCGGCCACGACGGAGGCGGTGACCGCGCCGCCGAGCACGGCCGAGGCCGTGCTCGCGCCGCCGAGCACGCCCGGGGCGACGCCGCGGACCTCTCCCGAGGGGCCGCCGTCGCCGGCGTCCTCGCCCGAGCTGCTGCCGCCGCCGACGACCTCCAGGCCGCCCGTCACCACCCGGGCGCCGCGCACTCCGACGGCCGGGCCCACGAGGAAGCCGACCAGGACCGCCACGCCGAAGCCGCCGGTGACGCCCACCCGGACGCCGACGCCGTCCCCCACACCGACGCCCACGCCGACGCCCAAGCCGACCCCCACCCCGACGCCGACGCCCGTCGCGACCGTTCTCGGGGTGAGCGTGGGTGACGTCACGGTCGACGGCGACGGCCTCGCGCGCGCCTCCGTCACCGTCCGGACCGCCGGGGGCTCCCCCGTCACCGCCACCGGGACGTGGACCGCGCCGGGCGGCGAGGGCCACGTCCAGCGCCTGCGGCTGAGCGGCGCGACGTCCTACACCCGCGCCTTCACCTGGGACCTCGGCGAACGGCCGTGCGGCGGGACCGTCACGCTGACCGTCGTCACCTCCCCCGCCGCGCCGGGCGGCGCCCGGTCCTCCTCGGCGCCGGTGCCGGCCTGCCCGACGCGGGTGAACGGGCTGTTCGTCTCGCTGGCGATGCCCGACGCGCCGGGGCTGACCGCGCGCGCCCGGGTCGCCGTGACCGCCGACGGCACCGGCGAGCTCCCGGTCGAGGCCGCGTTCGCGGTGGACGGCGAGACCGTCGGCGCCCGTACGGCGAGCCTGTCCGGCCGGACCTCCTACTCCCGCGTCTTCACCCACGCCTTCCGCGTGCGCCCCTGCGGCTCCACCCTGTCGGTACGGGTCCGCGCCGCCGACCGCGTCCGGACCGCCCGGGTCGAGGTCACCTGCCCGCCCGCCGTGCGACGGGTCTCGATCGTCAGGGCCGGGCCGGGCGAGGGCGGCCTGGTGGCGACCGTCTCGGTGGTCACCGCCGACGACCGGCCGGTGACGCTGGACGTGGGGTTCCTGCTCGGCGGCGAGCCGGCCGGCTCGGAGCGGCTCACGCTGTCCGGCGACACCGCGTACACCAGGACGGTGAGCCGGGCGCTCAGGACCGTCCCGTGCGGCACCACCTGGACCGTCACGGCGTCCACGACGCCGGAGGCGGCCGGCGGCCCGGACCGGGCGAGCGGAAAAACCCCAGAATGCCCCAGAGAGACACCCAAGCCCGAAGAAACCCCAAAACCACAGGAAACGCCCAAACCGCAGGAATCCCCGCAATCCGATAAGCCCGGCACGGTGGACTAACCTCGCAAATTTGGCCATATCGGCATATCGGTGGTGGGAAAGCCCTTCCCTCTGGTTAAGCTACGCAGCGTTTGATGCGGGTGGGGGCCCGAATGACTCCAGAGGAGACCGTTTATGTACGGCGAAGGGCAGTGGGGGGTCCCCGGCTACACCGAAGTCCGGGAACTGGGCAGCGGTGCCGCCGGCCGGGTGGTCCTTGCCACGCGTGACCACGACGGCGTGGAAGTCGCCATCAAATACCTGAACGACGAGCTCAGGTCCGACATGGGCTTCGTGGCCAGGTTCCGGCACGAGGCCCGGCTGCTCGGCACCCTGCAGAGCTCGCACCACGCGCGCCTGATCGACTACGTCGAGTCGGGGCAGGGCGCGGCGATCGTCATGGAGCTGGTCAACGGCGTCTCGCTGCGCGAGATCCTGCGCTCCGAGGGGCCGACCGGGGCCGAGGCGGCGCTGGTCGTGCTCAAGGGCTCGCTCCAGGGGCTGGCCGCCGCGCACGCGATCGGCGTCGTCCACCGCGACTTCAAGCCCGAGAACGTGATGGTCCAGGGCGACGGGGTCAGCAAGCTGGTGGACTTCGGCATCGCGGTCCGGGCCGGCGAGGGGGCCAGCGCCGCGGGCACGCCGCCGTACATGGCGCCCGAGCAGTGGGCGGGCGGGGCCGCCGGGCCGGCGACCGACGTCTACGCCGCCACGGTCGTGTTCTTCGAGTGCCTGACCGGCACCCGGCCCTTCCGTGCGTCCAACATCGCCGCGCTCGCCCGTCAGCACCAGAGCGCGCCGCCGCCCGTCGAAGAAGTGCCCACGGCGCTCCAGAGCCTGGTCGAACGCGGCCTGGCCAAGCAGCCGGGCGAACGGCCGCCGTCCGCCGAGGCGTTCCTGACCGAGCTGGAGGCCATCGCGGCCGAGGCGTACGGCGCCGACTGGGAGGAGCGCGGACGCCGCCGCCTGGCCGCGCTCGCCGGCCTGCTGATCCTGCTGTTCCCGAGCCCCCTGCACGATGCCGCCGAGACGCACACCGCGCTCACCGAGACCCGCTTCCCCGACCCCGCCCGCCTGCTGAGCAAGCTCTCGGCCAAGATCGCGATCGGCGCGGTCGCCGTGGGCGTGGTGGTGGCCGTGGGCGTGATCCTGGTCAACTCCTCCTCCGACGAGCCGGTGCTGCGGGCCCAGACGAGCGAGGTCACGCCCAGCGCGACCGACCCGGTGATCGACGAGGAGCCCACGGAGGAGGAGCCGACCGCGACGCCCGAGGAGACCACGCCGGAGCCGGACCCGACGCCGACCTCCGCGGACCCGGCCGTCTCGACCCCGCCGCCCGTCCTGCCGACGGCGACGGCGGCGGCGACGGCCTCGCCGTCCAGGACGCCCACGCCGACACCGACGCGGAAGCCGACCAGACGGCCGGTCAGGACGCCGAAGCCGACCCCGACCGACTCCCCCGAGCCGGACATCACCGGCAAGAACAGCACGACCAGCGACGGCAGCAAGCCCACCTCGGCCGCTCCCACGCCCACCCAGACCTCCGCCCCGCCCACCAGGACGCCGCCGACCAGGACGCCCCCGAGCAGCCCGCCGCCTTCGGAGACGGAGGAGCCCAGTCCGACCGGGACGCCGAGCGGCGGCGAGGGCGGCGGCACCCAGACGCCCACCCTGGACACGGTGGGCAAGGCGCAGGCCGGACTCCTCGCGCTCGGCCTGATGACGTCCGGCGCGGTTCCGGTCACACTTGCGGTGAAACGTCGCATGACAGGACGCCACAGAAAGCAGCGCTAGACGCGCCGGGGGGCAAGGGGGATGGACAACCACAGGAACGGTATCGCCGGATTCCGGCTGACCGAGCACACGTGGATGACCGAGCTCGGCAACTGGATCGACGCCATCTCGCCGGACGGCCGCAGGGCCGGGGCGCTGCTGTTCGACCCGCGGGTCATCGGCCTGCCCGGCGTCCGGGAGCGCGTGGTGAACACGGTCATGACCGACCAGCACCTCGTGCTGGGCGGCATGGGCGGGCTGATCCCGGTGGCCGACGTGGTCGCGGCGGGCGACCAGGTGTGGCTGCTCACCGCGCAGGCGGTCAGCCCCACGCTGGCCGACCTGCTCGCCGGCGCGCCCGTCGATCCGGCGGGGGCGGCGTCGGTGCTGACGGAGACCGCGCAGACGCTGCTCGCGCTGCACGCCGCCGGGGTCACGCACGGCTCGGTCCACCCGGGCACGGTGGTGATCACCGCCGAGGGGGCCGCGCTGCTGTCGGAGCGCGGCTTGTCCGACGCGATCCGCGGCCAGGTCTCGCCGCGTGAGCGGGACGCGGCGGGCTGGGCGTCGCTGGCCCGCGGGCTGGCCGCGTCCTTTACGCAGACCGCGCCGCGGGCCGCCGGCCTGTTCGAACGGGCCGCCGGCACGGCCACCACGCTCGGCCTCGAACCGGCCCGCGCCATGCTGAGCCAGGAACGCGCGGCGCTGCCCGGCGGCCTGATCAGCCGGGACGCGCTGGCGCGGGCGGCGCGCGGCCGGTCGGCGTTCGCGCAGCCGCCGTCGTTCGCCGCGCAGCCGCCGCCGGCGCCCCAGGACGAGGGCGACATCGTCACGCTGCTGCACGTGCCGGCGTCGGGGTCGCCGCCGCGCCTGCAGTTCGGCCCGGGGGTGGGCGGCCCGGGAGCCGGTGCCGGCACCGTGCGGCAGCCCGAGACGACGGCCGAACGCATCTGGCGCGAGGGACGCGACGGCGCCGCGACCGTCCACCGGCCGGAGAAGCGGTCCCAGGGCCGGGTGGCCAAGGTGTCGCGACGACGGCGGCGGCGCACGATCCTGTCCACGGCGCTCTTCGCGGTCGTCATGGCGGGCGCGATCGTGGCCTGGTTCAGGCTGACAGACGCCCCCGAGCTGGCGGTGCGGTCGATCGACGTGGTGGCGCCGAAGAAGACGCTGGGCTGCGACGGCGCGATCGTCCTGACCGGGACGGTGGTCACCAACGGCGGCGTGGGCGAGATCCGCTACGAGTGGCGCAAGAACCTGGACAAGGAGGTCGTCAAGGGCAGCCTGCGCACGAGCGCCGACAAGACGTCCTACTCGGTGCCGCTGCGCTGGACGTTGTCGGGCAAGAGCAACGTCAAGGCCACGGCCACGCTGAAGGTGCTGTCGCCGGGCCCGGCGCGTACCGACAAGGCGAGCTTCACCTACAAGTGCTGACCTTCCCTGAATGCGCAACAAAGCGGTTCTTACTAATCTGACGGGCATGACCACGCAGACCCCCGCGGGCTGGTACCCCGACCCGTACGGAGAGCCGCAGCTCCGCTGGTGGGACGGCAACCAATGGACGGACGCCACCCACGCGCAGGAGCGGCAGCCTCAGCCGCAGCAGCCGTCCTCCGGGCCGCAGCCGGGCCCGGGGCCGGGCCCGGGGCCGCAGCCCCAGTCGTCCCCCGACTGGTCGGCCACCCCGGCGAACCCCACGCTCCAGTACGGCCGGCCCTCCGCCGGCCAGCCGCCCTACGGGCCGCCCGCCGACCAGCAGCCCACGCAGGGTCAGCCCCCCTACGGCGGTCAGCCCGCCCAGGGCCTGCCCGCCTACGGGCAGCCCACCCGCCAGCTGCCCGCCTTCGGCCAGCAGCCTGCGCAGCAGCCCACGCAGCAGCCCACACAGCAGCCCACACAGTGGGCCGGCGGTCCGCTGCCCGGCCCCGGCCAGGCGCCGCCGCCCAAGCAGGGCAACCCGCTGCCGTGGGTGTTCGGCGGCCTGGCCGCGCTGGTCGTGGTCGCGCTGATCGTGGTCGCCGGGATCTTCTTCCTCAACCGGGGCGGCGGCACCCCGGTCGCCTCGCCCACCACCGAGGAGCCGCAGCCCTTCCCGACGGCCGAACCGCCCTCCGCCGGGCCGCCGACCGAGCTCCCCCCGCAGGGCGGCGAGCTGCCGCAGCCCAAGGACGGCCGCATCACCGACTCGCGGAGCGGCCTGTCCTACCAGGCGCCCGACGGCTGGAAGGTGCCCGCGTACGGCGACGTCAACGGCGCCGACCCCTCCCAGCAGATGTGGACGAGCGGCGTGCAGGCCAGCTCGCAGGAGAACTACGAGGGCGACAAGGACTGGATCGGCAACGCCTACGCCGGCCCGCTGGCCGCGCTCATCCCCTACACCGGCGCAGCGGCGCTGGAGGACACCGCCAAGGCGCTGTTCATGCAGTTCAGCACCCAGTTCTACGAGCCGCAGCACACGACCAAGCTCATCGAGAACAAGGCCACGAAGATCGGCGACCATGACGCGTGGGTCATGCAGTTCCAGCTCGACTTCACCGCCGTCGCGGAGAAGAACGGCTACAAGTGGAAGAAGGAGAACGCCGCGATCGTGCTCATGGACCGCGGGGCCGGGCAGCGTCCGACGTTGTTGTACATCTCCGTTCCCGACAATCTGGGCACGGACGTGGTGGCGAAGGTTCTCGGCTCGCTCAAGCCCGCGTAAGCGGGGGCACTAGGCTGGTGGGGTAACAAGCGGGCGGATTGCTCCGAGCCGCTGGGCGAGGAGATCGAATGAGTGACGTGCTGGTCTGGATCGACTGCGAGATGACCGGGCTCGACCTGGGGCGCGACGCGCTGGTCGAGGTGGCCTGTGTCATCACCGACAGCGAGCTCAATCAGCTCGACGAAGGCGTCGACGTGGTCATCAAGCCGCCGCCGAAGTCGCTGGAGCAGATGTCGCAGGTGGTGCGCGAGATGCACACCGCCTCGGGCCTGCTGCCCGAGCTGCCGGGCGGCGTCACGCTGGCCGAGGCGGAGTCGCTCGTGCTCGACTACATCCGGCGGCACGTGCCGGAGCCGAAGAAGGCGCCGCTGTGCGGCAACTCGATCGGCACCGACCGCACGTTCATCGCCAGGGACATGCCCGGGGTCGACGCCTGGCTCCACTACCGCATGGTCGACGTGTCGTCGATCAAGGAGCTGGTGCGCCGCTGGTACCCGCGGGTCTACTTCGCGGCCCCCGAGAAGCAGGGCGGACACCGCGCGCTCGCCGACATCAAGGAGAGCATCAGGGAGCTGCGCTACTACCGCGCGGCGATCTTCGTGGCGCAGCCCGGCCCCGACTCGGCGACTGCCCGGCAACTCGCCGAGCGGGTCAGCGGCTAATTGGATGGCGTAAAGACTCCCGAACCCCGCTACACTTTTCCTGTGCCGTCACGGAGCGGGCGGCCATGGTGGGTGTAGCTCAGTTGGCAGAGCGCCAGGTTGTGGTCCTGGATGTCGAGGGTTCAAGTCCCTTCACTCACCCCAAGCACACAGCCGGTCCCTCGGGACCGGCTGTTGTCGTTTTCTCCCGACAACGCCCCCAAATCGGGACAATGCGAGTTATGCTCGCTGTCTACCGCTAACGCCGGAAGCACGGGGGCCATCGGCGATCAGACCGTCTGCGCGCCCCCGGAGGCCGGATGAGAGTCGACGACGCAGCGTTCGACAGCGTGATCACGTCCTTGAGCAAACGCGAGGCCGAGGTCATGGATCTGATCGCCTCGGGCCGGTCCAACGGCCAGATCGCCCAATGCCTGTTCCTCAGCGAGAAGACCGTGAAGAACCACGTCAACCGGATCTACGCCAAGCTCGGCGTCGACTCCCGGGTCACGGCCATCGGACTGTGGTTGTCGCTCAGGAAGGACGGCTCCTGACCCGGCGGGGGTTCAGCCGGTCGTGATCCGGCGGCCGGTCAGGCGGGTGGGCCTGATCTTCAGGTAGTGCTGGCGCCGCCCGCCGGCCCACGGCTCGACGCCCGTGCTCGCTGCCTCGGCCCGCTCGTCCTCGGTCGTGACGTGGTGCAGCGAGCCGTGGACGAGCACGCTCCAGCCGCCCCGCGTCAGCTCCTCTATGCGATCGACCTCGAACGCGACCTTGTACTCGACGTCCTCCACACCCGTGCTCAGGTCCTCGTCGGTGCTGCCGCCCGCCGCGGTGCGGAACACGATCGCCCCGTCCGACATCCGGAAGTTCACCGGCAGCACGGTCAGGCCGTAGCGGCCCTCGAAGGCGATCCGGCCCACTCCCCCGGGCCGCAGCAGGCGCAGGCACTCCTCCTCCGCCAGCGGCACCAGCGTGGGGTGCGCCGAGGCCGGCCCCGCGCCGGCGGGCTCGGTCACCTCCCCGAGCAGGCCCTCCACGGTGGTCTCCAGCGCCTCGGCCAGGCGGGCCAGGGCCTCGCGCACCGAGATGCCGGACTGGTCCTCCAGATAGGCGACGTAGCCGACCGCCACGCCGGACCTGTCGGCCAGCTCCTGCCGGCTCAGGTTCAGCGATTCGCGACGTTCGGCTATCCGGCGGCCCAGGCGTTCCATCGTGGTCACTTGCTCAGACATACCGGTGCCCTACCCCGGATCTCCCCACTTCCCGGTGGTGTCTACGGCAGAAATGGTTTAACCGATGCTCTGGGTGCCATATGGACCATGGAACGCAATCCGGGAAGGGACGTGGTCATGGTGCGGAGAGCGCGCGTCGTCGTCGTGGGGGCGGGCTTCGCCGGCCTGGCCGCGACGCGGGAACTGGCCAAGGGCGGCGCCCTGGTCACGCTCGTGGACCGGAACCCCTACTCGACCTTCCAGCCCCTGCTCTACCAGGTGGCCACGGCGGGGATGGGCACGTCCGACGTCTCCTACCCGATCCGTACGTTCGCCGCGAAGTGGCCGAACGTCCGCGCCCACCGGGCCGCGCTGAGCAAGGTGCACCCGGACGACCGGCGGGTGGAGTTCGCCGACGGCTCCACCCTCGACTACGACTACCTGGTGATCGCCACCGGCGTCACCACCAACTGGGTCCACGTGACCGGCGCCGAGGAGAACGCGCTGCCGATCTACTCGCTGCGCGACGCGGCCGACCTGCGGCGGCATCTCCAGCACTGCCTGGAGGACACCGCGGCGGGCCGGCGCGAGAGCGCCCACGTCGTGGTGGTGGGCGGCGGCGCGACCGGCGTGGAGACCGCGGGCACGCTGGCCGAGCTGCGCCGCCGTACGGTGCCGCTGACGCATCCCGAGATCCGGCCCGACCAGACGAGCGTCACCCTGGTCGAGCGGTTCGACTACGTGCTGGCGCCGTACAAGCCGCGGCTGCGGGACGCGGCGGCCGAGGCGCTGCGCAGGAGGGGCGTCCGGATGCGCCTGGGAGCCACGGTGGCGGGCGTCCAGCCGGACGCCGTCATCCTGGAGGACGGGACGCGCCTGCCGAGCGACGTGACCGTCTGGGCCCTCGGCGTCACCGCGCCCAAGGAGGTGACCGACTGGGGGCTGCCGCAGGGCAAGGGCGGCCGGATCACGCTCACCGACGCGCTCAACGTGCCCGGCCATCCGGAGATCTTCGTGGCCGGCGACCTGGCCGGGCAGCCGGACCCGCTGCCCCAGCTCGCCCAGCCGGCCATCCAGATGGGCAAGCACGTGGGCAGGCAGATCCTGGCCGCGGCGCACGGACGGCCGCTCAGCCGCTTCTCCTACCGCGACCCCGGGATCATGGCCACGGTCGGCAAGGCCGAGGCGGTGCTGCAGCTGCGCAACGGGCTGACCATGCGCGGCCTGCCCGCCTGGCTGGCCTGGATCTTCGTGCACGTGGCGTACCTGCTGGGCGGGCGCAACCGGGTCAGCGTGCTGCTGAACTTCTTCTGGCGCTACGGCGGTCCGCGCCGCAGCGCCACCAGCATCGCCTCGACCGAGTGAGTGAGCACCGAGTGAGCGGCGCTCAGAGCGCGGCCGACAGCGCGCCCAGGCCGTGTTCGAGGTCGGCCTCGGGGATGTTCAGCGCCGGGCGCAGGCGGACGGACCGGGGCCCGCAGGGCAGCGCCAGCACGCCGTGCTCCTCCCTGAGCCGGGTCACGTAGCCGTCCCTGGCGGCCTGGTCGGGCAGGTCGAAGGCGCACATCAGGCCCCTGCCGCGCACGCCCGAGACCGTGTCGGGGTGCTCAGCCTCCAGCTTGGTGAGCCGTTCGAGCAGGACGCCGCCGAGCCGGCCGGCCCGCGCGATCAGGCCGTCGCGCTCGATGATCTCCAGCAGGCCGCGGCTGCGGACCATGTCCACCAGGCCGCCGCCCCAGGTGGAGTTGATCCGGCCGCTGAGCTGGAAGACGTTGTCGGCCACCAGGTCGACCCTGCGGCCGGCCATGATCCCGCCGACCTGCACCTTCTTGGCGAAGGCCACCACGTCGGGGGCCAGGCCGAGCTGCTGGTAGGCCCAGGGCGTGCCGGTGGTGCCGCCGCCGGTCTGAACCTCGTCCAGGACGAACAGGGCGTCGTGCTCGTGGCACAGGGCCTGCATGGCGCGCAGGAACTCGCCGCGCATGTGGTTGTCGCCGCCCTCGCCCTGGATCGGCTCGGCGATGAAGCAGGCGATGTCGTGGGGGTGACGTTCGAAGGCCGCCCTGGCCTGGGCCAGCGCGCGTTCCTCGGCGGCCTCGACGTCGCCGAGGTGGATGGCCGGCACGTCGATGCGCGGCCAGTCGAACTTGGGGAAGCGGTCGGTCTTGCCCGGCTCGGTGTTGGTCAGGCTCAGCGTGTAGCCGCTGCGGCCGTGGAAGGCGCGGGTCAGGTGCATGACCTTGGTGCCCAGGTCGCGGGGGCGGCCGGCGGCCTCGTTGCGCCGGCTCTTCCAGTCGAAGGCGGTCTTGAGCGCGTTCTCCACGGCCAGGGCGCCGCCCTCGACGAAGAACAGGTGGGGCAGCTCCGGGTCGCCGAGCACGCGGACGAACGTGTCGACGAAGTCGGCCAGGTGCTCGGTGTAGATGTCGGGGTTGGCGGGCTTGTTCCGGGCGACCTGGCCGAGCAGTGCGGCGAAGTCGGGGTCGAAGGGCGGGTTCACACCGAGCGGGGCGGACGCGAAGAAGGTGTAGAAGTCCAGGTAGCGGCGGCCGTTGCGGGCGTCCACCAACCAGGAGCCGCGGCTGAGTTCGAGATCGAGGACGAGACGGTAGCCATCGACGAGCAGGTGACGGGCAAGGCGGGTGTGTACGTCCATGCCTTCTCCAATGTCGTGAGACAGGCCGGAGGTTCCATACAGGGAACCCGGTCGTATCCGTAAAATTTACGGTATTCCTGCCCCGCGAGTGAACTTCTTCAAACGAAGTGACAGCACAATCATCGCGATTCCATACAGGATCGCGAAAATGCCGATCAGCCAGACGAGGCTCAGCATTCCGGCGCCGGGCCAGATGATGAGCAGCACACCGAAGATCACCGACAGGATGCCGGCGATGATGAACATCCACTCGTTCTCGATGGACTTGCGCAGCCGCACGCCCGCCACGATCTCGGAGATTCCGGAGACGATGGCCCAGAAGGCGATGAGGTAGAGCAGCGCGAGCGAGGTGATCCCGGGCCAGGCGAAGGCCATGATGCCGGCCACGATGCCGACGATGCCGGAGAAGATCAGCCAGGCCCGTGACCGGGCGCCGTGCCGGAAGGCGGCGAAGAGCTCGAAGACGCCGGAGACGATGGCGTACGCACCGAAGAAGATCACCAGCACCAGCAGAGTGATCCCCGGCCAGATCAACGCCAGGACACCGAAGATGATCGCGGCGATGCCGCGGACGAGCAGCAGCCACCACGAACGCGAAAGTTCCTGCATACTGGTCTGCTTTCCGTGATTCATGCGAAAAGAGACCAGCACCGGGTCAAATGTCAACCTACATGTGGGAATAGACCACGATCGACACCGCGATGTACTGCACCAGGTACGCGGCGATCGTGCAGGCGTGGAAGACCTCGTGGAAGCCGAACCAGCGCGGCGACGGATCGGGACGGCGCAGCCCGTAGACGATCGCGCCCGCCGAGTAGAAGAGCCCGCCCACGGCCACCAGCACGACGGCGGCCACCCCGGCCCCTTCGAGCAGCTGCGGCATCACGAAGATCGCCGTCCAGCCCAGCGCCAGGTACAGGACGGTGTAGAGCCAGCGCGGCGCGTTCATCCAGCACACCCGGAACAGCACCCCGGCCAGCGCGCCGCCCCACACCACCGACAGCACGGCGACCCTGGCCGCGCCGTCGAGGGCGAGCAGCCCGAACGGCGTGTACGTGCCCGCGATGATCAGGTAGATGTTGGCGTGGTCGAACCTGCGCAGCACCTCGGCCAGGCGCGGCCCCAGCGTGCCCCGGTGATAGGTCGCCGAGATGCCGAACAGCAGCCCCGAGGTGATCGCGTAGACGCCGGCCGCCAGCCGGGCCTGCAGGGTCGGGCCGAGCGCCACGAGCACGAACCCGGCCACCAGCGTCACCGGCAGCGCCCCGGTGTGCAACCAGCCACGCAGCCTCGGCTTCACGGTGATGGTCGTCATGTAACCTACGGTACCGTAGGTTACGGATTGAGCTGAAGTGCCGAAGGTCACAGGCCGTTCAGGAAGCGCACGGCGATCGGCACCGCGGCCGAGCGGCCCGATCCGCCGTTCCTGACGAACACGCAGAAGGCCAGGTCGCCCCGGTAGCCGATGAACCAGCCGTGCGACGTCTGGTCCTGCACCTCGGCGGTGCCCGTCTTGCCCGCCACGCCCTCCGGCAGGCCGGCCTGGCTCGCCGTCCCGTGGTCCACGACGGCGGCCATCATCTCCCGCAACGCCCCGACCACGCCCTCGTCCAGCTTGACGTCGGGGAACGGCTCGCCGTCCACGCGGCGCACGTCGTCCTCCGACAGCAGGCGGGGTGAGCGCCACGTGCCGCTCTGCACGGCGGCGGCCACGGTGGCCATGCACAGCGGGGTGGCCACCACCGTGCCCTGGCCGATCACGTCCAGGGAGAACATGTCCGTGTCGTCGGTCTGCTGCATCGTGCCGCACCGGCCGCCCACGCCGGTTGCCATCGGCCGGTCGAACCCCCAGCGGGCGGCGGTCCTGCGCAGGTCCTCCATGGACAGCCGGCTGGTGGCCTGCTCGACGAACGTGGTGTTGCAGGAGTAGGCGTAGGCGTCGGCGAAGGTCACGGTGCCCCGGTCCACGTCGCCGTCGTTGCTGATCGCCGCCGCGAAGTCCGGCGCGTACGAGGCCGGGCAGCCCATCTCGTCGCCCGTGGCGACCCCCTTCTCCAGCAGCGCGGCGGCGACGATCGTCTTGAACGTGGAGCCGGGCGGGAAGGCGTCGCGCACCGCGCTGAAGTTGTCCTCCAGCCGGTCGGCCAGGGCCAGGATCTCGCCCGTGCTCGGCCTGAGCACCACGATCGAGGAGTTCGCCACGCCGTCCAGGGCCCGCGCGGCGGCGGCCTGGACCGGCTGCGACAGGGTGGTGCGCTCGACGTTCGCCTTCGGCAGGCGGGTCAGCAGCGTCTTGTCGGGCCGTCCCGGCATCCGCGACACCAGCTCCAGCCCGTGGTTGGCCTTGGCGAACTCGGGCTTGAGCGGATCGAGGTAGGCGTCGGCGTAGCTGTCGTTGGGGATCTTGGCGCCCTCGCTGGTCACCAGCTCGGCCGCGGGCGCCTCGACCTCCTCCACCTCCAGCGTGCCGCCGTCCTTGAGCAGCGGGTGCAGCGTCTCGGGCGTCCACAGCACCCGCCAGGCCCGGTCGCGCACGCCCAGCCGCAGCGTGCTCTCGAACGGCCACGGCCCGAGGTCCGTCAGCTCCCGGACGCCCGTGAAGCGCACCTCGGCCGACTCCTCCCCCGTGCCGCGCACCGGCCCCGGGGTGAGCCGGATCGACTCGACGTGCAGGTTCTGCGACAGGTCGCGGTGCCGGTCGAAGAAGTCGGCCGGCGGCCGGTCGACCAGCAGGGCCATGCCCGCGACGTCCCCCTTCCGCCAGGCGTCGAAGTAGGCGGCGGCGGTCTTCGCGGCGCTGCCCTTGACCTGCCCGGCGGCCAGAACGGCGAAGGCGCCCGCCCCCAAAACCGCGACAACCGCGATGACGAGCACAATCAGCCTCTTGCGTCGCATACGGTTCTCCCAGGGAGGGATCAGCGTGGCACGTGGACAGCGGGAACCGATGCCTGGCCGTTATCCGGTGACGTTCGGCGAGGTCGAGCTTCTCCGGGACCTGGACAGGCAGGACGGCTGGGTGCTGTCCAAGGATGGCGTACCTCAGTCGTACGTTGACCTACAAGACCCGACATTTCTGGATTTCGAGTACGTCAGGCTCATGGCCGACGTCATCGACCTCCTGCCGGAGGGGCCGCTGAGCTGCGTCCACGTCGGGGGCGGCGCGTGCACGATCCCGCGTTACGTCGCGGCCACCCGCCCCGGCTCCCGGCACATCGTGATCGAGCCCGACGGCCTGCTGGTCAACCTGGTCCGCGAGCAGCTCGACCTGCGCTCGGTCCCCCGGCTGAAGGTCATCGTGGCCGGCGGCCGCGAGGGCACGGCCAAGGTGTGGGACGACTCGGCCGACCTGGTCGTGCTCGACGCGTTCACCGGCGCCACGATGCCGGTGGAGCTGGCCACCGCGGAGTACATGGGCGACCTGGCCCGCGTGCTGCGCCCCGACGGCACGCTGCTGATCAACATGGCCGACGGCAAGGGCCTGGCGTTCGCCAAGCGGCTGCTGGCCACGGTGTGCGACGCGTTCCGGCACGTGGCGCTGCTGGCCGAGCCGGGGATCATGCGGGGCCGCCGGTTCGGCAACCTGATCGTCGCGGCCTCGCGCACGGAGCTGCCGCTCGACCTGCTGTCCCGGCGCGCGGCCGGCGGCCTCACCCAGGCGCGCTGCGTGCACGGCGAGACGCTGAAGAACTTCATCGGCGGCGCCTACCCCATCAAGGACGGCGACGCCGTGCTCGCCCCGGTCCCGCCCCCGGCCGTGTTCGGCTGAGTCAGCGGTCGGAAGGGCCCAGGTAGGCCAGCACGGCGGCCACCCTCCGGTGCACGTCGCCGCTGTTCTCCAGACCCAGCTTGGTGAAGATGGCGTTCACGTTCTTCTCCACCGACGAGATCGACAGGTGCAGGGCGCGGGCGATGCCGGCGTTGGAGCGGCCGTGGGCCATCTCGCGCAGCACGTCCCGCTCCCTCGGGGTCAGCGACTCCCCCTGCCCGCGCACCTCGCGCCTGGCCAGCAGGCCCTCGACCACCTTGGGGTCGATGACCGAGCCGCCCCCGGCGACCGCCCGGATCGCGCCGAGCAGCTCGTCGAGGTCGCCCACGCGGTCCTTCAGCAGGTAGGCGAACCCGGCCGTCCCGTGCTTGAACAGCTCGAAGGCGAACAGGGCGTCGGAGAACTGCGACAGCACCACCACGCCGGTGCCGGGATGGCCGGCCCTGATGCGGTGGGCCGCGTCGATGCCCTCGAAGCCCGGCCGCCACTCGCCGCCGGGCATGCGGATGTCGGTGACGACGACCTGCGGCTCCAGCCGGCGCACGGCGTCCAGCAGCTCGTCGGCGTCGCCGACCGCGCCGACGACGGTCACCTCGCCGGACAGTTCGAGCAGCTGCCGGGTGCCCTCGCGCACCAGGTAGTGGTCGTCGGCGACGACCGTGCGGACGGGCTCAGGCATCGGCCGGCACCCAGGCGTGCATGCGCGTCCCCTTTCCGGGCTCGCTGTGGAGTTCCATGCCGCCGCCCAGCGCGTCCAGGCGGTCGGCGAGCGTGGCCAGGCCGCGGCGGGCGGCGGTGGCCGGGTCGAAGCCCCTGCCGTCGTCGGCGACGGTGGCCCGTACCCGGCCCGGCGCCAGGGTCAGGCGTACCTCGATCCGGGCGGCGGCGGCGTGCTTGAGCGCGTTGGCGACGGCCTCGCTCACGGTGAAGTACATCGCGCCCTCGACCTCGTCGGCGAACCGGCGGGCCCGCAGCCCGGGGTCGGCGGTGACGGTCGTGGGCACGGGCAGCCCGGAGCAGCGTTCCTCGACGGCCTCCACCAGGCCGCCCTGGCTGAGGGCCGACGGGTGGATGCCGGCGGCCAGCTCGCGCAGGTCGGTGAGCGTCTGGCGGGCCTGCTCGCGCAGGCGGGCCAGCGCGTCGGGGCCGGCGCCGGTGACGCGGGCCAGCTCCAGCCCGGCGATGAGCGCGACGAGCTGCTGCTGCACGCCGTCGTGGATGTTGCGCTCGATCCGCCGCCGCTCGGCCTCCTGGGCGTTGACCAGGCGGACGACCAGCCCGGCGCTCTGGATGGCCAGCCCGGCGGGCACGGCCAGGGCCTCCAGGAGGCGCCGGTCCTCCCGGTCGTACCGGCCGGCGCGGCGGGGGCCGAGCTCGATGCGTCCGAGGCCGCCGCGCACCGGCACGGTCAGCGCCGTCCCGCCCTCCTCCTCGCCCGCGGCCACCCGGGTGCCGTCGGCCAGCGTCACGGCCGCCCACCTGGCCTCCAGCCCGTCGCGGACGGCGGCGGCGAGCCTGCCGAGCTGCTCGACCGGCTCTGGCGTGGCCGCCAGCGCGGTGCCGAGGCCGGACAGCACCTCGTCCACGGTGGGCCGCAGGTCGAAGATCAGGTGCAGGCGGGAGCCCCGCAGGCCGAGCCGGATGTCGAGCAGCCGGTGCCGCACGATCCCCACCAGGACGGCGACCGGCAGCGCCGTCATCACCGCGAGCAGGCCGACCACCGCGGCGCCCCACAACCGCGCGTCCAGCAGGAACAGCAGCAGCACGCCCGCGAGGAGCTGGACGGCGGTGCCGGCGACCATCCAGGCGTACTGTCCGCGCTCGGCCGGCTCGCTGCGCCACCAGCGGACCACCAGCCCGGCGAGGACGACGACGGCCGTCAGGAAGACGAGGAACTGGCCCAGCGCGCCGGCCAGGGCCGCCCAGACCGACCCGGCCGTCAGCTCGCGCGGCAGCTCGCCCGGCCGGGCCGGATCGACGCCGAACAGCCCGTTTCCCACCGTGTGCATGGCGATCGCGACCCCGCCGATCCACGCCACGGGCCGCCAGCGGCGGGACGGCAGACGGCCGTCGGGGAAGAGCAGCGGGACGAAGATCCAGGTCAGGCCGTAGAACGTGGCATAGAGCACGGACAGCCAGACGACGACCGGCCCGCTGTAGTGGAACCTGACGGCCAGGCCGGTGCCCAGCGCGCCGAGCCCGAAGCAGGCGGCCGCGGCCAGGAACAGCCAGCCGTACCGCAGGTCGGGGCGGCGGACGGTGAGCAGCCAGCCCAGCGCGGGCAGCACCAGGCCGAGCACGCCGAAGGCCCACTCCTGCGGCGGCGCGGGCAGCCCGGACCCCAGCAGCGCACCCGCCAGGGCGCCCCCGGCCCCGATGGTCGCCAGCGACCCGGCGAGCAGCCTGGAACTCATGAACCACCATCGTCAAGGGGAACCGAATGGGCGTCTATGAGGTTAACCGCACATTCGGTACGGACACCCTCACCTGCGAGGACGGCGGCGCATATGGTGGGCGCGGGCCCGGCCGCGGCTGTTGGCTGGGCACATGTCTCACTACAGGTTCCCCGCACTGGCCGCCGCCGTCATGGCCGTGGCGGTCACGGCCTGCGCGACGCAGCCCGTGCCCGCCCTGGCCACCGTCACCGGGTCCGTCACCGCCACCGCCACGCCGAGCGCCGCGGTCGAGATCCCCGACACCCCCGTCGGCCGGCAGCTCCGCTGGCTGCTGGAGGCGGTCACCCGGCTGCCCGTCGGCGACGCCGAGCTGGCCGGGCACTTCGCGCCGAGCTTCCTCGACCACATCCCGCCGGCGCAGCTCAACCAGGCGCTGGCCGTGTTCGAGGACATGCGGCTGGACCGGCTGGACCAGGCCCAGGAGCGGACGTTGTCGGCGACCGTCACGGCGGCCGACAAGGCGTTCACCCTCGCGCTCGGGGTGGACGGCACCGGGAAGGTCGACTACATCCAGTTCACCGGCGTCGCGCCGGCCAGCTGGCCGGAGCTGGACCAGCGGCTGCGCCAGGCCGCGCCGCGGGCCGGCTTCCTGGCCGCCGAGCTGACCGGCGACGGCCGCTGCCGCCCGGTCCACGCGGTGGCCGCCGAGAAGACCTTCCCGCTCGGCTCGATGTTCAAGCTGTACGTGCTGGGCGCGGTGGCCGAGCGCATCAGGAGCGGCGCGTTCGGCTGGGACACCGAGCTGACGATCAGGCCCGAGCTGAAGAGCCTGCCGAGCGGCGAGCTGCAGAACCGCCCGGACAACAGCAAGGTGACGGTGCTGGAGGCGGCCCGGCTGATGATCTCCATCAGCGACAACACCGCCACCGACCTGCTGATCCACCAGGCCGGTCGCAAGGCGGTCGAGCGGGTCGTGCGCTCGTGGGGCGGCGACCGGCGCAACGTGCCGTTCCTGACGACCCGGGAGCTGTTCGTGCTCAAGGGCGCCGACTACCCCCGGCACGCCGAGCGGTACCTGTCGCTCGGCACGTCGGCGCGCCGCGGCTACCTGGCCGCGGTCGTGGACAAGGTGCCGCTGTCGAAGGTGCGGCCGTGGGCCGAGCCGCGCGACCTGGACCGGCTGGAGTGGTTCGCCACGCCCGCCCAGGTCTGCCGCGCCTACGGCGGGCTGGCCCGGCTGAAGGACCCCCGCGTCGGCGAGGTGTTGTCGATCACCGACGCGGGGCTGCGGCTGGACAGGAACCAGTGGCCCGTCGTGTGGCACAAGGGCGGCTCGGAGCCGGGCCTGCTGGCCATGAGCTTCCTCGCCCGTACGGCCGCCGGCCGGACGTACGTGGTGTCCACGACGGCCGTGAACCCCGACGCCCCTTTGCAGCAGGGTCCGGTGGCCCAGGAGCTGCTGGTGCTGACGCGGGGGGCGTTCGCGCTGGTCAAGAACTCATAGGGCGGCGTGGGCGAGGTCGACGAACAGGGCCGAGGACCAGCCGAAGCCGGTCGTGGCGCGGCCCGCCCGCCGTCCCGTGAGGGGGTTCCAGTACTCGTACAGGCCGCCGCCGTCGCGCACCATGGCCAGGGTGCGGGCGGCCAGCTCGGCGGCGACGTCCGGGTGGCCCGAGCGGCGCAGGCCGTCGATCAGCAGGTAGTTGACGTTCAGCCAGACCGGGCCGCGCCACATGGCGTCGGGGTCGAAGCGCGGGTCGTCGAAGGCCACCGTGGGGACCGGCCGCTCGCCCCAGAAGGCGGGCGAGGTCAGGTCCTGGACCAGCCGGTCGGCGATCCCGGCCGGGAGGCGGCCGGTGAGCAGCGGCATGAGGTCGAGCGGCGTGCGCACGTCGGCGTCGGCCGCGCCGGCGACCTTGGTGACGAAGCGGCGGCCGTTCCAGCGGCGTTCGACCATGCGGTCCACGAGCGCCTGGGCCCTGGCCCGCCACTCGCCGGCGTCCTTGCCGAGCGCGGCGGCGATGTCGCCCAGGCGGTCGTACTGGAGGGCCAGGTAGGAGTTGAGGTCCGGGGGCTCGGCGCGCGGGCCGCCGTCCCAGATGGGGCTGTCGTCCAGGCCCGAGGAGTACGGGTGCAGGTACTCGGCCAGGCCGTCGCCGTCCGGGTCGGAGTGGGCGAACCACCACTGCTGCGACCTGACCAGCGGCTCGTAGACCTCGGCCAGGAAGCCCGGGTCGGGGTCCACCTCGTGGATCTTCCACACCGCCCAGGCGGTCAGCGGCGGCTTGGTGACGGGCACGACGTGCCGGATCGGCTCGCCGCCGACGTGCTGGGCCAGCCGGGCCAGGTCGGAGCGGGGCAGGTCGGTGGTCTCGGCGAGCACGCCGTGGTCGTGCACCACGTCGGGGATCAGGCCGTCGGGACGCTGGTTGTCGAGCAGGATGCGGATCTGCTCCCTGGCCAGGGCGGGGTCGGCGTGCCGCAGGGCGATGGCGTGGAAGTAGGAGTCCCAGTTCCACAGGCCGACGTAGCCGTACTTGGAGGGGACGAGGGATTCCCTGCCCTGGATGCGCACCAGGTTGACGGCCAGCGTCCACCAGGCCTGCTCGGCGCGTTCGCGCAGCTCGCCGGGGACGGCGGGCATCCGGGCGAACCAGGCGGCCCAGCGTTCGGCGGCCTGCGCCAGCACCTTCGCGCCGTCGGTGACGGTCCGCTCGCCGGCGAGGGTGACGCAGCCGTCCACGGCGGTCTCGCCGCCGTCCCAGACGGCCCTGGCGCCCTCGCCGACCGCGACGAGGGTGTCGGGGTCGGCGAAGGCCAGGGTCAGGTCACCGTCGAACTCCACCCGGTGGGGCAGGGCCCGGCGTACGCGCAGTTCCCGGGAGCCGGCGTAGAACCGCAGGCCGGCGCGGACGGTCGTGTCGTCCAGCCGGGTCTCGTAGAGCGCCTCGGCGACGCGCAGCGAGCCGTCGTCGGCCGCCATGACGAGCAGCCGCGAGCCGCGCTCGGTGAAAGGACGTTCGCGCAGGTCCAGCACTTACTTTCCTCCCAGGCCGGAGGCGGCCATCGAGTTGATGATCTTCCGCTGCCCGATCAGGAACGCGATCAGCGTCGGCACCACGGCGATCGCCGAGGCCGCCAGGATCTGCCCGTAGTCGGTCGCGCCGTGCTGCTGGGCGAACTGGCTGAGCAGCAGCGGGACGGTGGCCAGCTCCGGCGTGTTCAGGAAGATCAGCGGGAACAGGAACGAGTTCCAGGACGCCAGGAACACGATGATGCCGAGCGCGCCGAGACCGGGCCGGATGTTGGGCAGGACGATGCTCCAGAAGCACCGCCACCGGCCCGCGCCGTCGATCCTGGCCGCCTCCTCCAGCTCGATCGGCACCGCCCTGATGAACTGGCGCAGCAGGAACACCGCGAACGGGTTCGCGATCGTCGGGACGATCAGCGACAGGTGCGAGTCGATCCAGCCGAACCTGGCCAGCATCAGGTAGAGCGGCACGATCGTCACCTGTGACGGCACCATCTGCGTGGCCAGGAACAGCACGAACAGCACGCCCGAGCCCCTGAACCTGATCCGGGCGAAGGCGTAGGCGGCCATGGCCGAGGTGAGCAGGGTGAGCACCACGTTGAGGGCGGCGATGTAGAAGCTGTTCCAGTACGCCAGCCCGAACGGCATGGTCGAGAGCGCGTCCGGATAGTTCTGCCAGGTCCAGGGGTCGGGCAGCCAGGCCGTCGGGTCGTTGATCATCTGCCGCACGCCCTTGGCGGAGGTGAGCAACATCCACACGAACGGGAACAGCATCAGCAGCCCGCCGACCGTGAGCGCGGCGTGCAGACCGATCTGCCGTGATCTCATGCGTACCGCCTCACGAGTCGTAGTGGACGAAGCGCTTCTGCGCGGCGAACTGGACCAGCGTCACGAGCAGCGTCAGCACCAGCAGGATCAGGGCGGCCGCGCTGCTCGGCCCGAACTCGAACTTCTTGAAGCCGAGATCGAAGATGTGGTACACGATCGTGCGCGCGCCCTCGTTGTCCTTCGGGTCCACCAGCACGTAGATCTGGTCGAACGCCTGGAACGAGCTGATCACCGCGACCACGGTGGAGAAGAAGATCGTGGGCGACAGCAGCGGCAGCGTGACCGACCGGAAGATCCGGAACGAGCTCGCGCCGTCGATCCGGGCGGCCTCGACGACCTGTGGCGGGATGGTCTGCAGCCCGGCCATGAAGATCACCACGTTGAGGCCGAGCGAGGACCAGATCGTCACCACGGCGATCGCCACGACGACCCAGCCGGGGTCGAGCAGCCAGTCGGGTCCGCTGACGCCGAACCAGCGCTGGAGCGAGGTGTTCAGCACGCCGTTCTCGTCGCCGGCCAGGATGACCTGCCACATCAGGGCGACGGCCACCGAGCTGGTGACGACCGGCATGAAGTACACGACCCGGTAGACGTTGCTGCCCTTGATGCTGTTCAGGGCGACCGCGATCAGCACCGCCAGGGCGAGTCCGAAGGGCACGGTCAGCAGCGCCAGCTTGACCGTGTTCCACACCGCGCGGCCGAACAGCGGATCGGTGAGCTGGGCGGCGAAGTTGGACAGCCCGGCCCACGACTTCTCGCCGAGCCCGTCCCAGTTCATGAAGGCCAGCACCACGGCGAACCCGAGCGGGATCACCAGGAACACCACCAGCGCGCCGACCTGCGGCGCGAGGAAGATCGCGGCCCACCAGCCGTCGCGGTCGCGCAGCTTCTTGGCGGGCCGCGCGGCGGTCTTGCCGCGCGGCCCGGCGAGCACGGCCATCCGCTAGCCCAGCTTGCCGTCGACGAGGGTCTGCAGCTCGGTCATGCCCTGCTCGAAGCCGACCTTGCCCTGCCAGACCTTCATCAGGTGCTCGTTGATCGAGGCGGTCAGGCCGGGCACCGAGACCTCTTCGCCGTAGTTCGCGAAGCCGGTGTCCCGCACGTCGAGGAACGTCTGGGCGTGCGCGGGGTAGTTGCCGGCCAGCACGACCTGCTCGGCGCCCTTGATCGAGGGCACCGCGCCGCCGTCCTTGAGCCGCATGAGCTGGCCCTCCTTGCTGACGAACTCCGTCAGGAAGGTGAAGGCCTCCTTGGGCTGCTTGGTGCCCTTGTTGAGCGACAGGTAGGAGGCCGCCACGGCGCCGGGCATCGGCTCGCCGGTCTCGGACGGGAACGGGACGATGTCGTAGGAGTCCAGGTCGCCGCCCTTCTTGATGGTGTCGATCACCCAGCGGCCGCCGGCGTAGAAGCCGACCTTGTGCTTCATGAACTGGGTGCCCGCGGTGTTGCTGGCGGGCAGCAGGTCCGCGCTCAGGAACGTCTTGTCCTGGTAGCCCTTGGCCAGGGTCTCCAGCGCCTTGCGGGACTTGGGGTCGGTGGTGGCGACGAACTTGCCGCCGTCCCAGACCTTGCCGCCGAAGCCGCTGACCACCGAGTACGTGGATCCGTACCAGTTCCAGAAGATGGACCCGCCCATGCCCGCGGCCTTGAGCTTGGCGTTCATGTCCAGGTACTTGGCCATGGTCCACTGCTTGGACGCGTTGAGGGCGGCCGGGTCCTCGGTGATGCCGGCGGCCTTCAGTGCCTTCTTGTCGTACCAGAGGACCTCGGGGTTGGTGTCGTTCGGGACGCCGTAGATCTTGCCGTCCTTCTTGGCGCCGCCGTACACGCCCTCGAAGAAGTCCTCGGGCTTGCTCTTGGAGTCCGGGCCCGCGAGCTGGTCGTTGAGCGGCGAGACGACACCGGCGGAGACGAACTTGCCGATGTTGTCGTCGCCCACGAAGAACACGTCGGGAGCCGTGCCGCTGGTGAGCTGGGCGAGCAGTTTGGGGTGGTAGTCCTCGTACTTGGCGACGGACTCCAGCTTGAGCTTGATGTTGGGGTGACGCTGCTCGAAGTCCTTGGTGAAGGACTCGTAGAGCTTGACGTCCTCCGCCGATCCCCACGTGGACCAGCGGATGGTGACCTGCCCTGCGGCGGCGTTCCCGCTCACGCCTGGAACGTTCCCTCCACCGCCGCTGCAGGCGGTGGCGGCGGTGGCGAGCAGACCCAGTACGGCCAGCGCACGCTTCATGATGGGCTCCTTCGGGGGGTGGTGCTGTTGGGGCTACGCGAGCCCGCCGCCGTCGACGACGAGAGCGGAACCGGTGACGTAACTGGCGGCGTCGCTCGCCAGGAAGAGGACGGCCTGGGCGATCTCCTCGGGGCTGCCCGAGCGGCCCATCGGCCGGTCGGCGGCGTCGGCCTCGAAGGCGGCCCAGTCCTCGTTGAGCTGACGGGCCTCGTCCCGCAGCATCGGGGTGTTCGTGTCGCCGGGGTTGACGGAGTTCACCCGGATCCCGGCCTTGGCGTGGTCGATCGCCAGCGCCCTGGTCATGTTGACGACGGCCGCCTTGGAGGCGCAGTAGGAGATCGCGTTCCCGCCGCCCTTGAGGCCCCAGCCCGAGCCCGTGTTGACGATCGAGCCGCCCTCGGTCATGAGCGGGATGGCGTGCTTGCACATCAGGAACACCGAGCGCACGTTGACCGCCATCACCCGGTCCCACTCGTCGGCGTCGAGGTCGAGCGCGGTGGTGCGGCGGATGATGCCCGCGTTGTTGAACAGGACGTGCAGGCCGCCGTAGGTGTCCACGGCCGTGCGGGTGATGCGCCGGCAGTCCTCCTCCGCGGACACGTCCCCCTGGACGGCCACCGCGGCCGCCCCCGTCCGCGTGATCTCCTTGGCCGTCGCCTCGGCCCCGGCGCCGTCGATGTCGGCGACGACGACCTGGGCGCCCGCCTCGGCGAAGAGCAACGCCGTCGCCCGGCCGATGCCGGAGGCACCGCCGGTGACGATCGCGACCTTGCCATCGAGCCTGTTCATCCGTAGAACTCCTCACTTGCCGCACAAATGCGATAAATCGTGCTTTCGCGGTATCCGGTGATCACCCGTACGTGCCCGGCCAGCTTCCGGTCCAGTTCCTGGTCCCCGCTGTCGGCCAGCAGCGGCCGTCCGCCGAGCCCGGCCAGCTTCTGCTGGGTGGCCAGCACGAGCAGCCGGTCGCCGGACCCGTCAGCGAGCACCTCGTCGAGCACCCGCGGCGAGACCTGCTGGTTGCCGCGGCCGAGCACGAAGCCCTGGCCGCCGATCACCGACAGCACGATGACCGTCTCCCGGCCGCGTACCAGCTCGAACAGCTCCCCCTCGGTCACGTCGGCGGCCACCAGGTCGGCGCCACCACCCGCGCGGGCCTCGACCACGTCCACGCCGAGCAGCGTGGTGGCGAGCCCGAGCTCCCTGCCCACGGCCGCCGTGGTGGCGCCGGGACCGAGCACGTAGCGCGCCCCCGGCCGCAGCCGGGCCGCGACCTCCCGGGCGATGCTCTCGACCGTGGCCGGAGCCGCGTCCGAGGAGCCCGCCTTGCGTCCCGACAGGGCCGCGCGGCCTGCCGGGACGCGCAGGCTACCGTAGAGCCGGGGGCTGACGAGCCCGCGGCGGTAGCGCTCCTCGTCCAGGTCCACCACCTCGGCCTCGGCGCTCTCCGGCCGGGCCAGGAAGTCGGCGGCCACGAACCCCGCGGTGGCCGGGCTGAGCGCGAAGCATCCCGAGTACACCTTGACCCCGGCCGGGATCCCGAGCACGGGCGGCGCCTGGCCGCCCAGCTCCCGCACGGCGTCGAGCACGTCGCGCGCCGTGCCGTCGCCGCCGGCGAACAGCAGCAGGTCCACGCCGGCGAGCGCGGCGACGGCCGCCCGGGTGTCGGCGGCCGTGCTCACGTCGGCGGTCGTGTCCTGGACGCCGGAGGGCGCCAGCTCGTACGGGACCGCGGCGGCGCGGGCGCTGTCCTCGCCCATCGCCCCCGCCACGGTCACCAGCCGGGCCCCGGGACGGCGGGCGAGCAGCGTGGCGACGGCCTGCGCGGCCCGCCGCCCGGCCTTGGGCTCGGCGCCCTTGGCCAGGGCCGCGCGCTGCACGTCGGCGCCGTCGCTGCCCTTGAGCCCCACGGACCCGCCCAGCCCGGCGACCGGGTTGACGACCAGCCCGATCACGCCGTTCCCTCCGGACGTCATGGCTCAGCCGCCCGCGGCCAGGTGCTTGCGCACGTACGCCCGCCAGGTCGGCGCCCACTGCTTGGGGTCGTCGAGCGGCGTCGGGTCGATCTTGTGGATCGTCTGGTTGTACGGCGCGCCCTTGACGAACTCCGGATCCCGCCGCGCCTCCGAGGCGACGTGCTCCAGGATCGCCGCGTACTCGTCCAGGTCCTCCCGCGAGTACGACTCCGTCGGCTCCAGCGTGAACGGCTCCGGCACCAGGTACGGGTGGTGGCTGGTCCAGTAGTGGACGCCGAAGTCGGCGGCGCGCACGCCGATCTCCTCCGAGTGCACCCCCGTCTCCTCCGACAGCTCCTGCCAGGAGTAGCGGACCTGCTCGATCCGGCGCTGGTTCCACGGCGCCGAGGCCCCGGGGATCTGCAGCACCTTGTGCATCAGGTAGTTGTTGTTCAGCGCCGATGTCTCGGCCACCTCGCGCAGCCCCTTCGCGCCCAGGGTCATGATCCAGGCGTAGGCGCGCACGATGTTCGGGGTGACGCCGAGGAACGGCCGGATCTTGCCGACGCTCTGCGCGGGCGTCTCCAGGCCGTAGGAGTCGCCGTCGAAGGAGACGACCGGGCCGGGCAGGAACGGCTCCAGCTCCGGCGAGACGCCGCAGGCGCCGGCCGCCGGGCCGCCGCAGGCGTGCGGCGTGGAGAACGTCTTGTGCAGGTTGAAGTGGCACAGGTCGAACCCGGCGTCGCGGGCCCTGGTGATGCCGAGGATGCCGTTGGCGTTGGCCTGGTCGTAGCAGGCCAGGCCGCCGGCCTCGTGCACCAGGTCCACGAACTCCTTGATCCGGGAGTTGTAGATGCCGGTGTCCTCGGGATTGGTGATCATCAGGGCGGCCGTGCGCGGGCCGACGGCGGCGCGCAGCGCCTCGATGTCGGGCAGGCCGTTGGCGTCCGGCATGAGGGTGATGACCTCGTACCCGGCGACCTTGGCGCAGGCCGCGTTCGAGGGGTGCGAGAACATCGTGGTGATGACCTGGTCCCGGTGGCCCTCGCCGCGGGCGGCGTGGTAGGCCCTGATCATGGCGATGTTGGCGTAGATGGCCGCCGAGCCCGAGCCGGGCTGGAGGGACACCCGCGACATGCCGGAGATCTCGGCCAGCATGCGCTCCAGCCGCCAGTAGATCTCCAGCACGCCCTGCACGGTGTTCTCGTGCTGCAGCGGGTGCAGCTCGGCGATCGCGTTGGCGAACTGGTCGTTGACCTTCGGGCTGTACTTCATCGTGCAGGTGCCCTGGCCGATGTCGATGTTGAGGTCGACGCCCAGGTTCTCCTGCGACAGCCGCAGGTAGTGCCGCACCACGTGCGGCTGCGCCATCTCGGGCAGCTTCGGCGGGGTGGCCCGGCCGACGCCCTCGGGCAGCTCGACCTTCGGCGCGCCCGGCTCGGGCACGGCGATGCCGCGGCGGCCCGGGCTGGACAGCTCGAAGATGATCGGCTCGTCCCAGCGTGCCTGGTGGAAGCGGCGCAGCGGCGGCTTGGGCGCCACCGGCAGTTCCGCGAAGGACTCGGCTCCGTGCCCGCTCATGCCTGCACAACCTCCTGTACGGCTGCCGCGAGCCGGTCGATGTCGTCGATGGTGTGGCGTTCGGTCACGCAGACCAGCACCGTGCGCTCGTCCAGCGGGACGCCGCCGTAGATGCCGCGCTCGCGCAGCGCGGCGAGCAGCGACGCGGAGTCGGCCACCTCGATCGCGAACTCGCGGAAGTGCACCGAGCCCGCGTGCCGGACGGTGACCGACCGGCCCAGGGCGTCCATCGCGTACCGGGTGCGGGCCAGGACGGTCTCGCCGAGCTCCTTCATGCCCTGCGGGCCCATGAGCGCGAGGTAGACCCCGGCCGTGATGCCCCACAGGGCCGCGGCGGTGCCCACCCATTCCTTGCCCTCTTCGCGCAGGGCGAAGGAGGTGCGGTCGTAGAAGACGTCGCCGAAGCCGTACTCGCCGGGGACCTTCGTCGGGGCGATGCCGAACAGGCGCGAGGGGAACTCGGCGACCAGCGGCTCGTGGTCCTGGGTGGCGATGTAGCCGGCGTGGCCGCCGCCGTAGTTCTGGTGGATGCCGAGCGACTGGATGTCGCCGCAGACGATGTCGGCGCCGTAGGAGGCGGGCGGGGCCAGCACGCCCAGGGAGATGGGGTCGGCGCTGACGACCAGCAGCGCGCCGGCGGCGTGCGCGTGGTCGGCCAGCTCCCGGCCACGGGTCTCGACGACGCCGTAGACGTTCGGGGTCTCCAGGTACAGGGCGGCGTAGGAGTCGTCCAGCGCGACCTCGCCGATCTGCCCGTCCTCGGCCACCGGGGCCAGCTCGATGGTGATGTCGGGGGCCAGGTAGTCACGCAGCTTGCTCAGCTTGTCGGCGCCGATCGCCCCGGTGACCAGCACCTTCGACCGCTTGGTGTAGCGGCAGGCCATGCGCAGCGCGGTGCCGGAGGCCTGGAAGCCGTCGTAGGTGGGGACGTTGACGACGTCCATCTCCAGCAGCTCGCCCATCATGCTGACGTACTCGAACAGGGCCTGGAAGCGGCCGTGGTCCTCGTACGGCTCGCCCGCGTACGCGGTCAGGAACTCGCTCCTGGAGTTGACCTCGTCGCAGACGGCGGGCACGTGGTGCGGGTAGCAGCCGTGGCCGAGGAAGCTGAGCGCCTCCTCGGTGTCGGTGGTCCGGGCGAACAGCCCCTTCATGTGGCGCACCAGGTCGCGCTCGGCGGTGAACGGCGCCGGCAGGTCGAGGGGCCGGTCGAGCCGCAGCTCCGCGGGGATGTCGGCGTAGAACTCATCGACGCTCGACGCGCCGACCGCCGCGAGCATCTCGGCGCGTACGCCCGGCTCGGCGTTGGGTATGTACGGGTGCGTCACTTCTCTCCTTCGATCCTGAGCACGACGGCGTCGCGCGGGGCCAGCTCGATGCCGCCCCGCAGTTCGGCCCCGGTGAGCAGGTCCGTCCCGGGGTGCGGGAGCGTGACCGGCTGCGAGGCGGTGGTGTGGTTGAGCAGGAACAGGTGGCCGCCCCTCCTGACGGCCTCCACGCCCTGCGGCACGTCGATGCGGTCGATGCCGGCCAGCAGCGGCTCCAGCACCGGCGTCACGTCGTCGAGCAGGCAGCCGACGTAGGTGGCGGTGCCCTTGCGGGTGACGGCGGGCAGGCCGTCCAGGTCGCCGCCCTCGAACAGGGCGACGGGCTCGGCGCCCGCCAGCCTGATCCACTCGGCCCAGGTGCGGGCGTCGCCGAGGCCGGTCCGCTGGACGTCCCCGTCGGCGAGCGGCCAGAACTCCTCCACGGCGATGCCGAGCAGGCCGGCCAGCGGGCCGGGCGCGCCGCCGTCGTGCACCTGGTCGCTCTCGTCCACGACGCCGCTGAACGGGCCCACGACGAGCCGGCCCTGGTACGCCTCCAGCGCCTTGGCCTGCTCGGCGGTGCACATGTACAGGTTCGGGGCGATGACCAGCTCGTACGGCGACAGGTCCCGGCCGGGCGGCACGAGGTCGACCGCGATGCCCCTGGCGTGCAGCGGGGCGTACCAGGCGAGCAGCAGCTCCTTGAGCCTGAGCCGGTTGGACGGCATGGACTCGGGCGCCTCCAGGGCCCACCAGCTCGGCCAGTCGAGCACCAGCGCGACCTGGGCGCGGGTGTCACTGCCCGCGACCTCCGACAACCGCCGCAGGTCGGCGCCGAGCGCCAGGGTGTCCCGCCAGCCGCGGGTACGCGTCCCGCCGTGCGGCAGCATCGCCGAGTGGAACTTCTCGGGGCCGTACTTGGCCTGCCGCCACTGGAAGAACATCACGCCGTCGGAGCCGTGGGCGAGCGCCTGGAGGCTGTGCAGGCGCATCATGCCGGGCGGCTTGGGGACGTTCACCTCGCGCCAGGACACCGCCGACGGCGCGGACTCCAGCAGCAGCCAGGGCCCCTGCCGCAGCGAGCGCATGAGGTCATAGCTGAGCGCCACCTGCACGTGCGAGGTCGGGTCGGCCGGGTCGGGGTAGGCGTCGTCGCTCACCAGGTCCTCGGCCGCGGCCCACTTCCAGTAGTCGAGGCCGTGCAGGATGCTCATGAAGTTCGTGGTGACCGGGACGTCCGGCGTGATCGCGCGCAGCGCCGCCTTCTCGGCCAGGAACAGCTCCAGGAGGGCGTCGCTGCAGAAGCGCCGCCAGTCGAGCAGCTGGGCGGGGTTGACCGGGCCCGGGGCCGTTCTGGGCGGCTCGACCTGACCGAAGGACGTGTAGTGCTGGCCCCAGCAGGAGGTGCCCCAGGCGGCGTTGAGGCCGCCGACGGTCGCGTACCGCTCTTCCAGCCAGCGGCGGAAGTGGGCGGCGGACTCGGGGCAGAAGCACTCCAGTGTGTGGTCGGCGTACTCGTTGCCGATGTGCCACATGGCCAGCGCCGGGTGGTCGCCGTAGCGCTCGGCCATCGCGGTGGCCATCCGTACGGCGTGCTCGCGGTAGACCGGCGAGCTCGGGCAGTAGCCCTGCCGGGAGCCGAACTCCAGCCGCACGCCGTCGGCGTTGACCGGCAGCATCTCGGGGTGCTCGCGCACCAGCCACGGCGGCGGCGTCGCGGTCGCGGTGGCCAGGTCGGCGGCGATGCCGTGCTCGTGCAGCAGGTCGATGACCCGGTCGAGCCACCCGAAGTCGTAGACCCCGCGCTCGGGCTCCAGGCGCGACCAGGAGAACACCGCGACGGTCGCCATGTTGACCCCGGCCTCGGCCATGAGCCGCGCGTCCTCGGCCCACACCTCCTCCGGCCACTGCTCGGGGTTGTAGTCCCCGCCGAACAGCAGCCCCGGTATCCGGGTCAGCCCCACTCGAACTCCTCGATCATGCAATGTAATATTTTGTATGCCGAATTCATAGTGCAGTATTTTGCATCACGTCAAGGGTTAAGATTCGGTTGTCCTGAACGAGAGGGAGTCCCCCATGCCGATCGAGCGGCGACCGTTGCGTGAGCAGATCAGGGAAGAGCTGCTGAGCCGGCTCGACCGGGGCGACTTCGCCGCCGGCACCGACATCAACGAGGCCTCCCTCGCCGCCGACCTGGGCGTCAGCCGCACCCCCCTGCGCGAGGCGCTGATCACGCTGGCGGGCGAGGGCGTGCTGGAGAGCAACCAGGGGCGCGGTTTCCGGTTCGCCCCGGTGAGCCGGCGCGAGTTCCGCGAGCTGTGCGAGATCGTGGCCGCCCTGGAGTCGCTGGCCCTCGACTGCTCCGACCCGGCCCACCTGCGCTCGATCGCCCCCGACCTGCTCAAGCTGGCCCAGGACTTCCCCGACAACGTGGCCGAGCAGCAGGTCATCGAGCGCCACGACGACGAGTGGCACGACCTGCTGCTGAGCGGCTGCCGCAACGAGCGCCTGCTCGACCTCATCACCAGCGTCAAGGCCGGCATGCGCCGCTACGCGCACCTGATCGCCGGTGACGACGCGCCCCTGGAGCGCGAGGCCGCCGAGCACCGCCGCATCGCCGAGTTCCTGCTGGCCGACGAGCCGGCCAAGGCCGTCCAGGCGCTGCGCGACAACTGGATCAACGGCATGGAACGGATGATGTCCCGCATCCCGTGATCCGGCGGAATAGTTGAAATCTCAACTTGGTTGCATGGGGCAGATCCCGCTGGAAGGAGCGCGACATGCCCGCCGTAACCGTTGAGAACCCGCTCACCCTCCCCCGCGTGCCCGCGCCCGTGGCGGGGGTCCCCGAGCGGAAGGTGCTCGCCGTCGAGACCGCGCCCAGCGGGTTCGAGGGCGAGGGCTTCCCCGTGCGCCGCGCCCTGGCGGCGATCAAGCTCGAATACCTCGACCCGTTCGTGATGATGGACCAGATGGGCGAGATCGACTACGCCGCCGGCGAGCCCAAGGGCACGCCCTGGCACCCGCACCGCGGCTTCGAGACCGTCACGTACATGATCGACGGCGTCATGGAGCACCTCGACTCCAACGGCGGCGGCGGCACGATCAGCAACGGCGACACCCAGTGGATGACGGCCGCCTCCGGCATCCTGCACAAGGAGGCGCCGCCGGAGTGGCTCGTGCAGAAGGGCGGGCTGTTCCACGGCATCCAGCTCTGGGTCAACCTGCCGGGCGCCAAGAAGATGATCGCGCCGAAGTACCAGGACATCGGGCGGTCCAGCGTCGCGCTGCTGAGCAGCCACGACGGCGGCGCGCTGGTCCGGCTGATCGCCGGCGAGCTGGCCGGGAGCACCGGTCCGGGCAGCACGCAGACGCCGATCACGCTGCTGCACGCCACCATCACCCCGGGCGCGCGGCTGACCCTGCCCTGGCGCAGGGACTACAACGCCCTGGTGTACGCCCTCTCCGGCCGCGGCACGGTCGGCGCCGAGCGGCGTCCGCTGAACAGCGGGCAGCTCGCGGTCTTCGACGGCTTCGGCAACCGGCCGGGCCTGACCACCCTGGGCGAGACCATCACGATCGAGGCCAAGGACACGCTCGACGTGATCGTGCTGGGCGGCGAGCCGATCGGTGAGCCGGTGGCCCACCACGGACCGTTCGTCATGAACACCCGCGCCGAGCTGGTCCAGGCGTTCGAGGACTTCCAGGCGGGCCGCCTCGGCACGATCCCGGCCGAGCACGCCCACTCCTGACCGTCCTGCCGTGCAGGCCCGTGCGTTCCGCACGGGCCTTCGCTTTTTCTGGTAGACATTCATTGTGAAGGGCGTACATAAATTTGACCAGGAGCCGGACGGCTCCCTCTTCGACCCGCGTGCCAGGGCGGCCATGAGCGAGTTCGCCGGCGGCGGCGACACCGCGGCCCTTGAGGCGGCCGCCGCCGTGCGGACGGCGTACCAGGCGGTCGAGCGCATGCGCGCGCACGGCAGCGAGGGCCGCGGGCTCAGCTCGGGCGCGATGGACGTCCTGCTGCGCCTCGGCGCGGCGGGCGCCGGCGACGGCATCAGCATCGGCGACCTGGCCCAGGCCGCCGGGGTCAGCTCGCGCAACGTGACCGGCCTGGTGGACACCCTGGAGCGCGACGGCCTGGCACGGCGGGTCCAGGACAGCCGCGACCGGCGCTCGGTGCTGGCCGTGATCACCGACGAGGGCCGGGCGTGGATCGAGGCGTTCCGCACGCCGTCGCAGATGGCGATGCGGGCGATGTTCCAGGGCTTCTCGGCCGCCGACCTGACCGCGCTGCGGCACCTGTGCCTGCGGCTGGCCGACAACCAGCAGCGGCTCGCGGCACACCTGGAGGGGCGATGACGGGCACCCGCGAGGCGGTCAGGGCCTACCACGAGGCCAGGCTCCGCGGCGACGTGCCGGCACGCAGCGCACGGCCGAGCACTTCAAGCTCGGCCCGGACGGGCGGATCCGGACCATCATGTTGATCTTCGACGCCGCGCCCTGGCCGCCGATGGCTGCGGCGATCAGGTGAGCGGCAGGGCGGCGGCGGTCTGGCGCCAGATCCTGCCGTCCCTGACGAGCAGCGTCCCGAACGTCGTGACCCGGTTCCCGCCCACGGTCATGACCGCGTTGTAGAAGATCACGTCGTCCTCGACGCGCAGCGACGTGATCTCCTCCACCCGCGGCCCGGCCGCCAGGTAGGCGGCGAACAGCTCGCGGATCTCCGCGGCGCCCCTGGCCGCCCGGTCGAACCGGACGACCACCGCCTCGTCGTGGTACTGGGCGAGCAGCGCCGCCAGGTCGCCGTCGGCGATGGCGGCGAGCTGGCGGTCGAACACTTCCCGGGTCATTTGCTGGGTCGATTCCTGGGTCGTCGGTTCCTGGGTCACGGTGTGCCTTCCGGGGAGGGGCGCAGCAGGTCGTAGCCCACCTGCGCGGCGCCGTACAACAGCAGGAGCGGGAGCGCCGCCGCGACGGGCAGCGCGGAGGAGGCGAGGGCGAGCACGGCGGCGGCCAGCCGGGCGGCCCCCGCCCGGCGGTCGGCCGAGCACAGGTGCTGAAGGCCGAGCACGGCGAAGACCACGGCGGCCGGCACCCCGACGGCCCAGCTCGCCCCCGACGGGTGCATGATCGCGTGCTCGATCCCGATGCCGAACGCCACCAGGCCCATCGACAGCGGCAGGTGCGAGTACACCCACACCTGCCCGGCCAGCTTGGTGCGCAGCACGACGGACTCGTCGACGTGGTCGAAGTACAGCCACCAGAAGGCCATCGCGATGGCCACCCCGGCCAGCGCGACCAGCAGCACGGACAGCGTGACCTCGTGCCCCTTGAGCCCGGTGACCACGGCGGCGACCACCTCGCCGAGCACGATCACGACGAACAGCCCGAACCGCTCCGGCAGATGCTCGCTCTGCGGCGGGAGCCGGCTCTGGTGGCCGCGGCTGAGCAGCGGGGTGGCCAGGTCGATCACCAGCGCCACGGCCCACAAGGCGTACCGCTGCGGCGGATCGACGGCGAGGGAGGCCAGCCAGATGACCGCGGCGACGCCGAACCCGGCCGCGTACCGCACGGTCAGCGGCCTGGCCTCCGGGACGTGCCGGCCGGCTCGGAGATAGGCGACGATCAGCAGGATCCGGGCCGCGGCGTAGGAGATCGCGAACAGGGCCGAACGTTGCTCGATGTCGCTGACGCTGGCCGCCATCGTGGCCACGGCCAGGATCTGCGGCAGCGCGAGCAGGCGGTGGCTGACGTCGTCGGTGTCGAACCGGTTGGCGTAGAAGACGTAACCCGCCCACGACCACCAGACCGGCACGAACAGGCCGACGAAGGTGAGGACGCGACCGGCGTCGGCCCCGCCGGCGAGCACGTCGGCCAGCTCGGCGACCGCGACGACGAAGACGAGGTCGTAGAGTAGCTCCAGCCAGGTGGCCCGGCGGTGCACCTGCTCGAACAACCGTAAACGGGGCGGCTGCCACTGGCGGCTAGTCAACGCGGGACCTCCACAATATGTAATTGTGTAATTATGCACGCCTTTCGGCTAGTGCAGCGTCAGGCAGGCCACCCGAGGGCCCGCCTCGCCCGCGTGGGCGCCGCTCTTCTTCGTGGCCTTGGCATGGATGACCAGCGACTTCGGCAGGGCGGCCGGGTCGAGGCTCCACGGATGACGGGCCGTCGAACGGCCCGCGCCCGACCCGTCGGTGGTGACGTCGAGCCAGATCTCGCTGGCCGGGTCGGCGTGGCCGGGGTTGTGCTGGTAGTGGCCGCCCGCGTCGTCGGGGTCGGCGCCGCAGGGCGCGGTGTGCAGGTGGGCGCCGTAGTGGTGGCGGGGCAGGAAGCCCTCCACGACCAGCGAGGTGCGGGTCTCGCCGCCGGTGGACTCGGCCGTGAGGCTGGCCTGCGCGCCCTCGGGGGCCAGGCGGCGGTCGTAGGCGATCGCCGCGGTGTCGCCGGAGGTGAACTCACCGCCGCCGCTCAGCTCCGGCACGCCGGGCGGGCTCGGCTTGGTGACCTCCTGCAGCGGCGCCGGCGGCCCGGCGCAGGCGGCGGCCGTGAACAGGACGAGCAGAAGTGCGGGCACGCGCATGAGGGACCCCCCGGGTGTCTGGCGGAAGGCCCCTCACTCTAATGAGTAGCCGCACGGCTACACGCCGTGTTCGGCGAAACTCACTTCAGCGCCCCCGAGCTGAGCCCGGACTGGATCTGCCGCTGGAAGATGATGTAGACCACCATCACCGGCAGGATCGTCATGCTCAGCGCCGCGAACAGGCCCGGCCAGTCCGCCTCGTAGCCGGCCCTGGTGGAGATCCTGGCGATGCCGAGCGTGAGCGGCCACTTGTCCGGCGCGCCGCCCATGAGCGCCAGGGGCAGCAGGTACTGGTTCCACTGCCCCAGCACGTTGAAGATCGTGATGCTGACCAGGCCGGGCTTGGCCATCGGCACCATGATCTGGAAGAACGTCCTGGTGTGCGAGGCGCCGTCGATCAGCGCCGCCTCGGCGACCGCCTCGGGCAGGGTGCGGAAGAACGCGGCCAGGAAGAAGATCGTGAAGGGCAGCGAGTACGCGATGTAGACGATGATCAGGCCGATGTGCGAGTCGAGCAGCCCGAACTGCTTGACGACGAAGAACAGCGGCCCGAGCGCCAGGAAGATGGGGAAGGCGAGCCCGGCGACGAAGTAGTAGTAGATCAGCTTGCCGCCGGGGAACTTGTAGCGGGCCAGCACGTACGCCGCCATCGAGCCGAACAACATCGTGCCCGCCGTGCCGAAGAACACGACGATGACCGTGTTGAGCATGTACTGCCCGACGTGCGCCTTGTCCCAGGCCCGGCCCCAGGCGTCCAGCCGCAGCGCCCCCGGCAGCTGGAGCGGGTCGCCGAAGATCTCGGTGTTGCTCTTGAACGAGGCCAGGAACGTCCACAACAGCGGCAGGATGATCAGCAGGGCCCAGACGGCCAGGGCGACATGGGAGAGCCCGCTCAGCACGCCGGGCCGCGGCCTGCCCGCTCCACGCGAAGCCATCAGAGCTCAACCCTTTCACGCCTGGTCGTGCGGAGCGTCAGCACGGCGAACGTCACGGTCAGGAAGAACAGCACCACGCCCATCGCCGAGGCGTAGCCGACCTTGTGGTAGTCGAAGGCGGTCTTGTAGATGGTGATGGGCAGGATCGTGGTGGCCCCGTCGGGCTCGCCCCGGTCGCCCGCCAGCACCTGGATCAGCGCGAAGCCGTCGAAGGCGGCGATCCCCAGGTAGATCCAGCCGACCTGGAGGGTGTCGCGCAGCAGCGGCAGCGTGATGGAGAAGAACAGCCGCACGCGGCCGGCCCCGTCGATCGAGGCGGCCTCGAAGTAGTCCTTGGGGATGGCGGCCATGCCCGCGGAGAACAGCACCACGTAGAAGCCGACCGCCTGCCAGACCATCACCGCGATGATCGACCAGAGCGCGAGGCCCGGCTCGGTGAGCCAGCCGATCGGCTCGGACAGCCCGAGCCTGGCCAGCGTGCCGTTGATCACGCCGTCCTCGTCGGGACGGTAGATGGCCTGGAACAGCACGCCGACCACGGCCACGGCGAGAACCTGGGGGAAGAAGAACACCACCCGGTAGAAATTCGACCCCCACACCCCGCGCATTCCCGCGCCGCGGGTGCCGCCGCCGAGATTCAGCAGGAACGACAGGAACAAGGCGATGACGATCGTCAGGAGCGGCAGCACCAGCAGGAGAATTCCGTGATTGCGCAGGGCCTGCCAGAAATTGTCGTCCTCGAACAACCGGCCGAAATTGTCCAGCCCCACGTATCGGACGACCGAGCTGACGCCGTTCCAGCTCGTCAGCGAGAGCTGGAAAGCCTGCACATATGGGCTGATCACGAAGACCGTGTAAAGCGTGACCGGGACGGCCAGGAACCCGATGACGAATCCGTACTTGCGCAACCGCTCCATGTGCTCAGGCGCTCCGCGTCTGCTTGGTGACGGAGTCGTCCTTCTTGACGTCGTCGGCCTTCTTCTGCATGCGCTCGCAGAACTCGTCGGGGGTGATACGGCCGGACATCAGGACATTGGTCTGCTCCCAGCCGTAGTCGAACAGCTCCTTGTACCAGCCCTCGAACCGGGCGTCGGTGATGATGTTCTCGCCGGCCGCCTCCTGCGCCTTGGCGGCGCTGACCAGGCCGGGCGGGAACTCGGAGCTGTCGGCGGCGCCGGTCACCACCGTGAGGTTGTTGGTCTTCTTGGTGAAGCCCGCCGCGCCCTCCTTCGACAACATGATCCGCAGGTACTCCAGGCCGCCCTGCGGGTTCTTGCCCTTCGCCGCGACGACGAAGTTCTCGCCCACGCCGACCTGGATCGCGCCGTACGGCATCTTGTCGGAGGCGGTGACGTCGGGGATGGGGGCCAGGGCGTACTCGAAGTCGAGCGGGATGTCCTTGGTCATCTCGTTCTCGAGCCAGGAGCCGCACGGGTAGAACAGCACCTTGTTCTGCAACTGCTTGACCTGGGTCTGGGTGTGGTCGAGGCCCAGGTACGCCTTGTCGCCGTACTTCTGCTGGACGTCCAGCCAGGCGGTGACCGCCTGCTTGACCGCCTCGCTCTTCCAGGCGTTGTCGACGAGGTTGTCGATGTCGATGATGACCTGGTTGCCGCCGATCTTGGCAGCCGTGTAGAGGACGTTCCAGAGCTGGTAGTACGGGCCCTTCTTGCCGGGATAGGCGAAGAGCGCGATGCCTTCCTTCTTGGCCGTCTCGCCGAGCGCGGTGAACTCGGCCCAGGTCTTCGGCACGCTCCAGCCCCTGGCGGCGAACAGCTTGGCGTTGTACCACAGCGCCCGGTGGGAGACGGTGTAGTTGAGCACCAGGTCCTTGCCGTCGAGCTTGCCGTTCTGCAGCACGAGCGGCGTGATCGTGTCGCGGACCTTCTTGGACGGGTCGTCGAAGGAGGGCGCGTCGTAGAGCGGGGTCAGGTCGGTCAGGTGGCCCTCGGCGGCCAGCGCGGCCAGGTCGAGCGCCTCCGGGCCGGAGTTGTTGATCACGTCGGGCATGTCGTTGCCGACGATGCGCGGCCGGAGCTGGGTGCCGATCTGCTGGGTGGCGGTGTGCTTGACCGTGACGCCGGCGTGGGCCTTCTTGTACAGCTCTTCGTGCAGGTCCTTGGCGTAGGAGTCGCCGTAGCCGCCGCTGAAGATGACCACTTCGAGCGGCTTCTTGACGTCGACGCCGAAGGGGTTCTTGGGGTCCGCCGACGCCGCGATCGACGTGGCGGGCGCCGCCGAGGGCTGGTCACCGCCACCGCCGCTGGTCGCGCAGGCGCTCAGCAGGCTCGCGCCGGGCCCGGCCACGAGCGCGGTCAGGCCGATGCGGCGGAGCAGCTGACGCCGAGTGATCTCGCCCGGGTGGGTCATGGGGGGCTCCCGAAGAGGATTCAGTTAGGAAAGTTTCCTAAACGTTTGCCCGAACGTACGAACGCCCGCCGACACGCGTCAAGGGGGCGCAATCGAGACGTGACCTTGCCGTGATCCCTTGCCTAGAACGACGTTCTAGAAGCAGGGTGGGTCACATGATTATCGAGTACGCGGACCGGGTGTGGCGCGGCGAGTCTGACGACAGCATCGTGGACACCGGCATGGAGGGCAAGGGCGTCCAGACCGTGACGGAAGGCGTGGGCTGGTGGGCCGGGTTCGGCAACGCGATCGCCTTCGAGACCGAGGGCGAGCTGCTGCTCTTCGACACCGGCGGGCCGTGGGCCGCCGCCCGCCTGCACGAGGACGTCCGGCGCTGGTCCCGGGCGCCGCTGACCACCGCGTTCTACTCACACGGGCACATCGACCACGTCTTCGGCACGGGACCGTTCGAGGAGTCGGGCCCTCGGGCCACGGTTTACGCCCATCAGGCGGTGATCGATCGGTTCGACCGCTACCTGCTGACAAATGGTTACAACACGGTGATCAACCAGCGGCAGTTCCAGAACACCCGCCTGCGCTGGCCCGCCGACTACCGGCGGCCCGACGTCACCTACACCGACGCGCTGACCGTACGGCGCGGCGGGCTGACCTTCGACCTGCTGCACGCCAAGGGCGAGACCGACGACGCCACCGTCGGCTACGTGCGCGAGCACCGGCTGCTGCTGCCCGGCGACCTGTTCATCTGGGTGACCCCCAACTGCGGCAACCCCCAGAAGGTGCAGCGCTACCCGCGCGAGTGGGTGCACGCGCTGCGCCGGATGGCGGGCCTCGACGCCGAGATCATGCTGCCCAGCCACGGCGCGCCGATCTTCGGCGCCGACCGCGTGCGGCAGGCGCTGCTGGAGACGGCCGAATGGCTGGAGTCGATCATCACGCAGACGCTCGACCTGCTCAACGCGGGCGCCAGGCTCGACGAGATCGTGCATTCGGTGAAACCTTCCGAGCGCCATTCCGACCGGCCCTATCTGCGAGCCCGCTATGACGAACCGGAATTCGTCGTACGCAATCTCTGGCGCCTTTACGGCGGCTGGTACGACGGCAATCCGGCCAATCTCAAACCGGCCCCCGAAGCGGTGCTGGCCAAATCCGTGGCGGAACTCGCGGGCGGGCCGCACGCGCTCGCCGACGCGGCAGTCGAAGCCCTTTCCGAGGGCGACGAGCGGCTCGCCGGACATCTCGCGGAAATGGCCGCGCTGGCCGCTCCTGACGATGCGGGTGTGCATCGGGTCAGGGCCCGGGTTTTCGCCGCCCGGGCGGCCGGTGAACAGTCATTGATGGCGAAGGGCATTTTCGCGTGGGCGGCCGCGGAATCCGCGGCCCGGACGGACGGGGGAACCCCGGCACCTCCCGAAGACGCTTAGGCGCCTGCGGGGCCGGTGCCGGGGTTCGCGGACTCAGGGACCGGTCCAGCCGTCCTGTGGCCGGTCGGCCCGCGGAAGGGAGTCCTTGGGGACGTCGGCGGAGGCCACGGCGGTCACCTGGACCGTGTCCGAGGCGACCTTGATCACGCTGTCGACGATCCAGCCGTCCTTGACGTGCTCCGCGGCCACGTCGTAACCGCTGCCGCTGCCGTCGGGGTTCGACCACATCACCACGTACTCGATCTTGAGGCCGCGGCGCGACAGCTCGGCCCGGGCGTGCGAGACGGGCTTGCCCACGAGCTTGACGCCCTCCACCCCGTCGGCGGCCAAGCCCACCGTGCTCGGCGCCATCGCGGCATACCGCTCGCCGGGCTCGGCCGGGCGGCCGATGCCGATGACGACCTTGCCCTTGTACCCGGTCGGCATGGAGATCGTCCCGCACCAGACCGACGCGCAACTCTCGGCGCTGCGAACGGTCACGCCGGTGCCCGGCGGGAAGTTCCCGGGGGTGGCGGGGCCGAACAGCATGCCCGCGTACTCGGGCGCGACCGGGATCTTCTTCACCGTGGCGTCCAGGCCGACGGCCCTGAACGCCTCGGTGTAGGCCGCCGCCTCCGCCTCGGGGTCGGTGATGACGACGTCGATGTAGTCGTCGCCGGTCTTGACGGTGACGGCGGCGTTGGCGTACTCGGTGACCGGGCCGAAGATCGGCAGCGTGACGGCGAGCACCGCGGCCAGCCCGGCCGCCACCGCCCCCAGCAGGAACATCTTGCGCGGCGCCCTGCGGCGCGGGCGCGCGACGGGCCCGCCCTCCTCCGCGGTGATCGGCTCGGACGTGATCGACTTCATGAGCGCCCGCGCCCCCGCGCCGGACGCCTGCCCGGCGGGCACGCCCGCCAGTTCCTCGTCGCGCACCCGGGCGAGATCGGCGATGTTCACAACGAGCTCCTTGCCGCGCCTGCGCGCGGGATCGGCGACGTTCACAACGGACTCCTTGTCACGCCCGCTCGCGGGATCGGCGGCGTCCGCAACGGGCTCCCTGTCGTGCCCGCTCGCTGGATCGAGGATGTTCACAGCGGGCTCCCTTCGAGGGCGACGGCCTGGGTGCGCTCGACCCCGGCCTCGGCCAGGCGGCGGGCGAAGCGCCGGCGGGCCCGGTACAGGCGGACCCGTACGGCGTTGCGGGTGATGCCGAGGGCGGTGGCGATCTGGCCCGTGTCCAGCTTCTCCCAGGCGACCAGGGCGAGCAGTTCCCGGTCGTCGTCGGAGAGCGTCTTGAACGCCCGGGCCAGCGGCGACAGGTCCTCGACGGACGGCCCGGCGACCACGGGCGCGGCGGCCAGTTCCGCGCGTAACGCCTCGGTGCGCCGCTCGTGGCGGCGCTCACCGCGCCGGTGGTTGGCCAGCACCTTCCTGGCCACGCCGTACAGCCAGAGCCGGGCCTCCTCCCCGCCCGGCACCTCCTCGATGCGCCGCCACGCGATCATGAACGTCTCGGCCACCACGTCGGCCGCGTCGTCGGGGTCGGGGCAGCGGCGCAGCGCGTAGCCGAGCAGGGGTCTGTAGGAGAACGCATAGATCTCCTCGAACCGGCTCTCGGGATCGGCTCCCATCCGGTCTCCTTACGTGAGCATCAACAACACTCACCCCATGTCCGGATTTTTGGCAGCATTACAGCTCTTGGCGGGAGGAGTCGGTTTTGACGGTGAATCGCATCGTAGGCGTCGGCGTGCTGCTCACGGACCCGGACGGGCGCGTGCTGCTCGGCGAGCGGGTCAAGGCGGGCGAGCCGCTGTCGTGGTGCCTGCCCGGCGGGGCGGTGGAGCCGGGCGAGACCTTCGAGGCGGCGGCCGTCCGCGAACTGGCCGAGGAGACCGGCATCCGCGACGCCGGACCGCCGGTCGTCACCGGCGTGGCCCTGGACCACCCGGAGGGAGCCGTACGGGTGACGGCGGCGGTCACCATGCTCCGGGGCGCCGACGCTCCGGCGGTGACCGAGCCGCACGTCTTCCGCTCATGGCAGTGGTTCCCCTACGACGGGCTGCCGTCCCCGCTGTTCCCGGCGACCGCCCTCGTCCTGGCCCTCCCCGCCTCCGGCTCTGGCGACGGCTCCGGCTCCGGGCTCTACAGGATCACGCCGCCGCCCGTCGCCCGGCCGTGATCCCGGTCGTCAGGAGAAGACCTGCTGGAGAGATCGGCCGGCGTTCGCGCGGACGGTCCAGGCCACGAGGTGGTCGACCTCGGTACAGGCATCGATCCGCTCACGGACGTCGTCCGGCACCTCGATCCCCCGCTCGGTCAGCAGGCACTTGAGCACACATTTCATGCCCGCCAGCCGAGCGCGATCCTCGTATTCCTCCTTGTAGTTCTCTCCGTAGCCCTCCTTGTAACCCGCCATGAAGGCCAGCAAGCCGAGCATCCATTCGGGCGCCCAGTCAGCCACCGTGCGGCGCTGCTTGTACGCCTCGCGAACGGAAGGGCGGAACACCGGCCAGTTGATGGACGTCATGGTCTCCTCTCGAACGCCGATTGCCGTGAACCAGCAGACAGGACGATCAGAACCTGGACCGGGTGCACCTGAGTACCCGGCGCCAAGTGCGTCAGCCGTCCGAATCGTCGAACAGGTCGCGGGCGGACTGAACACTGCTCGCGCGAACGGTCCAGTGCATGAGCAGGTCGACGTCGGTACAGGCATCGACGCGCGCGCGAACGTCCTCGGGGACATCGAGTCCACGCGCGTCCAGCAGATACAGCACGATTCTCCGTGCGGTCTCGTGACTGCCCTCCGCGTGGCCCATTGCGTGGCCCACTGCGTGGCCCCTGCCGAAGTGTTGGTGGGCGAAGCGGCTGTGGCCCGCCCAGTCGGTGGACGCCATGATCTCCTCCAAGATGCGTTTGACCTCGGGTGCGCACATACTGCATGCGTATTCACTGTACTTCGGAGCGTGATCGCCGACGGTTTCCGCCAGCGCCGTCGTGAACGCCTCGATGACCTTCCGCTCACGCCCGTGAATCATGACGGACATGACCGCGAGTTCGAGGTGGGCGGCGGCCTCTTGGGGGTCGGTGATCGCCGGTATGTCGTCCGGGCCCAGCACGTACGCCTGGAGGCGGTAGCCGGTAAGCCCGGTGTCGATCGGCTGGGAGTAGTAGGCGGCCGCTCCCCGGTCTGGACAGACGACCAGGACTGTCACGTCGCAGCGCAGCATCAGCCACTGCGCGGCGGCGTAACGGGCCAGGTGCCGGGGGTCTTTGGACTTGTCCTGCTGGATCTCCACGATGATGGCGTGCGCGGGGCTCTGAGGCGGGCCAAGCACGATGCCGAGGTCCGGCTCGATGTCGTCGGAAGGCCGGGTGTTGAACAGGCGGTCCTCCTGCCGGACCAGCGAGGTGGAGGGCAGGTCGACGCCCATCAGGTCACGCAGGATCTCCACCGCCACTTGAGGCCGGTCGGCGAACATCTGTCTGAGAGCGTCATGTCGGGGGGACGGCATGACACTTATTGTCACACGGCGAGCGCGTAGTGTGACCATCGTCCAGAGAGGAGCGCTCGTCCCGGGGCTGCGAGCCGGATGCGACGCTGCTGGGGGTGGGGAAGCGCGGGGCCGAACGGGCGCCATGGGAGCGCTCGAGAGGTCAGAGAGCCGTTCGCAGCGGGACTCCCGAGGCTCACCTCTGGTGACCCACCATGAGAGCCGAAAGCGCCGTTCGGGGCGGGGTTCCGCAGGCCCACCCGGTGACCGGGCGAACGGGTGGGCCGTTCGGGTGAGGGTCAGCTGAAGTGGGTGCGGGTTTCGGTGAAGGCCTGGTCGGTGGCTTCCAGGGCGCGGGCCACGTCCTGCTCCGTCAGGGCCGCCGACATGAACCAGTTGTGCCACGGGTGCAGGTACACCCCGTGCCGCAGGCAGGCGTCACTCCAGTACAGGGCCGTAGACAGGTCGGCGTCGCCGTCGAAGCTGAGCCACGGGATGGTCACCGGGCCGGTCTGGTTCACGACGAAGCCGTGGGACTTGGCCTGGGCGTACAGGCCCTCCCTGAGCTGGGTGCCGGCGCGTTCCATGGCGGCGATGCCGTCCGTGTCGCGCAGGGTCTCGATGGTGGCCTTGGCGGCGGCCATCGCCACGGCCGAGAACCAGAAGGAGCCGGTCGTGTAGAGCGTCTGGGCGGCGCCGCGCAGGGCGTCGGTGCCGGTGACGGCGGCGATCGGGTAGCCGTTGGCCATGGCCTTGGACCAGGCGGTCAGGTCGGGACGCACCCCGTACGGCTCCCACGAGCCCCGCAGGTCGATCCGGAACCCGGCCCGCACGTCGTCGATCACCAGGGCCGCCCCGATGCGGTCGGCCAGGGCGCGGGCGCCGCGCGCGAAGGCGGGCTCGACCAGCTCCTGGTCCTCGAAGGAGTCGTGCTTGAAGGGGGTGCAGATGATCGCCGCGACATCGCCCTCGACGGTGGCGGCGGCGGCCTCCAGGGACTCCAGCGAGTTGTAGGTGAACTCGACCAGGTCGGCGCGCTCGTTCGGGGTGGTGCCGGCGGTCGAGGGCGTGCACCAGGGGTCGGCGCCGTGGTACGCGCCGTGCGCCATCAGCACCTTCGTGCGTCCGGTGGCGGCGCGGGCGACCATGAGCGCCTGGGTGGTGGCGTCGGTGCCGTTCTTGGAGAACATCGCCCAGTCGGCGCTCGGCACGGTGTCGACCAGCAGCTCGGCCAGCTCGACCATGATCGGCCCGGGGCCGTTGAGGCAGTCGCCGAGCGCGAGCTGCCGGGCGGCGGCCTCCTCCACGCGCGGGTGCCGGTGCCCGAGCACGACCGGTCCCCAGCTGCACATGAGGTCGATGTACTCGCGGCCGTCCACGTCCCACTGGCGGCAGCCCTCGCCGCGCTGGAAGAACTGGGGGTAGCCGGGGGCGAAGATGGCCGCGTTGAGGTGCCCGTACATGCCGCCGGGGACGACCTTCAGCGCGCGCTCGCGGAGTTCGGCGTCAGTCATGCGAGAGTCCTTAGGGTGGATTCGAGGTCGGTGAGGCCGGCGTCGGAGCCGAGCCCGGTGGCCACGCGGGCCGCCGCGGCGGTGCCCCAGCGGGCGGCCTCGACGACGTCGCGGCCGTGCAGCAGGCCGGTCAGGAAGCCGGCGCAGTACGCGTCGCCGCACCCGGTCGTGTCGGCGACCTCCGTCTCCAGCGCCGGCACCCGCTCGGGCCCGCCGCCGGAGGTCAGCACGAGGCTGCCGGCCGCGCCGAGGGTGACCAGCACGCCCTTCGGGCCGTCGGCGAGCAGGGTCGCGGCGGCGGTGGCCACGTCGGGGTCGCCGGTCATGAGCAGCGCCTGCGACTCGTTGGGCAGCACGTAGTCCACGTGGGGCAGGAACGCGCGGGCCATCGCCAGCAGGTCGGGCAGCTCCGACAGCAGGTCCATCGTGACGATCGTGCCGGCCGCGCGCACCTCGTCGAGGAGGGCGAAGAAGGCGGGGTCGCCCAGGCCGAAGGTGACGTCCATGCCGCCCAGGTGGATCGCCCGGGCGCGGCGCAGGACGTCGGGGTCCAGGTCGGCGAGGGTGACGCCGAGGTTGGCGCCGGGCACGTGGAAGCTGGGCCGGCCGCCGTCGGGGCGGATGGGCAGGATCGAGGCGGCGGTCTGCTCGCCGGCCCTGCGGACCAGGCGGGAGGCGTCCACACCGCGTTTGGTGAGGACGGCCAGCAGGAAGTCGCCGAGCTCGTCGTCCCCGATCGCGCCCATGGTGATCACGTCGTTGCCGAGTTTGACCAGGTCCACGGCCGTTCCGGCGGCGGCGCCGGCGGCGGTGAGGCGGATCTGCTCGACGAGTACGGTGTCCTGGCCCTCGGGGATGCGCTCGACGGGCCTGGCGAGGATGTCGACGATGTGCACGCCGACCGTGGCGACGGTCATGGACTAAATAGACAGACGTCCGAATAAAAAGTCAATATGGTGGGAGTCGCCGCGAGAAGAGGGGGATCCCGATGCCGAAGATCGTCGATCACGATGAGCGCAGGGCCGAGGTCCTGTCGGCGGCCCGCAGGGTGATCGTCAGGGACGGCATCGACGCCGCCACCACCAGGGCCATCGCCAAGGAGGCCGGCTACTCCAACGGCGTGCTCGCGCACTACTTCGCCGACAAGGACGAGATCCTGCTGTCGGCGCTGAGCCAGTCGCACCAGCGCATCAGGGAGCGGCTGACGCGCAAGGTCGAGGGCGTCACCGGCCTGGCCGCCCTGCGCGAGCTGCTGCTGGACAACCTGCCGCTGGACGCCGAGCGCACCCAGGAGAGCCGGCTGGAGGTCAGCTTCTGGAGCCGCAGCCTGGCCTCGGAACGGCTGGCGGAGGTCCAGCGGGCCGAGGCCGACGAGCTGCGCGCCGCCGTACGGGAGCTGCTGGGCCAGGCCCGCGCGGCCGGCGAGGTGCGCGCGGACGGCAGCCTCGACGACCTCGCCGAGCACCTGCTCGCCCTGGTCGACGGCCTCAGCCTGCACCTGCTCCTCTACCCGGGCCGGCTCACCCGCGTCGACCTGGAACGGCTCATGCTCCAGGCGCTCGACCGCCTCTGACAACGGCAGGCGCTGGAAGTATTTCGGACGACCGACTACTCTGCCCACCCATGAGCCTCCGCGAGCAGTTGTGCGAGTACGGCAGGCGCGCCGTCGAGCTGGGCCTGGTCATCGGCACCTCGGGCAACCTGAGCGTGCGCCGGGGCGACCAGGTGGCGGTCACCCCGTCCGGCGTGGCGCTCGACCGGCTGACCCCGGAGGCGTGCCCGATCGTGGACCTGGAGGGTCACCTGGTCGAGGGCGAGCTGCAGCCGTCGTCGGAGACCCCCATGCACCTGGCCGTCTACCAGGCGACGGGCACCCAGGCGATCGTGCACACGCATTCGGTGTTCGGGACGGTCGTGGCCACGACGATGACCGAGCTGCCGCCAATCCACTACAACGCGCTGCTGCTGGGTGGCGTGGTCAAGGTGGCGGAGTACGCGACCTACGGCACGCCCGAGCTGGCCGCCAACGTGCGGGCGGCGCTGGCGGGCAAGCAGGCCGCCCTGATGGCCAACCACGGCGGGGTGACCATCGGGGCGACGATGGAGCAGGCGTTCGAGGCCACCCGCCTGCTGGAGTGGCTGTGCGAGGTCTACGTGCGCGGGCTGGCCGTGGGCAGGCCGGCGGTCCTGAGCGACGAGCAGCTCGCCGCCGTCGTGGACCGCGCGGCCAACCCGCCGGCGTTCCCGCGCCGCCCGAGCTAGCCCGGGGAGCGCGATCGGGCCGGTCAGGCCAGGGCGGCCTGTTCGGCCAGGCCCAGCGGCAGGCCGCCGGAGCCGGCGATCCGGTCGTGGAACTCGCGCAGCGACCCGGTGAACGACTCCCGGATGCGGTCGATCTCGATGGCCCCCGTCAGGTACGACGGCGCCTGCGTCGGCCAGGCGCAGTAGCGGTTCACCTCGCCCCGGGCGGTGCCGGGCGACAGCGACGCCTTGGTGGCCATGAACGTCTCGGCCTCCTCGATCGACATGTCCTCGCAGTGCAGCGCGGTGTCCACGATGATCCGGGCGGCGCGGAAGAGGCGGAAGTCCAGGTGGGCCAGCTCGGTGGCGGGAGTGTCGAAGTAGCCCTGCTCGTGCAGCACCTTCTCGACGTACAGGGCCCAGCCCTCGGTGAAGTACGGCGTCCTGAAGACCTTGCGGACCGTACGCGGGTTGTCCGCCATGTACGACAGGTGCCAGTGATGCCCGGGATAGGCCTCGTGCACGGCGATCGAGGGCATCTGGGCGCGCGCGTTGGTGCGCAGGCGCTGGCGTACCTGCTCCTCGGTGAAGTCGTCGGGGGTGTAGGGGACGAAGAAGATGCCCGTGCGCGAGCTGCTGAGCGGCGGCGGCGCCAGGTAGTGGGCGACGTACAGCACCGGGCGGGCGTACTCGGCCGAGGGCAGGACCTCGCACTCCTCCCCCTCGGGGAAGGTGACCAGCCCGCGCTCGCGGACGAACTCGCGGGCCCGCCGGGTCTCGGCCTCGTACTCGGCCCGCATGTCCGCCAAGGTCGGCGGGTGGTCGTCCATGAGGGACTCCATGGCGGCCCGCCAGTCCTCGGCGCCGGTCATGCCGAGGGCGACCCGGCGCATCCGGGCGTCCAGGTCGGCCCAGGCGGCCCTGCCCTTCTGGTGCAGCTCGGCGGCGCCGTACGTGAGCATCTCGCGCTCGCGCAGCAGGGTGGAGTAGAGCTTCTCCCCCATCCGCCAGGTGCCGCCGCACTGGAAGCCTTCGAGGAAGGACACCAGCGCGTCGAACGCGTCGGCGGCGGGTCCGGCGGCCTCGGCCAGCCGGGCGCGCAGCGTCTCGTCGCCGACCATCGCGGGGAGCGTGCGGGTGAGGAAGTTGCGGCCCGTACGGGCCTGGTTGAGCCCGCGCGTGACCAGCAGCGGCGCGGCGAGGTCGGGGTCCAGGTTGGCCTGGCACGCGGCCAGCACGCCGGGCACCTCGGCCAGGCGGGAGATCGCGGCGGCGACCAGTTCGGGCTCCGGCTTGAGCCGCTGCTGGAAGGCGTTGAACAGCGACCCGAAGACGGCCGAGAGGTACAGGCCCGGGTTGCGCCGCCACTCGGGCCAGGATTCGAGCGCGACAGAGCCCCTCAGCTGGGACAGGACCAGGTCCCTGTCGATGGCGTCGTCGAGCGAGTCGGCCGGGGCGTCGGAGAGGCGGTCGATCCAGCGGAGCTCTTCCCGGGCTCTGTTCTCCCAGGCGGAGGCGGTGAAATCGCCGAGGGTGTGGTCGTAGCCGTCGGCTCCCAATTGGCTGGCGACGACGGGACGGTCGGAAAAGTACCAGTTGAGAAACTCGTCCACCTACGCACCATATCCTGACGTTCATGCCCCTGCAGATCACTGGCGCGCTAGGCGACCCCGACCTCATCCGGCTCCCCTGGGACGTCCCGCTGGCCGACTGGCCCAAGCATCATCTGGTCGATCTGCCGCGCGGCATCTCCCGCCACGTCGTGCGGTTCGCCCGGCTCTCCGGCAAGGTCTACGCGATCAAGGAGATCAGCGAGCGGTACGCCAGGCGCGAGTACCAGCTCCTGTGGGACCTGGCCAGGCTGGACGCCCCGGCCGTCGAGCCCGTGGCGTACGTGACCGGCCGCGACGAGGGCCTGGACGCCGCGCTGATCACCCGGCACCTGCAGTTCTCGCTCCCCTACCGGGCCGTGATGTCCGGCACCCTGCGCCCCGACACGCTCACCCGCCTGCTCGACGCGCTCGCCGTGCTGCTGGTGCGCCTGCACCTGAACGGCTTCTACTGGGGCGACTGCTCGCTGTCCAACACGCTCTTTCGCCGGGACGCCGGCGCCTTCGCCGCCTACCTGGTGGACGCCGAGACCGGCGAGATGCACCCGATGATCAGCGAGGGCCAGCGGCTGACCGACATCGACGTCGCCCACACCAACATCTTCGGCGAGATGCTCGACCTGGAGGCCGGCGGGCTGCTGCACCCGTCGATCGACCCCATGGAGACCGCCGAGGACATCGTCACCCGCTACCACCGCCTGTGGGCCGAGATCACCGACAGCGAGATCATCGACGAGGTCGACTGGCACCGCGTGGAGCAGCGCATCCGCCGCCTGAACCTGCTCGGCTTCGACGTCGCCGAGATGATGGTGCGGCGCAAGGTCGGCACCGGCCGCCTGATCGTCCGGCCGAAGGTGGTGGACGCCGGCCACCACCAGCGCCGGCTGATCAGGCTGACCGGGCTCGACGTGGAGGAGAACCAGGCGCGGCGGCTGCTCAACGACCTGGACGGCTACCGGGTCGCCAAGGGCCTGCGCCACGAGGACGAGGCCATCGTCGCCCACCGCTGGCTCGCCGAGGTGTTCCACCCGACGGTCGACGGCATCCCCGCCGAGCTGCGCGGCAAGCTGGAGCCCGCGCAGCTCTTCCACGAGATACTCGACCACCGCTGGTACCTGTCGGAGGCGGCGGGCGGCGACGTCGGGCTGGCCACGGCGGTGAAGTCGTACGTGGACAACGTGCTGGTGCACAAGCCCGACGAGAAGGCGCTGCTGCCCGACGACCCGGACGAGGACGATCAGTAGGCGACCGTGATGCGGGTGCGCGGGTGGGCGTGCTCCTCCAGCTCGTCGGCGATCGCCACCGCGTAGTCCTCGGCGGTGATGAAGCTGCGGCCGTCGGCGTCGGTGAGCAGGTCGTCGCGGCCGATCCGGTAGACGCCGGTGCGCTCGCCGGGCGCGATCTCGGCGGCCGGCGAGACGTAGGTCCAGTCGAGGTCGGTCACCTCCCGGTAGAGCGCGAGCGCGGCCCGCGCGGCCCTGGCCTCCTTCTTGTAGATCTCCGGGAAGCCGGGCGTGTCGACCAGGTCGACGTCCGGGCCGGCCTTGAGGCTGCCCGCGCCGCCCACGACCAGCACCCGGCTCACCCCGGCGGCGCGCAGGCCGTCGATGAGGGCGCGGTTGGCGGCCAGGAACGGCGGCTCGGGCTCGGTGCCGTCACGCGGCGGGGCGATGGCGCAGACGACCGCGTCGTAGCCCTCGGCGAGCGTGGCGGCGTCGTGGATGTCGCCCTTGACGGGACCGCGGCGGCTGACACCGGTGACGTCGTGGCCGCGGTCGGTGAGTTCGGTGACGATGCGCTGACCGATCATTCCGGTCGCGCCGAACACGAGGATCTTCATGTGCAGCACAGTATCCAATGGATACTGGTTACTTCATCGTGCTATAAGTACCTTATGGATACCGGTGATGCCTTCGACCCGAACTGCCCGACCCGGCTGGTCCTCGACCGGATCGGCGACAAGTGGTCGGTGCTGGTGCTGCTCAGCCTCAGCGACGGGCCGATGCGCTTCACCGTGCTGCGCGGGCGGATCGGCGGGGTGACGCCGAAGGTGCTCACGCAGACGTTGCGGGCCATGGAGCTGGACGGGCTGATCACCCGCGAGGTCTTCGCCGAGGTGCCGCCGCGGGTGGAGTACGCGCTGACCGACCTCGGCCGCTCGCTGCACGCGCCGATCTCGGTGGTCGCGCGGTGGGCCGAGGACAACGTGCACGAAATTCTCCGCCATCGTGAAAAAATCTCGTGAATTGATCATATTTCCGCACGAGTGATGATTTTCTTCGTCCTGGCCGTATAAAAACGTATCCCTCGGTAAATCGCCTGCCTTCTGGTCTCTTGTGGCCCCCTACGCTTTCCCCGTCCCACGACGGAGGGAGGCTCGCGGTGCTGGGAGTGGACACCTGCCTGGCGGAGGTCATGTCGATACCGGGCGCGCTCGACGCCATGCTGGTCGACGGCACGAGCGGCATGGCGGTCGCCTTCAGCAGCGCGTCCGGCGTGGACGCCGACAGGTCCGCCGCGGCGCTGACCGAGGCGCTGCGCGCCACCACCGACGGGCTGACCCGGACGTGTCCCGGCGAGATCGTGCGCATCGACGACATGCTCGTCACCACCGACCGGGGGCACCACCTGCTCCGGCTGCTGGAGACGGTCTTCGAGGGGCCGCTGGTCATCTACGTCCGTCTCGACCCGGAACGGTCGAACCTGGCCCTGGCCCGGTACCGCCTGCGGGCCATCTCCGACCTGCTGACCACCTGAGCCATGGCCGCGCTCGACTCACTCCTCGCCGGACTCGCCCGCGAACGCGCGACGGGGGCGCTCCGCGTGGGCCGGAACGGCACGATCTACCTGTCGGACGGGCGCGTGACGTACATGGAGTGCGCCCAGACGCCGGGCGTCGAGCGGCTGTTCGCGGCCAGGGGGCGGGTGCCGGAGCCGGCCCTGCGCGCCCTGCAGGCCGACGGCGGCCGCGCCCGGCTGCTCCAGGACGGCCCGGTCACCCTGGCCGAGCTGCAGTACGCCGTGCTCGGCGTGGTCCAGGACGCCGCCTTCTTCCTGCTGCCGGTGACCGGCGTGCGGCCGAAGTTCCGGCCCGGCGAGGAGCACTGGCTGGGCGGGCAGTGGTTCTTCGACGTCCAGGAGCTGGTGCGGGAGTCCGCCCGCCGCCGGGAGCAGCTGGCCGGCATCTGGCCCTCGCCGGAGGTGGACACCCAGCCCGTGCGGCCGGTCCCGCGCCTGCCCGGCCACGGGGTGGCGCTCAGCCAGGTGCAGTGGGAGGTCGTCGTACGGGCCGACCACAAGGCGACCCCGCTGGAGCTGGCCCGGCAGCTGGGCCGGTCGGGCTACTCGGTGCTGCTGGCCGTCAGGAGGCTGGCCGCCGCCGGTCTCCTCGTCCCGCCGGACCCGGTACGGCCCGCGCAACGCCGTCCGGACGACGGGGAGGCGCTGCCCAAGCGGGTGCCGGGCGCGGTGGCCGGCGCGGTGGCCGGCGCGGTGGCCGGCGCGGTGGCCGTTCCCGCCGGGAACGGGCGGGCGGGGGCCGCCGGGCCGGTGCCGACGGGCGACCCGACCGATCTGACGCTGCTGCTGCGGCTGAAGAAGGCGCTGGAGGAGATGCCGTGAGGTTTCCCTCACGACGCAGGAGGAGGCCACCCGTGGAGCTACGGCAAGAGGTCCTGGCGGAGATGGAGCTCCTGCGCGGCCGCACGCCGGACGTCACCGGCAGCGTCGCGTGCACCGTCGACGGCCTGCGGATCGCCTGCGACCTGCAAGGAGACACCGGCGAGCAGGTGGCGGCGCTGTCGGCGGCGCTGCTCGCGATGAGCGGCCGGATGCTGACCATGGCGGGCCGCGGGACGTTCGAGGAGACCCTCGTGTCCGGCACCGCCGGGTTCGTGGCCTTCTACGCCGCGGGCCCCACGATCGTCCTCACGGTTCTGGCGGGACCCGGCGCCAACGTCGGGCTCCTCCGGCTGGAGGGCAGGAAGACGGCGGCCTCCGTGGCCGCCGTGGCACGCAAGCACTGACCATCCCCACCGAAGCGGAGGAAAGCATGGCAGGCATGGACGTCTCCCTCAAAGAGATGATGAGCATCGACGGCACGATCGGGGCGGCGATCGTCGACCACGGCAGCGGCATGGCGCTCGGCACGCTCGGCGGCTCGAAGGAGCTGGACCTGCAGGTCGCGGCGGCGGGCAACACCGAGGTCATCAAGGCCAAACTGCGCACGATGGACTCGCTGGGCCTCAAGGACGGCATCGAGGACATCCTGATCACGCTGACCGCCCAGTACCACATCATCCGCCCGCTGACCGGCCGCAGCGGCAAGGGCCTGTTCCTCTACCTCGCCCTCGACCGCAACCGGGCCAACCTGGCCCTGGCCCGGCACATGCTCAAGGTCATCGAGGAGAAGCTGGAGCTCTGACCGGCCCGCGCGGCAAGGCTCCGCGGCGGGTCACGTAGCGGGTCACGTGGCGGGTCACGCGGCGGGCTCGGGCCGGGCGGGCGTCGCGGAGCCGGTGAGGGCGGTGATCTCGGCGACGATCGCGGGCCACAGGGCGCGGGGCAGGTCGTGGCCCATGCCGGGGTAGGTGACCAGGCGGGCGCCCGGGATGGCGGCGGCCGTGGCCCGGCCGCCGGCGAGCGGCACGAGCTGGTCGTCCTCGCCGTGGATGACCAGCGCGGGCACCTTCAGCCCGCCCAGCGCGGACGTGCGGTCGCCGGAGGCCATGATGGCGGCGAGCTGGCGGGCCGTGCCGGCCGGGTCGTGGCAGCGGTCGAAGGCGAGCCCGGCCAGCCTGGTGACGCGTTCGCGGTCCAGCTCCCAGCCGGGGGACCCGAGCACGGCCCAGGTCGTCAGCGCGCCGGCGACGACCCCCTCGCGGTCGGTCGCGGGCTTGGCGAAGAGCACCGCGGCGGCCGCATCGGTCGGCGGGGCCGCCTGCGGGCTGGGCGTGGACATGATCGAGGTCAGGCTCAGCACGCGGGCGGGGTGCCGGATGGCCAGCGCCTGGGCGATCATCCCGCCCATCGAGGCGCCGACGACGTGCGCGGCGGGCAGGCCCAGGACGTCCATGAGCCCGGCGCTGTCGTCGGCCAGGTCGTCCAGCACGTACGGCGAGGGCGCACCCCATGCGGGCACGCCCTCGTCGTGGAGATGGGTGGACAGGCCCGCGTCGCGGTTGTCGAACCTGACGACGTGGTGGCCCTGCTCGGCCAGGAGTCCGCAGAACTCGTCGTCCCAGTGGATGAGCTGGGCGCCGAGCCCCATGATGAGCAGCAGGGGCCTGCCCGCGGGTGAGCCGAAGCTCTCGTAGGCTATCTCGATGCCGTTGGCGGCTGCGCGCTGGATCACAGCGACCAGAATGTCATTCTGGTCGCGAGGCGTAAAGAGCGGTCTGTCCGGGGATCAGTCGTTGAGGAGCTTGCGCAGGCGCTCGCCGCCGAGCACCACGCCGCCGCCGGCCAGCACGAGCACGCCGGCCATGACGGTGCCGCCCATCGCGACGGTCTTCCCGACCTGGCCGCCGGCGGAACCGGCCGCGTCGTCGGCGGGCTTGTCGGCCAGCACCTTGGGGGGCTCGGCCGGGTTGTCGTCGTACCTGCCCCACGCGCCGGTGGAGAAGGCCACGGGGTAGTTCTTCTTGCCCTTGCCGTCGCCCCACTTGGTGATGACGTAGTCGATCTTGATGTGGCCCTGGCCGCCGTTGCCGTCCACGCCGAGCGTGTCGGGGTTGAAGGTGCCGCCGGTCAGCTCGGCGAAGGTCTTGGCGTCGAGGTCGAGCATGACGCCACGGCTGGAGGGCTCGCCGGGGCCGCGGTCGCCCACGAAGAACGGCATCTTCTTGCCGTTGTAGGTCACGTAACCCTCGGTCATGAGGGGCCAGCTCGGGCTGGCGGCCAGGCCCTTCTGCATGGGCTTGCCGCTGGCGGGCAGACCGGTGTCGCCGGCCCGGCCGGAGGAGTCGTCCCAGAAGTACGAGGCCTTCGTGGAACCCTTGAGCAGGATCTTCTGGTCGTCGCCGGTGTCGGCGTGGGCGCCGGTGGCGCAGATCGTCAGCGCGCCCATGGCGGACACGGACAGCAGGGCGAGAGAGCGCAGGCCAAATCGAGACATGAAGCAGTGAAGTCCTTCGCGAGGGGACAGGGGGAACGCGCGTGACTACGGTGCGTAACCGGGCAGAGCGCCGAAAAGGTGGTTACGCGGCGCGTGGGGGAAGTCAGGGAAGAGACCGCTCAGCAGGCGGTCGTCACTACACTGTCCGGGGGTACGACGAGGTGGTACATGCGTGAAGTCCTCTCCATCTCGCCTACCGGGTTAGCTGACGGGTTCGGGCGTGGAGATGCCCTACCGGCACATGGCCGGATTCACCCCAATGAGATGGGTCCCCGGTTCCCGACACGTCGGGATTCGGCGCCAGCTGTCGTCCCTCTCCTGGTAGGGACTACGCCACCAGCTGGTAATTGGTTAAGACCGTACCCAGAGATTCGGACAAATACAAACGAATCGTCATGAACCGGGTAAAGATCTACCTATCGAGGTAAAGAGAAAGGGGGCGCGGCATGCCGCACCCCCTGCTAAATCGGGCCTTTCAGCCGCCGCTCTTGCGCCTGAAGGATCTTTTACTCGCGGCCGGACCGTGCGCCCCGTGGATCTTCGACGGGTCCACGCCCCTGCCACCCGCGGCCGAGTCGGCCTGCTGCCCGCGCTTGCGTTCCAACGCCTCGCGGAACTTGCGCTTCATCTCGTCCTCGGGAGTCTCGCTGACTTCCGGCTCCGGTGTTTCCGCCATGAGGACCTCCTGGTTCTGGGGACATCCACAGCTTCGCACGACGTCGCTTACGACGCGAAACCGGCCTCCACTCTGTTTTCCGCCGCGGGCGCCTGCGCCAGCCGCCTGCCGGGCATCATGACCAGCGCGACCAGGGCGATCACCGCGCCCGCCACGCCCAGCGACGGGATGACCACGGCCGCCGCCGAGGCGTGCGCCGCCGCGAGCCCGTGGACGGGCGCGTCCGTGGTGATGACCGACGTGTACGCGGTGCCGGCCAGCGCCAGCGCCACCGAGCCGCCGATCTGCCGGAAGAAGGTGAGGTTGGCCGAGGCCGTGCCGATGTACCGCGGCGGGACGGCCTGCTGCACGGCCACGGTCAGCCCCGACAACATCGGCCCCATGCCGAGCCCGAGCAGCGCCATCCATCCGGCCAGCAGCAGGCCGTCGGTGCGCACGGTGAGGTTCAGGCAGAGCAGGCTGCCGGCCACCAGCAGGAACGGCGCCCCGACCAGCCACGGCTTGTACGTGCGCGTCCTGGACATCAGCGTGCCCATGAGCGCGCTGCCCGCCACCATGGCCAGCGTCATCGGGTAGATCCTCAGCCCGGACTCGGTGGCGCTGACGCCCAGCGCCTGCTGGAAGTAGCGCGGCAGGAACACCACGCCGGCGTACATGCAGAAGGCGGTGAAGAAGGAGGTCGCGTTGACCAGCGTGTACGTGCGGTCCCGGAACAGGTGCATCGGCATGACCGGGTTCGCCGCCCGCAGCTCGACCAGCACGAACGCGGCCAGCAGGACCAGCGCCAGCAGGATCGGCCCGGCCACGGACGGGGAGGTCCAGGAGTTGCCGTCCAGGCCCTTCTCGGTCAGGCCGAGCAGCAGGGCGCTGATGGCGACGCTGAACACCGCGATGCCCGCGTAGTCCGGCCGGCCCCCGCCGCCGGTGCCCGGACGGAACGGCAGCCGCAGCACCACGATCGCGATCAGCACGATCCCGAGCGGCACGTTCACGTAGAAGGCCCACCGCCAGCTCGCGTGGTCGGTGAACAACCCGCCCAGGAAGGGCCCGGCCAGGTACGTCAACGCCATCACGCCGCCGAGCGCGCCCTGCACGCGGGCGCCGTTGCGTCCGGGCGGGAACATCTCCATCACCAGGGCCAGCGACAGCGGCAACAACGCGCCCGCGCCCAGCCCCTGCACGGCGCGGAAGGCGATCAGCTGGGTCATGTCCTGGGCGAGCCCGCACAGCGCCGATCCGACGACGAACACCGACATCCCGACGAGCAGCAGCGGCTTCCTGCCGTGCTGGTCGGAGAGCCGGCCGTACAGCGGCACGGTCACGGTGGAGGTGAGCAGATAGGCCGTGACCACCCAGGTGTAGAGGCGGGTGCCGCCCAGCTCGCCGGTGATGCGGGGCAGCGCGGTGCCGACGATCGTCTGGTCGAGCATCGCCAGGAACATCCCGCCGAGCACCGCCAGCAACACCAGCCCGTTGCCCTTGGTCTTCATGTCATTCGTCACAGGTGAAGATTGATATGTAAGAGCTGACATGTCAAGCCTTCGCTATGCTGGCGGACATGTCCCTGCGGATCGCGCTCCTCGGCCTGCTCGCCACCAAAGGCCCGGCCAGCGGCTACGACCTGGCCAAGAAGTTCGAGCACTCGCTCAACCACGTCTGGCAGGCGGGGCACACGCAGATCTATCCGGAACTGGTCAAGATGGCCGCCGACGGCCTGGTGACGGTCGAGCACGAGGGCGCCCGGGGCCGCAAGATCTACGCCATCACCGCCGAGGGCCGCGCGCTGCTCACCGAGTGGCTGGTGGGCCACGACCCGTCGGCGACCGTGCGCAGCGAGACCGCCCTCCAGGCGTTCCTGCTGGCCCTGCTCGACACCGAGCAGGCCGCCGCCGTGGTCGAGCGCATCAAGGCCCACTTCCAGGCCCGCCTCGCGGTGCTCGACTGCCAGCCCGAGGGCCTGTTCGGCAAGTACGCGCTGTCCCTCGGCCTGCACCAGGCGCGCTCCGGCATCGCGTGGGCCGACGAGACCCTGGCCGCCCTGCGGCGCGAAGGGTAAAACGGAACTCTGCGGTTCCTGGTGTTGCGTTGGAGAAGCGCCGGATATACACCCAGGCATGATGCTCAACCTCCCAGTACGGCGATGAGCCTCCTGGGTCGTGACCTGGCGATCGACCTCGGCGCGGCCGGCACGAGGATCTACGCCAAGGGCAGGGGCATCGTGCTGGACGAGCCGTCGGTCGTCCTGCGCGACAGGCAGACGGGCAGGGTCGTCGGCTTCGGCGCCGAGGCCCTGGACGGCGCGGACGGCGCTGACGGCGCTGGCGGCACGGACGTCGAGACGTACTGGCCGATCAGCGACGGCCTGCCCCAGGACGGCGAGCTCGCCCGGCGCATGATCAGGCACTTCCTGCGCAAGGTGCACCGGCACCCCTTCCCCCGGCCGCGCCTGGTGATGGCCGTGCCCGACGAGTTCACCCCGATCGAGCGGGTGGCGCTGCGCGACGCCGGCTTCGAGGCGGAGGCCCGCGGGATCCTGCTGGTCAAACACGCGATCGCGGCCGCGCTCGGCGCGGGCCTGCCGGTCCGCGACGGCGCCGGGCACATGGTCGTCGACATCGGCCGGGACGCCGCCAGGGTGGCCGTGCTCTCCTGCGGGGCCGTGGTCGCCGCCGGAACCGTGCGCGGCGGCGGGAACGCCGTGACCCGCGCCGTCGCCCGCCTGGTCGAGGACGAGCACGGCCTGCTGGCCGACGAGCGGGAGGCCGAGTCGGCCAAGCTGCGCGCGACGCGGGAGCCGACCGGGAACGTGCTGATCCGCGGCAGGGACGCCGGCACCGGCGAGGAGCGCGCGGTGGCGCTGCCCGCGGCGCGGGTCCGCGAGGTGGCCGTCCAGTCGGCCGAGCACATCGTGCGGGCCGCCGAGTCCACCATGGAACGCTGCCCTCCCGAGCTCACCGCCGACCTGGGCGAGCGCGGGATGGTGCTGGTCGGCGGCGGCGCGCTGCTGCCCGGTCTGCGCCGGCGGCTGCAGGAGGGGCTGTCCATGCCGGTGCGGCGCGCGGAGCGGCCCAGCGACTCGGTGGCCCTGGGGCTCGGACGCTGCGTGGAGGACCTGGGGCTGATCGCCAAGCTGAGGCGCCGGTGAGCGACCTGTTCGACCTGGGGGTCTCCGTCGCCGACAAGACCGTCAGGACGATCGCCGTCTACGTGACGATCGCCGTGCTGCTCCGCATCGCCGGCAAACGCGGCATCGCGCAGCTCAACAACTTCGACTTCGTGGTCATGCTGCTGATGAGCAACGTCGTGCAGAACGCGATCATCGGCCCGGACAACTCGCTGGTCGGCGGCCTGGTGGGCGTGGTGATCCTGGTGGCGGTCAACTCGGTCGTGGTGCGGCTGGCGGCGACCGTGCCCTCGGTCGGCAGGGTGTTCGAGGGCACGCCGGTCGTCCTGGCCCGCGACGGGCACTTCATCCCCTCGGCGCTGCGCCGGATGGGCGTCCGGCAGGCCGACCTCAACGTGATGCTCCAGCTCCGGGGGGCCGAGAGCGTCGCCGACACCGACCTGGTACGCCTGGAGCCCGGCGGCTCGCTGCTGGTCCGCCTGCGCCCCGAGGAGGAGGACGCCGAACGCGGCGACCTGGAGGACCTGTGCCGGCGCCTCGACCGCATCGAACGCAAGCTGGACGGGCTGTCATCCGGCCCGTCCTGAGAATGCGCGGCCGGACGCCCTTTTGATATCGGCCATTAATATTGCGTTAATCCCGCTGCGCTCGGAATTGATCTCCGATATCGTCCCAACGTGCGCCTGGCTGGTCGCTCGGTCGTGTTGTCCGCGGTGCTTGTATGCGTCGCGGTCGCGGCAGCCTGTACCTCCGGCCGCCAGTCCTCCTTCGAGGAGGCGGCCAGGCAGCTCACCGCCGACACCGACACCCTGCTCACCAGCGCCGCGCTGCACGTGTCACCGGCCGGCCGCTCCGACGAGACCGAAGACCGCTCGTGCGTGCCGGGCCAGGTGCGCCGGCTCGTCCGGGCCGAGGGCGAGGCGTCCGACGCCCCCGACGGCCTGCTGCACACCCTCCAGGACATGGGCTACGACGAGATCGTCGAGGATCTCGACCTGCGTGACGAGACCCCTGTCGTCTCCGTCGTGCGCAACCCCCGGACGAACCTGACGTTCGAGCTCACCGTGCTCGACGGGCCGAACGTCAGGATCGTCGGCAGGACGACCTGCTACTCCCCCGCCCCCGAGTCCGCCCTGTCCTGACCCGGGGGCGCTGGTCTCAGGGCGCCGACAGCGCCTCCGTCGGCGACAGACGGGAGGCGCGCACGGCCGGGTAGAGCCCGGCCACCGCGCCGATGAGCAGCGTGGCCGCCAGGCCCCCGACGGTCGCCCACGCGGGCACCACGGCCGGCCACCCGCGGGAGAGGGCGTAGCCGACGGTGACGCCGGCCCCCAGCAGGATCCCGCCCGCGCCGCCCAGCGCGGACAGCAGCAGCGACTCGGCGAGGAACTGGGTGCGGATCTGGCCGCGCGTCGCGCCGAGCGAACGGCGCAGGCCGATCTCCGCGCGGCGCTCCAGCACCGAGATGACCATCGTGTTGGCCACGCCGACCCCGCCCACGAGCAGCGCCACCGCCCCGACACCGAGCAGCAGCCCGGCGAAGGCCTGGCTGGTCGCCTGCTTGGCGGCCAGCGCGTCGGACGGGCGGGAGACGTCCACCTCGTTGGCCGCCTCGGGGTTGGCCGTGCCGGCCAGCACCGACCGCACGTCCTCCAGCCTCGCCTCCTGGGAGCGGGTGTAGAGCGTGGTCGGATGCCCGTCGAAGTCCAGCCTGGACTCCGCGACCGGCCAGCCGACCAGGGCCGCGCTGTTCAGCTCCTCGGCCAGGGGCACCGGGTCGAGCAGCCCGACCACCGTGAACCGGATGCCGCCGATCACCACCTGCGTGTCCGGGGTGACCGTGCCGATGCCGAGCCGCTGGGCGGCGGCCGAGCCGAGCACGACGGCCGGGTAGCGTTCGGTGGCCGCGTTGAGCCAGGTGCCGCGGCGGACCGTCGCGCCCACCGTCGGCAGCAGGTCGAGGCGGGCGGCGATCGTGACCAGGCCGTTGGTCTGGGGCGTCGGGATCTCCTCGCTCCGGTAGACCTTGGCCTCGGGCACCTTGCCCGTGGACGAGACCGACTCCACCGGGCCGATGCGCTCGATCATCGCCTCGGCGTCCGTCGGCATCTGGGCCGCCTCGCCCATGAGCGTGGTGCCGGAGGAGACGGTGAGCAGGTTGGTGCCCAGCGCGGACAGCGTACGGTCCAGCTCGGCGCTGGAGGAGGACGAGATGCCCACCACGCCGATCATCGCGGCGATGCCGATCGCGATGCCCAATGCCGACAGGAACGCCCGCAGCGGGCGCGTACGCAGGCCGACCGCGCCCACGCGCATCACGTCGCGCGGGCGCATCCTGGCCGGGGAGAGCCGGGGACGCTCCAGGGTCGCCATCACGCCACCTCGGATTCGACGGGCTCGCGCACGTACCGGCCGCCGCCCTCGTCCCCGGCCCCGCGCCGCTCCGCACCGGATCCGGAGCCCGAGTCGGAGACGATTCGGCCGTCCCGCATGCTCACCTGGCGGGGGAGGCCGGCGGCGATCTCCCGGTCATGGGTGATGATCACGATGGTGGTGCCGCTCCCGTTCAGCTCGTGCAGCAGGTCCATCACGCCGGCGCCCGACACCGAGTCCAGCGCGCCGGTGGGCTCGTCGGCCAGCAGCAGCGGCGGGTCGCCGGCCACCGCCCTGGCGATGGCCACACGCTGCCGCTCACCGCCCGACAGCTCGTGCGGCTCGTGGTCGACGCGGTGCCCGAGGCCGACGCGGCGCAACGCCGTCCCGGCCCTGCGGCGGCGTTCGGCCGGCGGCAGGCCGGTGTAGATCAGGCCGTCGGCCACGTTGTCCAGGGCGCTGACCTTGGCGGCCAGGTGGAAGTGCTGGAAGACGAAGCCGATCGTGGTCGCGCGCAGGGCCGAGAGCTGGTTGTCCGACAGCTTGGAGACGTCGTAGCCGTCGATCTCGACGTGGCCCGCCGACGGGCGGTCGAGGGTGCCGACGATGTTGAGCATCGTGGACTTGCCCGAGCCCGACGGGCCGACGATGGCGACCAACTCGCCGTGCCGGACCTCTAGCGACACCGAGTCCAGCGCGGCCACCCCACCGGGATAGCTCCTGGACACACCGGTGAGCGCGATCATGGCCCGCCCCGTGACGGAGGTCCGCGCAGGGGGTGGGGTGGGGGTTTCGGGGGAGTTCGGGGTGGGGGTCATTTCGGGATTCCCACGGTCATGCCGTCGGTGAGCCCGTCGCCGGAGATCTCGACGCGGCCACCGGCGAACAACCCGGTCCGCACGGCGACGTACCGCGACCTGCCGCCCTCCACCACCTCCACGCCGAACCCGCCCTCCCGCAACGCGACCAGCGCCGACACCGGCACGGTCAGCACGCCCTTCCGCCGGTCGGCGGTGAACGTCACCTTCACCGCCGCCCGGTCCAGCCCCTTGGCGGCCTTGGCGTTCCCCAGCGAGACCTGCACCTCCAGGCGGGTCTCCGGGTCGGCGTTCTGCCCGTCACCGGGGTCGATGATCGTGGCCACCTCGGTGATCCGGCCGGTCACGTCCTTGCCGTCCGGCATCGTGACCGAGACCTTGGTGCCCTTCCTGGCCATCCGCTGGTCCTCGGCGGCCAGTTGGGCGGTGACGACCTTCTTCGTGCCCGTGTAGGTGAGGATCTTCTGGCCGGGGCCGGTGGGCTGGCCCTGCTCGGCCTCCAGGCTCTCCACCCGGACCTTGCCGGGGGCGAAGACGACCCGTCCCAGCTCCACCACGCCGGTCTCGTCGAGGCCGCGGTCCTCCTGCCACTCCCGCACCGCCCGGGCGGTGTCGTAGGTGTACTCGTCGTCCACGGTGAAGCCGTCGTAGCCGAGCTCGCGCAGGTTGCGCTCCAGGTTCTCGACGTCCTTGCCCTCGCTGCCGATCCGCAGGTCGCGGTAGGCGGGGGTGGTGCCGTACAGGAGCATGACCGGCTTGTTGTCCAGGCGGTACAGGGACCGGCCGCGGGTGATCCGGTCGCCGCTGTCCGGGAGCCAGGTGACGGTGCCGGCCTTCCTGGCCATGGCCGTGGTGACCGGGCCGTAGCCGAGCTCGCCGTCGGCGTCCCTGGTGTCGTTCAGCGTCTGGCGGGCGACCGGGGTGGTGGCCGGGGGCAGCGCGCCGGCCGACGCGGACGGGGTGGCGCCGCCGTCCAGCACCCCGCCGGGATTGACCGCCAGGACCGCCGCCCCCGCGACGGCGGCCACCCCGATGAGGGCGAGGACCGCCCGCCCGCCGCGGCGGCGGCGGGCGCGGGGGGAAGGGGCGTCCGGCTCGGCCTTTCCGTCGATGGTGGCCGTGCCCATCAAGAGCCCCCCTGTCCCCCGCCGATGTTCATCCGGCACTTCTCCTGCGCGGCCTTGAAGTCGGGGTCCTCGCCCACCTCGGGCGTGATGCGCACCATGCCGCCCTCGGGGTCGGGGAACGCCTCCACGCCGTTGTCCCGCATGCACTGCGCCTGCTTGCGCATGTCCTCGGCCTGCTTGGGGTCGCCGCCCTTGCCCAGGTTCATGCCCGCGGGCTGGAGCGCCTTGCAGGCGTCCATGGCCTTCTGGACCTTCTCCGGGCCGCCGGAGCTCTTGTCGAACTTCATCTGGAGCCGGCCGTCCGGGCCGGGGTCGGCGATGTCCAGGCCCTGTTCGCGCAGGCAGGTGGTGTACTTCACGGCCTGCGCGTTGCGGTCGGCGGTGGCCGTGGCGCCGGCCGTCGGCTTGGCGCCGGTGCCGGTCACCGACGCCACGTCCGATCCGCCTTCCTGGGCGCCGCACGCCGTCAGGAGCAGCGCGGCCGCGGCCAGCGCCATGAGGGATCGTCCTCGCATGAATGTTCTCCTCCATCGAAAGCCGGTGGCCTTACGAGGGGAGATGCAATACGCGGATGTGTTTCTCCAGCGTTTCCATCTCCGGCTTATCCGGATCAAATGCCACCCGCGCAAGAATCGAGCCGGAGGTACGGAATGCGGGTTCTGGTGGTGGAGGACGAGCGCGTGCTCGCCGGCGCGATCGCCGAATGGCTGCGCGACGAGACCCACGCGGTCGACCTCGCGCACGACGGCGCGGCGGCCCTGGAGCGGATCGCGGTCAACGACTACGACGTGGTCGTCCTGGACCGCGACCTGCCGCGCGTGCACGGCGACGACGTGTGCAGGGAGCTGGTCGCCTCCGAGTCCGACGCGCGGGTGCTGATGCTCACGGCCGCCGCCCAGCTCGACGACCGGGTCAGCGGGCTGTCCATCGGCGCCGACGACTACCTGTCCAAGCCGTTCGCCTTCCCCGAGCTGGCGGCGCGCGTCCTGGCGCTGGGACGGCGCTCGCGGCCGGCCACTCCCCCGGTGCTGCGCCGGGCCGGGATCACGCTCGACCCGGGGCGCAGGGAGGTGTTCAGGAACGGGCGGTTCGTGCCGCTGTCGAAGAAGGAGTTCGCCGTCCTGGCCGAGCTGATGCGGGCGCAGGGCACGGTCGTCTCGGCCGAGCACCTGCTGGAGAAGGCGTGGGACGAGCACGCCGACCCGTTCACCGGCGCGGTGCGGCTGACGATACTCAAGCTGCGCCGCAAGCTGGCCGACCCGCCGGTGGTGGAGACGGTGCCGGGAGTGGGGTACCGGATCGCATGAGACTGCCCCACCCCACCCTCAGGCTGCGCCTCACCCTCGTGTACGGCGCCCTGTTCCTGGTGGCGGGGCTGGCCCTGCTGGGCGTCACGTACCTGCTGTTCAACCAGCAGCTCACGGAGTCGTTCGAGAACCGGTTCCCGGTCAACAGCGCCATCCGCAAGAACATGATCTTTCTCAAGCAGGACGGCGTCGAGCTGTCCGGCCCCGCCGCCGTGGACTGGCTGCGCCAGCAGGAGCTGCGCCTGCGCGAGGCCGCCGTCGCCTCGCTGCTCACCCAGGGCGCCATCGCGCTCGTCGTCGTGTGCGGGACCGCCGTCGGGCTCGGCTGGGTGGTGGCCGGACGCGTCCTGGCCCCGCTGCACCTGGTGACCGAGACCGCGCGGCGGATCGCCGCCGCCCCCATGGCCGAACGCGGGCTGCACGAACGCATCGCGCTCGGCGGCCCCCCGGACGAGGTCAAGACGCTGGCCGACACGTTCGACACGATGGTGGAACGGCTCGACCACTCCTTCGACGGCCAGCGCAGGTTCGTCGCGAACGCCTCCCACGAGCTGCGCACGCCCCTGACGCTCAACCGGGCCCTGGTGGAGCTGGCGATGCACCGGCGTACCGCCTCCGACGACGTCAAGGAGCTGGGCGAGAGCCTGCTGCAGATCAACGCCCGCCACGAGCGGCTCATCTCGGGCCTGCTGCTGCTGGCCCGCTCCGAGCAGGAGATCACCGACCGCTCGCCGGTGGACCTCGCCGACATCGTCTCGCACGTGGTCGCCCAGACCGCCCGCGCCGCCGAGGAGGCGAACGTCGTCGTGAAGGAGGAGGCCGGGCCCGCGCCGACCGCGGGCGACGCGCTGCTGCTCGAACGCTTGGTGCACAACCTGGTCGAGAACGGCATCCGGCACAACCTGGGTGACGGCGGATGGGTCCGGGTGGTGAGCCGGACGGCGCCCGGCGGCCTGGCCGAGGTGGAGGTGACCAACAGCGGGCCCAGCGTGCCCCCGTACGACGTGCCGCTGCTGTTCAAGCCGTTCCACCGGCACGGCGCCGAACGGGTGGTCACCGGGATGAGCGCGGGGCTCGGGCTGTCGATCGTGCGCTCGGTGGCCGTCGCGCACGGAGGCGACGTGACGGCCCGCCCGCGCGAGGGCGGCGGCCTGGTCGTCACCGCCACCCTCCCGGCCGGCTGACCCGGCTACTGGTGGGCGGCCGTGCGCAGTGAGCGGTAGAGCAGGCGCGGGTCGCCCAGGTGGTGGCGGAGCAGCTTCTCCAGGCCGCCGATCGGGACCAGGTTCTGGGGGGCGCGCGGGTCCTTGTAGTCGACGCCGGCCAGCCCCGGCAGGGCCAGCGTGACGGCGTCGGCCAGCTCGACGACCTGCGCGGGGTCGAGCTCGGCGCCGGCCTCGCAGCGGGCGATCCCCGCCCACGGCGCCGTCGACTGGACCGGCAGCCGCAGGTACCAGGCGTGCCGGCGCCAGCTCGTGCCCATGAGGAACACCGGCGTGCGCTGCCCCGGCGTGAGCGCGGCCACCACGGCCGACTGCGGCTGCGGCAGGTACGCCGCGTGGTGCGTCTTGATGTAGCCGACCGTACGGGGCAGGTGGGTGCGCCCCCGCAGCGGGCCGTCCACCAGCAGCAGGTCGTCGCCCAGCGACCGGTGGCGGACCGCGAGGTCCACCTCCAGCTGGGTGACCTGGCGTTGCAGGGCGAGCGACAACTCCTCGAAGCTGGAGTCGGCGGCCTTGTTCGGCAGGTAGGAGGCGTGCGCGGTCTTGACCTCCGGCGCGTACGGCGAGGCCGAGATCAGCGTCCTGTTGACCTCGATCGCGGCCAGCTCGGCCCCCTCGCGCCCGCAGCGGACGATCCCGGCGGCGTAGGAGGCGGCGATCCCGGGGACGGGCATCGGCAGGTCGGGATCGTGCACCCACACGCGGGCGTCGATCCGGCGCACCCCGTCGGCGACCAGCAGCGTCTCGGGGGCGGCGGCGCCTGGGCCCGGCGTGACCGGCTTCCAGTCGGCGGCCGGCCGCTCGATGTCGAGGACCAGCTCGGCGCTGGTGGCGCCCAGCTCGGACAGGGCCTCGACGGCGATCGCGGCGGCGTAGCCCGGGTCCCAGGGGTCGACGGTGAAGCCCGGGGTCACGGCCCCACCTTGCGCACGTGCGAGCCCTTCGCGTCGCGCAGCACCTCGAAGCGCGCCGGCACCCGGTCGGCCAGCGCCGGGACGTGGGTGACGACGCCGATCATGCGCTCCTGACCGGCGGCCAGGCGTTCGAGGGTGGTCGCGACGGTGTCGAGGGTGGCCGGGTCGAGGGTGCCGAAGCCCTCGTCCAGGAAGATCGAGTCGAGCCCTCTGGCCACGGCCCCCGACAGCGCCAGGGCCAGGGACAACGCGGCCTGGAAGGTCTCGCCGCCGGACAGCGTGCGGGCGCTGCGCCGCAGGCCGGCCTCGCCGTGGTCGATGACCTCGATGTCGCCGGTGCGTTCGCCGAGCGCCAGCTCGTACTGGCCGTCGGACAGCTCCATCAGCGTCTCGGACGCCGCGGCGACCAGCACGGCCAGCGCCTCGGCGCACAACCACCGCTCGAAGGCGTTGGCCCGCAGGCGCAGCGCCAGCTCGTGGGCGACCTTGGCCTCGTGATCCTTCTCCGCGACGGCGGTCTCCAGCTCGGCGGCGCGCCTGCGTTCCTCGCGGACCCGTTCGAGGGCGCCGTCGGCCCGCGCGACCGCCCCGGCGACGGCCGCGCCGAGCTGGTCGGGAGTGGCGTTGCGCGGGACGGTGACGCCGTGCTCGGCCAGGCGTTCGGTCAGCCGGTGGCGTTCGGCGGCGAGCCGGGCGGTGGCCTGGGCGAGCTCCTGCTCGCGCTCGGCCAGGGCGGCGCGGGCGGCCTCGGCGGCCCGGTCGCGCCAGCCGAGCAGCTCGGTCCAGGCGCGGTGGAGGTCGTCGCGGGTGAGCGGCGGCGGGGCCTGGCCGGAGGGCGCGAGCACGAGCAGCCGGTCGCGAGTGGCCGCCAGGGTCTGCCAGGCGCTCTCGGCCTGCCGTTCGACCTGTTCGGCGGCGGTACGGGCGCGTTCGAGCTTCTTGCGCGCGTTGCGCGCGGCCGTACGGGCCTCGGTGGCCAGGGCCTCGGCCTTGGCGATGGCGGCCAGGCGGCCTTCGATCTCGTTGCGGTCGCCGGGGGCGGGCAGCGCGGCCAGCTCGGCGTCGAGCCTGCCCGACTGCGTGGCCAGCATCGACGCCGACGTCTCGGCCTTGGCCAGGGCCGCCCGGCCACGGGTCGCGTGGTCGCGGGCGGCTGCCAGGGCGCGGTCGGCGGCGCCGAGATCGGCGGGCCGGTCGTGGCGGGGCAGCTCGGTGAGCGGGCGCAGGCAGAGCGGGCACGGCTCCCCCACGGCCAGCCGGTGGCTCAGACCGGCCGCGGTGTGGGCGTCGCGCAGCCGTTCGCGCTCGTGCTCGGCGTCGGTCAGGGCGCATTCGGCGTCGGCGACCGCGGGGGTGAGGCGTTCCAGCGCCGTGGCGGCCTCGGCCGCCGCCTTGCGGGCGTCGGCGGCCTGGGCGGTGAGGCGCTCGCGGGCGTCGAGGGCGGCCAGCGCGGCCACCGGCTCGGCGCGGTCGCCGAGCGCGGCCAGCGCCTCGAACGCCTCGTGCTCGTCGGCCTCCACGGAGGCCGCCTCGGTCTCCAGCGCGGCGATCGCGTCGGCGGCCTCGCGGCGGGCCGAGGCCAGCGTCGGCACCGCGGGCGGCATGCGCAGCGCGGCCAGCGCCGACTGCCGCTCGGCCACGGACGCGCGCTCCTGCTCGGCCCGCCCGATGTCGGCCTCGCGGGAGCGCAGCAGGTCGAGGTCGGTGTCGATGGTGCCGGCCAGCCGCCGCAGCGCGGCCAGCCGGTCGGCCAGCTCGCGTTCGGCCTCGTCGGACGCGCCGGCCAGCTTGGCGAGCTGGTCGCGGGCGAAGGCGGCGGCGTTGCGCGCGGCCTCCTCGTCGCGGGCGGCCCGCTGCCTGATCAGCTCGTAGACGTCGGCGTCGAGCAGCTGCACCAGCAGGTCCTGGCGCTCGCGCGGCGCGGCGTGCAGGAACTCGGCGAACCGGCCCTGCGGCAGTACCACGCACTGGGTGAAGAACTTGTACTCCAGGCCGGTCACCCGCTGCACCTCGGGCGTGACGTTCTCGCCCTCGGCGAGCGGCTTCAGCACCATCTCGTACGCCGCGTCGAGCGGCGCCGCCGGGTCGAGCTCGTCGATCCTGGCCTCTTTGGTACGGACGGTGCCCTTGGCGTCGCGGACCAGGGAGCGCACCACGCCGTAGCGACGCCGGTCGCTCTCGAACACCAGCGCCACCTTGCCCGAGCTCGCCGACGGCGCCAGCGCGTGGGCGATGACGTTCTCCTTGCCCCAGCGCGGGACGGTGCCGTACAGGGCGAAGCAGATGGCGTCGATGATCGTGCTCTTGCCGGCGCCGGTCGGGCCGACCAGGGCGAAGTACTCGGTGTCGGAGAAGTCGACGGTGGCCGGCTCGCGGAAACTGCCGAAGTGGTCGAGGTGCAGCAGCAGGGGACGCATCAGCCGGTCACCTCGTCGTAGAGCCGGTCGAACAGGGCGGCGACCTGGTCGTCGTGGCGGCCGGTCGCGGTCAGGTACTCGCGGAACAGCTCGCGCGGGCTGCGCGCGGCCGACCCGGCCCGGCGCACCGCGGGCACCGGCCGGAACCGCTCGTCGAGGACGACGTCGACCGAGCCGGGCAGCAGGTCGCGCACCTGGTCGGACAGGCCGACGCGGGGCTTCTCCTCCACGATCACCTTGAGCCAGTCGTCGCCCGCCTCCAGGCCCTCCAGCTGCTCCAGCGTGCCGCGGACCGTGCGCAGCCGGCGCGCCGAGGCGAACGTCAGCTCGCGCACCACCGCGGGCCGCCCCGGCGTGACCTCCACCAGCAGTGCGCCCGGCGTGTTGCCCTCCTCGCCGAAGTCGACGGCCAGCGGCGAGCCGCTGTACCAGATCGGGCACGGGCCGGGGATCTGCTGCCTGCGGTGCAGGTGGCCGAGCGCGGCGTACTGGGTGGAGACCGGGAAGGCGTTGGACTCGAAGTAGTAGGAGAAGATCGACTGGGCCTCGCGCTCGCCGCCGCCGAACGCGCCGCCCGGCAGGGTGCCGTGCGTGGTGATCAGGTTGACGGTGTCGCTCTGGAAGCCCGCGGTCAGCGCGCCGACCAGCTCGGAGATGCGGGTGGCGTAGTCGCGGTTGTGGTCGGCGGTGGTGCCGGTGAGCACCTCCGCGGCGCGTACGACATAGCGGTGGGACAGGAACGGCAGCACGCCCAGCCGCACCGGCTCCCCCGAGCGCGCGGTGAAGGCCAGCGTGCCGCCCGCGTCGGGACGGCGGAAGACGCCCACCACGTGCATGCCGAGCTTGCCGAGCACCGGCCGGTAGACCTCGAAGAGCTGCGGGTTGTCGTGGTTGCCGGCCAGCACCACCACGTCACGGCCGTCGCCGCGCAGCGCCATGAGCGCGTTGAGCACCAGCGACTGCGCCTCCGGCGTCGGCGCGGAGGTGTCGAACAGGTCGCCGGCCACCACGACCGCGTCGACGTCGTGGGTGCGGGCCGCCGCGACCAGCTCGCGCAGCACGGCCCGGTGCTCGTCCATGCGGGAGCGGCCCTTGAGCACCTTGCCCACGTGCCAGTCCGCGGTGTGCAGGAATTTCACCGAGCTCCCTTCAGAACGGCGGAATGTCGTCTTCGACGCCCGGCAACCCCTGGAACGGGTCGGCCGACGGGCTGACCCGCGACGCCGCCTCGGCCGGCCGGGTCGCCCAGGCGGGGAACGGGAAGGCGACGGCCAGCGGCACCGGGATCTCCGGCTGGGCGACGAACATGGTGCCCGGTTTGGCGATCGTGGCGCGTTCCCTGACGGCCGGGGGCAGCCAGCCGTACTCGGAGCGGGCGGCCTCGGCCGGGTCGAGGCGGCCGGCGACGCGCACGGCGCTGTTGGAGACGATGCGGCGCTCGACCTCGGAGGCGGTCTGCTGGGCGCCGATGAGGATCACGCCGAGCGACCGGCCGCGCTCGGCCACGTCGAGCAGGATCTCCTTGATCGGCGAGTCGCCCTCGCGCGGCGCGTACTTGTTCAGCTCGTCGAGCACCACGAACAGCAGCGGCTTGGCCGTGCCCGAGGTCTCCTTGCGGTGGAACTCGCCGCGCAGCACGACGCCCACCACGAACCGCTGGGCGCGTTCGGGCAGGTTGTGCAGGTCGACGATGGTGACCTGGGCGTCGGACGTGCGCACCGAGTGGGCCCGGAAGAACGGCAGGTCGCCGCGGACGATCGGGGACAGCGGCTTGACCGCGCTGCGCAGCCTGCGCAGGAAGGCGTTGACCGTGCCGAGCGGGGTCTGGGCGCCGGTCCACTCGATGCGGGTGGCCTCGTCCTGCAGCTGGTCGGACAGCAGCTCGACCAGGTCGCCGAAGGTGCGGCAGGCGGTGCCCCTGATCATGACCGCGCCGCCGTCGCCGACCGGCTCGGCCCACGACTTCAGCCGGGCCGCCACCTGGCCCACCAGCAGGGAGTAGCCGGCGCGCTCGTCGTCGGCGTCGGCGAAGACGAACCGCAGCAGCTCCTCCTCGCACAGCTCGACCAGCGTCCAGTAGAACGAGCTGACGCCCTGGGTGCGGGCGGACACGTGCGGCACGCCGTTGGGGTCGCCGGGCCGCGGCGGCGCGAACACGTGCACGCTGCCGAACGGCTGGGCGGGCAGCCCGAGCCGGGCGTACGCGGCCCGCGCCTGGTCGTCGAGGCGCACGTTGTCGTGGTCGAGGAAGAGCAGGTCCTCGCCCTTGACGGAGAAGATCAGGGCCTTGGTGTTGGCCGACTCGGCGTCGAGCACGCCCGAGTTGAAGATCGAGTAGAGCAGGAACGTGGCGAAGGACGTCTTGGTGGCCACGCCGGAGACGCCGGAGATCGACACGTGCGCGCCGCGGGTGCCGTCGAGGAAGTCGAAGTTGACGTAGAGCGGCAGGCCGTCGCGGCCCATGCCCATGGGCACCCGGCGGTCCATCACGTCGAAGTAGAGCGCCTGGTCGCGGTCGCCGGCCCCGGCCAGGAAGACTCTGGCGCCCGGCAGCGGCGGCACGAACACCTCGGGCTCGACCCTGGTCACCCGCACCTCGGCCACCTCGACCACGGCGGCGGGCAGCGCGCCCTCGGCGATGAGGAACACGTCGGAGTCGTAGGCGGCGCCCTCGTGCCTGGCCTCGACCGTGGTCACCACGCCGGCGACCAGCACCGGGCCGTGGCCGGGCACGTCGCGCCTGGTGACCACGACGTCGTCGAGCTGGAGCACCTTGCCGGGCTCCAGGCCGACCCAGAACGACAGCGGCGAGGCGGCCTGGGTGCCCAGGACCCGGCCGACCGCCTCACCGGTCGCCATCGCCGCAGGAGACGCCTCGCGGCTCGCAGCCCCGTTGACCGTCACGAATCCCTCCACCACCAGACATGCCCTTCCAAAGGAGAGTAGTCGGGGGCCGGGGATGCGTCCGGCTCATTGCCGCCTTCGCCGCGCCGCGTCAGAGCGCGAAGGCCGCCTTGGTCCAGGCGAACTGGGCGTCGAGAACCTCGCCCAGCAGGCCGGCCAGCGTGGGGTCGGGCCGCTCGGCCGACTGCCTCGGCCCGATGCGGCCGCCCTCGGCGCTCCGCCCGGCCACCAGCAGCACCCGCGCGCCCTCCCGGTCGACCGCCAGGGCCGCGGCCGGCTCCCACGCGCCGTCCCGGTGCGCCGCGGCGGGCCTGCGCGGCCCCTCCCGGTGCGCCGGAGGTCGCCACGCGGCCTGGCCCTCCGCGGGCGCGAGGGCAGGCGCGGGGGCGACGACCACCATCGCGTCGACCCGCATCGCCGTCGCCACCCGCCGCCGGGACTCGTCGAAGGCCGTCTCGGGCGGCACGGGCTGGGCCCGCATCGACTCGGCCATCGTGCGCAGCAACGCGGGCAGGTCGAGCTCGCCCGCCGGCGGAGCCAGCTCGTACTGCAGGTAGCCGACCAGCGGGAACGGCGGATCGGGGAGGGTGTTGTAGCCGAGGAACAGCCTCGGCCATCCGGCCGACTCCGAGGGGCCGGTCAGCGCGCCGTGAGCCACCCGCCCCAGCTCGCCGCACCCGTGGTGGGGCAGGCCATTGACTGACCGCAACATCGCCATGCACGAATTGTTGCAGACCGATTACCTTCAGTTGCGCGTTCTCCACGAGAGCCCGGGGCCTCCGCCGTCCAGCGTGATCATCTTGATGGGAGCCATGGATACCACCCGGGTCCGACAGAACCGGCACAGAACCAGCTCCGCACAGCACGAGTTGTCCGGATGTGGACGGTCCGGTCAACCTGTCGCGTCCGTCCGCCGTCCCTTCTGTGTCACATCCGCCACAAAGGGAAACGTCGTGCGCCTGCCCCTGATCCTGCCCTTGGCCGTCCTGCTGTTCGCCACGCCCGCGCCCGAGAGCGGCACGGTGGCGGCGTACACGTGCAGGACCACCGGTACGAACGAGACGCAGACCGTCAAGATGGACATCAAGCTCACCGTGCCCGCCACGGCCCCCGTGGGCCGGCAGATGACCATCGGCTGGCGCGGCTCGTACGTCGAGGGCGCCGAGCTCCGCGCCCCCGCCACCGGCCTGGACGGCGAGGTCAACCTCTACGCCTACGCCGCCGTCAGCGGGATCGACCGGCTGACCTCGGTGACGGGCGTCGGCAGCCCCGGTCTGATCGTCCCCGGGGCGGTCATCCCCCTCCCCCGGGAGACGGTCGAGCTGCGGACCACGCCCCGGGACCCGGGAACGGGCACGGTCCGGCCCGCGTCGGTGAACTTCGGGCCGACCCCGCAGCGGCGCCTGATCGAGTGCGAACTCCAGGACAAGGACGCGCCGGCGTCGTACCCCCTGACCGTCACCGCCGCCGGCACCGCCCCGAGCCCGGACGCCCCGAGCACCCCGGACACCTCAGACACCCCGAACACCTCGGACACCTCGGACACCTCGGACACCTCGGCCTCGGAGGCCACGACCCCGGACGAGACCTCCGAGGACAGGCCCACCGCCACGCCGACGGGCGGCGCGAACACGGGCGGCGGGGGCGAGGCGGGCCCCGACGGGCGGGCGCTGGTGCTGGCCGGCTCGCTGGTCCTCGCCGCCGCCCTCACCGGCTTACGCCTGCGCCGCCCGTCCCGCCCGTAGACGATCCGCGCCCGGTACGTGACCCGCCCGTCCGGGCCGGGCCACGTGTCATGCGTGCAGGTACGTGCTCCTATGATCCGATGCGTGGCCAAGTACTTCGACGTGCACCCTGACAATCCCCAGCCTCGCCTGATCGGCCAGGTGGTCGAGTCCCTGCATGCCGACGGGCTGATCGCGTACCCGACGGACTCGTGCTACGCGCTGGGATGCCGGCTGGGCAACAAGGACGGCCTCGACCGGATCAGAGAGATCCGGCACCTCGGCAGCGATCATCACTTCACCCTGGTCTGCAAGGACTTCGCGCAGTTCGGTCAGTTCGTTCATGTGAGCAACGCGGTGTTCCGGCTGGTCAAGGCGGCGACTCCGGGCGGGTACACGTTCATCCTGCCGGCGACCAAGGAGGTGCCGCGGCGGTTGCTGCATCCCCGGAAGAAGACCGTCGGCGTCCGGATCCCCGATCACGTCGTCACCCAGGCGCTGCTGGCCGAGCTCGGCGAACCGCTGGTGTCGAGCACGCTGATCCTGCCCGGCGAGACCGAGCCCTCGACGCAGGGCTGGGAGATCAAGGAGAGCCTCGACCACATGGTGGACGCCGTCATCGATTCGGGGGAATGCGGCGCCACGCCGACGACCGTCGTGGACCTCTCGCAGGACGAGCCCGAGATCCTTCGCCGCGGCACCGGAGACCCGTCCCTCTTCGAATAGGCCCGCCCGGCCGGCCCCCCTTCGGGAGGCCGGCCGAGCCCGCTCTCACCCTGGACGGCCGGAAGCGCTGACCAGGGCGCTCTGCCCCGGTCCGACCTGCGTGACCACGGCGGGGGCGTCCGGGAAGCGGGCCTCCCAGCGGTAGGTGGTGGCGCTGGAGGTGTTGGTGAGCGTGGTGGCGGTCCTGCCGTCGTGCCGGACGGTGATCGTGCCGTCGCCCAAGGGGATGCCCGAGACCTCGGCCCAGGCGATGTCGTCGGGCAGGTGGGACAGCGTGGTCACGGCGTTCACGTCGGGTGTGACGCCGAGCAGGCCCTCGACGACCTGGCTGACGAGAGTGAAGGACACCTCCGGGTAGTCGCCGTTGAGGCCGCCCGCGACGTGCGGTTCCGCACGCCGGTCGAAGACATGCCGCATCCAGCGCCAGGCGGCCGCGTTCCTGTCGTGGCGGAAGAAGGTGTCGGGCAGGTACGTGTAGGCCTCGATGTTGCGGGGACGCTCGGGGCCGGCGGCTTGACCGTCGATGAAGTCCAGGTACGCCTCGTTGCGCGGACCCGGCTCGATGAGGTCCTTGAGCGGCATGAACCAGCTGTTCTCACAGCCCCATCCGGTGACGGGGGCGCCGTCCACGGTGTAGCCACGCACCAGGTCCGCGGGGTTCTCGCCGACGCTCCAGACCTCGTTGAAGTGCCGCCTCAGCTCGGCGGCCCGGCGGGCGAAGTCCTCGCCGTCCAGGCCGCGGGCCCGGCTCAGGGCGCTCATCGCCAGGTATGCCTGGTACCGGGAGCCGACGGCGTCCCCCGCCTCCGCCAGGTGTTCGCCGGCCAGCTCGTTGTAGCTGGCCACGCCCTGGAAGATGCCCCTTCCGGTGGCACGCGGCACGATCTCCGTCAGCGCGTTGCGGTAGTAGGACCACAGCACGGGATCCTCGACGTAGGCGCGGTCCCAGGTCCATCGGTAGGCGGCGCCGGCCTTCTCCACCAGCTCGTACACCGCGGGCAGCTCGCGGACGAAGGAGCCGGGGCCGCGGTAGTCGATGGACAGGTAGGAGCCGTCGAAGTTGAACGCCCACACCGGGTGGAAGCCGTGCTCGGGGGTGGCCGAGGCGGCGAAGCAGCGCAGCATGGTGAGGTTGGCCTCGGCCATGCCGAGCAGGTGCGCGCCGACGATCTGGTGGGCGAAGTCGCGGGCGTAGAAGCCGCTGCGGTGTGCGTAACCCGCCCAGTAGGAGGGCAGGTAGCGGCTCTGTCCCGTCCCCTCGGGCCGGTGCTCGTCGACGTCGACGGGGCCCTGCGAGCCGCCCTGGTGCCGCAGGCGCAGCGCCCTGGCCCGGGCCCACTCGAACATCGCGACCAGCTCGGAGCTGGCCGAGCCGATGCGCATCATGGGCCGATGCTGGGACGGATCACCAGCTCCCCGGGCAGCAGCAGCCCCGCCTGAGGGGTCGTGCCGTCCTCCACCGTCTGGATCAGACGGCCGATCAGCGCCCGCGCGATGCGCTGGAGCGGCAGCCGTACCGTCGTCAGGGCGGGATGGAGGAACGCGGTGAGGGGAAGGTCGTCGAAGGCGGCCAGGGCGAGATCGGCGCCGATCTCGACGCCCTCCTCCCTGGCCGCGGCGTAGACGCCGAGCGCGAGCCAGTCACCGGCGGCCACGACGGCCGTCGGGCGGTTGCGGCCGCGCAGCAGCTCACGGGTGACCGTGACGAGCTCCGCGGGCCCGTCGCCCGGCGCGGAGAACTCCTGCCCCACCAGGCCGTGCCTGCGGACGCCGGCGCGGAAGCCGTCTCTGCGGTCCTCCATCCACGGCTGCGCGCCGACGGAGGCCAGGAAGGCCACGCGCCGATGCCCCCTGGCGGCCAGCAGCCCGACCAGCTCGATGACCGCCTGAACGCTGTCGACGTCCACCCACGACTGCGGCTGGTCCGGCATCGTCCTGCCGAACGCGGCGAACGGGAAGCCCGCCGCGGTCAGGTGCGCGACTCTGGGGTCGTCACGCATCACGTCCGACAGCAGGAAGGCGTCCACGGTGCGGGCCGCGATCACCTCGTCCAGTGCCTGCTCCTGACTCTGGCCCGGGCGCGGCCGCAGCAGCAGGATCCGGTAGCCGACCTCACCGGCCGAGGCCACCACGGCCTCCAGGAACCCGCCCATCAGCGGGTTGGGGTTGGCGGGGTCGTCCACCGGCGTCGGGTAGGCGATTATGCGCCTGGTGCCCGACTTGAGGCTGCGCGCCGACTGGTCGGGCCGGTAGCCGAGCTCCTCGATCAGCCGGGTCACCCGTTCCAGCGTCTCCGGCTTGAGCCGCTGGGGGGCGTTGAGCGCGTTGGAGATCGTCTGGCGGGACACGCCCGCCGCGCGGGCGACGTCCTCGATGGTGATCCCACGGCGTGCCGCCACTCAGTCTCTCCTCACCGTCAGCAGGCCCCCCACGGGTACCTCGACCACGCTCGCGCCGGAGGTGAAGCGCAGCTCGCTCTCGCTCACGAGCCGCCCGCCACAGTCGCGGACCTCGGCCGTCGCGACACCCCGCCCGTACAGGACGACGCGGGTGTCGGGGGCGGCGTTGGCCACGAGCAGCTCCGCGGTCTCCGGCACGTCCACAGGCAGGGCAGCGTACCGGGCCACGACCTCGCTCTCCTCACTGTAGGCCCGCACCAGCGGGTACCCGTGCTCGACGCCGTGCGGTTCCAGCACGCCGAGCTGGAGCGTGGCCAGGTGGCGCCGGAAGACGCCCAGCCAGAACCGGATGGCGGCGAGCTGGTCGGGCCGCTGGGCCGCCAGGTCCACGGAGATCTGCGGCACCGAGAAGAGCACGTTGATCAGGTGTACCGCGACCTGCTCGGCGGGCTCGTCCGGATGCCAGAGGATCATGTCCGAGTGCACGGCCTGAGGCCCGGCGGTCAGCCGCAGGTCGATCGTCCGCTGCCGGTTCTCCTGCGGGCTGAGCGGGCAGTCCACCGCCCTGACCATGTTCGCGTACGGCCACAGCCCCGGGCTCGTGTACGGCTGGCGGTGCTCGACCAGCACGTCCGGCTTCGCCGCCCGGAGCCTGACGTCGAGCTCGTCCAGCAGCTCAGCCACCCCTTCGTCGGTGCCGAAACGGTCGACAAAGTCGATCTTCAGGCCGTCCGCGCCCCACTCCTCCACCGCTCGCGCCAGCTTGTCGACGAGGAACGCGCGCACCTCGGGGTGACGCGGGTCGAGGACGGCCGCGTCCATGTGGTCGAGGTAGCGCAGGAACTTCCCCGCGAAGCGCTCGAACGCGGCGTTGTGCTTGCCCACGAACGGCAGCGCGTACCACAGCAGGTAGGCCATGCCGTCGCTCTGGACCCGCTGGATGTGCTGCCGGATGTCGGGGATGTTGGGCTCCCAGTCGCCGCAGAAGGCGTACCCCCGCGACCGGTCGGCCGTCTGCCACCCGTCGTCCACGATCATCGTGGCGCAGCCCAGCTCCTTCGCCAGACGGGCCTGGAGCTCCACCGACTCCCGCGAGACCTCCTGGTGCATGCTGTACCAGGTCGAGTACACGGGCAGCCTGGCCTGACGCGGCGTGGGCGGCAGGTCGCGGCCCTCCTGCCACCATCCGGCGACCTCGCTCAGCGCCGCGGAGAACTGCCGATCCGACAGGTCCAGCCGGATCCGCAGCCCCTCGCCCTGCACGGTGAAGACGAACTCGCCGGTCTCCTCGATCACGCCGCCGGTGAAGCTGCCGGTCACCGAGGCCAGGGCCACCGTGCACAGGTTGGCCCCCGCCGTGCCGACGAGGCTGACGACGGGCGCGCCGGAGACCAGCCCGGCCGCCGTCGGAGAGCTCCAGATCGGCGGGATCCAGCGGGTGCCCGAGCCCGGCGTCCAGAAGGCCGCGGCGTTGACGCACGGCAGCTTCCACTGCGCCGCGGTCCCTTCGGGGGCGTCGATCAGCCAGACGTCCGGCGCGACCGGGGTGACCGTGACCGCCTCCGTGCCGGCTATCGCCACCTCGACCTCGCCCGCGCGGACGACGGTCGTCTCCCCGAGGGCGTGCGGCTCCCAGATCTGCATGGTCAACCTTTCGTGGCCCCGGCCAGCAGGCCGGAGATGAACTGTTTCTGAAGGATGAGGAAGAGGATCATCATGGGCAGCGCGGAGATCGCGGTGCCCACCATGACCTGGCCGAAGTCGGTCCTGGCCAGCCCCTGCAGGGTGGCCAGCGCGACCGGCAGGGTGAACATCTCAGGTGTGCGCAGCGCGATCAGCGGCCACAGGAAGTCGTTCCACGCGCCGAGGAACAGGAAGACCGCCAGAGCCGCGAGCGCGGGCCGCATGACCGGCACCACCACCCGCCACAGCACCCGGAGCTCCCCCGCCCCGTCCACGCGCGCCGCGTCGAGCAACTCGTCGGGCACGGCCTGCAGCGACTGCCGGATGAGGAAGATCCCGAACGGGACGGTCAGGTTCGGCAGGATGAGCGCCGGGAAGGTGTCGATCAGCCCGAGGTCGTTCATCATCTCGAAGATCGGGATGATGGTGACGCCGCCCGGGATCACCAGCGTCGACAGCAGCAGGACGAAGAAGGCGTTCCTGCCGCGGAACTCGAACTTGGCGAACGCGTAGCCCGCCAGCAACGCCACGACCAGCGCGATCGACGTCTGGACGGCCGCCACGAGCAGCGTGTTCCCCAGCACACGGAGCAGGCCGATGGACTCCTCCAGCTTCGCGGTGTTCGCTCCGAGCTGGTCGCCCGGCGAGAACGTGGGCGTGGCGCCGAAGATGTCGGCGTTGGCGTGCGTGGCCGCCATGGTCAGCCAGTAGAACGGGCCGACGCACAGGGCGAAGCACGCGGCGAGCGCGAAGGTCAGCAGCCAGCCCTTCATTTCCTGCCTCCGGTGAGCTTGAGCTGCACCAGCCCGAAGCCGGCCACGATCAGCGTGAGCGCGTAGGCGATCGCCGAGGCGTAACCGAAGTCGAAGTAGCGGAAGCCGTTCTGGTACAGGTAGAGGGAGATCGTCAGGGTGGAGTTGTCCGGGCCGCCGCCGGTGAGCACGAACGGCTCGTCGAACAGTTGCAGCGTGCCGATCGCCGACAGCACGATCGTCAGCAGCAGAATCGGCCGCAGTTGCGGGACGGTGATCGACCAGAAGCGGCGGACCGCTCCCGCGCCGTCGACCATCGCCGCCTCGTACAGCTCCTTCGCGATGCTCTGCAGCCCGGCCAGGTAGATCACCGCGTTGTAGCCGCAGTAATGCCAGGTCAGCGCGATGACGATGGCGATGCGCGCCCAGAAGGGGCTGCCCAGCCAGTCGATCGGGCTGACGCCGAAGAGGCCGAGCAGCCAGTTGAGCAGGCCGGAGTCCTTGCTGAGGATCACCGAGAACATCACGCCGTAGGCGACCAGGCCGGTCAGCGAGGGCATGAAGACGCCGAGCCGCCACAGGGCGCGCAACCGTACGAGCTTGGAGTTGAGGCCCAGCGCCAGCAGCAGCGCGAGGATCAGCATGATCGGGACCTGGACGACGAGGATCAGCGCGGTGTTCCACAACGACGTCCAGAACAGCGGGTCGTTCACCAGCCTGACGTAGTTGTCCAGTCCGGCGAACGAGCGCGCCGCCCCGGCGCCGGTCGTCAGGCTGATGTAGGCCGCCGCCAGGATCGGATAGGCCTTGAAGCAGACGAAGCCGAGCAGCGCGGGCAGCACCAGGAAGTACGGAACGTTTCTCCTGGTGAGCAGGCGGGCGGTCATCCCGCGAGCTTCCTGCCGGACTGCTGGGACAGCTGCTGGGCCGCCTGGCTCAGCGCGGCGGCCGGGTCGGCGCCCTTCAGCAGGACCTGGGTCTGCGCGTCACTGGCGATCTTCAGCGCGCGGGCGTAGTCGCCGGAGTAGTAGGTGGCGTCCGCGCCCTCGCCCAGCGCGTCCACGAAGGTCTTGAGCGCGGGCTGCCCGCCGTAGTAGTCCGTTTCGGCGGTGAACCGCGGGTCGGCGTAGGCGGCGTTCAGAGCGGGGAAGACCCCGCCGTCCTTGAACGCCTTGTTGATGACCTCGGGCCTGGTCAGCGCGTACTCAAGGAACTTGAACGCCTCCGCCTTGTGCGGGCTGGTGCCGGAGACCGACAGGTACGTGGAGTTGACGATCGCGGTGCGCTTGCCGCCCGGCACGACGGCCGGCGGCTGCATGACGCGCCAGAGTCCCTTCTGCTCCGGCCACATCTCGGGGATGTAGCCGACCGCCCAGGCCGCCCACGGCAGCACCGCCACCTTGCCCTCGCTGATCAGCTTCTTCCGTGTCCCCTCGCCGGAGGTGTCGGCGACGATCCCGGCGTCGTTCATCTTCTTGATCAGTGTCATCGCCTGCACGGCGGGCTCGGAGGAGAGCGTGACCTCTCCCTGGCGGTCGAAGTAGAAGGCGCCCTGCTGCTGCAGCAGCGACTGGAAGAGGTCCATGTCCACGCTGCCGGCCGCCGGCTTGTTCAGGCCGATCAGATAGGCGCCCGTCTTCTCCTTGAGCTTCTTGCCCGCCTCGATGGCGTCGTCCCAGGTCCTGATCGCCGCGGAGTCGATGCCTGCCTTGTCGAACAGGTCCGAACGGTAGAAGAACCCGACCGGGTTGACCTCCCACGGCATCGCGTACGCCTTGCCGTCCTTGCCGGTGACCGTCGGCCACAGCCCCTTGGCAAAGGCGCCCTTGTACGTGTCGGCGCCCAGCTCGCTCAGGTCCGCCAGCCCGCCGGGGAACTTCTCCATGTATCCGGGCAGGTAGTCGATGCCGATGTGCAGGACGTCCCCCAGGCCCTTGCCGCCCGCGGCCATCCCCACGGTGATCTTCTCCCAGATCGCGGGGTTCCCGACCACCTGGACGTCGACCTTGATGCCGGGGTTCGCCTGCTCGAAGTCCTTGGCCACCGAGGCCAGCCCGTCGGAGGCGGGCTTCCAGCTCCAGACCGTGATCTTCACCGGACCGGTGGACTTCTGGTCGCTCCCGCCCCCGCAGGCCGTGACGGCCAGAGCGAGAGTCGCGGCGACGACCATGACGGCAGGTCGGTTCATGACGATTCCTTTCTCGGGGGGTGCAGGGCGGCGGCCAGACGCTGTACGGCCTCGCCCGAGGTGGTGGCGTGGGGCGAGAGACGGATCCACTCGCCCCGCAGAGTCGTGGTGAGCCCGGCGGCGGCCAGCGCGGCATGGACGGCCGCCGGATCCCGGCCGGGCATCGTGAAGGAACCGATGCCGCTCCACTCCGCGCCGCCACGTCCGCCGCCACGTCCGGCGCCGGGCGGCGCCGGTCCGCCGGGGGGCGCGTCCAGCAGCACCCGCGCCCCGGCGGCGCGGGCCGTGTCGAGCAGCTCACCCAGCCGGTCGGCCGTCCTGCGGCCGATCTCCGCGACGCCGGCCTCCAGGACCAGCTCGATCGCGACGCCCAGGGCGGCGACGCCGGAGTAGTCGGGATTGGTCATCGTGTGCGCGGCCGCTCCCGCGAGCGGCGGCCGGGGCGCGGGCCCCGCCAGCGGGCCCTCGACCCCCGACCACCCGCCGAGCCCCGGCGCCATCAGCCCGGCGACGCGGTCGCGGGCCAGGAGGAGAGCCGCCCCCCATCCGGCCCGCAGCCACTTCTGCCCGCCGCAGACCAGCACGTCGGCGGCCTCCACCTCCAGCGGCACGGCGCCCAGCCCCTGGATCGCGTCCACGACCAGCACGCGTCCAGGACCGAGCACCTCCTTGAGCGCGCCCAGCGGCGCGGGGTAGCCGGTGAGCGCGTCGACCGCGCTGACCGCGAGTGCCCGCACCGACCCGTCCAGGTGCTCGGCCAGCCCCTGGGGGGTGAGGCGCATGTCGTCGATCCACCGCACCCGGAGCCCGCCGCGCCCCTCGAACCGCAGCCAGGGGTAGACGTTCGCGGGGAACTCACCCCGGGGCAGCAGCACCACGCCCTCTCCCGGCAGCGCGGCGGCGGCGGCGAACAGCCCGTGGCTGGTGGAGGAGACGAACGCCACTTCGTGCTCGGCCGCCCGCAGCAGCCGCGCCGCCGCCGAGCGCGTCCGCGCCGCCTGCTCCTCGAACCAGGCCAGCGGCATGTCGCCGACGCGGCGGTGGGCCGACTCGGCCAGGACCGCCGCGACCGCGCGGGAGAGCGGCCCCAGCCGGGCGAAGTCGAGGTAGCCGGACGGCTCCGCAAGAATTTGAACGTTCATATCCTCTGACGGCTCATCCAGGCATGACGAAGTGGGGGTGTGCTGCTGACCGGGGAAAACAGGGCTCAGCGATATGAACGTTCATATTACGCAGCTTCCTCATGGCCGCAAGCAAAGATTGCATAACGGGCCCGGGGGGAGGCGGGCGGCCCACACCTTCGGCCGCAGCCGCGGGAGAACGAGAAAACCCCAGCTCAGCATACTGAACTGGGGTTTTCGTGCGGTGCGCCGCCAGGGACTCGAACCCCGGACCCGCTGATTAAGAGTCAGCTGCTCTAACCAACTGAGCTAGCGGCGCTTGCAGAGAGGAATATACCGGTGATCCGCATGTTGGTCGAATCGACCTGGGTCGAGCTCCTGCCGCTAGAATAAAGTTCGGCCTGCAGACAGGGAGCATCGATGTTCGACTCGCCCGCCGACGTGACGGCGCGGCTCGCCGCCGTGGACTACCTCTCCGACGACGCCATCTCCACCTCGGTGTTCCTCGCCGCCGCGCTGGGCAAGCCGCTGCTCGTCGAGGGGCCCGCCGGCGTGGGCAAGACGCAGCTCGCCAAGGCCGTGGCCCAGGCGACGGGCGCCGAGCTGGTCCGCCTCCAGTGCTACGAAGGTCTCGACGAGGCCCGCGCCCTGTACGAGTGGAACTACAAGAAACAGCTGCTCCGCATCCAGGCCACCAGCGCCGACGACGACATCTTCACCGAGGAGTTCCTGCTCGAACGCCCGCTGCTGAAGGCGATCAGGTCGGCCGCCCCCACCGTGCTGCTCATCGACGAGACCGACAAGGCCGACGTCGAGGTCGAGGGCCTGCTGCTGGAGCTGCTGTCGGACTTCCAGGTCACCATCCCCGAGCTGGGCACGATCGCCGCCACCCGCAGGCCGTTCGTGCTGCTGACCTCCAACGCCACCCGCGAGCTGTCCGAGGCGCTCAAGCGGCGCTGCCTCTACCTGCACATCGAGTACCCGACGCCGGAGCGGGAGCGCGACATCGTGCTCGCGCAGGTGCCGACCATCCGCGCCGACCTGGCCGAGCAGCTCGCCAGGACGGTGGCCACCATGCGGGCGCTGGAGCTGAAGAAGGCGCCCTCGGTCGCCGAGACCGTCGACTGGGCCAACACGCTGCTGGCCCTCGGCCGCGAGGAGCTGGACGAGGCGACGGTGGCCGGGACGCTGGGCGTGGTGCTCAAGCACGCCTCCGACCAGACCCGGGCGATCAAGGAGCTGGGGCTGCCGGATGCCTGAGCGCGGATCGCTGGTGGACCGGCATGTCGGTTTCGTGCACGCGCTGCGCGAGGCGGGCCTGCCGGTGTCGCTGGCCGAGGGGCTCGACGCGGCCCGCGCGCTGCGGGTGATCGACCTGAGCGAGCGGGAGTCGCTGCGCGCCGCCTACGCGGCCACGCTGGTCAAGAAGCCGGCCTACCGTCCCGGCTTCGACGTGCTGTTCGACCTGTGGTTCCCGTCGTCCACGACCGGCATGTACGCCCCCCGCCCCGCCGAGGCCCGCCTGGACCCGCGCACGGCCCCCGTGGACGAGCTGCGCGAGCGCCTGGCGGAGCTGCTCACCGGCAGCACGGACGCCGAGCTGCGGGAGTTCGCCCAGGCCATGGTCGAGCGGTTCGGCCGCCAGCAGACCACCGGGCCCGGCCGCCAGAACTGGTTCTCCTACAGCGTCCTGCGCGCCCTGTCGCCCGAGACGCTGATGGCCCGCATCCTGCAGAACGTGCTGGCCGGGCAGGAACGCGGCGGGCTGGCCGAGAAGACCGTGCGGCAGCGCGTCAACGGCAACGTCCGGCGGTTCGAGGAGGCCGTGGCCACCGACGTGCGCCGGCGCATCGCCGAGGACTCGGGGATCGAGCGCATCGCCCGCTCGGCCGTGCGCCCGCCGCTCGACCAGATCGACTTCCTCCGCATCACCAGGGCCGACCTGGCCAGGCTGCGCAAGGAGGTCCATCCGCTGGCCAGGCGGCTGGCCGCGCGGCTGACGATCAAGCACAGGAAGGGGCGCAGGGGGCGGCTGGACTTCCGGCGCACCGTACGGGCCTCGCTGCAGAGCGGCGGCGTGCCGCTGACCACGCACTTCAAACCGCCCCGGCCACACAAGCCCGAGCTGGTCATCCTCTGCGACACCAGCGACTCGGTCTCGTCGTTCGCCCATTTCACGCTGCTGCTGACGTACGCGCTGCGGGAGCAGTTCACGAAGGTGCGGGCGTTCGGGTTCGTGGACCGGGTGGACGAGATCACCCGCTTCTTCGTGCCCGGCGCGGACGTCGTGGAGGCCATGACGCGGCTCGCGGACGAGGCCGACATGTCCCGCTTCGGACGCACGAACTACGGCCACGCCCTGGAGGGTTTCGCCGAGCGCCACGCCGACGCCATCGGCCCCAGGACCTCGCTGCTGATCCTCGGCGACGCCCGCTCCAACTACCAGCCGCCGGCCCTCGACGTGCTCAGGCGCCTGACGTCGGGGGCCCGCCACGCCTACTGGCTCAACCCCGAGCCCAGGCAGCAGTGGGACACCGGCGACTCGGTCGCGAGCGAGTACGGCACCGTGGTCGAGATGCACGAGTGCCGCAACGTCGCCCAGCTCACCGCGTTCATCGAGACGCTGGCCTGACGGCGGTCAGACCTTGTGCAGCTCCCTGGCCGCGGTGCGGGCCAGCAGCTCGACCTGCTCGTCGGTGAACACCACGCCGTCGACCGCCTTGATGCGCCTGGCCACCAGGCGCGGCTTGAGCAGCGTGAGCCCCTCGCCGACCACGACGCCGCCGCGCGGCAGCAGCCCGCAGTGGACGGCCAGCATGGGCGAGATCGTGACCTCGATCCCGGTCTCGCGGGTCAGCAGCTCGGCGAAGGCCTCGGCGGTGTCCACCAGCGGTTTGGCCCACTTGGTGCCGTACTTCTCGCTGAAGAACAGCCTGCCGTTGTAGCAGCCGATCTCGGTGTCGGGGCTCCAGGACTCGTTGTCGATGACCCAGATGCCGGTCGGGCCGATCACGAGGTGGTCGATGGAGGCCTGGTCGCGGATCGCGCGGCCGTCGAGCACCTGGTAGCCGCGCCGGGCGAGCTGCCTGCGCAGCAGCCGGCCGGTGATCAGCTCGCCGCGCCGGGCGCCGCGCCAGACGGCCGTCGCGCGGAAGGCGCGCCAGTCGATGTACCAGTCGACGGCGGCCACGAGACCCGCGGTGACGGCCCCCCAGAACAGCATGTACTCCGAGCCGAACCGCAGCGCGAGCAGGACGCCGGCCACCGCGCCCACGCCCGCCTTGACGTACCGGGACCGGCGCCGGTTGGGCGCGTCCTCACGCCAGAACTTCTCGTACCACCACTGCGGGGATGAGCCTGTGTACTTTTCGTCCTGCTGCACGTAGATAGAGCCACCGGGCACGGCAAACTCCCCGAATGAGTAGAAACCCTCAGGATCTGCCACTCCGAAGATCCCTCGCCGGCATAAGGCATACCCAAGCACGAACCAAGGTGAGCCTAAGGTGACGCAAATAAAACCTGCAAGACCGTCAACCGACCAGTCGGTATGCTAAGGCGGGTGACAAGGGGGACGATGTGAAGGAAGAACCCGTTCGGCAGCGGTTGCTCGCCGAGGCGACCCGGCTGTTCGCGGCACGTGGATTCGAGGGGACCTCGGTCCAGGAGATCGTCCAGGCGGCCGGCGTCACCAAGGGCGCCATGTACCACTATTTTGACTCAAAAGACGATCTGCTGCACGAGATCTACGCCCGCCTGCTCCGCATGCAGATGGACCGGCTGACGCGCATCGCCGACGGCCCCGGCCCGGTCCGCGAGCGGCTGCACCGGGCCGCGGCCGACGTCGTGGAGACGACGACCGCCAACCTCGACGACTCCAAGATCTTCTTCCGGTCGATGCACCTGCTCGCGACCGAGAAGCAGAAAACCGTGCGCGCCGAGCGCCGCCGCTACCACGAACGTTTCCGCGACCTGGTGGCCGAGGGGCAGCGCACGGGCGTGCTCAGCGCCCGGGTGCCCGCCGAGCTGGTGGTGGACTACTTCTTCGGCTCGGTGCACCACCTGGGCACCTGGTTCCACGCGGACGGGCCGCTGACCGGCGCCCAGGTGGGCAAGCACTTCGCCGACCTACTGCTGAACTCCCTCGGGGCCGGGGACGCCGGCGAGTGAGGCCAGCGCCTCCCGATGGTCGCCGGGCGTGCCGAGCGCGATCTCGGTGGCCTTGGCGCGCTTGAGATACAGATGCACGGGATGCTCCCAGGTCATCCCGATCCCGCCGTGGAGCTGCACCGCCTCCTCGGCGGCGTGCACCGCCACCCCCGCGTTCCACGACTGCGCCACCGCGACCGGGATGTCCCCGGGATCGGCGGCCGCGCCGCGGGCGGCGGCCCTGGCCCTGACCACGTCCAGCCAGAGGTCGGCCAGCCGGTGCTTGACCGCCTGGAACGAGCCGACCGGCCGGGCGAACTGGTGGCGCTCCTTGACGTAGGCGAGCGTCGTGTCCAGGCACCACTCGGCCACGCCGAACTGCTCGGAGGCCAGCAGCCCGGCCCCGAACCTCAGCACGCCGGCCAGGTCGCACGCACCGACGTCGCGCACCTCCGCCCCGGAGAGCGTGACGGTGGCGACCGGCCTGGTCAGGTCGAGCGAGGGCACGACCTCGACGGTGGCGCCCTCGACCTCGTACAGCCTGCCCTCGAAGGGGACGAGGAGCACGTCGGCCACGTCCGCGCCGGCCACCCCGGTGACGGCGCCGGACAGCCGCCCGCTCGCCAGCCGCAGCGACGACCCGCGCCCCGGCCGGTACGGCGAGGCCGCGAACGACACGACCAGCGCCGCCGTCCTGCGTCCTTCGGCCAGCTCGCCGAGCAGGGCGTCACCGGTGGGCAGCAGCGCCTTGGTGGCCAGCACCGCGCTGGTCAGGAACGGCACCGGCGCCACGGCCCGGCCCAGCTCCTCCAGCACGACGGCCACCTCGCTGGCCGACGCGCCCGCGCCGCCCAGCTCCTCGGGCACGAGGAGCCCGGCGACGCCGATCTCGCCCGCCAGCGTCTTCCACAGGTCAAGGTCGTAGGGCTGCGACTCGACGCGCCCGAGCACCGCGGCGGGCGGGCAGCGGTCGGCGAGCAGGCCGCGCACGGCGGCCCGCAGCTCCTCCTCGACCTCGGAGTAGAGCAGAGTCATCGCGGCAGGTCCTTCCAGGGCACGTCCTTGTCGACGCGGGGCTCGGAGGGCAGGCCGAGCACCCGTTCGGAGATGATGTTGCGCAGGATCTCGGACGTGCCGCCCTCGATCGAGTTGCCCTTGGCCCGCAGGTAGCGGTAGCCGGGGCCGCGGCCGTAGAAGTCGACGTCCTCCGAGCGGCGGAACGTCCAGTCGTCGTAGCCCAGGTCGCGGCGGAGCTCGACGTCGAAGCCGGACAGCGCCTGGTTGAGCTTGGCGAACGACAACTTCATGCCCGAGCCCTCGGGGCCGGGCTGGCCGGCGGCGAGCTGCTCGCGCAGCCGGGCCCCGGACAGGCGGGTGACCTCGGCCTCCACCCACAGCGCCAGCAGCCGCTGGTGCAGGTCGTGGGTGCGCAGCTCGGGGTTCGCGCGCCAGGCTTCCAGCACCGCGCCGACCATGCCGCCGCCGCGCCGCACGGGCGCGCCGCCGATCGCGACGCGCTCGTTCATCAGCGTGGTCTGCGCGACCCGCCAGCCGTCGCCGACCTCGCCCAGCCGCAGGTCGTCGGAGAGCCGCACGCCGGTCAGGAACACCTCGTTGAACTCGGCCTCGCCGGTGATCTGCCGCAGCGGCCGCACCTCGACGCCGGGGGCGTGCATGTCGCAGACGAAGTACGTCATGCCGCGGTGCTTGGGCACGTCCGGGTCGGTGCGGGTGACCAGGATCGCCCAGCGGGAGTGGTGGGCGCCCGACGTCCAGACCTTCTGGCCGTCGACCACCCACTCGTCGCCGTCCCGGACCGCGCGGGTGGCCAGCGTGGCCAGGTCGGAGCCGGCGCCGGGCTCGCTGAAGAGCTGGCACCAGATCTCCTCGCCGGTCCACAGCGGGCGCAGGAAGCGCCGTTTCTGCTCCGGCGTGCCGAACGCCAGGATCGTCGGCGCGGCCATGCCGAGACCGATGCCCTGGACGCCGCCGTTGATCTGCGGCGTGCCGGCCAGCTCGTGCTCGACCACCTGCTGCAGCTCCCTGGCCGCGCCGAGGCCGCCGAGCCCTCCGGGGAACCAGACCCAGGCCAGCCCGGCGTCGAACCTGGCCCGCAGGAACTCCAGCCGGTCCCCCGCGGGGTCGTGCTCGCCCAGGAACGCGCGCACGCGCTCCTTGATCTGCGCTTCGTTCACATGAACCTCTTCAGCTCGCGATAGGCCAGGGACCGCTTGTGCACCTCGTCGGGGCCGTCGGCCAGGCGCAGGGAGCGGGCGCCCGCCCAGAGCGCGGCCAGCGGGAAGTCCTGGGAGACGCCGCCCGCGCCGTGCACCTGGATGGCCTTGTCCAGGATCCATTCGACGGTGATCGGGGTGGAGATCTTGATGGCCTGGATCTCGGTGTGGGCGCCCTGGTTGCCCACGGTGTCCATGAGCCAGGCGGTCTTGAGCACGAGCAGGCGCAGCTGCTCGATCCTGATGCGGGACTCGGCGATCCAGTCCTGGACCACGCCCTGCTGGGCGACCGGCTTGCCGAACGCCGTCCTGGCCAGGGCCCGCTCGCACATCAGCTCGACCGCGCGCTCGGCCATGCCGATCAGGCGCATGCAGTGGTGGATGCGGCCGGGGCCGAGCCTGGCCTGCGCGATGGCGAAGCCGCCGCCCTCCTCGCCGATCAGATTCTCGGCCGGTACGCGCACGTCCTCGAAGATCACCTCGGCGTGGCCGCCGTGGTCGGCGTCGGTGTAGCCGAAGACGTGCATGCCGCGTTTGACGTGCAGCCCCGGGGTGTCGCGCGGCACCAGGACCATGCTCTGCTGCCGGTGCTTGGGCGCGTCGGGGTTCGTCTTGCCCATGACGACGAAGATCTTGCAGTTGGGGTTCATCGCGCCGGAGATGAACCACTTGCGGCCGTTGATGACGTACTCGCCGCCGTCGCGGACGATCGAGGTGGCGATGTTGGTGGCGTCGGAGGAGGCGACGTCGGGCTCGGTCATCGCGAACGCCGACCGGATCTCGCCGTCGAGCAGCGGGCGCAGCCACTCCTCGCGCTGCCACTGGCTGCCGAACATCGACAACACTTCCATGTTGCCGGTGTCGGGGGCGGCGCAGTTGGTGGCGGTGGGGGCGATGCTGGGGCTGCGGCCCATGATCTCGGCCAGCGGGGCGTACTGGAGGTTCGTCAGGCCGGCGCCGTGCGCGCCGGGCAGGAACAGGTTCCACAGGCCGCGCTTCCTCGCCTCGTCCTTGAGGTCGTCGAGCAGCGGTGGCGGGCTCCAGCCGGCGGCCGCGGCCTGCTCCTCGAAGGCGGGCTCGGCCGGATAGACGCATTCGTCCATGAAGCGGAGCAGGCGCTCGCGCAGGTCCTCGGTGACGGTGTCGAAGGCGAAGTCCATGCCGGTGAGCCTACCGACCGGCCGGTATGGATGTCGACAGGTGGTTCCCCGCAAAAAGGGCCAGGTGGCCGTCAACCTGCGACGGGACCGCCGCCTATCGTGGCGGCATGACCGCCAAGCTGCCCGCGCCCGTGGTGCTGGAGAACGACGTCGTGCGCCTCGAACCGCTCACCCTGGACCACGTCCCCGACCTGTTCGCCGCCGGCGGCGGGGACGACGAGCTGTGGCGCTGGCTGCCGATCGCCACCCCGCGCACCGAGGAGGACCTGGCCAGGGCGGCCCGCGCGCTCATCGGCGACGACCGGCACGTGCCGTTCGCGGTGATCCCCAAGGAGACCGGGCGGCCGGGCGGCTGGACGACCTACATCGACGTTCCCGGCTTCGACGAAAGCGTCGAGATCGGCTGGACCTGGTACGGCCGCGCCCACTGGCGCACCGCGGTGAACACCAACTGCAAGCTGCTGCTGCTCGACCACGCCTTCGGACTCGGATTCAACCGGGTCCTGCTCAAGACCGACGTGCTGAACCTGCGCTCCCAGGCCGCCATCCGGCGGATCGGCGGCGTGCACGAGGGAACCCTGCGCCGCCACCGGAGAAGGCCCGACGGCACCTGGCGCGACACGGTCTATTTCGGCATCCTCGAAGAGGAGTGGCCGGAGCACCGGGCTCGACTGAACCGCTGAACGGAAGGCGGCATCTAATCCCGCATGACTGATCGGCTGGGAGGCTACTGGCTCGGCGCCCGGCTCGACGGCGGCGGGCGGACCACCGTCCGCGAGGCCTACGACGAGTCGGGCGGTCGCCATGCCCTCCACCTGCCCGGACCGGGCGCGTACGCGACGGTCCCGGAGGTGCGCTCGGTGCACGCGGCGCGACTGGTGGAGGCGTGCCCGCAGGGCGATCCGCCGTATCTGGTCAGCGAGTACATCGAGGGGCCGACGCTGCGCCAGGTCGTCGAGCGGCACGGCCCCTTCGCCGGTGACGACCTCTACCGCCTGGCCGCCGCCACGGCCACCGCGCTGGCCGCGGTGCACGAGGCGGGGGCGGTGCACGGGTCGCTCACGCCCGACAAGATCATTTTAGGCGCCGAGGGGCCGCGCCTGGTCGGGCTGGGGCTGGCCGACGCCGAGGCCGGCCCGGCGGACGACGTCCGGGCGTGGGGGCGCGTCCTGCTGTTCGCCGCGTACGGGCTGACCGAGCGATTAGGCAACGGGGAGCGCCTCGACCGGCTGTTACGCGGCCTGGTCGCCGCCGCGCTCCACGACGACCCCGAGCGCCGCCCGGACGCCCGCCACCTGCTCATGTCCCTGCTCGACGCCCCGCAGTCCCAGCTCGGCCGCCTGCTGCCGCCGGAGCCCGTCGACGACCCGCCGCTCGGCGTCCGCGCCGAGGCCCTCTACCTCCAGCTCTGCCGGGCGGACCAGGATCTGGTGCCCGAGGTCTTCCTGCGCCTGGTCGGCCTCGACGAGTCCGGCGCCGACACCGTGGCCCCCGCCCTCCGCGACGACCTGGTCGCCGGACGCGCCCCCGACGAGGTGGCCGCGATCGACCGGGTGCTGGAGGCGTACGGGAAGGCCGGAATCCTGACGATCGGCGACCGGGGATCCCTCACGATCACGTACACGGCGCTGCTGCGGGCCTGGCCGCGCCTGCACGAATGGCTGGACGGCGAACGGGAGGGCCTGGCCGTGCACCGCGAGCTGGCCAGGGCGGCACGGGCCTGGGAGGCGGGCGGGCGCCGCGAGTCCGACCTCTTCCAGGGCGAACCCCTCGACCGGGCGATGGCGTGGGCGGCCGGCGGACGGCGGCGGGTCACCCTGAGCCCCGGCGAGCAGACCTTCCTGGACGAGGGCCTCGCGCGGGCCCGCGGCGGCGCGCGCAGGCGCCGGAGGCTCATGGTCGGGCTGCTGTCGGGCCTGTTGTCGGTCGCGCTGCTGGCGGCGCTGCTCGCGGTGTGGCAGCGCGGGGCCGCCGAAGGGCGGCTGGAGCAGGCGATGGCCAAGGTCGCCGCGTCGCGGGCCGAAGCGCTGCGGGTGGCCGATCCGGTGACCGCGCGCCGGCTGAGCCTGGCGGCCTGGCGGCTGGCCCAGGTGCCGCAGGCGCGGCGGGCGCTGACGGCGGCGGCCGCCGATCCGGCCGTGGACGTCTTCACCGACCCGTACGCCGGGCCGCGCTCGCTGTACGCGATCAGCGACGACGGCTCCCGGCTGGCCGCGCTGACCGACGACACCGTACGCGTCTACGACGTCCCCGGGCACCGGCGGATCGCCGAGACGGCCGGTCCCGAGCAGAGCGTGCGGGCGATGGCCTGGTCCCCCGACGGGCGCACGCTGGCCTTCGTCGGCGTGGACCGGTCGTACCTGTGGGACACCGCGTCGGGGCGGGGCGTGGGGCCGCCGTTCGGGAGGGGGCTGGGGGCGCCGGGCGAGCAGTCGGCGTGGTTCAGCCCGGGTGGGGGGCTGCTGTTCGCGGCGGCCCGGCAGTCGGGCGAGCGGTGGGCCTGGGACCTGCGGGCCCGCCGGGCGGCCTTCGTCGGCGAGTACGCGGTGGCCGGTCCCGGTGACCGGGTGGCGCTGACGTTCGACGGCCGGCGTTCGGCGATCAGGCGCGGTGACCGCGTCACGCCCGCGCCGTGGCTGGACCGGATGCCGTGGGAGTACACGACGTTCGCGCCGGACGGCGAGCGGGTGGCCATCGCCGAGGAGACCGGCATCCAGATCTACGACCTGGACGGCGTGCCCGTGCTCGGCACCCGGCTGCGCCCCTCCCCCGGCCACCTGCGCTTCAGCCCGGACGGGCGGCTGCTGGCCGGGACGGACAACGACCGGGTGCGGGTGTGGCGCGTCCCCGACCGCGTGCTGCTGGCCGAGCGTCAGGTGCCGGTGGGCGGCGCGGACCGGCCGCCGCGGGCGGTGCTGGCGGACGACGGGCGTACGGCCCGCGTGCTGGCCGCCGGCGGGACGGTGCTCACGCTGGACCTGGCCCGGTGGCCGGCGGCCGGCGACCCGGCGTCGGCGGTGTGCGCCCGGTACGGGGGCCTGTCGGCCGCCGACTGGGCCCGGCACCTGCCCGAGGTGCCCTACCGGGCGACCTGCCCCGGCTGACGACGGCAGACGGCAGCAGATGCCGCCCGATTCCGACTGATCACGGCGTTACGCGAATTTTTCTCGAATTCGTGGCGTGGATCGTGAACCAATCCCCTTGCCGGGCACGTAACCGTAGTCATACGGTCACCGTGAGCTGTTGGGCGACGAGAAGGAGAGTCCCCCCGTATGGGCAGGCATGAGGCACCCCCCAAGGACGAGTCGCCGGAGGCCGAGTCCGGCGCGGCCGACGGCCACCGGGAGCCTCGCGGCAAACACGCGAGGGACGGCGAGGACGCGGGCGGCGAGAAGTAGGCCGCCCGAGGCCACGCATGGCCGACACGGGCGCCGGCGGACCTATCCGCCGGCGCCCTCGTCACGCAGCATGCCGGTCAGCAGGTCGCGCAGCGCGAGGGTGAGCTCCTCCACGGTGGGCACGGAGCCCGCGCCCGCGATCGCGTCGAACATCAGCCCCTCCGCGAAGGCCACGAGCTGGCGGGCGTGGCGCACCGGGTCCTTCGAGCCCAGGGCGGCCAGCATGGCGGGCGCCGGGTCGCGGAAGTGGCGGCCCGCCCGGTTGTAGATCTCGCGCAGCTCCGGCCGCCTGGTGGCCTCCAGGGCCAGCTCGTAGCGGGCCAGGGTGCGCCTGCGGTCGTCGAGCTGCGCGCGCACCGCCTCGGCCAGCCGGGCGGGCAGGTCGTCGAGGGTGAGCGACACCGGCTCGTAGGCGATCGCCATGGCCTTCATCTCCAGCTCGGTGAGCCGGGACAGGGTCAGCTCCAGCAGGGCGGCCCGGGTGCGGGCCAGGTTGGAGGTGGATCCGGGCGGCAGCCCGGCCGCCTCGTCCACGGCGCGGTGGGTGAGGCCGCGCATGCCCCGCTCGGCCAGCAGGGTGATGGCCGTGTCGGCGACGGCGTCCGCTCGTTTCACGGACCGAATACTACAGGGGTAGTGCGAGCGAACTACAGGCGTAGTACGCTGACACTACAGACGTAGTAACCAAGGAGGCGTCATGCCCAAGGCTGTGGTGATCGGTGGCGGCATCGGAGGGCTGGCCTGCGGCGTGGCCCTGCGCCGCAAGGGGTGGGAGGTGAGCGTCCTGGAGCGGGCGGCCGCCGTCGAGCCCGTCGGATCGGGGCTGGCGGTCGCCGCCAACGCCCTCAAGGCGCTGGACACGCTGGGCTTGGGCGACCGGGTGCGCGAGCTGTCCACGGTGGAGGGGCCGCTCGGCGTGCGGCGGGCGGACGGCCGCTGGCTGACGCGTACCACCACCGATCACGCCGACGCCCGGTACGGGGACTCGGTGGTCGTCATGCTGCGGGCCACCCTCATGGACGTGCTCGCCGACGCCCTGGACCCGGGCGTCCTGCGGCTGGGCGTCACCGTGACGGGTGTTGACGCCGAGCGCGGGATCGTCCGCACGGACGCGGGCGAGATCGAGGCCGACCTCGTCGTGGGCGCCGACGGCATCCGCTCGGCGACCCGGCGGGCGCTCTTCCCCGGCCATCCGGGGCCGGTGTACTCGGGGGTGACGGCGTGGCGGGCGCTCGTCCCGCGGAACGGGCTGGAGATCCCCCGGTCGGAGAGCTGGGGCAGGGGGCTGGTGTTCGGCGTCCACCAGCTCACCGACGACCTGGTCTACCTGTACGCCACCGACCTGTCACCCGCCGGCGCCGCCCACGGGGACGAGCGGGAGGAGCTGCTGCGCAGGTTCGGCGGCTGGCACGAGCCGATCCCGGCGCTGCTGCGGGCCGCCGACCCGGCGCGGGTCATCCGCAACGACGTCCACTACCTGAAGACGCCGCTGCCCGCCCTGCACCGGGGCAAGGTGGCGCTGGTGGGTGACGCGGCCCACCCGATGACCCCGAACCTGGGGCAGGGCGCCTGCCAGGCGCTGGAGGACGCCGTGGTGCTCGCGCACGTGGCCGGCGGCGACCTGGCCGCCTACACCGCCGCGCGGCTGGCGCGCACGTCGGGGGTCGTGCGGCGGTCGATGACGATCTGCCGGGTCACCAAGCTGCGCAACCCGCTCGCGGTACGGCTGCGCGACCTGGCGGTGACCGTGGCGGGCCGGCTCAGCCCGGAGTTGATGCTGCGTTCGATGGACGACGTGCTGTCCTGGCGTCCGCCGGCGGCGGCGGTCACTGACCGGACGCGGGCCGCCGGCCGGTGACCGCGCCCTCGGACGCCGTCTCGGGCGCCTTGGGCGCCTTGGCCGCGGCCTCGGCGGCCACCGTGGCGGAGGTGAGCACCGGGGGCACGGGCGCGGGGGCCGGGGCCGGCTTGGAGTGGTCGGGGGTGAGGCGGCCGAGGGTGATCGTGCCGCCGATGGTCAGCGCCCCGGCCAGCAGGGCGGGGATGGCCGTGGACGGGCTCGTGGGCAGCGGTTCGCCGAGCAGGATCGCCCCCGCCAGCACCGACGTGATCGGGTCGATGACCTGGACGCCGGCGTAGGCGATGCCGAAGTAGCCGACCGCGTACGAGCGCTGGAGCAGCACCACCGCGCAGACCAGCAGCACCGGCACGGCCAGCGTGAACCAGTGGATCAGCCGCCCCCAGTCGCCCTCCAGCCCGCCGCCGACCACCCGCACGAACGTCGAGACGCTCGCCGTCACCACGCCGGCGCCCACCGACAGCAGCAGCGCCCGCGCGGGCCCGTGGAAGCGCCGCGCGAGCACCTGCGAGACCACCGCGATCGCCGCGATGACGCCCAGGAAGGCGAGCGCGGCGCCGCTGCTCAGCCGGGGCGTGACGTTGTGCTGCGGCACCAGCAGCATGAGCCAGAGCAGGCCCACGGCCACGGCGATCGAGCCGAGGATCTCCGCCCGGTAGGGCCTGCGCCCGTACATGAAGGCGGCCAGCGGCACCGCGAACACCAGGGTGGCCACGCTGATCGGCTGCACGGCCACCAGCGGCGCGAAGCTGAGCGCCACGGCGTGCAGGCACGCCCCGGCGAAGCCGATCACGCCGCCGATCCACCAGCGGGGGCGCCGGACCAGCTTGAGCGAGGCGCCCGCGGCCACGGCCTCGTACTGTTGGAGGGCGGCGCCGAGCGCGTATCCCAGCGCTCCGGCCAGCGCGATGAGCAGCCCGATCCAGGTCATCGGCGCCCACGCAGGGGCAGGGGTCCGTGCAGGAGCATTGCTCCAGCTTAAGAGCCGAGCGGAGCGCTACCATCATTCTTTAGGCTGATAATTCGCCCAATTGGGGCCGCCACCTGCACGAACTTGTGGCTGATCCTTGAGCCCCCGCAGGGGCGTCGCGGCCCCTACGATTGCTCGGGAACCACGCAGAACAGGTGGCCCTCCGGGTCCTGCAGCACGATCCAGCGCGTGCCCTCCTCGGTGACGCCCGGCTGGAACTCCGGCTTGACCGCCCCGAGCGCGATGTACTCCTCGACCGCCTTGTCCAGGTCGGGCACGCGGAAGTCGAGATGGAACTTCTTGTCGGCGCTGGGCCACTCGCCCGGCTTGTAACCGGGGACGCGGCCGAAGTAGATGTTCGTGGAGCCGTCGCCGATCGCCGCGTACTCCTCCTCCGAGTACTGGATCTCGAAGCCGGTCACCTCGTGGTAGAAGGCGGCCAGCTTCCGGGGGTCGTCGCAGTCGATGGTGAAGGCGATGAGCTTGGCTTTCGTCGTCATGTGTCCATGCTGGCAGGCGTACCTGTCATCTTCTGTCAGGTACGCCCGGCGGGTTCAGCCGCGACGCGTGGCGGCGGTCACCCGCTTGAGGATCCGGTCCCATTCCGTGCCGAACGGGTTGTCCTGCACCAGGTACGTCCAGGTGGCCGACGGGCGCTTGAGGTCGGGCTCGGGGGCCTCGAACGACTCCAGCGAGCGGCGTTCGACCTCGGCCTGCAGCGCCTTGTACTCGGCCACGGCCTCCCGCTGGAACTCGTCGACCGGGCTCATCCGGCCCAGCGCGCGCAGGTGGATGCCCTCGCGCAGGTCGTTGAGGAAGGCCAGGTGCTCGGTCCAGCAGGTGTCGATGGCGTGCAGGACGATCTGGCGGGCCGTCTCGTCCCTGGTGTCCTCGGGCAGCTCGGCCCAGCGCTCGGGGTCGGCCTCGGCCAGCGCCTTGGCGGCGGCGTCGCCGTGGAGGACCTTGTCGCGCCATTCGAGGATCAGCTCACGCTGGTGTTCGAGCAGGCGGGTGTAGCGCCAGGTGTTGCGGTGGATCTCCAGGTTGACGCCCTCGGCCACCCGCTGGGCGTGGCCCACGATGTACGCGCCGCGCCGGTGGCGCACCAGGCCGTCGGGGTCTGGGGCGGGCGGGCGCTCGTCGGGGACGAACTGGGTGATCAGGTCGTCGGTCATGCTGACGAAGAAGACCGAGCCGCCCGGGTCGCCCTGGCGGCCGGCCCGGCCGCGGAGCTGGTCGTCGAGGCGGCTGCTGGCGTGGCGGCCGGAGCCGATCACGTAGAGGCCGCCGAGCTCGGCCACGCCCTCGCCGAGCCGGATGTCGGTGCCGCGGCCGGCCATCTGGGTGGAGACGGTGATCGCGCCGCGCTCGCCCGCCCTGGAGATGATCGTGGCCTCTTCGGCGTCGTTCTTGGCGTTGAGGACGACCGGTTCCATGCCGCGGCGCTGCAGGAGCTTGGCGAGGTTCTCCGACTCGGCCACGTCGAGGGTGCCGATGAGGATCGGCCGGCCCGTCTCGTGCACCTCCTGGATCTCCTCGACCAGCGCGGCGTCCTTGTCGGGGACGGTCGGGTAGATGCGGTCGGGCTCGTCCTGCCGCACGCACGGCCGGTTGGACGGGATGACCGCGACCTTGAGGCCGTAGAACTCCCCGAGCTGCTCGTTGACCGCGACGGCGGTGCCCGTCATGCCGCAGATCTGCGGGTAGCGGCGGATCAGCCCCTGGACGGTGATCGAGTCGAGGATCTCGCCCTTCTCGCTCGGCGGCAGCGCCTCCTTGGCCTCCACGGCCGCCTGGAGACCGTCGGGCCAGCGCTGCAGCAGCGCGACCCGGCCGCGCGAGGGGTTGATCAGCTGCACCCTGCCGTCGCGCACGATGTAGTCGACGTCGCGGGCGAGCAGCGCGTGGGCGTGCAGGGCGAGGTTGAGCTCGATGAGGGTGCCGGGCTCGTGCTCGTCGTAGAGCTCGACGCCGAGGATGTTCTCGACGCTGTCGGCGCCCTTGGGGGTGAGGTAGACGTTGCGCGCCTGCTCGTCGATCTCGTAGTGGTAGCCGCGGACGAGCGTGCGCACCAGCGCCGCCATCTCCGGCACCGCGCTGCCGGGGTCGGCCGCGCCGGCCATCACCAGCGGCACCCTGGCCTCATCGACCAGCACGGAGTCGGCCTCGTCGATCAGCGCCACCTCGGGCGCGGGCACGATGATCTCGGCCGGGTCGGTGCGCAGCCGGTCGCGCAGCACGTCGAAGCCGATCTCGCTGACCGGCCCGTACGTGACGTCCTTGGCGTAGGCGGCGCGGCGCTCCTCCGGGGTGGAGTTCTGGTCGATCCAGCCCACGCTGACGCCGAGCGCCTCGTAGAGCGGGCCCATCCACTCGGCGTCGCGCCTGGCCAGGTAGTCGTTGACGGACATCACGTGGACGCGCTTGCCCTGCAACGCGTAGCCGGCGGCGGCCATGGCGCCCGACAGGGTCTTGCCCTCGCCGGTCGCCATCTCGGCCACCTTGCCGTCGAGCAGGGCGAGCGTGCCCAGCAACTGCACGTCGTACGGCCTGAGCCCGAGGGTGCGGTCGGCGGCCTCGCGCACGACGGCGCAGAACTCGGCCAGATCGTCCATGGCCGGCGTCGGCAGCTCGTCGAGCTTCCCGACGCGGCCGGCGCGCTCTTCGGCCGCCTGCACGATCTTCAGATAGGGGCTCAGGTTCACGCCGCCTGGACGATCCAGGAGGTTTCTGAATATTCCCTTTATCGAGGCCACAGTTCCTCCAACGCACGTTTCGCCGGCGCCGTTCCGTTATGCCGATATGAGAGAACGGAGCGACGATACGGCAAGCGTCGCCGTACCGGACCTTAACTCATCACGGGCCCTGGACCTCACATCTCCGTTTCCGCTTTCAGCGCGAGAACGGCGACCGCGGCGAGCAGGAGCGCGCACCCGCCCCAGGCGAGCGGCGTCAGCCGCTCGCCGAACAGCAGGACGCCGATCAGCGCCGCCCCGGCCGCCTCGCCCAGCGAGATGATCGAGACCGTGGTGGCCGGCAACGCGGTGAGCGCCCGGAAGAACAGGCCGTAGGCCAGGGCGGTGGGCACCGCGCCCAGGTAGACCAGCAGCGCCACCGACGACACGCTCAGCTCGGGCAGCACGCCCGCCGGCAGGGCGAAGGGCGCCAGGCAGGCCGCCCCGACCACGAAACCGCCGACCGCGGTGGCCTGCGGGTCGGCCGCCCTGTGGTGGCGGGAGAAGAGCGTCACGCCGGCGTACCCGGCGGCCGACAGCAGGGCGTACCCGATGCCGGACAGAGAGCGGGCCTGGACGACGGACTCCCAGGTGAGCAGCACGAGCCCGACCGGCGCGGCGGCCAGCGCGGCGCGGGCGACCGGGCCGAGCGGCTCGCGCAGCAGCAGCCGCCCGCCGAGGGCGGTGATGATCGGCGTGGCGCCCATGGTCACGACGGTCGCGACCGCGACGCCGGACCCGGCGATGGCCGCGAAGTACGCGGTCTGGTAGACGGCCATGCCGGCCCCGATCGGCAGGACGTGCCAGGTGAGCCGGCGCGGACGCGCCGCGCGGCGGGTGAGCGCGAGCAGGAAGGCGGCGCCGAGCAGGTAGCGCCAGAGCGAGACGCCGACGGGGCCGAGGTGGCCCGACTCGAACAGCAGCGCGCCGGCGGCGCCACCGGTGCCCCAGGCCGTGGCGGCCACGGAGACGTAGACGGCGCCACGGCGGGCGGAGACAGGGGTCATGACAGGAGTTCTCCGGATGGAGTGGTTGGAATGGGCCCGTATGCGGGCAGCAACCACCCCCGGATCGGTCAGACCCGGAGAATCCTCAAACGCCGCCGCCCGCTAGAGGGCCGGCGGCGGGGAGCAGACGAGGAATCGACGCGGCATGGGCGTCACCCTAGCCGCCGTCCGCGGCGAAAGCAGCCGGGTTTCACGGCTTGCGGGCCACGCCTCCCAGCAGCAGCTCTTCCCAGGGGGCCAGCGGGCCGGGCAGCCGCTCGTCGGGGTGCCATTCGGGGAAATGCACCACCCCGGGCTCGACCAGCACGAGCCCGTCGAAGTACGCCTCGATCGCCGCGCGCTCGCGGAAGTGGCCGGTGCCCATCGTGGCCTGGAGCAGCGCCTCCAGGGCCTTGGCCTTGGGGTTGCCGGAGGCGAGCATGTTGGAGACGGCCAGGTGGCTGCCGGGGGCGAGTTCAGCGACGTACCGCCGGACCAGGCCGTGGGGGTCGTCGGCGGCGGGGAACAGGTGCAGCAGCCCGATGGCCAGCAGGGCCGTGGGCTGGTCGAGGTCGATCAGGCGGCCCAGCTCGGGGTGGCCGAGCACGGCGTCGACGTCGCGGGCGTCGGCGGTGATCGCGGTGGCGTGGGGGTTGCCGCTCAGGATGGCGCGGGCGTGCGGCTCGACCATGGGGTCGATGTCCACGTAGACCACCCTGGTACGGGGGTCGGCGAACTGGGCGACCTCGTGCGTGTTCTCGATGGTCGGCAGCCCGGCGCCGAGGTCGATGATCTGCCTGATGCCCGCCTCGCGGACGAGGAAGTCGACGATCCGGCCGATGAAGGCCCGGTTGCACCAGACGAGGTCGACCACCTCGGGCACGGCATCCTTGAGCCGGCGCGCCACCGAGCGGTCGACGGAGAAGTTCTCCACGCCGCCGAGCAGGCAGTCGTGCACGCGGGCCACGCTGGGACGCGTGACGTCGACGCCCGGAGGGGCCCACTCCTGCGCCTCGCCGACGGTCATCCGGTCCCCTTCCAGTCCGTGACGCGGATCGTAGCCGCCGCCACCGACGCTTTGTTGGGGGTTTACCGGAGTCTGTCCGGGTAGCGGAAGTCTTGCCCGAGAAAAGACGGAAGAAGAGAGGAAGAGAGCCCGATGGAGCTCTGGAACTATCGTCCTGACGTCTATGACCGGGGTCAGAGTCTGGATCTCGTGGGGTACCACGTCCAGGCGACCGACGGGAAGATCGGGTCCGTCGACGAGGCGACGTACGAGGTCGGCGAGAGCTACATCATCGTCGACACCGGTCCCTGGATCTTCGGCAAGAAGGTCATGCTGCCGGCGCAGGTCGTCACGCGCATCGACCCTCAGGAGCGCAACGTGCACGTCGCGCGCACCAAGGCCGAGATCAAGGACGCGCCCGAGTTCGACGAGGGCAGGTACAAGGAGCCCGAGTACCGCACGCGGCTGGGTGACTACTACGGCCGCTACGGCGGGTGATCCTCGCAGTCTGCTCTAGAGGGAGGGCCGCGTCCGATCGGGGCGCGGCCCTCCGCCCGTTCCGGGCCGCCCTCCTCAGGGCTGCCGGGTCAGGGCCACCGGCTCTCGCCGCCGGCCACCACCGGCTCGCTCAGCACGCCCAGCCGCTCCAGCAGCGTCACGAACGTCGTCGCGTACGGCGAGTCGGCCACCACCGCCACCACCCGCGACCAGTCCACCTGCTCGCGCAGCGCCCGCACCTGGGCCAGCAGGGAGCCGTAGTCGCAGGCGTGCTCCGACAGCGGCAGCAGCCACGAGATGACCAGGTCGGTGGCCTCCAGCACGGGCACGATCACCGCCGACGCCTTCAACGGCTCGGCCCGGTCCAGCAGCTCCTCGGTGATCTCATGATCGGAGACCCGGAAGATCAGATCGACCAGCCGGCCCTCGTCGTACGCCTTGACCAGCCAGTCCTCCGGCGGTTTGGCGGTCTCGAAGCCCAGCCCGCGCAGGGCTTCCAGGGCGGCGGGCACGTCATGCTCGGTGAGGACGAAGTCCACGTCGTGCAAGGAGGGGGCGGCGCCTCTGGCGTAGGCCGCGCAGCCGCCGGCCAGCGCGAACTTCACCCCGGCGTCCTTCAGCCCGGAGCTCGCGCGCTTCAACGTGTCAAGGATGGCGTCAGTGACCGCATGACCATGGCTGCTCATGGTTCCGGGCTACCCTCACGATCGTCATGTAGACGTTGGGAACAGCCCAAGAGACCGCCCGGGGGACGGCGCGTAGAGGCAGGGGTTGAGGGTAGCGCCACACCCTATGACCGAGATGCTGGAGAAGACGGAACGGGCCTACGGCAACGGGCATGATCGTCCGCTGGGCGGCTACCTGGGCATCCTCGCCACGTACGGCGCAGGGGTGGCCGGGGCGGCGGCGGCCGCGGTGCTCACCAAGAGGAAGCTGCCCGAGCGGGTCGGCGTCCTCGACCTCGCGCTCATGGCGGCCTGCACGCACAAGGTCTCCCGGCGTCTGGCCAAGGACCCGGTCATGAGCCCCCTGCGGGCGCCCTTCACCAGGTACGAGGGCCAGGGCGGCCCGTCGGAGGTCCAGGAGGAGCCGCGCGGGCCGATGGGCGAGCTGCTGGCCTGCCCGTTCTGCCTGGCCCAGTGGGCGGCCACCGCGTACGCCGTCGGCCTGGTCTTCGCCCCCAGGGTGACCAGGCTCGTCGGCGCCACGATGACCGCGGTGGCCATCTCCGACTGGCTGCAGCTCGGGTACGCCAAGCTGATGAAGTCGGCCGGCTAGCGCACCCTCGGGTACGCAGAGCTGGTGAAGTCGGCCGGTCAGCGCACTCTGGGCAGCACCTCGCGTTCGTAGAAGTCGAAGAACGCGTCCTGGTCCGTGCCGATCTGGTTGACGTAGACCTCGTCGAAGCCCGCGTCCACGTACTCCTTGAGCACCCGCGCGTGGACCTCGGGGTCGGGGCCGACCGGGCTGCCGCCCACGGCCTCGTCCTCGGTGACCGACTCGGCGAGCTGCTCGAAGTGGCGCGGCAGCGGCAGGATCTGCGACGCCTCCCCCTTGATCCCCTGCGTGGGCCACAGGCGGTGGACGGTCTTGCGCGCGGTGGCCTCGTCGGCGGCGTAGCAGGCCTTGAGCCCGCCGAGCGCCGGTTTGCCCGCGCCGCCCGCCTCGCGGAACCGCGTGACCGACTCGGCGTCGGGCGCGGTGGAGATGTAGCCGTCGGCGAGCCGGCCGGCCAGCGTCGTGGACTTCTCGCCGAACCCCGACATCAGGATGGGCACCGGCTCGTCGGGGAGCGTGTAGAGCCGGGCGGTGTCCACGCGGTAGTGGGCGCCCCGGTGGGTCACCAGCCTGCCGGTGAACAACTCGCGCATCAGCCCGACGGCCTCTTCGAGCATCTCCAGCCGTTCGCTGAGCGGGGGCCAGCGCGACTCGACGACGTGCTCGTTCAGCGCCTCGCCGGTGCCCACGCCGAGCCGGAACCGTCCGCCGGTGAGCGCCCCGTGGTGGCGGCGGCCTGGGCGACGACGACCGGGTGCGTACGGATGAGGGGGCAGGTGACGGCTGTGGTGATGGGCAGGGAGGTCGCCTCGGCCAGCGCGCCGATCACGGACCAGACGAAGGGCGCCTGGCCCTGCTCGTCCAGCCAGGGGTGGAAGTGGTCGGAGATCCACAGAGCCTCGAAACCGGCGCGTTCCGCGGCTTTTGCCTGACGTACCAGTTCTTTGGGCCGGTGTTCCTCACACGACAAGAAATAGCCGAATGTCGTCATGAATCACCACCTGCCCGTTACGGCGGAGGAAAACATGTTACTGAGTCGCGCGTGGGGGCAGTTGCAGTCACATGGCTACTTTGCTTTGGATCATCGCCGTCATCCTCGTCATCTCCGGGATCTACGTGATTCTGGCCCGTCGCGACCTCCTCTGGGGGATCGTGCTCATCGTCCTCGGCTTCCTCGTGGGCCCGGGCGGGGTCAGCATCTTCAATGTGTAGGGCGCACGCCGCCCCGCACTCCGTCCGTGACAACCCGCTGGGCCGAACCTCGAGAACGGCCCAGCGGACCACCTAGTTTTGCCGAAATATCAGCACCACCGGCCCTCAATCCCGATTGATCGGGCATGGGGAGCGAGTGAGCAGATTTCCGCCGTTCAGCCGCTACGAGATGAACGCGGCTTCGGCACGGGTCCGTGAGCAACTTGTTCACGTACGCCGCCACCTGCGTACCCAGGCCATCCTCGACGAGGCCACGGCCCGCCTGGCCACCCGGCTCAACATCCGCCCAGGCGAGGCCGCCGAGCAACTCGCCAGGATGGCCCAGCACAGCGGTCTGGAGCTGATCGAGGTCGCCAAGGGCATCGAACGGCCGTCCGAGCAGGTGCTCGAACGGCCCGAGGTGCCCGAGTGGGTGCGCGGCATGCTGGCCGGCGTGCACGCCTCGGCCCTGTTCCTCACCCCCGTCCACGACGACGCGGGCCGGGTCGTCGACTTCCTCGTCATGGCCGCGAACACGCACGCCCGGACCCCCGCCGGACGCACGGCCGACGACCTGGCCGGACGCCGTCTGCTGTCGGTCAGCCCCGGCGTGGCCAGCTCGGGCCTGCTGGACGACTACATCGCCGTGTACGAGTCGGGCGAGTCCCTGCACCACATGCCGCTGGAGTTCGTCGAGGCCATGGACTACCGGCTGTGGCCGGCGACCCTGGCCGTGCGCGCCGCGCGCGTGGACGAGGGCCTGCTGGTGAGCTGGCGCATCCTCGACGACGAGGAGCTGCTGGTCTCCGGCTGGGAACGCGCCCAGCGCCTGGCCGAGCTGGGCTGGGGCGAGTGGAACCTGGCGACCGAGCGCACCCTGTGGACGCCGCAGATGTACGAGATGTTCGGCCGCGCCCGCGCCGACGGCCCGATGCCCCTGGAGGAGCTGCCCGCCGTGGTGGTCGCCGAGGACCTCCCGGTCATGGACGAGCAGATCCGCACGCTGCTGGAGTTCCGCGAGGCCGTGGAGAACGAGTTCCGCATCCAGCACCGGCACGGCGTACGCCACCTGTGCGTCTACAGCGAGCCGATCCTCGACGGGGACGGCGTGCCGGTCAAGGTCCGCTGCCTGGTCCAGGACGTCACCAAGAACCGGCGCAGGGAACGCGCGCTGGCCGTGGCGCACGAGCAGGCGACCAAGGAGAAGGAACGGGCCGAGCAGGAGCACCGGATCACCGTCCAGCTCCAGAACACGATCCTGCCGATCCGCCGGGGCCTCATCCAGGTGCCGGGGCTCGCCGTCGGCGTGCGCTACCTGCCCAGCGAGGACCTGGCCAGGCTGGGCGGCGACTGGTTCAAGGCCCGGCTGATCACCGACGGCCGGGTGCTGCTGGCCATCGGCGACGCCATGGGCCACGGCCTGACCGCCGCGAGCATCATGCTGCAGATGCGCTCGGGGCTGGCCGGCCTGGCCTACACCGGCGCTCCCGCCGGTCAGCTCGCCACCTGGCTGAACGACCTCATCGTGCACTCCAACGAGGACGTCACCGTCACCGGAACCGCGATCATCGGCCACTTCGACCCCGAGCGCCGCACGTTCGCCTGGACCAACGCCGGGCACCCCGCGCCCGTCCTCATCAGGGACGGGCGCGGGCAGGCCATCGACGGGGTCACCGGCACGCTGCTGGGGGCGTTCGACGCGGCCGAGTACGACATGACCGTCACCCAGCTCGAACCCGGCGACACCCTGCTCATGTACACCGACGGCGTCGTGGAGCGGCGCGGGCGGGACCTGGACGTCGGCATCGCCGCGCTCCTGCGGGCCTCGCGCTCGTGCGTGGGGGACGATCCCGAGCAGATGATCGACTGCCTGCTGCGCCGGCTCGGCGCCGACGAGTCCACCGACGACGTGTGCGTGATCGCCGCACGCGTGTTGTGACGCCCTCGGGGTCAGTCGTCGTAGTTGTTGCCCGGCTCCTCCAGGCAGTAGACGCCGTACGCCCTGCCGAGGACGGGCAGGGCGACGTTGCGCACCCGGATGCCGCCCGATGTCATGCCCTTCTCCGTGCCCTTGTGGGCGTGCCCGTGCAGGATCAGGTCGGCGCCCGCCGTGTCCACCGCCTCGGCCAGCAGGTAGCTGCCGAGGAAGGGGTAGATCTCCAGCGGCTCGCCCTCCAGCGTCTCCTTGATCGGTGAGTAGTGGGACAGCACCACGCGCTGGTCGGCCACGAGCTCCTTGAGCGCGACCTTCCACGCCTCGGCGATGTAGCGCGTGTGGGAGATGAAGTTCTTGATCTCGCGCTCGCCGAACTCGCTGGCGCTCTTGCCGGCGAACCCGCCGCCGAACCCCTTGCCGCCGACCACGCCCAGCTTCCGGTCACCACAGTGGATCACCGCGCCGTCGTCGTCGAGCACGATGACGCCGGCGTCGCGCAGCTCGGCGGCGATCTCGTACTGCAGGTCGGAGTGGTAGTCGTGGTTGCCCAGGACCGCCACGGTGGGGATCGGCAGGTCGCGCAGCTCGTCGGCCACCACCCGGCCCTCCTCCAGCGTGCCGTGCCGGGTGAGGTCTCCCGCGACCATGAACACGTCGGCACGTTCCTCGATGCCCTCAAGCCTGCGCCGGTACTGGCCTCTGACGTCCTCGCCCAGGTGGATGTCGCCCACCGCCGCTATTCGCAGGTCAGTCAAGATGCTCATCCTCCCCCAGCACCGAGACGTCGACCACGCGTATCTCGTTGTGCAGGTGCAGCTGGGGCGCGATCTCCCGCGCCACCTGGCCGAGCCTGTCGCGCTGCTCGGCTCCGCTCACCTGACCACGCAGGAACAGCTGGTCGCCGCGGACGTCGACCCTGATGCCCAGCTCGTTCGTGCGTCCGTCCTCGGCCAGCGCCTGTTGGACGCGGGCCGCGACGTACTGCGGAGCTTCCATCGCTTGCCTCCTTCTATTGTCGCCGCATGCCCGGGGATTAACGGCTCAAACGGCGCGAATAAGGTCTATAACGGCCTGTTCCACCGTCCCGTGGGTGGCGAGCTGCCCGTAATCGGCGTCCGCTCCGAGTTCGGTGAGGGCCGCGGCGATCGTCCTGTCCTGGTCGTACGCCTCCACCACCCGCGGGTCCACGTACGACGCCCGCGCCACGGTCGGCGTGTTGCCCAGATACTCGGCCACCTCCCGCATCACCCGGGTCACCGCCCGCTTCCTGGCGGTGCCGTTCCCCGGCGCGTGCTTGGAGACCGCCAGGCCCACGGCGGCCAGGACGGTCGCGTGCCAGGTGCGGAAGTCCTTGGCGGTGACCTCGCAGCCGACCAGTTCGCGCAGGTAGTCGTTGATCTCCTCGCTCCTGACGTCGCCCCAGCCGCCTTCCGGGCGGCGGTAGCGGAGCAGCTCGCCCTCCGCGCCGAGCGCCTTGAGCGAACGCAGCACCGTGCAGGCTCCGGGATCGGCCACCACGACCTCGCGGGAGATGTCCCCCTTGGCCTGGTAGGCGCAGGTCACGACGCCGTTGCTGCAGGTCACGTGGTCCATCCGCAGGGTGGCCAGGCCGTAGGTGTCGTAGCTCTCGCCGCCGATCCTGAAGAAGCCGACGTCCAGCAGGCGGGCGGCGGCGGCCAGCACCCGGTCCCGGGTCAGGCCGCGGCCCTTGAGACGGTCGTCCACGGCCTTGCGGAACGCGGGCAGGCGCTCTGCCACCTCCAGCACGTGGTCGAACTTCGCCTTGTCCTGCTGCTCGCGCCAGAGGTCGTGGTAGCGGTACTGCCTGCGTCCGGCCGCGTCCACGCCGACGGCCTGGAGGTGGCCGTACGGGGAGGGGCAGATCCACACGTCCTTCCACGCCGGGGGGATGACGAGCGACCTGATGCGCGCCAGCGTCGCCTTGTCGCGCACCGGCCGCCCGTCCGGTCCTTCGTAGCTGAACCCGCGCCCGCGGCGGCGCCGGACGATCCCCGGCTCACTCTGGTCACTGGGATGTAGCTCGGGCACGCAGGGCGGCTACCCAGCACGTTAGGCAACAAACAGGACGGGCAGGTGAGCGGCATGCCTGAGAACACGGATGACGGTAGATGGCACGAAGAGGGTGACCGGAAGGGCCACCCCATGGTGCCCGCCACACCGCGCGACGTGGTGCACATCAGGGTGGGGTCGTTCATTCTGGTGTTCCTCTTCGCGTTCACGGTGCTGGGACTCATAGCAGGCGCGCCGGTGATGGCAGGGATCGCGATCGTGCTGTTCATCATCACGATCGTCGACATCGCCCTGGCGATCCGGCGGCAGAAGGACCGAGACACGGGAGAGGCAGGCTGACAACCGACATGGCATCCCTTCGAGGACGCGTGGTAGTGGTGACGGGCGCGAGCGGCGGGGTCGGACGGGCGGTGGTGCGCGAGCTGGGCGCTCGCGGCGCGCGGGTGGCCCTGATCGCCCGCGGCACGGCGGGCCTGGGCGCGGCCGCCGTGGACGTGGGAACCGCGGGCGGGGACGCGAAGGTCTACGAGGCGGACGTGGCCGACTACGAGCAGGTGAAGGCGGCGGCGGAGCGCGTCGAGGCGGAGATGGGACCGATCTCGACCTGGATCAACACCGCCTTTTCCTCAGTCTTCGCCAAGTTCACCGATATTTCGCCAGATGAGTACGCTCGTACCACTTCGGTGACGTACCTCGGTTATGTGTGGGGCACCAAGGTCGCCCTCGACCTCATGGGCCCCCGCAACGCCGGGACCATCGTCCAGGTCGGCTCGGCCCTGAGCCATCGCGGCATCCCCCTCCAGTCGGCGTACTGCGGGGCCAAGCACGCCATCAAGGGCTTCACCGAGTCGCTGCGCACCGAGCTCCTGGCCGACCGGAGCGGCATCGACGTCACGCTGGTCCAGCTCCCCGCGGTCAACACCCCTCAGTTCGAGTGGGTGCTGTCCAAGCTGCGGCGGCACCCCCAGCCCGTCCCCCCGATCTACCAGCCGGAGGTCGCGGCGCGCGCCATCGTGTACGCCGCCGAGCACCCCGGACGCAAGGAATACTGGGTCGGCGCCAGCACCGCGGCCACCCTCATGGCGCAGCGCGTCGCCCCCGCCCTGGTGGACCGGTACCTCGCCAGGACCGGCATCCAGTCCCAGCAGACGGACGAGAAGCAGCCGAGCGGGGTGTCGAACCTCTGGGAGCCGGCCGACGAGGACAAGGACTACGGGGCGCACGGCACGTTCGACGGGCGCTCACATGGTCACAGCCCGCAGGTGTGGCTCTCCCAGCACCGACGGGCGGTGATGGTGGCGGCGGGGGGTGTGGCCGCGGCGGTCACGGTGGCGCGCCGGCTCGCCCGCTGACCGGGGGCCTTTCTCCGGCCCCCGCCCGGCACCTGGTTACCGGGTGGGCCGCGGGAGCCCACCCGGACGCTCGCCGCGCTCGCCATGGCCCCCGCCCGGCACCCGGTTACCGGGTGGGCAACGGGAGCCCCCCTGACCAGACGCGCAGCGAAGTGTCCTCTGCCGATGTACCGGCCATGCCCCTACCGCCTGACCTGGCAGCCGCCCCGAAGATCACCGGCTGGCAATGGCAGCGTCCTCCAACCACTGCGATCTTCAGAGTCGCAGCACTCGCTCCAGAGGGCCCGAGGATCAAGGCAGTTCGGCTCAGCGCCCCGGCAAGGCTCGCTCCAGCTCGATCAAAGCCAGCGCAGGCCCCTCCTCGAACTCGTGGTCGTGCGTCCTGCCGGTCTCGGTGAAGCCGTTCTTGGCGTAGAAGCGGCGGGCCTGGGCCGACTCCCGGATCGTCCACAGGTGCACGTCGTCGTACCCGGCGTCGCGTGCCGCGTCCAGGACGGCCGTCAGCAGAACGCCGGCGATGCCGCTGCCCCAGACGTCCGGATGGGCGAAGAAGGTATAGATCTCCGCGGAGCCGGGACGGGAGGTGGAGGCCCCGAACCGGGCGAAGGCCCCAGGCCGCTCGTTCAGGCGCGCCAGCAGGATCGGATCCCCGCCCTCGGCCAGGATGCCGTGCCACTTGCCGCGCCGCTCCTCGATCCCGGCCGCGGCGACCTTAGGCGCGCACAGCGGGCCGTGCGAGACACCCCAGGACAGGGCGTGGATCTCGCCGAGGACGTCCCCGTCGCCGGGTTGCGCGGGGTGGACCGTGATCACGTCAGGCATGCCTCAGACACTACTGTCAGCCACCATTGCCGACCCCGCCGGGGGACGAGACTTCGACCTGCCGGCCCGCATCACGCGAAGGCCGATTCATGCACCATCCGGGGACGTGACCCGCCCGCGAATCCGAGGAGCGCGCCGTCACGTCCTGCCCGCGCTCAACTGAGCACAACTGAGAAGTGGGTTTTGAACGACGTTTCTCAGTTGCTCTCAGTACGTCGCGCGTCCCTTACGGGAGGATCGCGGTGGCTTCGACCTCGACCAGGTGGTCCGGGACGGACAGGGCCGCGACGCCCAGGAGGGTCGCCGGTGGGGTCGCCGTCGTGTCCAGTTTCGCCTTCGCGCGGGAGATCCCGTCCAGGAGCGCGGGCATCTTGTCGGGGGTCCAGTCCACGACGTGGACGGTCAGTTTCGCCACGTCGTCGAACGACCCGCCGGCCCCGGCGACGGCGGTGGCGACGTTGAGGTAGCACTGTTCGACCTGCGCGGCGAGGTCGCCCGCGCCGACGATGGCGCCCTCGGCGTCCCAGGAGACCTGGCCGGCGACGAAGACCAGCCTCGTGCCCGAGGCGACCGCCGTCTGGTGGTAGACGTCGATCTCGGGCAGGCCCTCGGGGTTCAGCAGGGTGACGGGCATGGTGTGCGCCTCCTGACGGGGGCGGCCGGAACGTGCGTACGGCCACCCAAACTCTCTTGTGGTTACTGAGGAACTGTAGGAGAGTGAGCGCTGACGTGGAAGAACGCACTTTTCAGTGACTGGGGAACCTCATGGTGACCAAGCAGTTCAAGGGCTCGGACGGCGAGGCGGACCTGAGGCGGGCCGACTCCCTGGCGCGGGAGATCTTCACGGACGTCGCCAACAAGTGGGCGTTCCTGATCATCGAGGCCATCGGCGAGGGCACCCTGCGGTTCGGCGAGCTGCGCGACCAGGTCGAGGGCATCAGCCACAAGATGCTCACCCAGAACCTGCGCATGCTGGAGCGCAACGGGCTGGTCGAGCGGACTGTGTATCCGACCGTGCCGCCGCGGGTGGAGTACACGCTCACCGAGCCGGGACGGGCCCTGCGCGCGACAGTCGACGCCATGTGCGCGTGGACGCAGCGCCACCTCGGCGACATCGAGGCCGCCCGCCGCCGCTTCGACGCCTGACGCCGCCCGCGAACCACCCAGGCGAGGGAGGTTTCAACCGCCGGCAAATGGGGTCAGCTGACGTCAGACCCGAGTTAAGCGCCGCGCAGGGGGTAGGCGGCGTGAAACTCACGAGGAGGGTCTTGATGCCTGAACGCGATCTCCAGTACTTGACCGAACTGGCCGCGCAGCTGCGCGTCGACTCCGTGCGCGCCGCCGCGGCGGCCGGTTCCGGGCACCCCACCTCGTCCATGTCGGCCGCGGACCTGATGGCCGTGCTGTTCGCCTGCCACCTCAGGTACGACTTCGACCGCCCCGACAACCCCGGCAACGACCACCTGATCTTCTCCAAGGGCCACGCCTCCCCCCTTCTCTACTCGCTCTACAAGGCGGCGAAGGTCATCGACGACGAGGAGCTGCTGTCGTTCCGGCGCCGGGGCAGCCGACTGGAGGGGCACCCCACCCCCCGGCTGCCCTGGGTGGACGTCGCGACCGGCTCGCTCGGTCAGGGGCTGCCGGTGGGCGTGGGCGTGGCCATGGCGGGACGGCTGGAGCGGCTGCCGTACCGGGTGTGGGTGCTGTGCGGTGACAGTGAGCTGGCCGAGGGGTCCATCTGGGAGGCGGCCGAGCACGCCGGCGCCGAGGGGCTGGCCAACCTGGTCGTGATCGTGGACGTGAACCGGCTGGGGCAACGCGGCCCGACCCGGCACGGATGGGACACGGGGGCGTACGCGCGCCGGTTCGGCGCCTTCGGCTGGCACACGATCGAGATCGACGGCCACGACCCCGGCCAGATCGACTTCGCGCTGGGGGACGCCTGCAACACTCGCCGGCGTCCCACCGTGATCCTGGCCAAGACGCGCAAGGGCGAGGGGGTCGTCGAGGTCGAGAACCGGGAGGGCGCGCACGGCAAGGCGCTCAAGGATCCCGACAAGGCCATCGACGAGCTGGGCGGGCCGCGCAGCGTCCATGTGGACGTGCACCGGCCGGAGGGCGAGGCCGAGCCGTTCCACTTCGACCCGCGACAGGCGACGTTGCCGGAGTACGAGGTCGGCGCGAAGGCGGCGACCAGGGCGGCGTTCGGCGCGGCGCTGACGGCGCTCGGCGCGGCCCGCGGCGACGTGGTGGCGCTGGACGGCGAGGTGGCCGACTCGACCAAGACCGAGGAGTTCGGCCAGGCGTTCCCCGAGCGCTTCTTCGAGATGTACATCGCCGAGCAGCAGCTCGTGGCGGCGGCCGTCGGCCTGTCGGTGCGCGGCTGGACCCCGTACGCGGCCACCTTCGCGGCGTTCCTGACCAGGGCGCACGACTTCGTCAGGATGGCCGGGGTGAGCCAGGCGTCGATCCGGCTGGTCGGCTCGCACGCCGGCGTCTCGATCGGCGAGGACGGCCCCTCGCAGATGGGCCTGGAGGATCTGGCCATGATGCGGGCGGTGTACGGCAGCACGGTGCTGTACCCGTGCGACGCCAACCAGGCGGCGGCGCTGACCGTCGAGATGGCGGACGTGTCAGGGGTGTCCTACCTGCGCACCACCCGCGGCGAGACGCCGGTCATCTACCCGCCCGGCGAACGTTTCCCGGTGGGCGGCTCGCGGGTGCTGCGGCGCTCGCCCGACGACCGGGCCACGATCGTGGCGGCCGGGATCACGGTGCACGAGGCGCTGGCGGCGGCCGACGAGCTGACGGCGGCCGGCGTCCCGGTCGGCGTGATCGACCTGTACTCGGTCAAGCCGGTGGACGCGGCGGTGCTGGTGGAGGCCGCCACGACGACGGGCAACCTGATCACGGTCGAGGATCACCGTCTGGAGGGCGGTCTCGGCGACGCCGTGCTGGACGCCGTCAGCGAGCTCGGCCCGCGGGTGGTGAAGCTCGCCGTGACCGGGTTGCCCGGATCGGCGACGCCTGAGGAACAGCTCGCGGACGCCCGCATAGACCGCCACGCGATTGCCGAGGCGGTCAAGCGGTTGTTGTGAAGGAACTAGCGGGATTTCGCCGTGGCCTTCCTGTTGGCCTTCTTGATGGCGTCCACCAGCTCCTTCTTGGTCATCCTGGATCGGCCGCGCACCCCGAGCCTGGACGCCACGCCCTGCAAGTGCTCCTTGCTGGCGTTGGCGTCCACGCCCTCCTCGGTCCTGCCGGAGCGGTCGGTCGCGCCCTTGTCGGACGGTCCCTTCTGCCCCTTGGGCTCCCAGTGGTCTCCGACCTTCTCGAAGGAGTGCTTGAGTGCGGCGAACGCGGTCATGTGCGCGCGCCGCCCCTCTCCGTACTCCTTCACGGCGGAGTCGTGCGCCTTGATCCACGTGTTCTGTGCCTTCTTCGGCGAACGCTTGATGGTCGACGGCAGCTCGTCAACGGCTGGCATGTCGATTCACCTCCTACAGCGGCGGCTCGTCGTAGTGGCGGCGCTCCTCGTACACCGTGGTCCTGCGGGTCTCCGGCTCCTCGTAGATCTCGTGCCGGTGCACCGGCTCGTCGATCGGGCCGACCGCCCTGCGGGTGACGCTGATCCGGTAGATGCCGAACAGCAGCCCCGCCAGGCCACCGAGCATGAGGATGACGCCGACGACGTTGATGTCGAGACCGGCGAGGTCAAACTCGACGGCCCAGGTGAGGATCGCACCGAGCATGATGAGGATGATGCTTCCGGCGATGGTCATCAGATTTACCTCCTTGACACGAAGGAACCTCTATCCACATGTCGAAAAACAAACCAGTCGTGGTGATCGGGCTGATGGGATCGGGTAAGACGACCGCGGGCCGCCTCCTCGCCACAGCGCTGGGGATGCCGTTCACCGACAGCGACCCGTTCCTGGAGAAGGAACACGGCGGCACGGCGGCGCAGATCGCCGTCCGCGAGGGGGCCGAGGCGCTGCACCGGTACGAGGCCGAGCACGTGCTGGCGGCGCTGGCGGGCGAGCCGAAGGTGATCGCGGCGGCGGCCAGCACCGTGGAGGACCCCCGGGTGCGCGAGGCGCTGCGCGAGGCGTTCGTGGTCTGGGTGGACGCCGCCGACGCCGTCCTGGCCCGGCGCATGAGCTCGGGCGCGCACCGTCCCGAGTTCCAGCCGGCGGCGATGCGGGCCCGGCGCGAGGGCTACTTCCAGCAGGTGGCGGACCTGACGTGCGACGTCGGCGTGCTGACACCCGAGGAGGTGCGCGACGCGGCCCTGCGGAAAATGGGTTTGCCCGCCGATGAGCAGGACTGATACCCAGAGGGGATGTTCGCCGAGAAACCCACTTTGACGGGTGAGCGCGTCAGGTTGCTCCCGGTCGGCCCCGAGCACGTCGAGGGCCTGATCACGCTGATCAGCGATCCGGAGGTGCAACGGCTGACGGGCTCGCACGGCGAGGTCGACCACGCGGTGGCCCGCCAGTGGTACAGCACGAGGGGCGAGCACGCCGACCGGCTCGACCTGGCCATCATGGCCGGCGACGAGTACGTCGGCGAGGTCGTGCTCAACGAGCTCGACCGGCACAACCTGTCGTGCAACCTGCGGATCGCGCTGATCGGCGCCCGGGTCTTCGGCAGGGGCTACGGCACCGAGGCGATCGAGCTGGTGCTCGGCCACGCCTTCGCCGCCACGCCGCTGCACCGCGTCGGCCTCGGCGTCTTCACCTTCAACGACCGGGCGCGGCACGTCTACAAGAAGATCGGCTTCGTGGAGGAGGGCGTGCAGCGCGACACCCTGCTGTGGGAGGGCGAGTGGCACGACTCCGTGACGATGTCGGTGCTGCGGCCGGAGTGGCAGTCAAGATCCAGAAGCCTGGCATAATGATCATGACGCATGGGTCCCCCGAGGCGCGCGGGGGACCTGTGGTCGTTCACCGACAACCAACGGCCGGTCCGGCGCATCTAAGCATCAGTGACGATGCGCTTGGTGCCTGGTGATCCCGAGAGGCTGGGCGGCTTCTGGCTGGCCGCCCGGCTCGGCGCGGGCGCGCGCGGGGTGGTCTACGACGCCTACGACGACGAGGGCCGCCGCTACGCGGTGAAGGTGCCCCGGGTCGAGGTCGAGCCGGTCGCGCGGGTGAGCTGCCCGCACCTGGCGGAGGTGGTCGCGTCCGGGGTCGATCACGGCATCCCCTACGTGGTGAGCGAGTTCGTCGACGGGCCCGACCTGCGGCAGGCGGTCGAGCGGCACGGGCCGTACCGGGGCGCGGAGCTGGCGGCGCTGGCGGGCGCGCTGGCCGGGGCGCTCCGCGCGCTGCACGCGGCCGGGCTGACCCACCGCGACCTGCGGCCGGAGAGCGTGCTGCTGGCGGCGGGCGGCCCCAGAGTGATCGACATGGGGGTGGCGGTCGGCGGGTCGCTGGAGGCGACGTGCACGTACCTGGCCCCCGAGATCCTGACTGGCAGCGGCCACGAGACGGCGACGGACGTCTTCTCCTGGGGGGCCGTGGTGCTCTACGCGGCCACGGGCGGCGATCCGTTCTCCGGGCGGAGTCTCGGCGCGGTGCTGCACCGGCTGCTGACCGTCGATCCCGACCTGAGCGCCCTGCCCGACGGGCTGCGCGAGCTGGTCGGGCGGGCGCTGTCCAAAGATCCCGCCGCCCGCCCCGCGGCGGAGGAGCTGCTGGTCGAGGCCGACCCCGCCGCGTTGCGCCCGCCGGCGGGCGTGGCCGGGCACAGGTCGCTCGGCGAGCTGGCCGAGGGCGTCTACGCCGGGCTCACGCCGCGCCAGCAGGAGGCGGTGCCGGGCCTGCTGCTGCGCCTGATGGACGGCGACGATCCGCACGACGAGGGCGGCGTGCTGGCCCCGCTGATGGACGCCGGGCTGCTCGTACGCCGCAGCGTGCGGGTGCCGCCGACCGAGACCCCGGTCGGCAAGCTCGTGGCCGTGCGCGACGACCGGGTGGCGCCGGCCAGCGCCGCGCTCTACCGGGCCTGGCCACGCCTGCGCGGCTGGGTGGCCGACGAGCAGGACGGGCTGGCCGTCCACCGGGAGCTGCGCCTGGCGGCCGACCGGTGGTCGCGTCACCGGCGCGGGCACACGTACCTCTACCGGGGCGACCGGCTCGACACGGCGCTCGGCTGGGCCGCGGCCAAGCGCCGCCACCTGCGCCTCAGCCAGCTCGAACGCGACTTCATCGGCGCGAGCGTGGCCATGTCCAAGCAGCGCAGGCGGCTGCTGCGGCCCTCGATGGCGACCCTGGCCGCCGCCCTGGCCGTCGCGGTGTCGATGTCCGCCGTCTCGCTCAACGGCGAGCGGGAGCTGCGCGGACACCTCCTGGAGGCCAACGCGCGGGCCGTGGCCGCCCGCGCCGAGGCGCTGCGCTCCTCCGACCCGCGTACGGCGATGCGGCTGAGCGTGGCGGCCTGGCGGCTGTCGCCGGTGTTCGAGGCACGGGTGGCGTTGCAGGCCTCGCTGGCGCAGCCGGAGCTGGGCGTGTTCACCGATCCCGCGGCCGACGAGCGGGCCGGCTACCTGCTGCGCGGCGACGAGCTGGTCAGGTGGCGCGACCGCACGCTGACCGTCTGGGACGTGCGCAGCGGCCGGCAGCTCGCCGCGCACGCGCTCCCCGAGGGCAGCGCCGCGCTCAGCGACGACGGCCGGTACGCCGAGAGCCCCGGCGGCCAGCCCGTCGAGGTGGCCACCGGCCGGGCCCCCGCGACCGGGACGTACACGATCACCAGCGGCAACCGCACCCGGGTCTACCGGGGCGCCGAGGTGCTGCTCGACGTGCTCGACCGCCGGGTGGCGGTGTCCCGCGACGGGAGCCGGGCCGCGGTCTCCGACCTGGACGGGCGGGTCGAGCTCTGGTCGCTGCCCGGCCGGGCCAAGGAGCGGGAGTTCACCGTCCGGCCGCAGACCGGGCCGGACCGGTCGGCGCCGCCCCTGTCGTTCAGCCCCGACGGCCGCACGCTGGCCGTCGCGGGCCGCGACGGCGTGACCCTCCTCACGCCCGGCGCCGAGCCGCCGCGGGACGCCGCGACCGGCACCGCCGCCACCACGTTCGCGGCGGAGGCCGGCGACGCGGAGATGCCCGCGGACGGCTCCGCCGGCACGCCCGTGTTCAGCCCCGACGGCAGCCTGCTCGCCCTCCCCGGCCGGGACGAGGTGCGCCTGTGGAGCGTGGCCGACCGGCGGCTGGCCGGCGCCTACCGCTTCCGCGGCGACCAGCACGGCGACCTGGCCTTCTCCGCCGACGGCCGCACCCTGCGCTACCTGAGCGGCCTGGGCTCGGTCGTCTCGCTCGACGTCTCCGGGCTGCCCGCGCCCTCCTCCGGCGTCCGCACCGCCGCGCTGTCGAGCGACGGCCGGGTGGCGGCCAAGGACGTCGGGAACGCCATCAGGCTCACCGACGTGGTGGCGCGCAAGCCGCTGGCCGAGATCGCTGCCACCGGCGACGTGGCCTTCGACGCGACGGGCAGGCTGCTGGCCGTGGCGGGCGACCCGGTCACCGTCTGGGAGGCGTCGGGCGGCAGGAGGGTCACCGTCATCGACGCGGGCGGCGACGTGCCCGCCGTGGCCCTGTCCCCCGGCGGCGACACGCTGGCCACCGCGCGCGGCCGGCTGCTGGAGACCTGGGACGTGCGCTCCGGCCGCCGGATCAGGGCCTACGAGGGCGCGGGCGACCTGGCGATGGCCTTCAGCCCCGACGGCTCGACGCTCGCCTCCGGCACGAACCTGCTCGACCTGCGTACCGGCGAGGTCACCCCGCTGGCCCCGGCCGCCGCCCGGCCCACCGCGCTCGCCTTCTCCCCCGACGGCCGCACGCTGGCACTCGGGCTCGGCGGCGGACGCGTCGAGCTGTGGGACGTCCGCGGGCGCGAGCGGGCCGGCTCGGTCGAGACCGGCCCGGCCCCCGTACGCGACCTGCGCTTCTCCCCCGGCGGCGACCTGCTCGCGATCGACGCGGAACGCACCTCCCTGTGGGACGCCGGCACGCTGCGCGAGGTCGGCCAGGTCGGGTCGTGGGCCGAGGGCCTGGCCTTCAGCAAGGACGGCCGCAGGCTGCGCGGCGTGGCGGCGGACGGCAGCGTCCGCGAGAGCCCGGTGGACCCGGCGCTGACGGCGCAGGAGGTGTGCGCCCGCGCGGGCGGGCCGCTCAGCCAGGACGAGTGGAGCCGGCTGATCCCGGAGAGCGGCTACCAGGGCGGCTGCTGAGCCGGGCGGCCGGTCAGGAGGCGGGGTAGGTCTTGAGCACCCTGCCCTGGGGGTCGGCCACCAGGTAGCCGGTGCGGTAGGCGTCGCTGAGGTAGACGAGCAGCACCTGCCTGGTGCTGGTGAAGACGAAGTCGGGATCGACGATGAGGTAGCGCGCGGTGGGCTTGCGCACCCCGAGGACGCTGCGGGCCTTGTCGAGCAGGCGGGGCAGGGCGTCCCAGTTGTACTTGGCCAGGTCGACGACCGGGGTGCGGACGGTGGAGCCGGTGCCCTCGCGGGTGGCCCTGCCGTCGCGGTAGGCGTAGCGGTCGTAGACGGCCGGGTCGCCCTTCACGGGGGCCTCGGCGGAGATGTACGTCGGGTAGACGACCATCCGGACGACCTTGGTGCCGCCCATGACCGGCTTGAGCGCCTTGATCGCGGCGCGGATGCCATCGGCGGTGAGCAGGTTCTCCGGTTGCGGCTCCGGTTCCTCGCTCGCCTTCGGCTCCTCGACGTCGGCGGTCTCCACCGGGGTGACCTGCGGCGTGTTCGACTGGGTCGGCTCCGCCGCGCCGCGCACGCCGGGCAGCAGCGTGTAGACCAGCACGCCGGTCACCGCCAGCGCGCCCACGGAGGCCGTCACGGCGGCGATCGGCGAACGGCGGGCGCGGCGCGGCGCCATGGTGCCGGCCTGCGAGAACGACGGCTGCGGCCCCCAGGGCTGCGGCGCCCCGGGCGGCACGGTGGCCCCGGACGGCGGGCCGTGCTGGAGCGGCCCCGGCGACGAGGGGGCTTGCTGGAACGGGCCCGGCGACGAGGGGGCTTGCCGGCCCGGGCCCGGGGCGGGGGGCGGGTAGGCGGGCGGGGCCGAGCCGGGGTCGGCGGCGGCGGCGAGCATGCGGTCGAGGGTCTCGGCGTCGGGACGGCCGGCCGGGTCGCGGCGCAGCAGCGCGCCGAGCACGGGACCGAGCGGCCCGGCCCGCTCCGGCGGCGGCACCTCCTGGTTGAGCACGGCGGCCAAGGTCGCCAGCGTGGTGCTCCTGCGCAGCGGGTGGCGGCCCTCGACGGCCACGTACAGCAGCATGCCGAGCGACCACAGGTCGGAGGCGGGGTCGCCCTCGTGCCCGTTGATGCGCTCGGGCGCCATGTACTCGGGCGAGCCGATGAACGACCCGGTCGCCGTCAGGCTGGTCGACTCGCGCACGGCGGCGATGCCGAAGTCGGTGAGCACCGAGCGGCCGTCCTCGCGCAGCAGCACGTTGGCGGGCTTGACGTCGCGGTGCTGGATGCCGACGGCGTGCGCGGCGCGCAGCGCGGACAGCACCTCGCGGCCCAGCCGGGCGGTCTCCCAGGGCGTCATCGGCCCGCGCGCGAGGCGGTCGGCGAGCGAGCCGCCGGTGACCAGCTCCATGACGATCCACGGGTAGCCGTCGCCGCCCGGGTCGACGATGTGGTGGATGGTGGCGACGTGCGGATGGTTCAGCCGGGCCAGCGCGCGGGCCTCCCGCAGCACCCTGGCCCGCAGCTCGCGGGCGGCCTCGGGGTCGTGCTCCTCGAACGCGGGATCGGGCGGCCGGACCTCCTTCAGCGCGACCTCGCGGTGGAGGGCGGTGTCCCAGGCGCGCCACACCAGGCCCATGCCACCGCCGCCGAGCCTCTCGGTCAGCTCGAAGCGGTTGTCGATCACGCGTTTGTGCATGGGAAGCAGCGTAGGGCCGCCTCGTGGTCGCCGTCATCAGGGTGGTCGCGGCGGGGACGGGCGGGCTGGTTGGATGGGCGCCATGAACGCAGGCGATCACCAGCTCGGCATCTACCTGACGGGCATGCTCGAAGGCCGTACGCCGGAGCTGACCACCGATCTGTCGGCCCTGGAGGCCGCGGCCGGGCGGGTGCTCTCGCCCGAGGCGCTGGGCTACATCGTGCCGAGCGCGGGCAGCGGCTCGACCGCGCGGGCCAACCTGGAGGCGTTCCAGCGGCGCCGGATCGTGCCGCGGATGCTGCGCGGCGTCGCGCGGCAGCGTGACCTGTCGTGCGAGGTGCTGGGCACGCAGATGGCGGCGCCGGTGCTGGTGGCGCCCATGGGGGTGCAGACGCTGGCCCACGAGGAGGGCGAGCTCGCCACCGTGCGGGCCGCGGCCGCGGTGGGCGTCCCGTACGTGCACTCGACGGCCGCCGCCCACGACTTCGAGCAGGTGGCGGCGGCGGGCGGGGACGCGCCGCGCTGGTACCAGCTCTACTGCCCGACCGACCGGGACGTGTGCCTGAGCTTCCTGCGCCGGGCCAGGGCGACCGGCCACTCGGTGCTGGTGGTCACGCTGGACACGACGCTGCTCGGCTGGCGTCCGGCCGACCTCGACCGCGGCTACCTGCCGTTCCTGGCCGGCACGGGCATCGCCAACTACCTGAGCGACCCGAACTTCGCCGGGGTCGAGAACCCGGTCGCCCACTGGGCGGGCATGTTCCCGAACCCGGGCCTGAGCTGGGACGACCTGCCGTTCCTGCGCGACCACTGGGACGGCCCGATCGTGCTCAAGGGCATCATGAGCACCGAGGACGCGCGCCTGGCCGCCGAGCACGGCGTCGACGGGATCGTGGTGTCCAACCACGGCGGCCGCCAGGTCGACGGCGCCCTGGCCGCGCTCGACGCGCTGCCCGGCATCGCCGAGGCGGTCGGCGACCGGCTGACGGTGCTGTTCGACTCGGGCGTGCGCACCGGGGCCGACGTGGTCAAGGCGCTCGCGCTGGGCGCGCGGGCCGTGCTGGTCGGCCGTCCCGTGCTGTACGGGCTGGCGCTGGGCGGGCAGGCGGGCGTCGAGCACGTGCTGCGCTGCCTGCTGGGCGAGCTGGACATCACGCTCGCCCTGTCCGGCTACTCCGCGCCGGACGAGCTGGGCCCCGGCGCGCTCGCCTGAGTGCCCATCGAGGTCAGGAAGTGACCGCGATTACCCCTACCTTTGTCCCCATGGATCCCCTCATCTCCCAGCGCGCGCTCAACCGGGCCACGCTCGACCGGCAGCTGCTGCTGCGCCGCGGCGGCGGCAGCGTGCAGGAGGTCGTCGAACGGCTCGGCGGCCTCCAGGCCCAGACCCCCCACACCTGGTACGTCGGCCTGTGGAACCGCATCGAGGGGCTCAAGCCCGAGGACGTCTCCGGCCTGCTGGCCGGCCGGGAGCTGGTGCGGATCGCGTTGCAGCGCTCCACCATCCACCTGGTCACCGCCCGCGACTGCCTGGCCATGCGGCCGCTGCTGCAGGCCGTCACCGAGCGCATGACGCGTACGACGTTCGGCCGGCGGCTGGCGGGCGTCGACCTGGAGGAGCTGGCCGCGACCGGGCGGGCGCTGCTGGAGGAGCGGCCGATGACCTTCGCCGACCTCGGGCGGGCGCTGGCCGAGCGGTGGCCGGAGCACGACCAGCAGGCGCTCGGCCAGGGCGTGCGCTGGCTGCTGCCGCTGGTCCAGGTGCCGCCGCGCGGGTTGTGGGGCAGGAGCGGACCGGTCGCGCACACCACCGCCGAGTCGTGGCTGGGCCCGGCGGAGGTGCCGCCGATGACGCCCGCCGAGCTGGTCCGGCGCTACCTGGCCGCCTTCGGCCCGGCCTCGGTGCAGGACGCGCAGACGTGGTCGGGCCTGACCAGGCTGGGCGAGGTCGTCGAGTCCATGGACCTGGTCCGCTTCAGGGACGCCGCCGGCCGAACCCTGTACGACCTGCCGGAGGCCGTCCGGCCGGCCGAGGACGTCCCGGCCCCGGTGCGGCTGATGTACGACTTCGACAACCTGTTCCTGTCGCACGCCGACCGCTCGCGGGTGATCAGCGAGCGCGGCGCGGCCGTCATGCAGGGGTCGTTCATGGGCACGAACGTGATCCCCCGGATCATCCTGGTGGACGGCGTCACCGCCGGCGACTGGACGGTGACCAGGGCCAAGGGCGTCTCCACGCTGAACGTCCACCAGTGGACGCCGATCGCCGGGCTGGAGGAGGTCGAGCGGGAGGCGCGGCTGCTGCTGGAGTTCCTCGCCCCCGACGACAAGCACGACGTCTCAGTCCTTGACCGCCCCTCCAAGCCCTGACACGAGCCGCCGCTGCACCGCCACGAAGAAGATCAGCACCGGGATCGTCATCAGCGTCGAGGCCGCCATGATCCCGCCCCAGTCGTTCTCGTCGGGCTTGAAGAAGACGAGCAGCGCCGCGGGCAGGGTCTGGTTGTCCTTGGCCGAGACGATGAAGGTGCGCGCGAAGACGAAGTCGTTCCAGGTGGTGATGAAGGAGAACACGCTGGTCGCCACCAGGCCGGGCGCGACCAGCGGGAACAGGATGCGCCACAGCACGGTCGCGCGTCCGGCCCCGTCGATCATCGCCGCCTCCTCCAGCGCCTCCGGCACCCCGGCGACGAACCCGCGCAGCATCCAGATCGCGAACGGCAGCGTGAAGGCGAGCTGCACCACCACCAGCGAGGCCAGCGTGTTGAGCAGGCCCAGGTCCCGGACCACGAAGAACAGCGGGATCGTCAGCGCCTCGACCGGGACCATCTGCGCGACCAGGAACATGATCAGCACGGTCGTCCTGAACCGGAAGGCGAACCGGGTCACGGCCACCGCCGCGAGGAAGGCGACCCCGGCCGACAGCACGACCACGACGAGCGCCACGATCGCGCTGTTGAGCAGGTAGCGGGCGAAGTTCTCCCCGGTCAGCACCCGGACGAAGTTGTCCAGCGTCGGGTGCGACGTCCAGGGCCTGACCTCCAGCGACTGGATCTCCCCCGCGGGCTTGAGCGCCGACAGGACCATCCAGTAGAGCGGGAACGCGGTGAGCAGGGCGACCACCAGCGCGACCGCGTCGGGCAGAAGACGTCGTCGGTTCACAGGCGTTCCCCACTGCGCCGCAGCGCCCGGATGTAGAACAGGGTGATCACCAGCAGGATCAGCGTCATGACGACGGCGACGGCCGAGCCGAGTCCGTACTCGGAGGAGCCGAAGGCGATCTGGTAGGCGTAGACGTTGAGCACGGTGTTCTGCCCGGCCACGCCGCCGCCGTTGGTCATCACGTAGATCTGGGTGAAGAGCTTGAAGTCCCAGATGACCGACTGGATGACCACGATCGTGACCAGCGGCCGCAACATCGGCACGATGATCCGCCAGAACCCCTGCCAGGCCGAGGCGCCGTCGAGCGCGGCGGCCTCCAGCACCGAGGCGGGGACGGCCCGGATGCCCGCGTACAGGGTGATCATCACCAGCGGGAACGAGTGCCACACGACCGTCGCGCCGACCACGCCGAAGGTGACCCACCGGTCGTAGAACCAGTTGTACCCGTCGATCCCGAGCACCTGGTTGACGAGGCCGAGGTCGGCGTCGAACAGGAACATCCACACGGTGGAGCCGGTCATCGCGGGGGCCGCCCACGCGCCGAGCGCGGCCAGCGACAGGGCCGTCCTCGGCAGCGGCCCGGTCCTGGTCAGCAGCACGGCCAGGGCCGCGCCGACCGCCAGCGTCGCGACGACCAGCGCCGCGGCGAACCCCACGGTCTGCGCCAGCACCTCCCAGAACCGCCGGTCGCCGAGCAGCGCGGCGTAGTTGCCGAACCCGACGAACGTGCTCGGCTGCCCGCCGCTGACCTGCGCCTGCCGGTAGTCGAAGACCGACAGCAGGCCCAGCATGTAGACCGGATAGCCGAACATGGGGATCAGCACGGCCGCCGCGGGCAGCAGGTAGAGCCAGGGGCGCCCGCGGCGGACGCTCGTACCTCGGCTCACGAGCGGCCGAAGGCGGTCTTGACGGCCGCGGCCGCCTCGGTGGTGGCCTGCTCGACGGTGGACTGACCGGTCGCGACCTTCTGCAGCATCGTGGGGATGACCTTGCCGTTGTCGATCTTCACCCAGGCGGGGTCGATCGGCACGAACCGGGTGCCCTTGGCCACCGTGTCCAGGAACGGCTTGACGAACGGGTCCTTGGCCGCCAGCTCGTCGCGGGCCGAGGTGAGCGTCGGCAGGTTGCCCATCGCGTCGTACATCTTGGCCTGGTACGTCTTGCCGCCCAGCAGCTTGACGAAGTCCGCGGCCAGGGTGCGGTGACCGGCGTTCTTCAGCACGCCCAGGTTGTTGCCGCCGGCGAAGGCGGGCGCGATCGAGCCCTCGGCCGCGCCGGGCAGCGGGACGACGGCGTACTTGCCGGCGGCCGCGCCGGCGTCCACGGCCGAGCGGCTGAAGTTGCCGAGTATGCCCATCGCGGCCTTGCCGCCGGCGAACAGCTCGACCGTCTTGCCGCCGGTCAGCGAGACGCACGCCTGCGGCGGGCAGATCTCGTCGGTCAGCAGGTCCGTGTACGCCTTGACGCCCTTGCGCGACTGCGGCGAGTCGAGCGAGGTGATGTCGCCGACGGCGTCCCAGACGAAGGGCAGGGCCCCGAAGGTGTACTCGCCGCCGACGGCTATGCCGTACAGGTCGGGCTTCTTCCTGCGGATCGTGCGGGCGGCCTCGGTCAGGGCGCCGATGGACGTGGGCGGTTTCAGGCCGAGCTCGTCGAAGACGTCGGTGCGGTAGTAGAGGGCCCGGATGCCGATGAACCACGGCAGGCCGTACTGCTTGCCCTGGACGGAGGCCGACTTGACCAGGTCGGGGGTCAGGTCCAGGCCCTTCAGGTCGGCGGTGAGGTCGGCGAAGCCGCCGGCGGCGGCGTACTCGGCGAGGTCGGTGTTGCCGTACTCGGCGACGTCCGGGGAGCTGGCCGGGTCGTTGAAGGCGCCCTTGAACTTCTCGTGCCGGGCGGGGGTGGTGGGGATGTAGGTGACCTCGACCTTGACGTCCGCGTGCGCGGCGGTGAACTCCTTGATCGCCTCGTTGACGACCTTGTCCTTGGGGGCCCGGTTGGGCTCGTCGAACAGCCAGACGCGCAGCGTCCCCGTCCGCTCGTCGCCGCCGCCGGAGGCGGGAGCGGTCGAGGGCGCGCAGGCGGCCAGCGTGAGCAGGGCCGTTCCGGCCACGGCAAAGTAAAGAAACTTCACTATTACCTCCTGCGCAGACACTAGGAATTCGTCCTGGAGTCGAGAAGACCTGTCAGGAGATGTTGTGCAGTGCACAACAGGGTGCTGCATTTCGCGAAATTTCATCGAATATGGTGACTTGCGTGCCTGACCGCAACCAGTCCGCCTCCCTCCGGCGCGCCCTGGCCGTCCTGGACCACGTACGCGGCCACACCGGCCTGTCGCTCACCCAGCTCGCCGAGGCCGTGGGCCTGTCCAAGAGCACGGTGCTGCGGCTGACCGTCCCGCTCGTGGAGGCCAGGCTGCTCGAACGCGACCGCAGGACCGGGGCGTACCGGCTGGGGCACGGCACCCTCCAGCTCGGGCAGGCGTACCTGGCCACGCTGGACCTGCGCGCGGTCGCCGCCGAGGAGTCGCACCGGCTGATGAGCGAGGTGCGCGAGACCGTCCACCTGGTCGTCTACGACCACCCGCACGTCGTTTACATCGACAAGGTGGAGAACGAGACGAACGTGCGCATGGCCTCGCGCATCGGCAGCCGCGGCCCGGTGCACGCCACGGCGGTCGGCAAGGCGATCCTGGCCTGGCAGCCGGAGGAGGCGCTGGCCGGGCTGGCGCTCGACCCGATCACCAAGCACACCATCACCGACCCCGACCGGCTGCGCGCCGAACTCACCCACGTCCGGCGGCGCGGCTACGCGGTGGACGACCGCGAGAACGAGCCCGAGGTGCGCTGCGTCGCCGCGCCGATCTTCAACCACAACGACGCCGTCGTCGCCGCCGTCTCGGTCTCCGGGCTCACCTCGCGGATCACCGCCGCGCGGGTGCGGGAGCTCGGGCCGCTGGTGGCCGGGGCGGCGTCGCGGATCTCCAGAAAGCTGGGCAGGCCGACCACATGACCGAACTGGTGACCTTCGGCGAGACCATGGCGCTGTTCTCCGCCCGGCGTACCGGGCCGCTGCGCTTCGCCCGCGACTTCGACCTGGGCCTCGGCGGCGCCGAGTCGAACGTGGCGATCGGCGTGGCCCGGCTGGGCCACCGGGCGACGTGGGCCGGACGGGTGGGCGACGACGAGTTCGGCGACCTGATCCGGGCCACGCTCGCCGGCGAGGGCGTGGACGTGCGCGCGGTCACCGACCCGGACGCCCCCACCGGACTGATGATCAAGGGTCGGCGCACGGCCGACCTGGTGGACGTGCGGTACTACCGCAAGGACAGCGCCGGCTCCCGGCTGCGGCCGGCCGACCTCGATCCGGCGCTGATCTCCTCGGCCCGCGTGCTGCACGTCTCCGCGATCACCCCGGCGCTGTCGGCGTCGGCCCGGGAGACCGTGGCGCACGCGATCGCCGTGGCGCGGGCGGCCGGCGTGCTCGTCTCGCTCGACGTCAACTACCGGCGGGCCCTGTGGACGCCGGAGGAGGCGGGCGCCTGGCTGCGGGAGACGATCGGCGGCGTGGACGTGCTGTTCGCGACCGTGCCGGAGGGCCGCCTGGTCGCCGACGTCGACGACCCGGCGGAGCTGGCCAAGGCGCTGGCCTCGCTCGGGCCCTCGTACGTGCTGGTCAAGTCGGGGTCGGCGGGCGCGCTGGAGCTGTCCGGCGGGGTGCTGCGGCGGGCGCGGCCGTACCGGGTGACCGAGGTGGACCCCGTGGGCGCCGGGGACGCGTTCGCGGCCGGCTGGCTGGCGGACTGGCTGGCCGGGGCAGCGCCGGAACGGCGGCTGGACAGCGCCTGCGCGGCGGGCGCGTTCGCGGTGACCTCGCAGGGCGACTGGGAGAGCCTGCCCCGCCGGTCCGACCTGGGCCTGCTCGGCCGGACCGCCGACGACGTGAGCAGGTAGCCGCCCGAGGACGAGGTTTTGCCCGTTTTCGGCCCGTTCTTGAGGGCAGCCGGGGAAGATCTCGTCCGGGGAGAGGAACAGTGCGATGACAGACGTCTCCAGCAAGGGTCCGCAGTCGAACGACGAGCGCGAGGTGCTCACCAACCGACAAGGGCATCCCGTCTACGACAACCAGAACCAGCGGACGGTCGGCCCGCGCGGACCGGCGACGCTGGAGAACTACCAGTTCCTGGAGAAGATCAGTCACTTCGACCGCGAACGCATCCCCGAACGGGTCGTGCACGCCAGGGGCGCGCTGAGCTACGGCTACTTCGAGGCGTACGGCAAGATCGGCGACGAGCCGGTCAGCCGCTACACCAGGGCCAAGCTGTTCCAGGAGGCCGGCAAGCGCACCGACGTGGCGCTGCGCTTCTCCACCGTGATCGGCGGCCGCGACTCCGCCGAGACCGCCCGCGACCCGCGCGGGTTCGCGATCAAGTTCTACACCGAGGACGGCAACTGGGACCTGGTGGGCAACAACCTGGCCGTCTTCTTCATCAGGGACGCCATCAAGTTCCCCGACGTCATCCACTCGCTCAAGCCCGACCCGGTGACCTTCCGGCAGGACCCGAACCGCATCTTCGACTTCATGTCCCAGACGCCCGAGTCGATGCACATGCTGGTCAACCTGTTCAGCCCGCGCGGCATCCCCGCCGACTACCGGCACATGCAGGGATTCGGCGTGAACACCTACAAGTGGGTCAACCAGCAGGGCGAGACGTTCCTGGTCAAGTACCACTGGATGCCCAAGCAGGGCGTGCGCAGCATGACCGCGGCGGACGCGGCGGTCGTCCAGGCGGGCGACCTCGGGCACGCGACGAAGGACCTGCACGACGCCATCGAGCGCGGCGACTTCCCCGAGTGGGAGCTGCTGGTCCAGCTGATGAGCGACGAGGAGCACCCCGAGCTGGACTTCGACCCGCTCGACGACACCAAGGTGTGGCCGGAGAACGAGTTCCCGGCCAGGCCGGTCGGCCGGCTGGTGCTGAACCGCAACGTCGAGAACCAGTTCGCCGAGAACGAGCAGGCCGCCTTCGGCACCGGCGTCCTGGTGGACGGCCTCGACTTCTCCGACGACAAGATGCTGGTCGGCCGGACGTTCTCCTACAGCGACACCCAGCGCTACCGGGTCGGCCCGAACTACCTGCAGCTCCCGGTCAACCAGGCCAGGAACGCGCCCATCAGGACCAACCAGCGCGACGGCCAGATGGCGTACTTCGTCGACACCGGCGGCGAGGACCCGCACATCAACTACGAGCCCTCGCTGCGCGGCGGCCTGCGCGAGGCCGAGTACCCGACCCTCGACGAGGAGGGCCCGGTCATCAGCGGCCGGCTCATGCGCAGGCGCATCCCGCGGACCAACGACTACAAGCAGGCCGGCCAGCGCTACCTGCTCATGGAGCAGTGGGAGCGCGACGACCTGGTGCACAACTTCGTCGACGCGCTCAGCCAGTGCGACCGGCGCATCCAGGAGCGCATGGTCTGGCACTTCCTGCTCGTGGAGGACGACCTCGGCCTGCGCGTCGGCGAGGGCCTCGGCATCACCCCGGACGACGTCGCTCACCTGGAGCCGCTGGCGAGCCAGGACCTCACCGACGAGGACCGGGAGCGCCTGGTCAAGCTCGGGCGCAACGGCCCGCGCGACGTGGAGGGGCTGAAGATGACCCACTGCGTGCCGAACGAGCGGGCCGCCCACGCCGACGGCCTCTGAACGGCGGCTACAGCAGCCCGGCGGCGGCCAGCAGCTTGCCGATCCGGCCGGTCTCGTCGTCGTTCAGCGGGATCTGCGGCAGCGCGGTGAGCGGGCAGTCGATGACGCCCCGCAGGTGCAGGGCGGCCTTGAACGCGCCCAGCCCCGCCGAGCTGCCGCCCATGCGGCCCGCGCCGACCCGGACGATCTCGAACAGCCTGACCAGGCGTTCCTGCTCGGCCCTGGCCGCCTCCCAGTCGCCGCGGGTGGCGGCCCGGTACAGTTCGGCGTACCCGTGGGGGTCCACGTTGCCGAGGCCGGGCACGACGCCGTCGGCGCCCATCCACAGCGCGGAGTCCACGGTCACCTCCGACCCGGTGAGCACGCTGAACGGCGCCCGGCGGCCCAGAATGACCTGGCGCAGCCCGCCGTCGTCGCCGCTGGAGTCCTTGACCCCGGCGAGCGCGCCCTCGGCGGCCAGGTCGAGCAGCAGGTCGGCGCCCAGCTTGGTGTGCACGCTGACCGGCAGGTCGTAGGCGTAGACCGGCAGGCCGACGCGGGCGGCGATCGTCCGGAAGTGGGTGCGGATCTCCTCGGGATGGGTGCGCGTGTAGAACGGCGCGGTCGCCACCAGCCCGGACGCCCCCGCCGCCGCCGCGACGCGGGCGTGTTCGAGCACCCGCGGCGTGGTCATGTCGATCACCCCGGCCAGCACCGGCACCTGGCCGCCCACGTGCCCGACGACCGTGTCCAGCACCACCCGCCGCTGGGCGTCGGTCAGGTAGGCCACCTCCGAGGAGGAGCCGAGCACGAACAGCGCGTCCACCCCGCCCTCCAGCAGGTGGTCCACCAGCCGGGTCAGGGAGGCGGCGTCCACCTCGTGGCCGGGGGTGAAGGGGGTGCAGACCGGGGGGATCACGCCGGTCACCGTCGCGGCCCCGGCGACATCGGGATCTGTCATGAGTGCTCCTGGATCAGCTCTAGGTCGGTGGCTCCGGCCGCCACCGGGTGGTGGCAGTGGAAGAGGTGGTCGTCCCCGGCCCGCGTGGCGGCGGGCATCTCGGCCGCGCACAGGTCGTCGGCCCGCCAGCACCGGGTGCGGAACGGGCAGCCGCTCGGCGGCCTGGTGGCCGACGGCACCGCGCCGACCAGCGGGATCGGGGTGATGGGCGAGATCAGCCCGGGGGTGGCCGAGAACAGCGCCCGCGTGTACGGATGCCTGGCCCGCCCCGGCACCGACCGCGCGGGCGTCTGCTCGACGATCCTGCCCAGGTACATGGTGACCACGCGGTCGCTCATCCGGCGCACGGTCTGGATGTCGTGCGAGATGAACACCATCGCCAGCCCGAGCCGGTCCTTGAGGTCGAGCAGCAGGTTGAGGATCTGGGCGCGGACCGACACGTCCAGGGCGCTGGTGGGCTCGTCGGCGACGACCAGCCGCGGTTCGAGCGCGAGCGCCCTGGCCACGGCCACCCGCTGCCGCTGACCGCCGGAGAGCTGGCCGGGCAGCGCGCCGGCGACGCCGGCGGGCAGGCCGACCAGGTCCAGCAGCTCGCGCACGCGGGCCTCGCGCTCGCCGGGGGTGCCCCGGCGGTGCACGTCGAGCGGGTCGCGCAGGATCCGCCCGACCGGCAGCCGCCGGTTGAGCGCCGTGGACGGGTCCTGGAAGATCAGCCCGACGCCGCCGCCGACGAGCGCGCGCCGCTCGTCCTGCGTCAGCGTCCACAGGTCGCGGTCGTTCAGGCGCACGGTGCCCGAGGTCGGCCGCTGCAGCCCGACCAGCACCTTGGCCAGTGTGGACTTCCCGCAGCCCGACTCGCCGACGATCCCGACGGTCTCGCCGGGCGCGACGGTCAGCGAGGCGGCGGTCAGGGCGTGCACGCGGTCCCGCGCGAACAGCCCTCCCGAGCGGGCCTTGTGCACGACGTGCACGTTGTTCAGCTCAAGCACGTGTCTCACTCCCTGCGAGTTCGACCGCCGGGTGGTGGCAGGCCACCGCGTGCCGCCTGGCCTCTCCGGCCAGTACGGGGGTCTGCGTACGGCACACGCCGGTGGCCATCGGGCACCGGTCGGCGAACCTGCACCCGGCCGGGAAGTCGGCGGGCGCGGGCACCACGCCGGGGATCTGGGTCAGCCGCTCGGCCCCCGACTCCAGCGACAACACCGAGCCGAGCAGCCCCCGCGCGTAGTGGTGGGCGGGCTCGCCGACCAGGGCGGCGGTGGCGCCGGTCTCCACGATCTGGCCGCCGTACATGACGACGACGCGGTCGGTGACGTCGGCGACCAGGGCCAGGTCGTGCGAGACCAGGATCAGCGCGAACCCCAGCTCCTCGCGCAGCCGCAGCAGCAGCTCGATGACCTGCGCCTGGACGGTCACGTCGAGCGCGGTCGTCGGCTCGTCGGCGACGATCAGCTTGGGGTCGCGGGAGAGCGCCATCGCGATCAGCACCCGCTGCCGCTGGCCGCCCGACAGCTCGTGCGGGTAGGCGGACAGGGTGCGGCGGGCGTCGAGGCCGACGAGTTCCAGCAGCTCGGCCGGGGTGCGCCGGCCGCCCCTGCGGGTGAGCTGCCTGAGCTGGGCCCTGATGGTCATGGCCGGGTTGAGCGAGGACAGCGCGTCCTGGTAGATCATCGCCATCTCGTGGCCGAGCAGGCGGCGGCGGGCCCGGCGCGGCAGCGCGAGCAGCTCCTTCTGGTCGAAGCGCACGTGCCCGCCGACCCGGGCCTGGCGCGGTTGCAGGCCCATGACGGTCAGGGCGGTCAGCGACTTGCCGCAGCCGGACTCGCCGACCAGGCCGACGACCTCGCCGGGCCAGACCTCGAAGCCGACGCCGTCCACGATGTCCACGCCGGCCTCGAAGCCGATCCGCAGGCGTTCGACGCTGAGGATCGGCTGCCCTTCCGGCCGCGGGCGGGCGCGTCCGGCCAGCCGGCGGGCGGCCTCGGCCAGGCCGGGCAGCTCGACGACCTGGCCGGTGCCGGGGACGGCCTGCTCGTAGGCGTCGTCCTTCCTGGGGGCGGCCCTGCGTACCGGGGCGGCCCAGGCGTCGGAGATGCCCTCGGACAGGATGTTCAGGGCCAGCACGGTGACCAGGATCAGCAGGCCGGGGAAGACCGTGGCCCACCAGCCGCCGAGCAGCACCAGGTTCTTGCCGTCGGCGATGACGCTGCCCCACGACGGGTTCGGCGGCCGTACGCCGGCGCCGATGAACGACAGCGACGCCTCGAACACGATCGCGTCGGCCACCATCACCGTGCAGAACACCAGCACCGGCGCCGCGCAGTTGACCGCGACGTGCCTGAGCACGATGTACGACGTGCGCGCGCCGATGACGCGCTCGGCGGCCACGTAGTCCTCGCCGTACTGGGCGATCACGTTGGCCCGCACGACCCTGGCCACGGACGGCATGTAGAGGAAGGCCATGGCCATGACCAGCACCGGGATGCTGCCGCCGAACACCGCGACCAGCACGGCGGCCAGCGCGATGCCGGGGAAGGCCATGATCACGTCGAGCACGCGCATGACGGTCTCGTCCACCACCCGGCGGGAGGTGGCCGCGACCGCGCCGACGACCGCCCCGGCGACCAGGGCGAGGCCGGTGGCGCCGAGGCCGATGATGAGCGACCAGCGGGCGCCGTACAGGAGCCGGGACAGGATGTCGCGGTTGGCGCTGTCCAGGCCCATCCAGTGCGCGGCCGACGGGCCGCCGCCGGCGGCCTCCTGGAAGTACGGCGAGTGCGGCGCGATCAGCGGCGCGAACAGGGCGGCCAGCACGACCAGGACGACGACGGCGACCGCCGGCCACGACGCCGCGGGCAGCCGCCGGAGGGCGACGCCGGGCCTGGACAGGCGTTCGGTGAGTCCGCTTCTCATCAGGCGGCACTCCTCAGGCGGGGGTTGACCAGCAGGTAGAGGATGTCGACGACCAGGTTGACCACCATGAAGCCGATCGCGATGGTGAGCACGACGCCCTGCACCACGGCCGGGTCGCCGTCGCGCACCGCGTTGATCATGAGCTGGCCCATGCCGGGCAGGCCGTAGATCGTCTCGATGACCACCGTGCCGCCGATCAGGTAGCCGATGCGCAGGCCGAGCACCGTCAGCGGGTTGATCAGCGCGTTGCGCAGCACGTTGCGGCCGACCACGACGATCATCGGCAGGCCGCTGCCGATCGCGGTGCGCACGTAGTCCCGGTCCAGCTCCTCGACCATCGACGTGCGGATGATGCGGGTGAGCTGGGCGGCGATCGGCAGCGACAACGACAGCGCGGGCAGCGTCATCGACTGCAGCCAGCCGGTGAGGGAGTCGGCGGGGTTGATGTAGCCGCCGGTCGGGAACAGCCCCTGGCCGACCGCCAGCCACTGGATCATCAGCAGCGCCAGCCAGAACGCCGGAGCCGCCACGCCGACCAGCGACACGACCCGGATCGCCTGGTCGGGCCAGCGGTCTCGGAACAGCGCCGCGGTCACGCCGAACACCAGCGAGAGCACGATCGCCACGGCCAGGCCGAGGAACGTGAGCTGCAGGGTCAGCGGCAGCGCGGTCGTCACCGACTCGACGACCGGCTTCTTGGTGAGCACGCTGGTGCCCATGTCGCCCTGGGCGAGGTCGGCGACGAAGCGCACGTACCGCAGCGGCAGCGGGTCCAGCAGGCCGTTCTCCTCCTGGAAACGGTGGATCTGCTCCGCCGTGGGGTTCGCGCCCTGGAAGTAGGCGTACTCGGGCTTGACGCCCGAGAAGCGCATCACGACGAACACGAACGCGACCACGCCCAGGACCAGCGGGATCAGGATGAGGAGCCGCCGCAGCAGCATCCTGAGTACGAGCGTCATGTCCTCTTGGCCTGCAGCAGATTGATGCCGGGGTACGGCTGGGCGCGGATGCCGGAGAGCTTCTTCGGGTCCCAGGCGGTCATCAGCTCGTTGTGGACGACGGGATAGAGCACGGCCTGCTCGGCGACCAGGTCCAGATATTTGTGGATCTGCTCGCTCTTCTTGGCCTTGTCCGTCTCCTTGACGGCCGCGTCCATCATGGCGAACAGCTTCTCGGCGTCCTTGCTGCCGTCCCAGTGGCTGTACTTCATCCACAGGCCGCCGGGCACGTAGTTGTAGTGCAGGATCAGGTCGGCGTCCATGCCGAACTGGTTGGGGTTCGAGGCCGCCGCGACCACCTGGTAGTCCTGGAACTGGTCCATCTTGGTGAACAGCGCGGCCGTGTCCTGCGGCTCCAGCGTGGTCTTGATCCCGACCGCCTCCCAGGAGGCGGCGATGGTGGGCAGGCAGTCGACGATCCAGCTCACGTTGACGGCCATGAGGTTGACCGTCAGGTTCGTCACCCCCGCCTCCTTCAGCAGCGCCCTGGCCTTGTCGGGGTCGTGGTCGTAGACGACCGAGGCGCGCCGGTGGTCGGGGTGGCCCTCGTTGAGGAAGGAGCTGGAGGCCGTGCCGTGGCCCTTGAGCGCCACGTCGATCATCTTCTGCTTGTCGATGGCGTAGTGCAGCGCCTGGCGGACGCGTACGTCGTCGAAGGGCTTGGCGGCGGTGTTGAACATCAGGAACATGTGGTTCATGCCCTTGCCGCCCTCGACCGTGAGGCCCTGCTGCTTGAGCTGCTCGACGTTGGCGTACGGGATGTTGTCGGCGATCTGCGCCTCGGCCGAGCCGCCGGAGATCTTGGCCACCCGGGCGGAGGCGTCCACGATGGTCAGCCAGTTCATCTTCTTGACGGTGGCCGGGCGGGAGCCGTTGTAGCCGTCGAACGCCTCGAAGGAGGTGTTGGATTTGGGGTTGTGCGCCGTCTGCTTGTACGGCCCGGAGCCGACCGTCATGCCGCTCTTGGCCTTGTCCCACGCCCCCGGCTGGCTGAACACGTGCTTCGGCATGATCTTGGCGATGGTCAGCCGGGGCGCCGCGTCGGGGAAGGGGAACTTCAGGACCAGCTCCACGGTCCGGTCGTCCACCTTCTTCACCTCCTGGAGCCAGGGCTTGAAGAAGTTGCCGGTCAGCACGTTGTCGGAGCCGAGGATGCGCTCGAAGGTGAAGACCACGTCGTCGGCGGTGACCGGCTGCCCGTCGTGCCACTTGGCGCCCTCGCGCAGGGCGAACGTCCACGACGTGGCGTTCGCGTCGGCGGGCAGCGCCGTCGCCAGGGCCGGGTACGGCTCCCGGGTGATCGGGTCGGTGTCGAGCAGCCCTTCGTAGACGTGGATGATCCCGGCCATCGCGAACGCCGACGCGGTCTGCGTCGGGTCCCAGCTCTGGTCGTTGCCGTAGCCGATGACGGCGGTGATCAGGTCTTTGTTCGATCCGGCGCCGACCGAGCCGGTCGAGGCCGGGCCTCCGGAACAGGCGGAGAGGGTGGCCGCGATGAACGCCGCCGCACCCGTGGCCCCGCTGTAGCGCAGGAAGTCACGGCGGCTGAACTCAGAGCTCACGGATGCCTCCTGGGGGGAAAGGTAGAACGTAGGACATCCCATGTCCTATCTTGTGCGTAACGTGGACGCTAAACGCCAGAGCGTCTTGAGGTCAACAGAGGATTTCCGGAATGTTACCTACGACGAAAGGAAGCTTCATGGCCGCAGTCCCGCGTCCGGCACGTCCCAGCCGGGCCGTCGAGGCCCAGGAGGGCGTCAAAGACCTGATCGTCAGGCGCGGGCTGGTCGCGGGCGACCCGCTGCCCACGGAGTCGGAGCTCATGGAGGAGCTCCAGGTCAGCCGCAACTCCGTCCGGGAGGCGCTGAAGGCTCTGCAGGCCGTCGGCATCGTGGACATCCGCCATGGCTTCGGCATGTTCGTGGGCCGGATGTCGCTGTCCGGCCTGGTGGACGAGCTGGCCTTCCACAGCCGCATCACCCTGCAGAACGGCCGCAACCACCTGGCGCACCTCATCGAGATCCGCGAGATCCTGGAGAGCGGGCTCGTTCAGCGGCTCATCGACCTCGGCCCGGAGGCCGACCTCGCCCCGGTGGCCGACGTCATGGCCCGCATGGACCACGAGTCGCAGGTCGGCGAGGTCTCCCCCGAGACCGATCGGCTCTTCCACGACCTGCTCTACCGGCCGCTCGGCAACCCGCTGGTCAGCCAGCTCCTCGGCGCGTTCTGGGACGTCTACCACCAGCTCCGCGACCACCTCGGCGCCCCCGACGAGCCGCCCGGCGACGTGGCCAGGCGGCACCGCGACATCTACGCCGCGGTGCTGGCCGGTGACCGGGCCGCCGCGGTGTCGGCCGTGTACGCGCACTTCGACGGCGTGCGCAACCGGCTGGCCCGGCTGGGGAGTTAGTCCGGGTAGCGGGCCACGCGCCTGGCCCGGCTGGGCGGTCAGTCCGGGTAGCGGGCCACGCGCCTGGCCCACGGCCGCCGCCACTCCTCGTACCACTCGGCGAACCAGGGGTGGGGCGCGGCCAGCGGCACGATGTGGGCGACGGTCTCGTGGTAGTAGCGCTTCTGGAACCGCCAGTGGAGGCGCTGCAACTCCTGCACGTTGCTCACCCGGTCGGCCAGCTTCACCAGCACCGCCTGCGCCGGGGCCTTGGCCAGCGCGGCCAGGTGGTCGGCCTTCGCGCGCCCGGCGGGCCTGGTCACCCAGCGGACGAGCCCGGTCACCTCCGCGCCGAACCGCCGGGCCAGCTCCCGCTCGGTGCACGCGGTGTCCTCCAGCACGTCGTGCAGCACGATCGCGGTCAGCACGTCGGGGTCGCGCACCTGCGCCCCGGCCACCGCCACCTCCAGCGCCTCCAGCAGATGCTCCACGTACGGCCGCCCGGTGGAACGCTGCTGCACGCCGTGCTGCGTCCGGGCGAAGCGCACCGCCTCGCGCAACCCCGTGACGGTCTGCGACGGGAGCGCCTCTGCCAGGGGGCCGGCGGCCTGGCCCCACGACATCCAGCTCGTGAAGATCTTCATCGGGCTCCTCTCGACGTCCTAGGCTGAGAATATGACCGAGATCGCCGTTCCCGACGGCTCGTGGACGTTCAACGGAGAGATGCTGCGCGTCGTCCCTGGCGGCGACAAGGACGTCCACGAGCTCCGCAAGGTGCTCGGCGAGGTCGCCGTGCCGCTGGAGGCCATCGCGACGTGCGCGTTCGAGCCCGGCCGCAAGGGGGGTCAGCTCCGTCTGCGCCTGCGCTACGGCGCCGACCCCCTGTCCGACCTTGTCGCCGGATCGCTGGCCGCCCCCGCCGACCCGTACCGGCTGGCGGTGCCCAAGGAGCGCGCCGGCGCGGCCCAGTACTTCGCCGACGAGGTCCGCGACACCCTGGAGATCAACCAGACGCCCAGCGGCCCCTGCGAGCACTACCTGCTCCCCGGCCCCGCCATCCCCGTCTCGGCCACGGCGGGCGACGGCACCGCGATCTTCGACGGCGAGCGCGTCCGCCTGGAATGGACAGGTTTCGCCAGCACGGAGAAGGAACGGGCGGGCTCGCAGGAGTTCCCGCTGGCCGAGCTGGTGGGCGTGGAGTGGAAACCGCAGTCCGGCCTCGGCTACGGCACCCTCCGCTTCCGGCTCAAGGGCGACGGGCCCGGCGCGTCCCCGCAGAAGGACCCCCACTGCGTCTCCTGGGGCATCCAGCGCTTCGGCGGTGCGACCGCGCTGGTCGGGGCCGCGGTGCTGGCCCGGCTGCCGCGCGAGCAGCCCGAGGAGCTGGAGCCGGCGGCCGCCGCCGGCGACGCCCACGACGCGGTGCTGCGCCGCCTGGCCGAGCTGGGCGAGCTGCACCGGTCCGGGGTACTGACCGACGAGGAGTTCGCGGCGGCCAAACAGGCCATGATCCGCCGGCTTTGACCGGCGACCGGCCGTGACGGCTGACGGCCCGGAGGACGTGCCTCCGGGCCGCGGCCGGTCAGGCGGTCATCGGGTCAGCACCATCAGCGTGAAGAAGCCGGTGTACTGGCAGAAGTACGACAGGTAGGTGCCGTTCGCCTTGAGCTCCTTGCCCTTGGCGATGCACTTGGCCTCACTGCTGTAGTCGCCGTACTTGATCCAGGTGGAGGCGGCGACCGAGGCGGCCGAGGTGGTGGCGGAGGCGGCGGGCGCGGTCATCGCGGTGCACGTCGCGGCCAGGGCGACGGCCGCGACGGAGGTTGCGGCGGCGCGGGTGAGCTTGGACATGGACATCCCTTCGGGGGTCAGGGGTCATGGCGGAAAAACTAGATCATTTCCCGCCATCATGATCATAATCATCCGCGCGACGGCCCGCCGGAATTCGGCGGGCTTAATCGGCTTGGCCGGCGTCCGTCCCCTGTGGGACGGTTGAGCGGTGTCCGACCAGCTTCCCCGTACCGTTGACGAGGCCGTCGAGGCGGAGCGGAACGGCCGCCGGCCGCGCTACCTCTACTTCTGGGGCCACCGCCCGGCCCGCGACGGCGGCCCCGGCCGCGGCTGCCTGTCGCAGTGGTGGCCGGTCACCTTCACCGAGGGCGGCCACACCTTCGCCTCGGCCGAGCACTACATGATGGCCCACAAAGCGTGGCTGTTCGGCGACCACGACAGCGCCGCCCGCATTCTCCTGGCCGCGACCCCGGGCGAGGCCAAGAAGCTCGGCCGCACCGTGCGCGGCTTCGACGAGGCCGTGTGGGACGCCCACCGGCTCGACATCGTCACCCGGGCCTCGCTCGCCAAGTTCGGGGCGCACCCGGACCTGCGGGAGTTCCTGGTCGGCACCCGCGCGCACGTGCTGGTCGAGGCCAGCCCGCTGGACCTGGTCTGGGGCATCGGCCTGGCCGCCGACGACGAGCGCGCCGCGTCCGCGGCGACCTGGCGCGGGCTGAACCTGCTCGGTTTCGCCCTGATGGCGGCCCGCGACGAGCTGGACGCCTGATCAGGTCAGCACTTTTGTGATCTTCGCCAGGTCCAGCAGCCGGAACTCGGCGGGCTCGTGGCACCACACGTCCAGATCCGCGCCGCGCACCTCAGGGCCGCTGACGGTGAGCTCCTCGCCGTCGTGGACGATCCGGGCCGTGCCGTAGTACTGGAGCTCCATCGCCACCCGTTCGCGAGCCTTGGGCGACAGGGCGGTGGCGTACCGGGCGAAGAGGTCGCGCAGGCCGTGGCGGCCCGGCAGCGGCTCGCCGGCGGCGGCGAGCAGCCAGGCGGCGGCGCGTTCCGGGCTGAGGACCGCCTGCTCGCGGCCGGCCGGACGGGCCGGGGCCCGCCGGGGCGCGCGGCCGGTCACGGTGAGCGTCCCGTCGGCCTCGCGGGCGACCGGCGCGTACCCGGCCTCCCTGAGCAGGGCCAGGGTCTGCGCCGGGTCGAGCGCGCCGGCCAGGACGGTGGGCGCCAGCAGGCGCGGACGCAGCTTGGCCAGCCGGCGGTGCGCGGCCAGCTCGGCCAGCAGGGCCTCGTCGCCCACCACGCAGCAGCCCACCGGGACCACCTCGATCTCCCCGTGCCGCCGGGCGACGTCGTGGATCAGGTACGTCAGAGGCTGCGGCAGCGGGCCGGCGGCCACCTCCTCCAGGGCCGAGACGAGTTCGGCGGCGGTGTGACCGGCGTCCAGGGCGCGGCGCACCGAGGACGCGCCGAACCGCCACGAACCGCCGGGCTCGCGGTCGGCGGCCCGGTCGAGGACCTCCGTCAGGGCGGCGGCGGGCGGCCCGGTGACCACGGCGGTCAGGTCGGTCCCGAACAACGCCTGCCGCCGGGCGCCGGCCAGCAACCCGGCGGCGGCCTCGCCCACCCGCGGCCCGGACGGCGTCCGGAGGGCCAGGCCGGGCGGGCTGAGCGCGTCCGCGCCGAGCAGGCCCAGCAGCCTCGACTCGGCCAGCACGGCGAGCACGACCTCGCGGCAGCTCGCCCGCTGCAACAGCGGAAGGTGCCAGCTCGCGGCCGCCGCCACCTCCTCCGCGTCCGGCACGGCCGCCGCCTCCCCCGACGCCGTCGCGCCAGGGAGCAGCCCGAACACCACCTCCCGGATGACGCTGGACGGTGTCCCGGTCCCGGCGGGGGCCAGCGGGGTGCGGGGTTTGCCGTCGTACCGGCGGGTCGGGCTGATCGGCAGCCGCCACCACGCCTCGGCCAGCGCGGCGTAGCGGTCGGCCGGCGACAGGCGCAACCACGCGTCGTAAGCCCTGGTCGGCGAGACCCCGGCGGGCCGGGTCTCGGTCGCGCGCCGGGTGCGCACCTGCGTGACCGGATTGGCGGCCAGCAGGCCGGCGGCGTGCACGAGGTCGAGCAGCAGGCGCACCTCGTCCTCGGCGCAGCCCAGCCTGCCGGCCAGGCGGCGCACCTCCTTGACGCCGACGCCGCCGCCCTTCAGCTCGGGCAACGGCTGCGCCGCCGCGTCCTGCAGCAGGGCCGCGGCCCGGTCCAGGAGGCGGAGGGCGGCCACGGACGCCTCGTGCGCGACCAGGTCGGCGGCGACCGGCCGGGTACGGACCGCCGGCTGCTCGACCGGCAGGTCGATCCGGTGGTCAGGCCCGCGCAGCGCGAGCGCGACCTCCATGGGCATGACGTAGGTGCGCTCCCAGTCGACGCTCCAGACGAGACCGTGGTCGCGGGCCCACCGCGCCGGGGTCGCCGGCCGCCGCGGCTGGTTCCGGCCGCGCGGCGGGAACTCGTCGAGCACCCGCGCGGGCCCGCGTTCGAGGAAGTCGTCGAGCAGCTCGCGGGTGCCCGCCGGGGCACGGGCGACCAGCCGGGCCAGCCTGCCGGGATCGCGGAGGGCCGTGGTGATCGACTCGATCAGCGCCGCTTTGCGCGGCGTGCCCGTGCCGCCCAGCCGCCGGTGCACGTCGATCAGCTCGGCCACGGTGACGTGCGCGAGCAGCCCGGACAGGTCGGGGCCCAGCCCCAGGGGCGTCGGCAGCACCGCGGGCAACCCGGCGGCCAGGTGCAGCGCCCCGCCCGCGCCCCGCCGTACGAGCGCGACGCGTTCGAGCCGGTCGATCAGCCCGGGCAGGTCGGCGCCGGCGGCCACCAGGTCGGACAGCGGCCGGCCGCTGCGGGCCGCCACCAGGATCGCCTCCACCAGCAGCAGGCAGGGCAGCGGTGTCCGGGACAGCGCCAGGTGCACGGACTCCGGCGCGTCGAGCCGCTCGGCCAGCTCGGCCGGCCGCCGCGGCGGCACGGGCCGCAACACGTCGGGCCGCGCCGCCAGGAGCTCGGTCAGCCGCTCGTGCCCCAGCCCCGCCAGCCATTCCGGAAACGTCTCGTCCACCGACCGATTGTCGCAAGCCGCGGGGCGCGAAGGGGCCAGGAAAGCAGCGAAACCGCCTGGTGAACCAGGCGGTTTCGGTGTGGTGCGCCGCCAGGGACTCGAACCCCGGACCCGCTGATTAAGAGTCAGCTGCTCTAACCAACTGAGCTAGCGGCGCAACAGGGTTAACTGTATCAGCCGCCGGACGGTGCCCGCACATCAGCCGAGCCGCTCCCCCAGCCGCCCGTACGCCCCCAGGACCAGGTCCCAGAACCCCTTCACGTCCACGGACGTCGCCACCAGCGCGTTCGCCGGCCGTCCGCGCAGGTCGAAGTCGGTGACGGTCATCCCCCGCGTGTACGTCCCGGCGGTCTCCACGTTCACGACGGCCGGCACGCAGGTGAACAGCGACGGGTCCAGCACGTACGCCACGGCGCAGGCGTCGTGGATGGCCGGGCCACCCTCGGCCGTCACCACGCCGTAGAACTGCGCGGCGGGCACCAGCAGCTCCGACAGCCGGCCGAGCGGCCGCATGCGGTCGAGCACGTCGGCGGTGACCAGGGCGGACAGGGTCACGTCGAGGCCGAGCTGGCGGACCTGCCAGCCGGCCTCGAAGACGATCGCCGCGGCCTCGGGGTCGGCCAGCATGTTGAACTCGGCCGCCGGATTGTGGTTCCCCCGGGTGTACGAGCCGCCCATGATCACCAGCTCCCTGGCCCACTCCACGACGCGCGGCTCACGGCGTACGGCGAGGGCGATGTTGGTCAGCGGGCCCACCGCGACCAGCGTGATCTCGCCCGGGGCGGCACGCAGGGCGTCCACGATGAAGTCCACCGCGTGCCCTTCCGACAGGGGACGCACGGGGGCGGGCAGGACGACGTCGCCGAGACCGGTGTCGCCGTGCACGTGCCCGGCGCGGACCGTGCGGTGCAGCAGGGCGCCCGCGCTGCCGGGCGTGACCGGCACGTCGCCGAGGTCGAGGAACTCCCGGAGCGCCAGCGCGTTCGCGGTGGTCAGCTCCAGGTCGACGTTGCCGCCCACGGTGGTGACGCCCACGACGTCGAGGTCGGGGGAGCCGGCGGCGAGGGCCAGGGCGAGGGCGTCGTCGATGCCGGGGTCGCAGTCGATGAGAACTTTCTTCACACCACAGGACAATACGCATGGCCGATGGCAGGTGAGGCAGCGCCTGTTCCGGCTGCGGGCATGGATCGGGGCCGGGCAGTTCCCCCAAATCTGCCCGGCCCCGATCGGTGGCGGTCCAGGCCGACGTCTTCCCCCAAAAACGTCGGCGGTCCCGCACTCGCGGACCGCGGTCCCCCTCCGCGTCCGCATCGGTGAAGGTCTGTTGTGGCCTCTCGACCTGCTACAACGCTACCGAGACGAATGCAACGGTCGCGTCATAACGGGGTCGAATAAGCGTTTAATCCGACTAGGGAAGCTCCAATCGAACCTCTGTACCGTCCTGCAACGATCTGCTCACCGTGCAGTACTTGTCGTGCACCCGCCCGGCCACCGCCTTGAAGACCTCGTCGGCCGCCTCCGAGGGCAGCTCCACGTCGTAGGTGACCGTCACCGGCCCGAGCTTGTTCGGCTCGACCTTCTCCGACTCCACCGTCATGGCCAGGCGCACCAGCCGGTGCCCGCGCTTGGCCGTGAGCGGCTCGACGGTCACGATGTTGCAGCCGCCCACCGCCGCGAGCAGCAGCTCGACCGGGGTGAACACGCCCTCGTCGTCGCCGCCGCCGATCTTCACCTCGGCGCCGCGGGCGTTCGTGGCCCGGAAACCGCCGTCTTCTGTCCGCTCAACACGCACGTTAGCCATGTTTCAGACCTTACTCAGAAAGCTCTCATGTTCCTTCAGCATCGTCGTAGACATGGCTAGTGAGGTGAATGCGAGTCACGGTCCCATCCTCTTCTGGTGCGGGGTCGCGGTCGCCGAGTTCGGCGCCATCCAGCCGGGGTTCGGCTACCCCTGGCGGCCCACCGCCTACGCCGCCGCGGCGTTGCTCGTCGCGCTCGGCTTCGCCACCGTCAAGGCCGCCGACCTGCTCCGCACCGAGCAGGCCCGGCAGCGGCTGCGGCTCGGCGGCTACCTGGCCGGCGCGCTGCTGGTGGCCCACGAGCTGAGCTCCACCGCGTACGTGACGGAGCTCAGCCGGGTCGGCTCGCTGCTGCTGTACGCGATGGCGGCGGTCATGGCGGTCCGCAGCCACACGGTCGTCCCGCGGACCAGGGGCCGGGTGCTGATCGCGTCCGGCATGGACCCGGAGACCCTGCGCGCCCGGCTGGCCCGCGCGAGCACCACGACGGACACCGTGGCCGTCTACCGGGCCGAGCGCGCCACCAGCGAGCTGCGCGACCTGGAGAGCAGGTACGGTCTCATCCTCGTCACCGGCGCCGAGCACGACCCGCGGGCCAAGGAGCGCATCAGCGCCTCCGGACTCAGCCGCGAGATCCCCGACATCGCCGAGCGCGAGGTGGTCGTGGAGGGCCCGCGCCCGTTCACCCGGTACGTCGGCGGCGCGTTGTCACGCCTCGCGATCCCGAGGTCACAGGTCCATTTCAAACCAGGGCAAAAGGTTTAGCCCCACGTTACGGCCGACGTGAGAGCGTGGGCAGCGGACAAGGAGGCCAGGTGACGATTTTCCCCGGAAGCGCCCGTGTCGACACGGTCATGGGCATGCCCGTCAGCGTCGACATCCGCACGGCTCTGCCGGCCCGAGAGCTCACCCCCCTGCTCGACGACGCCTTCTCCTGGTTGCGCTGGGTGGCCGACACCTTCAGCCCGGCCAAGGAGGACAGCCAGATCTGGCGCCTGAACCACGGCCTGACCATCAGGCAGATCCCCGAGCTCGTCGAGGTCCTGCACCGCTGCGAGGAGCTGGGCGAGGCGACCGGCGGCTGGTTCGAGCACCGGATCAACGGCGTGATCGACCCGTCCGGCTACATCAAGGGCTGGGCCCTGGAACGCCTGTCGCGAGCCCTGTGCAACGCGGGCGCCGGCGACCACCGCATCAACGCGGGCGGCGACATCAGGGTGCGCGGCTCGGCCGCCCCGGGCAAGCCGTGGCGCGTCGGCATCCGCGACCCGCGCACCGACGTCGTCAGGAAGGCGCTGTTCGCCCACGACCTCGGCATCGCCACCTCGGGCGGCGCGGCCGTGGTGGACCCGCGCACCGGGGAACGGCAGCAGACGCTCGGCTCGGTCACCGTGATCGGCCCCGACCTCGGCGTGGCCGACGCCTACGCCACCGCCATGTACGCCATGGGCCCCACCCTGGCCAGGCGGTTCGCGACCGACCTGGCCGAGGCCGGCGCGTACGACACCATGATCGTGCTCCGGGACGGCCAGGAGGTCAGCACGCCGGGCATCTCGGGCATCGCCGCCGGGGCGCGCCTGGCCGGCTGAGCGCGGCTCAGGCGTCGGGGTGATCGCGCAGATACTCCAGGTAGATCGGCCGCAACGCCTCGCCCAGCTCACCCTCGCCCGCCGCGAGCGCATCGCTGAGCAGCGCGGACACCCGGCTGAGGTCGTTGGCGGTCTCACTCTCGTGACCGCTCGCGGCCTCGGCGGCCGGGATCACCTTCAGCAGGTTCCACAGGAAGCCCAAATCCCCATGGCGTACGGCGTACCGAACCGCTCGGTCGTGCAACTCCGCCGCGGGCAACGAATCAAGACCATTAGCGTCCATCCCGCTCCCTTTCCCGACATGAGTCACAGGTAACCGCCGCCACCGTGCGTGATCGACCGCCTTCGTCCGGTCGATGTATCGCGCCGGCGATCGCGAAGTGGGAGGATCAACCAGCGTGAGATTCATCATCAGAACCGTGGCCGCGGCCGCCGCCCTCTGGGTCGCCATCCAGCTCCTCGACGGCATCAAGATCACCGCCCCGGAGAACTCGGCCAAGTACTGGGGCGTCCTGCTCCTCGTGGCCCTGATCTTCGGTGTCGTCAACGCCATCGTGAAGCCGATCGTCAAGGCGCTGGGCTGCGCGGTCATCGTGCTGACCCTCGGGTTGTTCCTCCTCGTCATCAACGCGGCCATGCTGCTGCTGACGAGCTGGATCGCCGGCCAGTTCGACATCCCCTTCCACGTCGACAACTTCTACCCGGCCGCCTTCTGGGGCGCGATCATCATCAGCGTGGTCAGCTGGCTGCTCGGCCTGTTCATCCCCGACAACGACTGATCCCCTCCCCATGCAGCTCAACGGCGCCGGCCTGACCTGCGCCCAGGTGCACGAAGCCGCCCACGGCCGGGCCCGGGTCACGATCGGTCCCCTCGATCGGGCCCGGGCCTCGTGGGCCACCGCCCAGGGGCTGACCGGCCCCGTCTACGGCCGCAGCACGGGCGTGGGCGCCAACCGGGACGTCCGGCTCGACTCCCCCGGCCTCGACCTGCTGCGCAGCCACGCCTGCGGAGCGGGTCCCCTGGTGGCCGACGAGCGCGCGCGGGCCATGCTCGTCGTGCGGCTCAACCAGCTCATCGCGGGCGGCTCGGGCATCGACCCGGCCGTGCTGCCCGTCCTGGCCGAGGCGGTCGCGGGCGGGTTCACGCCGCCGGTCCGCACGTACGGCGCGATCGGCACCGGCGACCTGACCGCGCTCGCCACCACGGCCCTGTGCCTGCTGGGCGAGGTGCCCTGGCGGCGGGCCGGCGAGGAGACGGCCGGGCCGCGCTTCGCGCTCGCCTCCGGCGACGCGCTGCCCTTCATCAGCTCGGGCGCGGCCACGCTGGCCGACGCCGCGCTGGCCTGCCACCGGCTGGGCGCGCTGCTGGAGGCGGCCGTCGACGTGGCCGCCCTGTCCTTCACCGCGGTCGACGCCTCCGCCGAGCCGCTGGCCGCCGCCGTCCAGGAGGCCCGGCCGCATCCGGGCCAGTCGCGCGTGGCCGGACGCCTGCGCGGCCTGCTCACCCACGAGCTGGCCACCCGCGTCCAGGACCCGTACGGCTACCGCGCCTTCGCGCAGGTGCACGGCGCGGCCGTGGACGCGTTGGAGCGTGCCACCGCCACCGTCGAGACCGACCTGAACGCCGCCACCGAGAACCCGCTCATCACCGGCACCCTGGCCTGGCACAACGGCAACTTCCACTCGGCCCCGGTGGCCCTGGCCCTCGACGCGCTGCGCGCCGCGCTGGCCCAGACCGCCCAGCTCAGCACCGCCCGCCTGGCCACCCTCATGAACCCCGCCTACACCGGGCAGCTGCCCTTCCTGGCCGACCGGCCGGGCGCCTCCGGCCTGATGATCCTGGAGTACGTGGCCCAGGACGCCCTGGCCGAGCTGCGCCACCTCGCGGCCCCCGTGACGACCGGCACCGCGGTGATCTCGCTGGGCACCGAGGACCACGCCGGTTTCGCCACCCAGGCCGCCCGCCACGCGCTGCGCTGCCTCGAACCGCTGGAGATCGTGCTGGCCTGCGAGCGCGCCGCCGCCGTGCGGGCCCGCAAGGGGGCACGGCCCGACGGGCAGCTCACCGACGAGCTGGACGAGGCGCGGGCGGCGCTTGCGCGACCGAGCCGCGCTCCCTGAGCGTCGGCTCCTGGACCACCCGGCGGCGGCGGGTGCCGCCGTCGGCCGCGGCCGCGATGAGCCGCACCGCGGCCCTGACGATGCCGTCGATGTCCCAGTCGACGGTGGTCAGGCCGGGGGTGAGCAGCCCCGACATGGGATGGTCGTCGTAGCCCATGACCGACACGTCGCCCGGGATGGACAGGCCCAGCTCCTTGGCCGCGGCGTAGACGCCGTAGGCGATGGAGTCGGCGAAGCAGAAGACCGCGCCCGGCCTGGACGTGGAGAGGATCTCGTGGGCCGCCGAGGTGGCCGCCGCCAGGTCGTGGGGGGCCGTGACGACCTCGATGTCGAGCCCCAGCCGGTCGGCCTCGGCCAGGACGTGCACGTCGGCCGGACGGTCGGGGGTGCTGGCCTGGGTGGGCGTGAGCACCGCCACCCGGCGGTGACCGAGGCCGGCCAGGTGTTCCAGGGCCAGCGTGACGCCCCGGCGGTTGTCGAAGACGACCTCGCCCGCCGTGCCCGCCAGTGAGTCGCCGATCGCGACGACGGGCAGCGACTCGCACAGCTCGGCCCAGAACGGCGCGGCCGGGTCGACCGGCTGCACGATCATGCCGTCGACGCGCTGGTCGCGGAGCTGCTGGGCGAGCACGCGCTCGCGGTCGGGGTCGCCGACCGCGTCGAGGATCAGGGCATAGCGGTCTTTCTCCCGCAGGCCCCTGCTGATGCCGACCGCCAGCGACTGCTGCCACAGGTCTTCGAGCGAGCCGCAGAGCAGGCCGATCATGCCCGTGCGGCCGCTGGCCAGGGCCCTGGCGATGGGGTCGGCCTCGTAGCCGAGCTCGGCCGCGGCGGCGCGCACGCGCTCCATGGTCTCCTCCGAGACCTGCATGCCGCGCAGCGCATAGGAGACGGCCGCCGGAGACAGACCGGTCGCGCGGGCCACTTCCCGAATCGTCGCTCTCTTCCGCGGCATCCCGCCAGCCTATTGCCTGCCACCGACAGAAGCCGGATTCCCGCACGGGCTCGCGGGCTTCTTCGCGAACCGCCCCAGACTTGCCAACCGTTGACAAATAGGGCAGTGAAGCGTTTCACTGAACCGTATCAGTGAAACGGTTCACCTGCTTGATTTCGCAGTACAGTTCGTTTACCTGTAATCTCAGTAGGAAATAGAGGGAGGTGTGATCGTGAGCATCGACGTGCACCAGCACCTGTGGACGGGTTCGTTCGTCGCCGCGCTGCGCGCTCGCACCGTCCCGCCCCGGCTTGACGGCTGGACGCTGCTGCTCGACGGCGAGCCGCCGTACGAGGTGAACCCGGCCGACCACGAGCACCGGGACACGACCGGGCTCGACCTGGCGCTGGTGTCGATGTCGAGCCCGCTGGGCGTGGAGTTCCTGCCGCCGGAGGAGGCGTGGCCGCTGATCGACGCCTACCACGAGGGCGCGCTCGGGCTGGGCGAGCCGTTCGGGGTGTGGGCGGCGACCTGTCACAGCGAGCCCGATCCGGAGCGGCTGGCCAAGGACCTCGACCGGGGGCTGGCCGGGCTGCAGATCCCGGCCACCGCCGTCCCCGACGACCGGCTGCTCGACGTGCTCACCGAGCGGGACCTGCCGCTGTTCGTGCATCCGGGGCCGGCCGCCGTGCCGCCGCCGCCGGGGACGCCGCCGTGGTGGCCTGCGCTGGTGCCGTACGTGCAGCAGATGCACGCGGCCTGGCACCACTTCCACGCCGTGGTCCGGCCCCGGCATCCTCGGCTGCGGGTGTGCTTCGCGCTGCTGGCGGGGCTGGCGCCGCTGCACTCCGAACGGCTCATCGCCCGTGGCGGCACCGGGCGCGGCCTGGTCGATCCCGGTTTCTACGTGGAGACGTCCTCGTACGGGCCGCGTGCCATCGACGCGATCGTCCGCGAGCTGGGCGTGGACGTCGTCGTCAACGGCTCCGACGCGCCGTACGCCACGGCCCCCGACCCCGGCCTCGGCACCGCCGCCCACCACGCCATCCACTCCACCAACCCCCGCCGCCTCCTGGGCCTCCCCGCCCCATGACCCCGCGAGGGAGCGCCGGCGTCTGGAGGAGCGGCGGGAGCGCAGCGACCAGAGCGGAGGAAGACGCCGGCATATGGCGACCGAGCCCGCCTCACGCAGTGAGGCCATTAGACGCGCGAGGGAGCGCCGGCGTCTGGAGGAGCGGCGGGAGCGCAGCGACCAGAGCGGGGGAAGACGTCGGCATATGGCGACCGAGCCGCCTCACGCAGTGAGGCATTCAGATAGAGCGCCCGCCTCACGGAGTGAGGCCATGAGATACAGAAAGGAGACTCGTACGTGAGTGACATCCAGATCCAGGGCGGGGGCGTGTGTGCCGGGCTGCCGGAGCGGACGCTTGACCGGCGTGAGCTGCGCGACCTGGTCGACGAGCTGGCCGCCAACCCGCAGGAGTGGCGTGACATGGTCGACTTCCCGGCCGACGGCGGACGGCACTACGCCTCCCTGTACCGGGACGCCTATGTGGACGTCTGGGTGCTGTGCTGGCGTCCTGAGGACGACACGGGCTGGCACGACCACGACATCTCCTCGGGCGCGGTGCACGTCGTGCAGGGGGCGTTGCAGGAGTGCAACCCGCGCATCGGCGGCGAGCACCTGGAGACCGTGGTGCCGGCCGGGCAGTCGTTCTCGTTCGGGCCGGACCACATCCACCGGCTCGGCGGCGCGGAGGGCGAGAGCGTCTCGATCCACGCGTACTCGCCGCCGTTGTGGCGGCTCGGCCAGTACTCGATCGACGACAGCGGCGTCATGCGCCGGGTGTCGGTGAGCTACGCCGACGAGCTGCGTCCTATGGACGAGCCGGTGGCTGTGGCCTGAGCACGCAGCAGCTCCCGCACGCCTCGACGTCGGGCAGGGTGATCCAAAGGCAGCACGTCCTGCGGAAGTAGCCGTCGTCGGCGGGCTCGACCAGCCCGTCGACCGGGCTGCCGAGCTCGGCGAGCAGGGCCATGTAGTCGCCCTTGACGATGCAGGTCAGCGGGTGGGCGAACGCCTCGGCGGTCGAGCCCCACAAGGTGCGCTCGCCGACCTTGGCGAGCGCGCTGATGGCCTTGACCAGCGGCTGCTGCGCCTCGGCCAGCGACTCGCGGATGGGTTCGACGCCGGTGCCCCAGCTCACGCGGCTGGCGGCGATCGTCACGCCGGCGTCGGAGACCTTGAAGTAGGTGTCGGCCAGCCGCATGACGGGGATGCGGCCGTCGAGGGCCCAGCCGAGCGCCATGGGCAGGGTGTGCCAGTAGCCGTAGGTCTTCCAGAACAGCGCCGCGCCGACGTGCCGGGGCGCGTTCCAGCGTGCCGCCGTCTGCGCGACCAGGCTCTCCAGCAGCGTGTACGGCTCCCGCACCAGGTCGGCGGCGGCCGTCCAGCTCTCGTCGGGGTCGATGACGAGCTCCGGCTCGACCCCGATGACACCGCCCCGGCCGTCGGCCAGACGCTGGAGAGCCTCGGTCAGCACGCTGCGGATCCCTTCTACAGGTTAGCCTTACCTAAGGTAGCAGGGCGTCCGGCGAACCATCCAGCCACCAGCTGGGCTCCGAGGACCCCCAGGCCGACCGTGAGCGGCACGGTCCAGCCGCCCGAGACCTCCCTCAGGTAGCCGAACAGCAGCGGGCCCAGGGCGGCCACGACGTACCCCACCGACTGGGCCACGGCCGACAGCGCGGTCACGCCGGCCGGATCGGCCGGGCGCAGGGCGATGATCAGCAGCGCCAGCGCGAACGAGGCCCCCTGGCCGATGCCGAGCACGATCATCCACAACCACGGCACGGTGGCCGGGGCCAGCAGCACGCCGAGGTAGCCGAGCACGGTCAGCACGCCGGCGCCCACCACGTACGGCACCTGCGAGGCCCGGCGGCCGGCCAGCACCGGCACCGCGAGCGAGGTCGCGACCTGGACCAGGTTCGTCAGGCTGAGCAGGTAGCCGGCCTGGTCGGCGGGCAGGCCGGCGTCGAGGAAGATGGTCGGCAGCCAGGCCAGCATGACGTAGAAGGTGAGCGACTGCAGGCCCATGAGCGCGGTCACGTACCAGGTGACGCGGCTGCGCAGGACGGCGCCGAACGGTCTCGGGCCGCCCTGCTCGGCGGGCCCGCCCCGGACCGCCTGCGGCAGCCAGAGCAGTGCGGCGAGCACGGCGGGCACGGCGAGCAGCGCCGAGACGCCGCGCCAGTCGAAGCCGGTGGCCCGCTCCAGCGGGATCACCAGGGCCGAGGCCCCGGCCGCGCCGGCCACCACGGCCGCGACGTAGACGCCGGTGAGCAGGTTGACGCGGTCGGGGAAGTGCTGCTTGACGATGCCGGGCATGGAGACGTTCATGACGGCGATGGCGGTCGCGGCCAGCGCCGAGCCCAGGTAGAGCATGGGAACGCCGTCGAGCCCGCGCAGGCACTCGCCCGCCGCGACCACGAGCAGCCCGGCCAGCAGCGTCCTGTCCAGGCCGATGCGCCGCGCGAGCAGCGGGGCCACCGGGCCGAACACGCCCAGGCAGACCACCATGACGGTGGTGATCGCGCCGCCGCCCGACGGCGACAGCCCCAGGTCTTTCATGATCTCGTCGAGGAGCGGTGACAGGCCCGCGATGGCGGGCCTCAGGTTGAGCGCGGCCAGCACGAACCCGGCCACCAGCAAGGCGTGTCGCAACGGCATAGGGCACCTACTCTGGCACAGGCGTCTGACAACGTTGTCCGCCCGGGTGGAGTAGGACATGATCCATGCGTGAGACCGACGATGAAGGACGTCGCGTCGGCGGCGGGCGTGGCGCTCAAGACCGTCTCGCGCGTGGTCAACGGCGAGCCCGGCGTCCATCCGGCCACCGCCGAGCGGGTGCGGGCGGCCATCGACCGGCTGGGCTACAGCCGCAACGAGAGCGCCCGGGTCCTGCGCACGGGCATGACCGCCACCATCGGGCTGGTCATCGAGGACGTCGCCGACCCCTTCTACGCCGGTCTCAGCCGGGCCGTCGAGGACGTCGTCATCGACCACGGCTGCCTGCTGCTCAGCGGGTCCTCGGGCGAGGAGCCGGGCCGGGAGCGCGAGCTGGTCGAGACGTTCTGCGCGCGCAGGGTGGACGGGCTGATCGTCGTCCCGGCCGGCGACGACCACGCCTACCTGCGGGGCGAGCTGGAGGCCGGCACGCCCGTGGTGTTCGCCGACCGGCCGCCCGAGCCGGGGATCGACGTGGACACCGTGCTCGCCGACAACGCGGGCGGGGCCGAGCAGGCCGTCCGGCACCTGCTCACGCACGGGCACCACAGGATCGCCTTCCTGGGCGACGATCCGGCGATCTACACCGCGGCGCGGCGGCTGGCGGGTTACCGGCGGGCGCTCGGCGGGCTGTTCGACCCGCGGCTGGTGGCGATGCGCCCGCCGTCGCTCGACGACGTACGGGCCGACCTGCGGCGCATGCTCGCTCTGGACGCGCCGCCGACCGCGCTGTTCACCGGGAACGGGCGGCTCACGGTGACCGCGTTGCGGGCCCTGGAGGGGCGGCGGCTGGCGCTGGTGGGGTTCGACGACTTCGAGCTGGCCGACCTGCTGCGGCCGGGGGTGAGCGTGGTGGCGCAGGATCCGGCGTGGATGGGCCGGGTGGCGGCCGAGCTGCTGTTCCGCCGCCTGCGCGGTGACGGCGGGCCGCCGGAGCACGTCGAGCTGCCCGTGCGTCTCATCCCGCGGGGCTCCGGCGAGCTTCCGGCGACGTGACCGCGCCGGCGGAACCAGCGGCGCCGGAGGAACCGTCGGAAAGCCTGGAGGGGCGCAGAGGACCGATCAGGGCCAGGGCGACCAGGACGCCCGCCGCGCCCGCCGCGACGATCGCGCCCCCCGGCCCGATCGTCTCGCCCAGCACGCCGACCAGTGCCGCCCCGGCCGCCTGCCCCGTCATCAGCCCCGCCGACTGCAGCCCGAACGCCTGCCCGCGCCCCTCCTCGGGCACCGCGTCCACGAACCGCCGCTGCAACCCGAGCTGGTACGACAGCCCCGCCGCAGCGCACGCGGCCAGCACCGCGGCCCACCCCATGCCCGGCCCGAACGCGAACCCCAGCCACGGCACCCCGAGCAGCACGGAGAGCGGCGCCGACAGCCGCTCCCGCAGCGGCGGCGCGGCGAACCTGCCCACGGTGAACTCCCCCACCGCCATCCCGGCCGCCGCCGCGGCGAGCACCACGCCCGCCCGTCCCTCACCGCCCAGGTACGGCACGACCATCGCCTCCGCCCCGGCCAGGCACATCGTCGGCAGCCATCCGGCCAGCAGCAGCCCGCGCACCCGCCGGTCGGCCAGCAGCGACCGGTTCACCCGCAACGTCTGCCGCACGGCCCCCGTCCCGCCGCCGCGCGCGGCGGCGCGGGCGGGACGGTCGGGCAGGCCGAACCGCAGGACCACCGCGCCGAGTGCCGACAGCGCGGCGGTGGCGGCCAGCGCGCCGGGCGCCCCGGCGAAGGCCAGGAACGCGCCGCCGGCCGCGAGCCCGCCGACCTGGGAGGCCGCCGAGGTGACCCCGAGCACCGACCGGCCGAGCACGAACGCGTCCCCCGGCAGGACGTCCGGCAGCGCCGCCGACCTGGCCGCGCCGAACACCGGCGAGAACAGCCCGCTGACCAGCACCAGCGCCAGCATCCCCCACACCGGCAGCCCGGCGTGGGCGAGCAGCAGGCACACCGCCGCCCGGACCAGCTCGCCGGTCACCATCAGCGCCCGGGGCCGCAGCCGGTCGGCCAGCGACAGCAGGAACATCCCGCCCACGATGTACGGCAGCCACCCCGCCATGTACGCCGCCGCCGACAACCCCGGGGAGCCCGTCCGCGCGTACACCAGCACGGACAGGGCCAGCATCTTGATCGAGTCCCCGGTGACCAGCAGCGCGAAGCTGCCGAACAGCACCCGGAACTCCTTGACCGCGAACACGTCGCCGTACGTCGCCGCTCTCACGTCCCCGATGCTGCTGAACCGGCGTCCGGCCCGGCCATGGTTTCGGATATAACCGAAAGATGGCGTTGAAAATCCAGGTGACCCCGCAGGACCTGGTGGCCAGCAGGTTCGCGATCTCGCCGCTGATCGAGACCATGCACGCCCACTGGACGCTCGACGGCAGGAACGGGCCGGGCGTGCACCGCCGGTGGGTGGAGCGCTGGCGCGGCCCGTACCTCGACCTGGTGCGACGGCATCCGGCGCTGCGCGCGCTGGCGGCGATCAGCGGCAACAAGGGCTACGCGAACGTCGACTTCATCGCCCCGCCGCCGGCCGGGATGAGCGTGCCGTTCGAGACCGAGCTGGCCTCCATGCGCCGGACCCCGGTCGCCCAGGCGCACGAGGAGATCGCCCGGGTTCTGGCGGCGCTGCCGCCGGTGCCGGAGCCGATCCGGGACCTGCTGTTCTCGCCGCGGGTGGTGGAGGTGCTGGCCGACGCGTACGAGGCGCTGTGGCGGGAGATCATCTCGGTCGGCTGGCCGCGACTCCACACGATCCTCGAACGCGACGTGATCCAGCGGGCCGGACGCCTGGCCGCCTACGGCTGGGCCGCCGCGCTGGACGACCTGAGCGACCAGGTGCGCTGGCGTCCGGACGGGCACATCGAGGTGCGCCTGCACACCCGCCTCGGCTCGCACGTGCTGGGCGGCGGGGGCCTGCTGTTCGTGCCGACCGCCTTCTCCGGCTCGGTCGGCGTGTACCTGGAGGCGGCCTGGCCCAACGCGCTGGTCTACCCGGCGCGCGGCACCGGCGCCGCGGTCGGCGTGCCGGACGGCGACCTGGCGCCGCTGATCGGCCGCACCAGGGCGCGCCTGCTCACCGAGCTGGCCGTGCCCGCGACGACCACCCACCTGGCCGCCCTGCTCGGCCAGAGCCTCGGCGCGACCGGCGGGCACCTGGCCGTCCTGCGCAGGACGGGCCTGGTCGTCGGCACCCGCACCGGCCGTTCCGTCCTGTACGCCAGGACGCCGCTGGGGGACGCGCTGGCCGCCCGGTCACCGGCGTAGCGAGCCGTCCCGCGTCAGCCCTTCAGCGCGCCCGCCATCAGGCCGCGCATGAAGAACCGGCCGAGCAGCACGTAGATCAGCATGGTCGGGATCGAGGCCAGAACGGCCGCGGCCATCTGCTGGCTGTAGGGGGTGGCCTGGGCCCCGGCGATGTTGTTGAGCATGACGGTGGTCGGCCAGCTCTGCGGCCCGGTGATGAAGACGGCGAACAGGAAGTCGTTCCACAGGGAGGTGAACTGCCAGATGATCACCACCGCGATCGCGGGCCACGACACCGGCAGCACGACCGACCAGTACGCGCGCAGCATGCCCGCGCCGTCCACCCGCGAGGCCTCGATCAGCTCGTCGGGGATCGTGACGTAGTAGTTGCGGAAGATCAGCGTGCAGATGGGGATGCCGTACACGACGTGCGCGAGCACCAGGCCCGGGATGCCGCCGTAGAAGACGCCCTGCAGCCCGGTCTGCTCGTTCAGCCAGACCATGAGCTTGACCAGCGGGATCATCACGCCCTGGTAGGGGATGAACATGCCGAACAGGAACAGCGTGAACAGCACGTCCGCGCCGGGGAAGCGCCATTTGGACAGCACGTAGCCGTTCATCGACCCGAACGCGCACGACAGCAGCGAGCCGGGGACGGCCAGCAGCACGCTGTTCCACAGGCCGGGGGCCAGCTTCTCCCAGGCCACCCGCCACGCCTCGGTGGTCCACGTCCTGGGCAGGTTCCACGCCTGGCCGGGGTCGGCCTCGGTGAGCGGCTTGAAGCTGGTGGCCAGCAGCACGTAGATCGGGACGAGGACGACGACCACCAGGGCGAGCAGCAGGCAGAACCGCACGACCCGGCCGAACCCGGTCCTGCGCCGGGCCGCGACGGCCGTCATGGCCTGCGCTCCTTGCGCACCGACCAGATCAGGTACGGGATCACGAAGACCGCCACGCTGAGCACGATGTACGAGGCGATCGTGGCCCCCTTCGCCGGGTCGTGCGAGTCGTAGACCGCCACCCACATGAACACCGCGGGCACGTCGGTGATGATCTGCTTGCCGGACACCGCCACGATGAGGTCGAAGACCTTGAGCGAGATGTGTCCCAGGATGATCAGCGCCGACAGGGTGACCGGCCTGAGCATGGGCAGCACCACGTGCCGGTAGACGCCCCACTCGCCGGCGCCGTCCACCCGCGCGGCCTCGCGCAGCTCCTCGGGGACGCCGCGGAAGCCCGCCAGGAACAACGCCATGACATATCCGGACATCTGCCAGATCGCTGGGAGCGCCATCGCGGCCATCCCCCAGTCCGGATCCCTGAACCACTGCCACTGCGGCAGCCCGATCGCGTCGAACAGCCGGTTCAGGCCGACCGCCCGCTCACCCGTCCCCGAGTTCATCAGCCACCGCCACACGATGCCGGTCGCGACGAACGACACGGCCATCGGGAACAGGTAGATCGCCCGGAACGTGCCCTCCCCCCAGATCCCCTTCTCCATGAGGAACGCCAGGAACCAGCCCAGCACCAGCGCCCCCGCCACGAACACGATCGTGAACACGATCGCGTGGTCGACCGACAGACGCCAGCGCGCCTGGTCCCAGATGTCGACGAAGTTCTTCAGCCCCACGAACGTGCCCTCGGACACCTCATCGTGCTGGTCCGTCATGGCCAGGCGGAAGTTCCAGCCCAGCATGCCGTACACGAACACGCCGATCGCCACGATCGACGGCGCGACGAGGAGGAGTCCGGGCAGCCAGGTGCGTGCCCGCCTCACAACCGTTTCCCTTCGCGCGGGTACGGCGGGAGCGTCCCGCCGTACCCGCATGCGTCACTGAGCGTTGGCCTTGGCCGCGTCGGCCAGGCCCTGCTGCAGGCCCTTGACGTCCTTGCTGCCGATGAACAGCCCGACCGCCTCGTTGATCGAGGCCAGCCACGGCTGGCTCACCGAGACGCCGTGCTGGATGGAACCGGCCAGCTTGTCGCTCGACCAGTCCTTCAGCGCGTCGGCCAGGTAGTCGGTGTAGAGCGACTGGTCGGCGTCCTTGCGGGCGGGGATGGAGCCCTTCTTGGGGTTGAAGGCGTCCTGGCCCTCCTTGCTCGCCGCGACCTTCAGCCAGGCGACCGCCCCGTCCCGGTTCTTGGCGCCCTTGGGCAGCGTGAAGCTGTCCGACAGCCACATGTAGGTGCCCGCGGTGCCGGGCGCGGGCGCCCAGTCGAAGTCCGTCTTGGACGTCTTGCCGAGGCCGCCCTCCGGCGGGTTGTGGAAGTAGCCGTAGGCCCAGTCGCCCATGATGTTGAACGCCGCCTGGCCGTCGGCCACCTGCTTGGCGGCGGGCTGCCAGTCGTCCTGCGGGTCGCCCGCGTACGACATGATCTTGGCGTAGTTCTCCAGCGCCTTCGTCATCTGCGGGCCGCTCCAGTCGGCGCCCGGCTTGAACAGCGCGTTGTAGGCGTCGGTGCCGAGCGAGCCGAGCAGCACGTTCTCCAGCAGGTGGGTGGCGGTCCACTCCGAGCCGACGGAGATCGGGATCTTGCCCTTGGCCTTGACCTTCTCCAGGTCGGCGATGAACTCCTCGATCGTCTTGGGCGCGGCCGCGATGCCGGCGTCCTTGAGCACCTTGGGGTTGAACCACAGGACGTTGGACCGGTGGATGTTGACCGGCACCGAGTAGATCTTGCCCTCGACGCTGATCTGCTCGACGAGCTGGGCGGGGAAGACGTCCTTGAGCTTCAGCTCGTCGTACAGGAACGTCAGGTCCTCCAGGTTGCCCGCCTTGATGTAGCCCTGCAACTCGGCGCCGGCGTGCCCCTGGAACGTGTCGGGCGGCGTGCCGGCCTGCAACTTCGACTGCAACAACGCCTTGGCCTTGTCGCCGGAGCCGCCCGCCACGGCGGCGTCGAAGAACGTGTAGTTCGGGTTCTTGTCCTCGAATATCTTCTTCATCGCCGCGAGGCCGTCGGCCTCACCGGGGCCCGTCCACCAGGAGAAGACCTCCACCTGCTGCTTGCCGCCGCTCGACGAACCCGGCTCAGCAGCCTTGCCGCCGCTGCCTCCGCCGCAGCCCGCCAGGCCCAGAACGCCCGCCATCGTGATCGAGACGGCCGCTAACCACCGTCGCATCGCACACCATTCCCTTCGCGATCCCCCGAAGTTGGTGACCTTTGACAACGTTGTCAACAACGGCTATCAACCCACTTCGCGCGCGCCGACGTCAAGGGCGGAGCAGGTAACAGGTCCGCATACTCAGTGCACGCGCTCCAGCGTGCCGGCCGGCCCGGTGAGCACGGTGACACCCGCGTCGTAGCCGGATCCGGGCAGGTCACCGTGGCCCGCGGCCACGACGAGCGCGCCCTTGGACACGGCCAGGCCGACCAGGGCCGGCAGGTCGGCGCCGGCGCCGGGCGGCCACGTGCACAGCACGACGTCGGACTCCGTCAGGCCGACGGGCACGTCGAGCTCGGCCATCCTGGCCAGCAGGCCGGCATGGGTGAGCCGGGCGCCGCCGGGCAGCGCCAGCGCGTCCTGGCGCTTGGCGTCGAGGGCGGGCAGCGCGGTGGGCTCCAGCACGAGCAGGCCGCGGAAGTCGATCGTGTCGAGCGCCGGGCCGAGCGAGACCACCTGGCGCACGCGGGAGCCGTCGGCCGCCGCGATCGCCGTCTCCGCCAGGTCGGGGGTGGTGATCAGCATGCGGGCGTCGCACTCGCGCAGCAGCGCCGCCACCTCCTCGGCGCCGAGCCCTGGACCGATCGGCGCGGCCACCCCGCCCGCCGCCAGCACGGTGTGCAGGGCCACGGTCTGGGTGCCGGTCGTGGAGACGTGCACCCCTACCACCTGGTCGCGGCGCGCTCCCCTGCGCACCAGCCCGGACGCCGCCCTGGTCACCTCGGTCACCAGGGTGCGGTAGCCGTAGACGTGGCCGCCGCGCAGATCGATGAGCGCCGGCCGCTCGCCCCGCTCGTAGGCCCGGCGGAACACCTCGTGGATCACGGTGCCGGAGGACGAGGCGGACGGCGTCATGCCCGTCAACGTACGGTCGCCCGCGCGCCGGCCGCATCCACCGATCTATGTAGAGCGGTGTGCATTTCCCCAGCCCAGGGCCGAGGTGGGCGGGCCCGAGCCCTGCGCGACTCGAGCCCGCTGTCACGCGCCCTGGAACCGGGCCCCCACCCCTCCGAGAAGGCCCGGCTCCGTCGGGACGCGTGACGTCCCTCGGTCGATCGGCCGCCGCGGCCCCCGGTGCGAGGACGAGGAGCGCGGGGCGCGGTCGATCACATGCAGAACGGTAGGCGTTCGGACCGGGGCGGCACATGCGCTGACATGGCCATTCGACGATGTAAGCGGCGGGCGGCGGCGATGTGTAGAGAACCCGCCGGGATCAGCGTGCGCCGATCACCCATGCGGCAATCTGTGTACGTGTGGAGAAGCCCAGCTTGCCGAGGATGTTGGCGACGTGCCGCGCGGCGGTGGCCGGGCTGATCACCAGTTCGTCGGCGATGGCCCGGTTGCTCAGCCCGCGGGCGACCAGCTCGGCGATCTCGCGTTCCCTGGCCGTCAGCCTGCTGTCCTGGGCCGCCGGGGCGACCGGCGCGGCCGGCAGCTCGGGCAACGGGCCGCCGAGCGCGCACGAGACCGCCTGGTCGGCCGTCATCGCCAGGCCCTCGGCCCACAGCAGCGCCACCACGGCCTCGCCCAGCCGTTCGCGGACGGGGGCCAGCAGCTCCTCGGTGCGGGCGTCGGGGCGGCGGTCGCGCAGCCCCAGGGAGGCGGCGGCCAACAGGACCGCGCGCCGGTCGTCGCCCTCGGCCGCCACCAGGCGCGCCCAGGCCGCCAGCCGCCGGGCGATGCTGTCGCGCAGGCCCGCGTCGCGGCTGAGCACCAGCGCCTCGGTGAGCCGCGCGCGGGCCTCGGCCAGGTCGCCCTCCTCCAGCGCGACGCGGCCGAGCCCGGCCAGGCAGCTCACGATCTGCTGCCGGGCGTCGATGTGCCGCAGCAGGCGCAGGCCGGCCTCGTAGTGCCGCCGCGCGGCCGGCCGGTCGCCGGTGCGCCGGGCGATCTGGGCCAAGCCGACGTGCCCGTAGGACTGGCCGAGGTGGTTGTCCAGCCGTTCGCTCAGCGACAGGACCTCCTCGAACGCGCGCCGGGCCTCGTGCAGGCGGCCGGCCCGCAGGCCGAAGTCGGCCCGGGTGCCCTGGGCGAGCGACTCCAGGATCGGGTCGCCGCGCCGCCGCGCCGCCTCCAGGGCCGGGGCCAGGGACTCCTGGTCGCCGGTCGCCTGGGCCAGCATGATCAGGCCCACGGCCTCGCCGTAGGCGTCCTGGGCGTCGACGCAGAGCGCCAGCCCGATCTGTACGCACCGCGCCGCGAGACCCGTCTCTCCGGCCGCGAGCGCCAGCTCACCGCGCAGGATCATCGCCTGCCCGCGTAAGCCCTCGGGCACGTCGGGGGCGTCGAGCGCGAGCAGCCGGTCGAGCCGGTCGGCGATGTCCAGCCGCCGCCCGCTGGCCATGAGCAGGTAGCGCACGTCGGTCAGCAGCCGCAGGGCCGTCTGCGGCGACCCGCTCGCCGCGGCCCAGTCGCAGGCCGCGCCCACCTCGGCCTTGAGCCCGTCGAACAGGTTGACGAAGCGCTCGACCACGGGCCACGACGTGCGCGTGCCCGGCGCGAGGACGTCCTTGAACCGCCCGGCCAGCCCGGCGAGCGCGGCCAGGTGCGCGCGGCGCAGCGCCGCCTCCTCGCCGGACTCCGCGAGCCGCTCCAGCGCGTATTCGCGGACGGTCTCCAGCAGCCGGTAGCGGGCCTGGCCGGCGACCTCGCCGTCGAGCACCACCAGCGACTTGTCCACCAGGTCGCACAGGCGCGGCAGCACGTCCTCCTCGGGCAGGCCGGAGCCGGCGCACACCGCTTCGGCCAGGTCGAGCGTCCAGCAGGAGCGGAAGGCCGCCACGCGGCGCAGCAGCAGGCGTTCCTGGGGGCTGAGCAGCCGGTAGCTCCAGTCGACGGCGGCGCGCAGCGTACGGTGCCTGGCGTGGGCCGTACGGGCGCCGCCCGCCAGCACCCTGAACCGGTCGTCGAGCCGCTCGACCAGCTGCCTGACCGACAACACCCGCACCATGGCGGCGGCCAGCTCGATCGCCAGCGGCAGCCCGTCGAGCGCCTGGCACAGCTCGATCGCCAGCGGCAGCGTCTCCTCGGTCAGCTCGAAGCCGGGACGCGCGGCGGCGGCCCTGGTCACGAACAGGCGCACGGCCTCGCTCTCCTCGCCGACGAGCGAGAGCGGCGGCACCCGCCAGACCGTCTCGCCCGGCACCCGCAGCGGCTCGCGGCTGGTGGCCAGCACGGTGAGCCGCGGGCAGGCGCCGAGCAGGTCGCGGCAGAGCTCGGCGCACTCGCCGACCACCGGTTCGCAGTTGTCCAGGACGAGCAGCACCCGGCGGCCGCCGATGGTGTCCGCCAGGTCCTCGGCGACGCCGAGCGCGGCGCGGACCCGCTCCCGCAGCTCGCCCTTCTCCACGTCGGCCAGCTCGACCAGCCACACGCCGTCGGGGTGCTCGGCGGCGACCCTGGCGGCCAGGCGCAGGGCCAGGCGCGTCTTGCCGATGCCCCCCGCCCCGCACAGCGTCACCACGCGCGAGACGCGGCCGAGGTGGGCCAGCTCATCGAGATCGGACTCCCGGCCCACGAACAGGTTGGGCTCGGCCGGCAGGTTGCGGAAATCGGCGGTTCGCAGCATCACTGTGAGTGTGGCATCAACTACCGTTCGCGCCCAGAGTCAATCGGCGGCGAACTCGGCGGCCCGCGGTCAGGCCAGCGCGGCCTCCAGCACCGTGCGGGCCACCTGCGCCACCGCGCCGGCCCGGGGGCCGGGGTGCTCCAGCACCACGCCGACCGCCACCTCCGGGGCGGTCGCCGGGGCGAAGGCCGTGGCCAGCGCGTGCTCGCCGCCCGTCGCGGCGATCTTGGCGGCCACCTCGACGCCGGGGACGGCGACGGCCGCGCCCGGCCCGCCCGCGTGCGTCCCCGCGGTCATCATCGCGGCCAGGTAGCGGGCCTGGACGGTCGTCATGGTGGTGCGGTACGGCTGCGGCCCCGCCTGGCCGAGCAGCGTGCCGTCCGGCAGGCTCACCTCCTCCACCAGGTACGGCCGCATCAGCACGCCGTTGTTGGCCACGGCCGCCGACAACATCGCCACCATCAGCGGCGTCGCCCGGTCCTGGTCCCGGCCGACGGCCGACAGTGCGGTCCGCGCCCGGTCCATGCCCTGCGGGTACGTGCTGCGCGCCGGGGCCATCGGCACGCGCAGGTCGCCGTCGCCGAACCCGAACGCCTCGGCCTGATCCCTGAGGATGTCCTGGCCGAGCTGCACCCCGATGCCCGCGAACGCGGAGTCGCACGAGGTCTGGAAGGCGCGCAGCAGCGTGGGCCGGGACCTGCCGCACGAGCCGGCGATCGAGGCGGGCAGCCGCGGGCGGACGGCGGCGTCCACGGGGGCCGTGGGCGTGTATTCGCCCGAGGCCAGCGCCGCGGCCGTGGTCACCACCTTGAACGTGGCCCCCGGTGGATAGACCTGGTCCAGCGCCCGGTTCAGCAGGGGCCGGCCGGGGGCCTCGCGCAGCCGGTCGAGGGCGCCGTCGAGCCGGGCGGGGTCGAAGGTGGCCAGCGTGTTGGGGTCGTAGGACGGGTAGCTGGCCAGGGCGAGGATCGCGCCGGTGGCCGGGTCGATGGCCACGGCCGCGCCGGGCACGCCGGCGGCCTCCAGGGCGTGGTAGGCGGCCCACTGGGTGCGCTGGCCGATGGTCAGCCGCACGTCGGCGCCGGCCACGTCGCCGTCGCTGACCATCGAGCGCACCTTGACCTTGGCGTCGTCGCCGGACAGGACGCCGTCCTCGGCCTCCTCCACGCCCGTGGACCGGTAGAGGGACATGTAGCCGGTCACGGGGGCGTAGAGCTCGCCGTCGGTGTAGACCCGCTGGAACCGGTACGGGCCGCCGCCGGGCGTCGGGCGGCTCCTGGCCACGGTCGCGCCGTCGTAGGTCAGGATGTCGCCGCGCGGACGGGCGAACCGGGCGATGAGCGAGCGCTCGTTGCGGCGGTCGGCGTTGAGCCCCCGCGTCCCGAACCCCTGGACGACCGTGATGTGGGCCAGCAGGACGAACAGCAGGGCCGCGCAGAGCAAGGCCATGCGGCCCAGCGGGACGTCGATCTGCTTCGCCCTGGTTCCCGCCATGGTCCTTGGTCTAACAACCGGACCACCAAGGCAGGGCTACAGGACGCTGCGGTAGTAGGAAATCTTGCGGTGGATGTAGTTCTGGCGCTCGGCCAGGTTGGCGATCTGGGCCTGGACCTGCCGGTCGTGCTCCTCCAGGAGCCTGATGCGGTCGGGGATCGTGTCGTCGCCGCCGCGGACGAGCTCGGCGAAGCGCAGCAGCATGGCGATGGGCATGCCGGTGTCGCGCAGGCAGCGGATCATGCCGAGCCAGCCGACGTCCTCCTCGCTGAACCTGCGCTGGCCGGCCGCGTTGCGCTCCACGCGCTCCAGCAGGCCGATCTTCTCGTAGTAGCGGAGAGTGTCGAGGCTGAAGCCGGTCTCCTCGACGACCTCGGCGGGGGTGTACACGCTCACGCGCCCAGTCTTTCACCTGGAGCGCACTCCAGGTCAACGACTTGACATGGAGTGCGCTCCAGGTCCGAGGGTCTGCCCCATGAACATCGCACTCGGCACCATCCCGTTCGGCACCGGCGTCGGCCTGCGGGAGACCTTCGCCATCCTCGACCGTTTCCAGGACGCCGGCGGCACCATGCTGGACACCGCCAACAACTACCCCTTCTGGAACGAGGGCTGCACCGGCGACGAGAGCGAGGAGGCCATCGGCGCCTGGCTGGCCGCGCGCGGCAACCGGGACCGCATCTTCATCGGCACCAAGGGCGGGGCCCGGCCGACCGTGCCAGGCGACCGCACCCTCGACTCGGCCGAGGGCCTGTCGGCGGCGGCCGTCGCGCGGGCCACCGAGGGCAGCCTGCGCAGGCTCCGGACCGACTACGTGGACCTGTACTGGTCGCACATCGAAGACCGCTCCGTGCCGCTGGACGAGACGCTCGGCGCCTTGAACACGCTGGCCGAGCAGGGCAAGGTCCGCGCGCTGGGAGCGAGCAACATCGCCGCCTGGCGGCTGGAGCGGGCCAGGAACCTGTCGGGCGCGCACGGCTGGCTGCCGTACGGCCACCTCCAGCTCCGCCACACCTACCTGCGCCCGCGGCCCTTCACCCGGCTCCCGGAGGGCGGCCACACGCTGGCCTCGGACGACGCCCTCGACTACGTCGCCGCCGAGCCGGACGTGACGCTGTGGGCCTACAACACGCTGATGGCGGGGGCCTACACGCGGGCCGACCGGCCCATGCCGGAGATCTACGACCACCCGGGCACCGCCCGCCGCCTGGCCGTGCTGCGCGAGGTCGCCGGCGAGCTGGGCGCGACGCCCAACCAGGTGGTGCTGGCGTGGCTGATGGCCGACGGTCACGTGCCCGTGGTCGGCGTGTCCACGACGGCCCAGCTCGACGAGGTCGTCGGCGCGGCCGACGTCAAGCTGGACGCCGAGCTGCGCGCCCGCCTGGACGCCGTCGCCTAGGGATCAGGGCAGGTGGTCGGCGAGGTAGCGGCGGACGAGCTGCTTGCACTCGGCGATCAGGTCGGCGTCGCCGCCGGGATCGGCCCGGAAGGCGAGCTTGAGCACGGCGTCGGTGGCCTCGACGGCCACCACGAGCGCCCGGTCGAGCCCGGGGCCCGCGGGCGCGTCGAGCAGGGCGAGGGTGAGGGCGCGCAACCGGTCGGCCACGATGACGTTGTTGTCGAGGGCGCTGTCGAGCGTGCGTTTGGTGCCCTCCAGCGGCGGCCCGCCCGGGGTGGGCAGGACCTCGCCGAAGTCGACCACCGCGAACCCTGGGGTGGTGCGCTTCATGTCGACGAACTCGTCGATGGCCAGGTCGACCAGGTCGGTCCAGTGGCCGAGGTCGGCCTCGGCGATGCGCTGGGTGATCCGCTGGAGGAACGCCTCCAGGTTGCGCAGCGCGAGGGCGCGCACCAGGCCCTGCTTGTCGTGGAAGAACTGGTAGAAGGTGCCGATGGGGACCTCGGCGCGGCGCGCGACCTCCTTCGTGGTCAACGCCTCGTAGCCCACCTCGTCGAGCAGGAGCGCGCACTCGTCGAGCATCCGCTCCACCCGCTCCACGCTCCGGCGCTGGGCGGGACGGCGGCGCAAGGTACTCGTCATGCTCCCCATCCTGGCTTATTACCAGCAGGTACAGACCGGCCACTTTGCCGTCCGTTAACATGAGCCATACTCGCATAAAGGAGCCGAGATGTTCTTATGGGGTACGGCGACCGCCGCCTACCAGATCGAGGGCGCGGTGGCCGAGGACGGCCGGGGCGCGTCCATCTGGGACACCTTCGCCCACGAGCCCGGCCGGACCAGGGACGGCCACACCGGGGACGTGGCCTGCGACCACTACCACCGCTGGCGCGAGGACATCGCCCTCATGTCCGGCCTCGGCGTGAACGCCTACCGCTTCTCCGTCGCCTGGCCGCGGGTGCAGCCGCTGGGCGCCGGCGAGGTCAACCCCGCGGGCCTCGACTTCTACGAACGCCTCACCGACGGCCTGCTGGCGGCCGGCATCCAGCCCGTGCCGACGCTCTTCCACTGGGACCTGCCCCAGGCACTCCAGGACCGCGGCGGCTGGACCGACCGCGACACGGCCGGCCGCTTCGCCGACTACGCCGCGATCGTCGCCGAGCGCCTGGCCGACCGCATCCCGCTGTGGATCACCCTGAACGAGCCGTTCGTGCACATGGCCTTCGGCCACGCCATGGGCATCCACGCCCCCGGCCAGGCCCTGCTGCTCGACGCCCTCCCCGTCGCCCACCACCAGCTCCTCGGCCACGGCCTGGCGGTCGCGGCCCTGCGGGCGGCGGGCGCGCGGCAGGTGGCCATCACCAACAACTGCACGCCGGTCTGGCCCGCCTCGCGGGAGGAGGCGGACGTCAAGGCCGCCGACGCCTACGACGTCCTGCACAACCGGCTGTTCAACGACCCGGTGCTGCTCGGGAGGTATCCGGATCTCTCGGCCTACGCCGCCGACCTCGACTTCGTCCGCGAGGGCGACCTGGAGACCATCTCCGCCCCCCTGGACGCCCTCGGCATCAACTACTACAACCCCACCCGGATCGCCGCCCCGCCGCCCGGCGAGGTGCTCCCGTTCACCGACACCGGCGTCACGGGGTATCCCACGACCGCGTTCGGCTGGCCGGTCGTCCCCGACGGCCTGCGCGAGCTCCTGACCGGCCTCAAGGCCCGGTACGGCAGCGCGCTCCCGCCGATCCACGTCACCGAGAACGGCTGCTCCCAGCCCGACGAGCTCACCCCGCAGGGCACCGTCGAGGACCAGGCCCGCATCGACTACCTGCGCGGCCACATCGACGCCGTCATGGCCGCGCGGGCCGAGGGCGTGGACGTGCGCGGCTACTTCGTCTGGTCGCTGCTGGACAACTTCGAGTGGGCCGAGGGCTACCACCAGCGCTTCGGCCTGGTGCACGTGGACTTCGCCACGGGCCGCCGCACCCCGAAGGCGTCCTACGCGTGGTACCGGGAGCGGGTCGCTCAGAACACCGAGACGTGAACGTGGTCGTAGTGGTTGGCGGTCACGCCACCCCGGTCGGACATGGGGTCCCAGCCTCCGCCTGATCGGATGTCGTAGTAGCGCTGCTTCCAGATGATGTACATGACGCCGATCCGCGCGCCGTTCTTGATGAGCCATTCGGCCAGGGCGTCCCCGCGGTCGGCGTCGGCCCCGGTGGCCATGGTGCCGCCGCGGGACATCATGAAGTCGCAGGCCCGGCCCTTGCCGTGCTCGCCGGGGTCGCCGGGGCGCAGGCAGCCCACGCCGTACTTCATCGGGAAGTTCTGCATGATCTCGGCGCGTACCGTGATCATGCGCTGGGTCAGGCCCTCGGCGCCGCCGGGCTGCTGGAAGCCGTACTTGGCGAGCAGGCGCTCGATCTCGCGCCGCTTGCCCTGAAGGGTCTTGATCTCCTTCTTCAGCTTGTCGATCTTGTCGTTGGCGTTGAGCTTGGCCTCTTTGGACTTCGCGATGAGCTTCTGGATGCTCCGGACGCGCTCGGTCCGCTCGGCGGCCATGTACGACATGTTCGCGGCCTGCCCGAGCGCGATGGCCGGGTCGACGCTGAGGCCGAACAGCTGCATGCCGTCGAGGGGCCCGTTGACGTACGCCTGGCGCGCGATCTCGGCCACGCCGGCCTGGGCCGCGGCCAGGCGCGCCGCCAGGTCGCCGGAGGTGTCGGTGGCGTTCTTGGCCTGGATCCTGATCTCCTCCAGGCTCTGGATCTGGCCGCGGTAGAGGTCGTTGAGCCGGGACGCCTGCTTGGTGAGTCTGCGCAGCTCGTCGATGTTGGGATCGGCCGACGCCGGCTGCGGGGAGGCGAGCCCGAGCAGCCCGGAGAGGACGACGAAGACCGCGGCGAGCCGCCAGATCCTCACACCCGTCCCCTCCTCGCATAGACGGACCGAAACTATAGAAGATGATCTTGATGGCTGTCATCCGAACCAGCCAACTGACGCACCTTTGGCGAGGTACATGGTCCTTTGTCGGAAATAAGGAAGATCTAAAAGATTGGGCCTTGTGGAGGGCTTGATCCCGGTCTGAGATGGCGATCGAACTCGTCTCTGCGAAGGGGCAGATCGTGTCTCGAACCATGACCATCGCCGCGGCCGTGCTGCTCGGCCTGGGCACCTCCCTCGTCCCCCTTGCTGCCGAGGCGTCGGTCGATCCGCTGCCGCCCGGCGACCGCATCGACCTCTACCAGGTGGACGGCAAGCCGGGCACCGCCCAGTTCCTACGGGAGAAGGGCTTCGACGTCGTCCAGCACCAGAACGGCGGCGACAAGGAGCACGTCGAGCTGACCGCCGCCCAGGCCGACCTGGCCGGGCTGGCCAAGCTCGGCCTGCGGCCCGAGCCCGTGCGCAACCCGCAGGGCCAGAGCAACCTCCAGGCCGCCAAGGCCCAGGCGGCAGGCGGCTACACCGTGTGGCGGTCGTACTCCGAACGCGGCGGCATCGCCGACCAGCTCAGGGCGATCGCGAACGCCGACAGGGACATCGTGAAGCTGCAATCCATCGGCAGGACGCTCAAGGGCCAGGACATCCTGGCCGTCAAGGTCTCCACGGGCGCCCGGCTGCTGCCCGACGGCCTCAAGCCCGCCACGCTGTACTCGGCCACCCAGCACGCCCGCGAGTGGATCGCCGCCGAGGTGGACATGCGGCTGCTGAAGTACGTGATCGCCAACAGGTCGGCGCTGCGGGACCTGCTCGACCGGACCGAGCTGTGGTTCGTGCCGGTGGCCAACCCCGACGGCTACGACTTCACCTTCACCGAGGGCAACCGCCTGTGGCGCAAGAACCTGCGCGACAACGACGGCGACGGAAAGATCACCAACGGCGACGGCGTGGACCCGAACCGCAACTTCCCGACGAACTTCCGCTACGACGAGGAGGGCTCGTCGAGCATCCCGAGCAGCGAGACCTTCCGCGGGACCGGCCCGGCCAGCGAGCCGGAGACCAGGGCCATGGACGGCCTGCTCAACCGGGTCAGGTTCGAGATGAACCTGAACTACCACTCCTTCGGCCCGCTGCTGCTCTACCCCAGCGGGTTCCAGATCGCCACGAAGACCGCGGACAACCCGATCTACGAGGCCCTGACCGGCGACGACGACGCCCCGGCCGTCCCCGGGTTCGACCCCGACCTCGGCGCGGAGCTCTACACCACGAACGGCGACACCAACGACCACGCCCACGCCAGGTACGGCACCCTGTCCTGGACGCCGGAGCTCGACGAGGGCTGCGACGGCTGCGGGTTCGTCTTCCCCGACGACGAGGCGGCCGTGCAGGCGGAGTTCGAGAAGAACCTGCCGTTCGCGCTCGACGTCGCCAGGTCCGCGGCCGACCCGGTCGAGCCGGTCAGCCACCTGGGCAACAGGACGCCCGACTTCGTGCTCGACCCGTTCGAGTTCAGCTACGGCACCGACCAGGCCGTCCAGGTCACCGCCAAGCGGAGGATCGGCCCCGTCCTGCTCAACTACCAGGTCAACGGCGGCCGGACGAGGATCGCGCCGACCGGCGAGTGGAAGGGCGGCGAGCGGTACGGCAAGGGCTACGACCGCTACTACCACCGGCTGCGCGGAAAGATCACCGGCACCCGCCCGGGCGACAAGGTCAAGGTCTGGTTCAGCGCGATCGGCAGGAAGAGCGGCGACTTCACCTACACCGTGCAGGACGACATCGGCGGCAAGGTGCTCGTGCTGGCCACCGAGGACGTCACCGGCCTCAGCCCGGCCCAGGGCGGGACCGAGGCCAGGTACGCCGCCGACTACGTCAAGGCGCTCCAGGACGCCGGCTACCCGACCGACGTCTACGACATGGACAAGATGGGCCGCCGGGCCCCGCACCCGCTCGGCGTGCTCAGCCACTACAAGGCGGTGGTCTGGGAGACCGGCGACGACGTCATCCCCCGCTCCCCCGGGCAGGTCGCCGGCACCACGTCGAAGGGCGGCGTGGACACCGAGCTGGCGGTGCGCGACTACCTGAACGAGGGCGGCAAGCTGCTGCACGCCGGCAAGTACCCCTCGTACGCCGCCAACAACAACGGCGCCTACTACTACGAGCCCGACCAGCCCGGCCACCCCGAGTGCACGGTCCCCGACGACCCGCCGTGCATCCAGGTGTTCAACGACTTCCAGCAGTACTGGCTGGGCGCCTACGTCTTCTTCGACGACGGGGGCGCCGACCGGGCGAGCGGGCAGCCGTTCGCGCTGAAGGGCGACGGCGGCGCGTTCGAGGGCTTCGCCGGCACGCTGCAGCCGAGCCACACCAACTCGTTCGTGGCCACCTCGGCCATCCTGCCCCCGGCGCAGTTCCCGCTGTTCGCCAGCTCGGCCCAGGTCAAGTGGGTACGCCCCGGCGGCCCCTTCGACCCCCACACCGGCTCCTGGGACGTCTACAGCGGCATCGCCGACGTCTCCTGGAAACGGCTGACCACGACCGTGGACCTGACCGGCAGGAGCTCCGGCGACCTGTCGTTCTGGACCTCCTACGACACCGAGGCCGACTGGGACTTCCTGACGGTCGAGGCGCACACCGCGGGCGCCGACGACTGGACCACCCTCCCGGACGTCAACGGCCACACCTCGCAGAGCACCGGCGAGAGCTGCAAGGCCGACAACAGCGGCGGCTGGCGGGTGATCCATCCGTTCACCCGGCACTACCAGGGCGCGGCCTGCGAGCCGACCGGGTCCTCCGGCGCGTGGCACGCCGCCTCGGGCAACTCCGGCGGCTGGCAGCAGTGGAAGGTGGACCTGACCCCGTACGCGGGCAGGCGGGTCGAGCTGTCGATCTCCTACGTCAGCGACTGGTCCACCCAGGGCGCGGGCGTCTTCCTCGACGACGCCGAGGTCACCCTGGACGGCGCGGCGGCCGGTGGCACCTCCTTCGAGTCCGACCTCGGCGGCTGGGCCGTCGCCGCGCCGCCGGCCGGCTCGGCCCCCTCGATCAACAACTGGTTCCGCACCGACCAGGTCTTCGAGGAGGGCGGCGGCATCGTCACCGCGGACACCGTCTATCTGGGCTTCGGCGTGGAGAGCCTGACCGGGCAGGCCGCGCGTACGGACCTGGTCAAGCGGTCGATGCGGCACCTGCTGGGCGACCCCCGCTAGCGACGCCCCGAGGGGCGCGGCACACCGCTGCCGCGCCCCTCTTGCGCGCCCGGACAGAACATGGTTCGGTCGCCTTGAGGCGTACGCCCAGCAAGCAAGCATTCGGTCAAGCAGGAGGCTCACGACATGCGCCAGCACGACAAGCTGTTCATCGGGGGCGAATGGGTGACCCCGGCGGGCACCGGGACGATCGACGTCATCTCCCCCCACACCGAGGAGGTCGTGGGCCGCGTCCCCGACGCCGCCGCCGAGGACGTGGAACGCGCGGTGGCCGCCGCCCGCCAGGCGTTCGACCACGGGCCGTGGCCGCGCATGACGTTCGCCGAGCGGGCCGCCGTGATCGAGCGGCTGGCCGCGATCTACAACGAGCGCCAGGGCGAGATGGCCGCCCTGATCACCGAGGAGATGGGCTCGCCGATCACCTTCTCCAACCTCGCGCAGGCGCCGCAGCCGCTCGGCATGCTGCAGTTCTACGCCGGGCTGGGCAAGGAGTTCGCCCAGGAGGAGGAGCGTCCCGGGCTGTTCGGGCCGATCACCGTGCGGCGCGAGCCGGTCGGCGTCGTCGCGGCCGTCGTCCCGTGGAACGTGCCCCAGTTCGTGACCATGACCAAGGTCGCGCCCGCGCTGCTGGCCGGGTGCACGATCGTGCTCAAGCCCGCGCCCGAGACGCCGCTGGACGCGTACCTGCTGGCCGAGTGGGCGGCCGAGGCCGGGATCCCGGCGGGCGTGCTCAACATCGTGCCCGCCGGGCGCGAGGTGAGCGAGCACCTGATCTCCCACCCCGGCGTCGACAAGGTGGCCTTCACCGGCTCCACCGCCGCCGGCCGCCGCATCGCCTCCATCTGCGGCGAGCAGCTCAAGCGGGTCAGCCTGGAGCTCGGCGGCAAGTCCGCCGCCATCATCCTGGACGACGCCGACCTGCAGGCCAGCATGGGCTTCCTGGCCATGGCCACGCTGATGAACAACGGCCAGGCGTGCGTCGCCCAGACCCGCATCCTGGCCTCCCGCAGCCGGTACGACGAGGTCGTGGACGCCGTGGCGAACATGGTCAACTCCCAGCCCGTCGGCGACCCGGCCGACCCGGCGACCGGCATCGGCCCGCTGGTGGCCAAGCGCCAGCAGGAGCGCGTCGAGGGCTACATCAAGATCGGCATGGACGAGGGCGCCAAGGTCGTCGTCGGCGGCCTCGACCGTCCGCGCGACCGCGGCTGGTACGTCGCCCCCACGGTCTTCGCCAACGTCAGCAACGACATGCGCATCGCCCGCGAGGAGATCTTCGGCCCGGTCCTGGCGGTGATCCCGTACGAGGACGAGGCCGACGCCCTGCGCATCGCCAACGACAGCGACTACGGCCTGGCCGGCACGGTCTGGACGGCCGACGCCGAGCGCGGCATGAACGTCGCCCGCCAGGTGCGCACCGGGACCTACGGCGTCAACTGCTTCATGCTGGAGTCGAACGCGCCCTTCGGCGGCTTCAAGGCCAGCGGCATCGGCCGCGAGCTCGGCCCCGAGGGCCTGAACGGCTACCTGGAGTACAAGACGATCGCCCGGCTGGGCTAGCGGCGGGCGAAGAGGGGCCCCGCGCGCCGCGGGGCCCCTCTCGCGGGCCGGGGAAGGCACCCAGCGTGCCCCCGCGACGCTAGGTGCCGGATCCGCCGCCTACAGTCGGCGACTGCCCGGCTACTGAAGTATGTCCCACGGTCACCGCGAAGGCGGTTTCCTTCCCCGAGGACTTTTCTCCTGGCGGATCCTTTCCATCCGTCTTAGATAGACGGGTATTACTCACGAAAGGTTCGAGGAGATCCATTTACCGATACGCCGGATGAGTTCGGGGCTGGCGGCCGACTCCGCGTGCCCGTAGCCCGGCTCGATCCACAGCTCCTTGGGCTCGCGGGCGCCGTCGTAGAGCTGGTGGGCGTGGTCCAGCGGGAAGAAGGCGTCGGCGTCGCCGTGCACGACCAGCAGCGGGGCGGGCGAGACCAGGGCGGCGGCCTCGTGCGGCGGCATCGGGATCGGGTCCCACTGGCCGCCGGCGATCCTGGTGCGCTTGGCCAGCCGGGCGGCGAACCTGCCGAACGGCTGCTCGATGGCCCAGTGGACCTGGCGCATGGGCTTGGTGCCCCGGTAGTACCAGCGCGCCGGGCCGCTGACCGCCGCCACCGCGTCCACGCCCCGGCGCAGCGCCGCGTGCCGGACGGCCACCGCCGCGCCCATGGAGAAGCCCACGACCGCGATCCGCCGGTAGCCGACCACGCGGGCATGCCGTACGGCGGCCTCCACGTCGAGGATCTCCAGGTCGCCGACCGTCGTCTCGCCGCCCGAGCGCCCGTGGCCGCGGAAGTCGAACGCGAGCACGCCGCCGTAGCCGCTGAGCACGTGCGCGATGCGGCGGGCGGTGCGCTCGCGCCAGGATCCGGTGAAGCCGTGCGCCATGACGATCCCGATGTCCCCGGCCGCCGAGGGGGTGTGGGCGGCGTCGATGCGGACACCGTCCTCTGTCCTGAGCATCACCGGGAAATGTGGCGCGAAAGGCATGAATACCAGCTTATTCGTGGTCCCTTTCCAGGCCGTGCCCGGTGGCCCACACCGCGATCTGGGCCCGAGAGGCGAAGCCCAGCTTCTCCATGATGTTGGCGACGTGCCGGGCCACCGTGGCCGGGCTGATCACCAGCTTCAGCGCGATGGCCCGGTTACTCAGCCCGCCCGTGAGCAGCGCGGCGATCTCCAGCTCCCGGCCGGTCAGCCCGCCCTGCCAGGCCCCCGGCGGCGGCCCGGACGGCCCCGCGGGAACGGCCTGGCCGGGATCGAGCACGCGCCTGGCGACCTCGTCGGGCGACTGCCGGGCCCCCTTGGCCCACAGCAGCGAGACCCGGCCCTCGCCGAACCCGGCCCTGGCCCGCGTGAGCAGCTCCTGCACCGGGCCGGGGACGCCGTACTGGCCGATGGCCTCGCGCAGCGCGGTCGCGGCGGCGGCGGCCAGCACCGCGCCCTCCAGGTCGTCCTGCTCGGCCGCCAGCGCCGACATGGCCGTCAGCGCCCGCACCACGCCCCTGCGCTGGCCGGTACGGGTGCTCAGGGCCAGGCTGGCCGCCAGGTGCAGCCGGGCGGCCGGGTAGTCGTGCATGCGGGCCGCCACCCGGCCCAGCTTGGCCTGGCAGCGGGCCAGCTCGACCCGGTTGCCCATGTCCTCCAGCAGCGGCAGGGCCGAGGAGTGGCAGGTCATGGCGGCCTCCAGGTCGCCCGCCGCCTCGGCCACCGCGCCCAGGTGGGTCAGCGCCCTGGCCAGCGTCCAGTGGTGGCCGGCCTCCCTGGCCAGGGCCAGCGCCTGCTCGCCGCGCCGGCGGGCCTGGCGGAGCTGACCGCGGAACAGCGCCAGGTTGAGCTGGGCGATGCGGACCGTGGCCAGGTTGAACAGGTCGTCGTGGCCGGTGGCCGCCGCCTCCAGCTCCTCCAGGTAGCGCAGCGCCCGCTCGCTCTGGCCGGTGCGGAAGAACACGGCCAGCGCCACGCTGTAGGTGACGCCCAGCCAGTGGGTGTACGGGTGCCGCTTCTGCTCCTCCACCCCCTGCACGACCAGCTCCTCGGCGCGGGCCAGCTCGTCGCAGATCTCCAGCCCGTACGCCAGGCCGCCCTTGGCCACGGCGAGCACGTCGGAGGGCACCCGGGACAGGTCGAGGGCCAGCAGCCGCTGGTGCCAGCCGACGGTCTCGCCCAGCTCGCCGCGTACGGCCAGGATGGCCAGGGCGGCGCGGGCCAGGCGCAGCCCGAGCACCGGCTCGGCCGACTCCACCGCCCGCTCCACCGCCGCCCGGCAGTCGTCCATCAGCGCGCGGCCCCTGACGAAGTGCGGGACGCGGGCGGACCAGGGCATGCGCGGGTCGAGCGTGCCGGCCTGGTAGCAGTGCTCCATCTCCTCGCAGATCACCCGCAGGTGCCGGTCGCGCAGCCGGGTCAGCTCGCCCGCCTCGGCCAGCCGCTCGGCGGCGTACTGCCTGATGGTCTCCAGCAGGCGGTAGCGCCCGTCGTGGTGCAGCACCAGCGACTTGTCGACCAGGCCGTTGAGCAGGTCGAGCAGCTCGGCCCTCGGCACGATGCCGCCGTCGGCGCACACCCGTTCGGCCACGGTCAGGTCGAACAGCCCGGCGAAGACCGACAGCCGGCGCAGCAGCACGCGCTCCTTGGGCCGCAGCAGGTCGTGGCTCCACTCGACGGTGGCCAGCAGGGTGCGCTGGCGGGCGGGCGCGGTCCGGTCGCCCCTGGTCAGCAGGGTGAACCGGTCGCCGATGCGGTCGGCGATGCGCCCCGGGCTCATCAGGCTCGTGCGGGCCGCGGCCAGCTCCAGCGCCAGCGGCAGGCCGTCGAGCGCCCGGCACAGGCGGACGACGTCGTCCATGCTGCCGGTCACCGACCGGGCCCCCGCCGCCAGCGCCCGCTCGACGAACAGCAGCACGGACTCGGCGTCGGGATGGTGGTCGTCGGGCAGTTCCAGCGGCGGCACCCGCCAGACCAGCTCGCCGGGGATGCGCAGCGGCTCGCGGCTGGTGAGCAGGAAACGCAGCTGGGGGCAGTCGGCGATCAGTCCGGCGACCAGCTCGGCGCAGCGGTCGACCAGATGCTCGCAGTTGTCGAGCACGATCAGCGCCCTGGCCTCGCGCAGCCGTACGCGCAGGCCGTCGAGCAGCCGCCCCGGCGCCTCGTCGCGGACGCCGAGCACCCCGGCCATCTCGTTGACGATCAGCGCGGGGTCGGCCAGGCGGGCCAGCTCCACCAGCCAGACGCCGTCGGCGAAGCCCGGCGCGGCCCTGGCCGCCACCCGCAGCGACAGGCGGGTCTTGCCGATGCCGCCGACGCCGCTCAGCGTGACCACGCGTTCGTCGTGGACCAGCGTGCTCAGCTCGGTCAGGTCGCGCCCGCGGCCGACGAAACGGTTGGGCTCTGCGGGCAGGTTGTGCGGAACTGGCGGAGTCATGTCGGTGCCCAGGGTCAGCGGAGGATCACAGGTGCGCTCAGTCTCCACCTCCGGCCGACCGCGTGCGATCACTTTCCGTGGACTGTCGGCGACTGCGCGGATACGGATGCCGCCCGCCCAGCTCGGCCACGCTCATCACGATCCGCACCCGCGACTCCTCGGCCGCCTCCACCGCCTCCGGCACGTCGGAGATCATCACCCGGGCGCCGCTGGCCCGGATGCGCTCGCCCAGCCCGGCCCGGTCCAGGTCGGCGGGCACCGGCCAGACGACGCCGCCCGCCGCCATCACCGCGTCCGCCGCCACCAGCAGGTCGGGCCCCACGGGCAGGCAGACGAGCACCGTGTCGCCCGCGCGCACCCCTCTGCGCCGCAACTGGGCGGTCGCGATCGCCGACCGCTCGTCCAGTTGCTTCTCGGTGAGCTCCACGCCCGTGCCGGAGTCCACCATGACGATGTGCTCATCCATGGCGTCCACGGTAGGGAGGGGGTCACGTGCCTACATGGGGCGGAATATGCAGATCCCTATGCAGAAGCGCTGGGGTGCTCGGCGGCCCACACCGCGATCTGCGCGCGTGAGGTGTACCCCAGCTTCTCCATGATGTTGGCGATGTGCCGGGCGACCGTGGCCGGGCTGATCACCAGCTCCTCGGCGATGGCCCGGTTGGACAGCCCGCGGGTGAGCAGGCCGGCGATCTCCAGCTCGCGCACGGTCAGCAGCGAGTGCCTGACCGGCTCGGCCGGCACGGGCGGCGGCGCCGCGGGCCGCTCCCCCGCCAGCACCTGGCGGGCGGCGGCGTCGGGGCTCATCGCCCGGCCGCGCGACCACAGGGAGGCCGTGCGGCCCTCGCCGAGCTTGGCGCGGGCGCGCGAGAGCAGCTCCTCGATCCGGATCGTGGCCGAGTGCTGGCCGATCGACTCGCGCAGCGTGGCCGCGGCGGCGGCGGCCAGCACCGCGCCGTCGAGGTCGCCCTCGTGCTCGGCCAGCACCGACAGGCCGGCCAGGCACCGGGCCACCCCCTGCCGCTGGCCGGTCTGCCGGCTCAGCGCGAGGCTGTCGGCCAGCCGCTCCCTGGCCGCGGCGAACTCGCCCAGCATGGCCGCGACCCGGCCCACCCTGGCCAGGCAGCGCGCCAGGTCCGAGTCGCTGCCCAGCTCGCACAACCACGGGACGGCCAGCTCGTAGCGGGACTTGGCGGTCTCCAGGTCGCCGCGGGCCTCGGCCACCGCGCCGAGCTGGGCGGCCATCCTGGCCATGAGCCAGCGGTGGCCGTGCTCGCGCGCCCGCGCCAGGGCCTCGTCGCCCAGCCGCTGGGCCTCGCGCAGCCGGCCCCTGGTCAGCGCCACCGCCGACAGCCCGGCCAGCCCCGCCGCCTGGTTCCAGGCGTCGCCCGACGCGGTGGCCTCGGCCAGGCCGCGCTCGGCGTGGTGCAGCGCCTCGTCGATGCGGCCCATGCGGAGCAGGACGACGACCACGAGGCTGTGCATGACGCAGCGGGTGAACACGTTCTCCTCGCCCAGGCCCGCCAGGCTCTCCGTGGCCACCTCCAGCGACCGGCTGAGCTCGTCGCGGGCCTCCAGCCCGTAGGCGAGGTACGCCTTGCCCTGCGCGACCTGCCCGTCGGGCACCGGTTCGAGGTCGAGCGAGAGCAGCCGCTCGATCCAGCCGACGATCTCGGTCAGGTTGCCGGAGATGGGCAGCAGGGCGGTGCTGGCGGCGCACAGGCGCAGGCCCAGCCGCGCGTTGCCGGACTCGGCGGCCCAGTCGAGGGCGGCCCGCTGGTCGTCGAGGAGCTGCTTGCTGGCCGTCAGGCACTCCAGCCGCTCCGGCCAGGGCACGCCCGGCCGGACCATCTCGGTCGTGAAGTGGCGTTCCTGCAGGTCGCACAGGACGGTGAGGTGCCGCTCGCGGACGTCCTCGCGCTCGCCGGCCCGCTCCAGCCGCTTCATCGCGTACCGCTTTATCGTCTCCAGCATGCGGTAGCGCCTGCGTTCCTCGTCGCACAGCACGAGGGACTTGTCGACCAGGCCGCCGAGGAGGTCGACGATCTCGTCCCGGGCGATGGGCCGCTCGGCGCAGACCTGCTCGGCCAGGTCGAGGTCGAAGTCGCGGGCGAAGACAGACAGCCGGCGCAGCAGCACCTGCTCCTTGGCCGACAGCAGGTCGTAGCTCCAGTCGACGGTGGCCAGCAGCGTGCGCTGCCGCGCCGGGGCGGTACGGCCGCCCGTGGTCAGCAGCGAGAAGCGGTCGTCGAGCCGGTCGGCGATCTGCCCGGGGCTGAGCAGGCTCGTACGGGCCGCCGCCAGCTCCAGGGCCAGGGGCAGCCCGTCGAGCGCCTGGCACAGGCGGACCACGTCGGGCAGGCTGTCGGGGCCGAGCCGGGTGCCGGCGGCGGCGGCCCGGTCCATGAACAGCTGCACCGACTCGGCGTCGGCGTATCCCATCTCGGGCAGGTCGAGCGGCGGCACCCGCCAGATCAGCTCGCTGGCGATGCGCAGCGGCTCCCGGCTGGTGGCCAGGATGTCCAGCCGGGGGCAGCAGGCGACCAGCTCGGCGGCCAGCTCGGCGCACCCGTCGACCAGGTGCTCGCAGTTGTCGAGCAGCAGCAGGCAGCGCAGCTCGCGCAGCCGGGCGGTGACGGTGTCGAGCAGCGGGCGCCCGCTCTCCTCGCGCACCCGCAGCACCCGGGCGATCTCCTGGACGATCTGCTCCGGACGGCTGATGCGGGCCAGCTCGACCAGCCACACCCCGCCCGGATAGCCACCCACCAGCCCGGCGGCCACCCGCAGGGCCAGCCGGGTCTTGCCGATGCCGCCGACGCCGCACAACGTGACCACGCGCGTCTCGCCGAACAGCCCGCGCAGGTCGTCGAGGTCGCGTTCGCGGCCCACGAACCGATTGGGCTCTGCTGGAAGATTGTGCCGGGGGGCCTCTGGCATGTGTTCACCCTGCGTCGCCGAAGGATCACACTCTTCCACAGTGTCGCACTTTTCACAGGCCAAGCGAGCTGACGATCGCCCTTTCGTCCACAACGCGCAGAATGGGGTTTCCCAGCAGCCGCCTGGCGACGTCGTACGGCGCCACGACCATGGTGGCCCTGCGCTCGGCGGCCAGCACCCGGCAGCCGATGACGGTCGGCTCGTTGGCGGCGATCACCACGTGGGCGCCGGACATCAGGGCCAGGTCGAGCACCCGCAGCCCCTTGAGCAGGTCGCCGGCCGCGTTGACGACGACGTCGTCCTTGCCGACCACCAGGCGGGCGGCCAGGTTGCGCAGGTCGGCGGCGAGCTCGTCGTGGTCGAGCACGCGGCCGCCGCCCGGCGCCAGCGCCGCTCCCGCCAGCGGGCCGAACTCCAGCGGGCTCGCGTTGAGCAGCCCGGCGAACGGCAGCGCGCCGGGCGAGGGGCGGAAGGCGTAGACCCGGTCCGCGGCGGGGCCGCCGGGCTCGCGGGGACCGCGGGTGATCACCATGCGGACCGGGCCGGGGCCGCCCAGCACGGCGACGCCGCCCGCCCAGGCCACCGCGTGGACCGCCACCACCAGCGACGCGCCGAGCGGCAGGTCGATGAGGACGCGGTCGCCGTAGGCCAGCCCGTCGCGCCGCAGCCCGCCCGCCGCGCGGGTGACCCGCCTGGCGAACTGCGCGTACGACAGCACCTCGCCGGTCCTGACGTCGCTCACCGCCGGCTGGTCGCCCTTGCTCGGTGCCGAGCCCATAACCAGCTCTGTCCACGTCATGACGACAATGTAGGGACCGCGACGGCTCCTGCCATGCACACAAATGTGCAACCTGCTATGTACGTCCCGGCTCGCGCTCGTACAGCTCGGTGAGGGGGGCGAGCCGGTCGGCGGGCACGTTCAGGCGCAGGCCGGCGCCGGGCTCCTGCGACCAGGAGCCGCCCTCCCACGCGAGCTGCTCCCAGGTCACCAGTGTGCTGCCCTTGAGCCGGCGCCTGATCAGGGCCTGGACCAGCCAGGGGGCCCGGCCGCCCGGGCCGCGCTCGTACCCGAAGAGCTTGCCGGTGCGGCGCGGCACGACGATGAGGCCGCTGACCCGGAACGCGTTCTGCACGCCCATCAGCAGCGGGCCGTCCTGGCACAGGCACACGTCGGCGACCCTGCCGACCACCTCGCCGGCCGCGTCGGTCACCGTGCGGCCCTTGAACCAGCTGATCCTGGGGGCCGGTCCGGCGGCGTGCACGACCTCTCCGCCGGGCCGGCGCCCGCCGCCGCTGCCGGGGATCCGGGCGATCACGTTCTCCCGCGTCCAGCGTTCGAGTGCGGGCTCGGCGAGCTCGCCGCTCACCTTGATCGCGCTGCCGATCTCGGTGACCAGGTGCATGGGGACGCGCCGGGGCTGCGGGTGCTCCTCGGGCCGGAACAGCGTGGTCACCGAGCTCATCAGCCAGCCGGGCAGGCCGCCGATGCGGGGGGCGAGCGCGAGCGGCCCGGCGAGCAGGGCCGCCACGTACGGCGGGTCGCCGGCCAGCTCCAGGTCGTCCACCTTGCACACGGGCTCGCCGTCGTCCGCGCCGACCACCTGCCGGTCGAGCAGGTGCAGGTCGGCGTGGAGCTCCCGGGCCCTCATTGGCCCGCCTTCGTGGCCAGCAGCAGCGGGATCGCCGCCACCGCGACCACCGACAGCAGGATCATGTACGCGGTGCCGACGGCGTTGGTGAACCGGCTGTTGACCCGGTCGTTCATGTAGTCGGGATCGTTGGCGATCATCAGCACGGGCAGGTACGTCAACGGCAGCGCGGCGGCCGAGAACACCAGCGAGTACTCCGTCACCATGACCGGGTCGACGGTCGTCAGGATGAGCGCCGCGGCCAGCACGACCGCGACCAGCACCACGACGTGGAACCTGGCGGCGTCCCTCGGCCGCACCCGCTTGCCCCACCGCCAGCCGAAGTACTGGCTGAGCGTGTACCCCGACGACAGCGCGGTCTCCAGCGTCGCGCCGAACGTGGCCGCGAACACCCCGATGATCGCCATCGCCAGCCCGACCTTGCCCAGCCCGACGCCCACCGGCAGCACCATCTGCGCCAGCGACTCCACCTGGATCTGCGCCGGCAGGAACACCGCGGCGGCGCAGACCATGATGGTCAGCGACAACAGGCCGCCGAGCGGGAAGCCGACGAACACGTTGGCGCGGGCGGTCACCAGGTCTGCGCGCGTCCACCGCTCCTCGACGCCGCCGGAGGAGAAGAAGAACACCTCGTACGGGGTCATCGCGCCGCCGAGCAGCGCGACCGCGTAGTACCAGTAGGTCGCCGCGCCCTCGGCCTGGGGTGGCGCGGCGAGCTGGCTGCCCAGCTGCCCCCAGTCGGGGCCGAGCTGCCACGCCGCCACCCCGAACACCACCAGCGCGAGCCCGGCCAGCCCGAACACCCGTTCCATGGTCTCGAACTTGACCCGCCACATCACCAGCCAGGCGACCAGCGCCACCCCCGGCACCCACAGCAGGTAGTTGACGCCGGTGGCCAGCTCCAGGGCGAGCGACGCGCCGCCGATCTCCGCGGCCAGCGTGAGCAGGTTGATCAGGAACGACGCCCCCAGGTTGAGCAGGCCCGCCCGCGGCCCGAGCCGTTCACGGACGAGGTCGAAGACCGGCCGGCCGGAGACCGCGGCGATCCTGCCGGACATCTCGGCGAACAGGCAGATGCCCACCACGCCGACCACCACGACCCACGCCAGCGACATCCCGAACCGGGCTCCGACCAGCGAGTTGGCCACGAGGTCGCCGATGTCCACGAAGCCGCCGACGGCGCTGAGGATGCCGAGCGTGACGGCGAAGAGCTTCTTCACCCCAGCGCCTCCAGCTCCCGCACCGCCCGGGCGGGGTCCTTGATGCGGTCCCGGCGTACCTGGATGAGCAGGTCGTCCACCAGCGCCTCGGCCCGCTGGATCCGGTCGAGCAGCCGCTCGCGCACCTGGTCGGACCGCTCGGACGGCGGCTGGACGCCGCCGAACTGGTCGCCGACCGCGTCGAGCTCGCCGGCCGCGTCGGTGAGCACGACCTTGAGGTACGGCCTGGTCAGCCGGTGGGAGTTCTGGACGGCCAGGCGGACGATCCGGATGACGGAGGAGACGCTCTCGTCGGACTGCTCGGCCTTGAGCGCGTAGTCGTGGTCGTCCCAGGCGGGGCTCACGCAGCCGGCCGCGGCGACGAGCAGCGCGAGCAGCGCGAGCAGGGCCGCCACCCGCCTCACGTACGGCCTCGCAACAGGAAGTAGGCCAGCAGCCCGAGCAGCGCCGCGAACTGCCCCCACGCGGCGAGCAGCACCAGCCCTTCGTCCCTCGCGGTCGCTCCCTGCCCTGCCCCAAGTGATCCATGCGGGAGGCCGGGAATCAGACGCGCCGGCCGATGCGTTCACCCCTACAGCGCCGCAGACGCCTTGTCCCGCTCTTGTCACGAGAGGGGATCAACTAGACTTGGTGGGTCGCGACTTCGCGCGGCCGCCCCCACGACACAGAGCGAGAAGTCATCATGCCTTTGAACAGCCGCGACGACCTGCGGAACATCGCGATCATCGCGCACGTCGACCATGGCAAGACCACACTGGTCGACGCCATGCTCTGGCAGTCCGGGGCCTTCCGCGCGAACCAGGACGTCGACGACCGGGTCATGGACTCCAACGACCTGGAGCGCGAGAAGGGCATCACCATTCTCGCCAAGAACACCGCCGTCCAGCACGGCGGCATGACCCTGAACATCATCGACACCCCCGGCCACGCCGACTTCGGCGGCGAGGTCGAGCGCGGCCTGTCCATGGTCGACGGTGTGGTGCTGCTGGTCGACGCCTCCGAGGGCCCGCTGCCGCAGACCCGGTTCGTGCTGCGCAAGGCGTTCGCCGCCAAGATGCCGGTCATCCTGTGCATCAACAAGGTCGACCGCCCCGACGCCCGCATCAAGGAGGTCGTCGACGAGGTCTACGAGCTCTTCATGGACCTCGACGCCACCGAGGAGCAGATCGACTTCCCGATCGTCTACGCCTCGGCCAAGGCCGGCCGCGCCTCCTTGAACCGTCCCGACGACGGCGGCATGCCCGACTCGGAAGACCTGGAGCCGCTGTTCGACATCATCAAGTCGACGATCCCGGCGCCCACGTACGACCCCAGCGCCCCGCTGCAGGCGCACGTCACCAACCTCGACGCCTCCTCCTACCTGGGCCGTATCGCGCTGTGCCGGATCCACCAGGGCGTCATGCGCAAGGGCCAGCAGGTCGCCTGGTGCCGTACCGACGGCACGATCCAGAAGGTGAAGATCACCGAGCTGCTGATGACGGAGGCGCTGGAGCGCAAGCCGGCCGAGGAGGCCGGCCCCGGCGACATCATCGCCATCGCGGGCATCCCCGAGATCATGATCGGCGAGACGCTGGCCGACCCTGAGGACCCGCGCCCGCTGCCGCTGATCACGGTCGACGAGCCGGCGATCTCGATGACGATCGGCACCAACACCTCGCCGCTGGTCGGCAAGGTCAAGGGCTCGAAGGTCACCGCCCGCATGGTCAAGGACCGGCTCGACAAGGAGCTGGTCGGCAACGTGTCGCTGCGCGTGCTGCCCACCGACCGTCCCGACGCCTGGGAGGTGCAGGGCCGCGGTGAGCTGGCGCTGGCCATCCTGGTCGAGCAGATGCGCCGCGAGGGCTACGAGCTGACCGTCGGCAAGCCGCAGGTGGTCACCAAGACCATCGACGGCAAGGTGCACGAGCCGGTCGAGCGCCTGACGGTCGACTGCCCGGAGGAGTACCTCGGCGCGGTCACCCAGCTCCTGGCCGTCCGCAAGGGCCGCATGGAGCACATGACCAACCACGGCACCGGCTGGATCCGCATGGAGTTCGTGGTCCCGGCCCGCGGCCTGATCGGCTTCCGCACCGAGTTCCTGACCGAGACCCGCGGCACCGGCCTGGTCCACCACGTCTTCGACTCCTACGAGCCGTGGTTCGGCGAGCTGCGCACCCGCAACAACGGCTCGCTGGTGGCCGACCGCTCGGGCCCGGTGACCGCGTTCGCCATGCTCAACCTCCAGGAGCGCGGCACGCTGTTCGTCTCGCCGACCACCGAGGTCTACGAGGGCATGATCATCGGTGAGAACTCGCGTTCCGACGACATGGACGTGAACATCACCAAGGAGAAGAAGCTCACGAACATGCGCTCGTCCACGAGCGAGGAGACCGAGAAGGTCATCCCGCCGCGGACGCTCTCGCTGGAGCAGGCGCTGGAGTTCATCCGCGAGGACGAGTGCGTGGAGATCACGCCCGACGCGGTCCGCATCCGCAAGGTCGTGCTCGACGCCGCCGCCCGCGGCCGCGCCGCGGCCCGCGCCAAGCGCGCCTGATTCGTTCTCCCCGCACCACGGCCGCGTGTCACCTTTCCCGGTGGCACGCGGTTTTCGTGTCAGAAGGGTCTGTCAACGGGCGGCCCGAGCACGCGCGATGGAACGCCTCTCCCGGGTCGTGGTGTAAAGAAACGTGGTCATGAGACCATCTGTGATAACACCGTGACCCTATGCCATAGAACATTTCGGCATGCCGGAGAATCATCCCAATTGTGGGAAAGCTCCGGATGGCACTTTCATTCGGGCTGGCTCTGGTGTCGTTCGGGGCGATTGTTTGGTGCACCATCGCAGCCAGACCCGTGACCGGGTCCGACAGGCCCAAGAGCACCGTCGTGACCGATCCGTGGGCGGCCGCCGCCGCCCGCGCCGACCCGGCCGCCGGATGGGCCCGTACGGCCGCCACCGAGGTCTCCGTCGCCCGGGCCCGCGCGGCCGACCTCGACGCCGTCCCCGAGGGGCGGATCGACCCCCGGCAGCGTCAGGTCAGGATCACCGTCAGGCACCGGCTGGGCCTGCGTCCCGACGACCCGCTGGCCGAGGCGCTGCGCCAGGGCGGCGGCTTCCCCGGGACGCTGCCGCAGGTGACCGACTCCGGGTTCGGCGCGCTCAAGGTGGACGGCCAGAGCCTGGCGCCCACCACCCGGCTCGCGCCGCTCATCGTCTCCTCGCCGGGGCACGTCACGGCCGAGTTCACGGTGACGCTGCTGCGCCAGGTCAGGGTCGACGGGCTGCTCCGGCTCGACTTCGCCGCGCCGACCGCGCTCCCGCTGATCGTCGTGGAGCGCGCGGTCACCGTGCTGCCCGGCGAGTGGACCGTGCTGCGCGTCGAGGGCATCCAGCCGGAACGGCAGGAGCGCGGGCTGCTGCGCTTCTCCGTCGGCGCCTACCCGGTGAGCCTGACGCTGGCCCCCGGCTCCTACGGCTTCCCCGACGTCGCCGAGGAGGACGACTTCTCCTGGGCCACCGCGCTCGGCGTGCTCACGGCGTGCGCGCTGGCGGTGTTCCTGGTGCGCTCGCTCGGCCGGCGGTGGTGGCAGCGGGTGCCCAACAGGGAGCTGGTCGTCGGCCTGGCCATCGCCGCACCGGCCCTGCTGGCCCCGCTGGTCGCCGCGGAGTGGTCGCCGGTCGGGTACGTGATCCTGTTCGTCGCCGTGCCGGTGATGGCCCTGCGGCACGCCGGGCGGGTGCTGCCCACCAGCCCGCCGTGGACCGGCCGCGACCTGCTCACGGTGACCGGGCTCGGCCTGCTGGTCGGGCTCGGCATGCTGAGCTGGTCGTGGCTGCACGGCCAGCTCCCCGGCCGCGTGCTGCTGACCGGCGGCGCCGTCGCGGCCCTGGCGGCGGCGGGCGCGGCGGTCGGCTTCAGCGTGGACCTCGGGGTCAGGCCGGTGGTCGTCCGCCTGGCCGCGCTGTGGGCCGAGGCCGCGGTCGGGCTGCTGGCGCTGGCCCTGTGGCTGCGGGCGCTGCTGGACGGCGTCTACCCGCCCGACAGCGTCCGGCTGCTGCTGGCGCTGAGCTGGGCGATGATCCCCGTGGCGGCGGTGACCGTGGCGACCAGGCGGTGGAGCCGGGGCGCGGTGGTGGGCGCGGTCGTGGTGAGCCTGCTCGTGCAGGGCTGGCCCACCGAATGGCTGGACGCGGGGTCGTGGAGCCTGGCCGTGCCCCGCGCGGCCGTCCCGACGATCGGCAGCCTGCCGCTGGACCCGCTGGTCCGCGGGGTGCTCGGGCTGCTGCTGCTCGGGTTCGTGATGCTGGTGCTGCGGCTGTGGCGGCTGGGCTGCCGGCCCGCGGCCGTGCGCGACCCGGCCGCCGAGTCGACGATGGTCGTGGTGCTGATGGTGCTCTACATCACGCCCGGCGGCAGCACGACGCTGGCCGACATCGACGTGCCGCTGCCGCTGCTGGCGATCACCTCGCTCGTGGCCTGGCTGACCGCGCGCTGGCTGCTCGCCGGGCCGCCCGCGGCCGTCGTGGAGCCGGACACGCAGGAGGAGCACCGGCAGTTCGTCCGCGCGGCCCTGCACCGGCGCCTGCTGCTGCTCGCCGAGCAGGAGCTGTACCGCGCGGGACGGACCAGGCTGGCCGCGGACCTGTCGATGGCCGAGTTCGACCAGCGGCGGCAGGCTCTGGAGTCGGCGCTGCGCGAGCACGGCCGCCGTCCCGAGACCGCCTTCGCCACGGCGGCCGGCTGCACGCCCTGGCACAACGGCGTGTCGGCGTTCACCGTCAGCCTGCTGCTGAGCCTGCCCTTCGCGCTGGTCCACGGCCGGCCGGAGGGCGCGGACCTGACCAGCTTCCTGTTCGACGGCCGCTACCTGCTCACCCTGCCCGCGTTCGGCTTCCTGTTCGGCTACTTCTACCCGTGCGTCCGGGGCACCCAGCCGATGACCAAGGCGCTGCACCTGGCCGTCGCGGCCCTGCTGACCAGCCTGGCCGGCTACCTGTCGACGCTGGTCGAGCCGGACATCGGCGCCCTCGACAAGGCGCAGGTCGTGGCCATCGTGGTGGGGCAGGTGATGATGGTCTGCGTCGGGCTCGGGCTGTTCTGGGAGTGGCGGATCATGCACCTGGCCGGCGAGCCGTGGGCCAGGGTGCGGAACCTGCGCAGCGTGCGCAGCCTGGCCGCGCCGACCCTGGCCCTGGCGCTGGCCGTGGGCACGACGGCGGCCAGCTCGGCGGCCGGGCAGACGGTCGACCGCATCCTGAAGGGCGACCAGGTCACGACGGGCCAGCGGTGACGCTCAGCGGCGCGGCAGCTCGCTGCCCCTGACGTGCGCGCACTGCCAGTCGACCAGCGCGGCGAAGTCGCGCCAGGCCCGCTCGACGCGCCCGCGCACCTCGGCCGTGTGCACCCACGGCTCCGGCTCGTGGCGGACGCCCGCGAACAGGGACCTGTGGCGCAGCAGCTCGATGCGCGGATGGTCCTCGTCGAGGCCGCGTGGCCTGGTCTTCAGCCGGTCGCCGCCGATCGTGTAGCCGGCCTCGGCGAGCCGGGCGATGATCGACTCCAGCGGTTTGCCGGTGACGTCCTCGTCCACGGCCGCGCGGTAGCGGGCGATCTGGTCGGGGGCCTGGGTGTAGCGGCCGCCGGCGACGTACAGGCCGGCGGCGCTGATCTCGACGTAGTAACCGATGCCCGGCATCAGGTCGACGAAGGCGCCCTGATGGGTCTTGTACGGCCTCTTGTCCTTGGAGAAGCGCACGTCACGGTAGGGCCGGAAGAGCTGGGCCGGGCCGAACTCGGCGGCCAGCTCGTCGGTGAGCTCCGTCATGGGCGCGCGGACCGCGTCCTCGTAGAGGTGCTTGTGGCGGGTGAAGTAGTGCTTGGAGTTGTCCGCCTCAAGGCCCTCGTAGAAGATGAACGCCTCGTCGGGGAAGCCGGTGAAAGCCATGGCCCAAGGGTGCCATGCCGCTCACCGTGCGGTGTACGTGCGGCCCGGCGTGGGCGGGCGGCCGTACAGTTCCGAGATCGTGACGAACGTGTAGCCCTTCTTGGCGAGGGTGTCGACCACCTTCGGCACGGCCTCGACCGTGGTGGGGTGGATGTCGTGCATGAGCACGATCGACCCGGCTTTGGCGGTGTCGGCCCGCCTGACCACGGCGGCGGGCTGGCGGTGCAGCCAGTCGAGGGTGTCGACGTCCCACAGGATCTGGGCCAGGCCCTCGCGGCGGGTCTCGGCGGCGACGGCGTCGTCGGTGCTGCCGTACGGCGGGCGCATCACCTGCATCTTGACCCCGGTCAGCCGGTGGACGAGCTCGTTGGTGTGCCCCAGCTCGTTGCGCACCCCCTCGCGGGACAGGCCGGTCAGCGACGGATGGGACCAGGAGTGGTTGCCGATCTCGTGGCCCTCGTCCACGATGCGGCGGGTGATCCGGCCGCCGCTGTCGGCGGCCACCATCTCCCCCAGCACGAAGAACGTGGCCCTGACGTGGCGCTGGCGCAGCAGGTCGAGCAGCTTGCCGGTGTAGGGCCCTGGACCGTCGTCGAAGGTCAGGGCCACACACTTGATCTTGCCGCAGTCGAACCGGCGGCTGCGCGGCCAGTCGGCCTGCTGCGCGATCAGCCGCTTGGCCAGGACCTCAGGACTGACCTGCGGCCGGATCATGGCGGAATGTCGGCGCGGCACCGGCTGGGCGGCGCAGCCCACGAGAACGATCAGGACGAATGGCAAAGCCCAAATGCGCATGTTTTCCCCCGAAACACCGCACGCGGGGGCCTTACGGATAGTCCTGGACCGGTCTCCCCCGTAGTTCCCTGGCCAGGTCGTCCCACCAGAGTGGGATATCCGCGTGCAGCTCCTTGTAGCGGCGCGCCACGCGCATGGCACATCCAACCGGATCCGTACCCAGATGACGACGTTTAACCGGACCTTCCTGCCAACGGTAAAAACCGTCCCTGTAGTGCACGACGAGACCTATCCAGACCGAGATGGTCGCTCCGTCCCCCACCTCGTACGCGCTGGTGACTCCCAGCCCGTGCAGCTCCGCCTGGAGTTTCTCCGCCGCCGCGCGGGCTTCGGTCACACGCCACCCCCTGCCGACGTTTCCGTACACAACAGATGTACCCAGCAACGGGCATCAGCCGTCCAAGACATGGAGTAATCATCAAACTCCGGGGAGTCACGCGCAGGCCGTTCGACGTTATTGGTCGACTTCCGCCGTTGCGCGGCCGGGCCGCCCTTGTTACGTTTCGGCCGTGCGCCGTGAGCGGGCACAATCGCTGAAGCACGTCGCGGTACCGTACGACTCCGATCGGGCCTTCCTCGACCTCGTCGTGCCGCGCGTGCGAACCGCGCTGGACGAAGACCGGCGCGTGCTGGTCGTCAACCGTCCCGACCGGCTGGCGCTGCTGGCGGAGGCCCTCGACGGCGACGCCCGGCGCATCGACAGCCGCCCGGCCGGCGCCTGGTACGGCCACCCCCACCGGATGCTGGCCGCCTACCACGAGTACACGCGCGACCGGCCCACCCTGGTAGTCGGCGAGCCCGTCTGGACCGGGCTGAGCGAGCCGCGGATCCAGGACCTCATCCGCTACGACTCGGTCGTCAACGCCGCCCTGGCCGCGGCCCCGTCCGTCATGCTGTGCCTGTACGACCTGCGCGACGTGCCCGAGCCCGTGCGCGAGCTCACCCCGGTCGTCCATCCCCTGGTGCTGGGGTCGGGGGGCGAGGCGGCCAGCGGGCGGTTCGTGCAGCCCCAGGAGCTGGTGCTCGACGGCGACGACGCGCCGTTCCCCGAGCCGGGCCCCGGGGCCTGCCTGGTGCGGTTCACCGCCCGCGAGCTCAAGCGCCTGCGCCAGACCGTCGGCGACTACGCCAGGACGGCCGGCATGGACCGCAACCTCATCTCCTCGCTGGTGCTCAGCGTCTCGGAGATCGCCGCGAACTGCGTGGAGCACGGCGCCGGGTTCGGCACGATCACGATGTGGGTGGAGGAGCGCGACCTCGTCTGCGAGGTCGCCGATCCCGGCGGGGCGCTCGACGACCCCCTGCCGGGCTACATACCGCCGGAGCCCGAGTCCCCGCGGGGGTACGGGCTCTGGATCAGCCGGCAGCTCTGCGACCGGGTGCAGCTGCGCGACGAAGGCGGCCTGTTACGCGTCCGCCTTCGCCTGTCCCTGGACTCTCCCTAGGCCGCGGCTCGGGGGGCGGGAAGGCGCACGGCGCCCTCCTCCCGCGCGTAGTCCTCCAGCATGCCGCGGAGCTGGCGGCGGCCACGGTGCAGACGGGACATCACGGTGCCGATGGGCGTCCCCATGCGCTCGGCGATCTCCTTGTACGCGAACCCCTCGACGTCGGCCAGGTAGACGGCCACGCGGAAGTCCTCGGGCAGGGAGCGCAGGGCGTTCATCACGACGCTGTCGGGCAGCCGGTCGAGCGCCTCGGTCTCGGCCGAGCGCAGGCCCGTCGAGGTGTGGGACTCGGCGGCGTGCAGCTGCCAGTCCTCGATGTCCTCGGCGGCCGACAACTTCGGCGAGCGCTGCTTCTTGCGGTAGTCGTTGATGAAGTTGTTGGTGAGGATGCGGTGCAGCCACGCCTTGAGGTTGGTGCCCTCACGGAACTGGTGATAGGACGTGTATGCCTTGGCGACCGTCTCCTGCACCAGGTCCTCGGCGTCGGCGGCGTTACGGGTCAGGCGCATGGCGGAAGCGAACAGCTGCGACGTCACGGGCACGACATCGCGCTCGAACCAGTCCTGACGCTGCTCATCGGTCATAGTGATCAATTCATTCCCCCTTGCGCTATCCCCCGTTCGGCACAAGCCGCCTGACAGCGTTCCTCATCCTCGCAACTCCCAGGTAAGGGACGCGTTAGGAGAGTCCGCATAGGTCAGAAGGGGTTTGTCGTCCATCTGCTCGCGGCGTGCGTGGTCACGTCCACGGCCGGACAAGTCTCATTATCATAACACTACCCACCCAATATCGTAGGAATAGTGGTCAGAGTCACAGGGGATAGCGTATGGACATGGAATCTGTGGACCGTCACGACACGGGGACACGTCGGTGGGTGGCGGAGGCCATCCGCAAGGTGGAGGCCGACGCCAACCGGAGTTGTGACACTCACCTGCACGTCTTTCCGCTTCCCTCGCACTGGGGCGTAAACCTCTACCTGAAAGACGAATCGGTGCACCCGACCGGTTCGCTCAAGCACCGGCTCGCACGGTCCCTGTTCCTGTACGGCCTCGCCAACGGCTGGATCGGCCCGGCCACCACGATCGTGGAGGCGTCCAGCGGCTCGACCGCGGTCAGCGAGGCGTATTTCGCCCGGCTGCTCGGCCTGCCGTTCATCGCCGTCATGCCCGCGTCCACGTCGCCCGAGAAGTGCCACCTCATCGAGTTCTACGGCGGGAAATGTCACCTCGTCGCCGACCCCGGGGCGATCTATGACGAATCTCACCGGCTGGCCGCCGAGACCGGGGGCCACTTTATGGACCAGTTCACCTACGCCGAACGCGCGACCGACTGGCGTGGCAACAACAACATCGCCGAGTCGATCTATTCCCAGATGTCCATGGAGCCGCACCCCGAGCCCGCCTGGATCGTCGTGGGCGCCGGCACCGGCGGCACGTCGTCCACGATCGGCCGCTACATCCGCTACCGCCGCCACCCCACCCGCCTGGCCGTGGTCGATCCGGAGGGCTCGGCGTTCTACCCGGGCTGGGTCTCCGGCGACCCCACGGTGACGGCCTCGGGGTCGCGGATCGAGGGCATCGGGCGTCCCCGGGTGGAGCCGTCGTTCCTGCCCAGCGTGATCGACCGCATGATCGCCGTCCCCGACGCCCGCTCGATCGCCGCCATGCACTGGACCCGCGAGGTCACCGGCCTGGACATCGGCGGCTCCACGGGGACGAACATGGCCGCGTGCGTGGAGCTCGTCGGGGAGATGCGCGAAGCGGGCGTCCAGGGCAGCGTCGTCACCCTGATCTGCGACCGCGGCGACCGCTACAAGGGCACCTACGACAACCCGGAATGGCTGGCCGGCCAGGGGCTCGACCTCCAGCCCCACCTGGCCGGCCTGCGGGCGTTCCTGCCGCGCTGAGCGCCGGAGCCTAGGCGGCCTTGGCGGGGTCGACCGCGAAGGTCCTGGCCAGGTCGTCCAGGATGGCGTGGGCACCCTGGATGCCCACGGCGCTCATCCAGGTCAGGTCGCTGACCTCGTGCTTGTCCCCCTTGAGCCGGCCCCACAGCGGGTTGCCGACGAACTTCTCCTTGGGTCCGTCGCTGGCCGGGTCCGGGTAGGTGGCGACGAAGATGTGGTCGGCGTCGAGGTCGGCGATGCGCTCCTGGCTGACGTCCACGGCGATGGCGTCGTCCTTGGTCGGCTGGCCCTCGGGGCGGGGGAAGCCGACGTCCTTCAGCACCACCCCGGAGTACGACTTCTCGACGTAGAGCCGGACAGTGGGCTCACCGGCGAAGCGCACGATCGAGACGGTCGGCAGCTTCCCGCCCGCCTTCTCCTTGATCGCGGCCCCGATCGTGCCCGCGCGCTGCTCGAACGCCTTGATCCGGGCGTCGGCCAGGTCCTCCTTGCCCAGGGCGCGGCCCATGAGCCGCAGGTTCTCCTTCCAGATGGCGCCGGTCGTCTCGCTGAAGACGGTCGGCGCGATCTTCGACAGCTTGTCGTACAGGGCCTCGTGCCGGACCTTGGCCGAGACGATCAGGTCGGGCTTGAGCGCGGCGATCTTCTCCAGGCTGGGCTGCTCCAGGGTGCCGACCGGGGTGGCCTCCTTGCCGTACCGGGCGACGAGCGGGCCGAGGTAGTCGGGCAGCTTGGTGTCGATCGAGCGGTAGGTGGTGTAGCCGATCACCGGGGTCTCCAGGGTGAGCACCGCGTCCACGAAGCTCTGGTCGAGCGCGACGACCCGCTTGGGCTGCCCGGAGATCCTGGTCGAGCCCATCGCGTGCTCGATCGTCCTGGCCGCCGGGTCGGCCGAGGACGTGGCCGCCGGCTCCGTCGAGCCGCACGCGGCCACCCCCGCCACCAGCAGCACACCGGCCAGCACCCGCCACGCTCTCATCGGAACCCCTTCTCGAAGTAAGGCGAACCTAAATTAGGTTAGCCCTGCCTAACCTGGCATACTTCACCACGATCGGGCAAACAAGGGGAGGAAACTGGTGACCGCGCTCGCGCCCCGCCTCCACGGCATCCGGCGCCGGCGGCTCGTCCTCCTGCTCCTCCTCCTCGCCGCCGTCGCGGCCGGGGTGGTGCTGAGCATCACGGTCGGCTCGAAGTCCGTGCCGCCGGGCGACGCCTGGCAGGCTCTCACCGCGCCCACGGGCAGCGAGAACGACATCATCATCCGCTCGCTGCGGGTGCCGCGTACCGTGCTCGGGGTGCTGGCCGGGATCGCGCTCGGCGTCGCGGGCGCCCTCATGCAGGGCCACACGCGCAACCCGCTCGCCGACCCCGGCCTGCTGGGCGTCACGCAGGGCGCGGCGTTCGCCATGGTGGCCTCGATCATCCTGCTCGGCGCCTCCAGCCTGCTCGCCTACATCTGGTTCGGCCTGGCGGGCGCGCTGGTGGCCAGCGTGGCGGTGTTCGCGCTCGGCATGACGGGCGGCAGGGGCGGCCCCACCCCGGTCACGCTGGCCCTGGCCGGCACCGCGGTCAGCGCCCTGCTGTACGCCATGACCTCGGCCATCGTGCTCCTCGACGAGCAGGCCATGGACGTCTTCCGCTTCTGGCAGTCCGGCTCCATCGCCGCCAGGGGCCCGGACGTGGTCTGGCAGGTGCTCCCGTTCGTCCTCGCCGGCCTGCTGCTCGCCCTGGTCAACGCCCCGGGCCTGAACGCCCTGTCGCTCGGCGAGGACGTCGCCCGCTCGCTCGGCCAGAACATCGCCCTCACCAGGACGGTCGGCGTCGCCGCCGTCACCCTGCTGTCGGGCGCGGCGGTGGCGGCCTGCGGCTCGCTGGCGTTCGTGGGCCTGATCGTGCCGCACCTGGCCAGGCCGCTGTCGGGCACCGACCACCGGTGGCTGCTGCCGTACTCGGGGCTGGTCGGGGCGGCGTTGCTGCTGGTCGCCGACGTGATCGGCCGCGTGGTCGCCCCTCCGGGCGAGCTGGAGGTCGGCGTGGTCCTCGCGCTGATCGGCGCGCCCTTCTTCGTCGCCCTGGTCCGCCGCAGAAAGCCGGTACGGCTATGACCACGCTCCCCCTGCGCCTCGGCGCCCTGTCCTGGCGGCTGCGCCCGCGCGCCGTCGCCGTCGGCGTGACCGGCCTGGCGCTGCTGGTCGTGCTCATGGCGCTGAACATGCGCATCGGCGACCTCCCGATGAGCCTGGCGGAGGTGCTCCAGGGCACCTTCGACGTCAACAGCCCGGCCCACTTCGTCATCATGGAGCTGCGCCTGCCGCGCGCCCTGACCGGCGCCCTGGTCGGCGCCGCGCTCGCGCTGTCCGGCGCGATCATCCAGTCCATCGCCCGCAACCCGCTGGCCAGCCCCGAGATCCTCGGCGTCACGACCGGCGCCTCGGTCACCGTCGTGGCCGGCGTGGTGGCCAGCGGCAGCGTCTACGGCGGCACCAGCGGCCTGCTGGCCGACCTGGGCATCCCCGCGCTCGCCCTGCTCGGCGGCCTGCTCGGCGCGTCCGTCGTCTACGGCCTGGCCTGGCGGCGCGGCCTGGACGGCTACCGCCTGGTCCTGGTCGGCATCGGCGTGGCCGCCGTGTTCACGAACGTGAAGTTCTGGCTGCTGACCGTCGGCGACGTCAACGACACCGGCCGGGCAATGGTCTGGATCAGCGGCTCGCTCAACGGCCGCGGCTGGGAGCACGTCGTGCCCGTGGCGCTCGCGCTGGCGGTGCTCGTCCCGGCCACCCTGCTCGGCACCCGCTCGCTCGACGCGCTGCGCTTCGGCGACGACGTGGTCACCGCCCTCGGCGTGCGCGTGAACGCGGCCCGCGCCCTGCTGATCCTGGCCGCCGTGCTGCTGGCCGCGGTGGCCACCGCCTCGGCCGGGCCGATCGCGTTCGTGGCCCTGGCCGCGCCGCAGATCGCGCTCCGGCTGGCCCGCTCGGCCCGGCCGCCGCTGCTGTGCTCGGCGGTCACCGGGGCCGTGCTCACCGCGGGCGCCGACCTGATCGCCCGGACCGTCTTCTCCCCGATCGAGCTGCCCGTCGGCATCGTCACGGCCGTGCTGGGCGCACCGTACCTGATCCACCTGATCTGGAGGGCACGCAAATGAGGCTGCAGGCCGCGGGCGTCAAGCTCGGCTACGGCGACCGGACCATCGTGGACGGCCTCGACCTGGGCGTCGAGGCGGGCACGGTGACCACCATCATCGGCCCGAACGGCTGCGGCAAGTCCACCCTCCTGCGCGCGCTCGGCCGCCTGCTCAAGCCCCAGGGCGGCCAGGTGCTGCTGGACGGCAAGCGCATCGACGCCATCCCCACCCGCGAGGTGGCCAAGGTCCTCGGCGTGCTGCCGCAGGCGCCGTCCGCCCCCGAAGGGCTCACCGTGGCCGACCTGGTCGCCAGAGGACGCCATCCGCACCAGACGTGGTACCGGCAGTGGTCCTCCGACGACGAGTCGGCCGTCGCCGCGGCGCTGACCATGACCGGCCTGGCCGACCTCGCCGAACGCCCGCTCGACGAGCTGTCGGGCGGCCAGCGGCAGCGGGCGTGGATCTCCATGGCCCTGGCCCAGGGCACCGACCTGCTGCTGCTCGACGAGCCCACCACGTTCCTCGACCTGGCCCACCAGGTGGAGGTGCTGGAGCTCGTCCGGCACCTGCACGAGCAGGCCGGCCGCACGGTCGTCATGGTCCTGCACGACCTCAACCTGGCCGCGCGCTACGCCGACCGGCTGGTGGCCATGCGCGCCGGCAAGGTCGTGGCCGCCGGCGCCCCGCACGAGGTGCTGACCGAGGAGCTGCTGCGCGAGGTGTTCGAGCTGGACGCGAAGGTCATCGAGGATCCGGTCGCGGGGACCCCGCTCGTGGTGCCGATCGGGCCGCTCGCGGCTTCCCAAGCCTGACGGCACCTGCGGCCCCGTCTCCTCACCCCTCGGCCCGTCTCCTCACCCCTCGGCCAGCGCCCGCCCGACGTCCGGATCGCCGGGGGCCAGCTCGGCGGCTCTGAGCAGGTCCTGTCTGGCCTCCTTCGCCCGTCCCAGCTCCCGGTGGACCATCGCCCGGTTGAACAGCAGCTCGGCCGTCTCGGTCAGCTTCAGCGCGCGGGTCAGGTCGGACAGCGCGCCATCGGGGTCGCCGCGTTCGAAGGCGAGCACGGCCCGGTTCCCCCACGCGGCGGCCAGGTCGGGATCGATCTCCAGCGCGGCGTCGAAGGCCGCGTACGCCTCCGGGTGGCGGCCCTGGGCCGTCTCCACCTGGCCGAGCACGCAGAGCAGGTGGGCGTCGCGCGGCCGGAGCGCGAGGCCGCGCTCCACGTCCCGCCTGGCCTGCTCGTACTCGCCGTGGAGGGCGAGCAGGCCGCACCTGTTCACGTACGCGGGGGCGAAGTCGGGGTCGAGCTCCAGCGTGCGGTCGAGGTCGGCGCGGGCGCCGTCCAGGTCGCCGGCCGCGAACCGCAGCTCCGAGCGGTTGTAGTACGCCTCAGGGAAGGGCGGGCTGAGCCGCATGACGGCCTCGTAGTCGGCCAGGGCCTCCTGCGGTCTGCCCAGCTTGTTCAGCAGGTTGCCCCGGTCGAGGTAGTAGTCCGGATAGCCGGGGTCGGCGTCGATCGCCGCCGTGTAGTCGGCCAGCGCCTCCTCGTGCCGGCCGGCCCCGGCCAGCAACTGGGCCCGGTTGGCGCGCAGCACGAGCCGGTGGACCGGGTGCTCGTCCGCCAGGTGCTCGTCGGCCAGGGCGATGGCCTGCTCGACCAGCCGCAGCGCGGCGTCCGGACGGCCGGCGCGCAGCTCCACCAGCGCCTTGCCGTTGAGGTCGAAGCCGAGGTGGAAGGCGCGTTCGCGGGGGTCGGGCAGCAACGACGTGATCGTGACGGCCTCGTTGATCCACGCCATCGCCTCGCCGGGGTCGCGGCGGGCGGGGTCGTGGTGGCGTACCAGGATCATCGCGGTGGCGTAGGCGATGGTGGCCCGGTGCTTGGGGTCGGTGCTGAGGCGCCTGGCCCGGTCGTAGAGCTCGCGGGCCTCCTCCTCGCGTTCCACCGCCTCCAGGGCCGCGGCGACGCGCTGCACGAGGGTCCGCCACCCTTCAGGGTCGTCCTCGTACGCCATGCCGCGCAGCGCCTCCGTGCCCGACTCCACCATCGCGTGGTGGAAGCCCTCGTCGCGGTAGCGGTCGAAGTCGGCGCACAGTGGGCCCTCACCGGGCGACGACGGGCCCTCCTCGACGCGCAGCAGCCCCGGGTCGAGCCGGCGGCGCAGCACCTCGACCAGCTCGCGGTCGGTGTGGTCGGCCTCGCCCAGGTTCGACACGACGAGCGTGAGCGGCCCGGTGACGGCCAGCAGCTCACGGACGAACTCGGCCAGCCCGTTGGCGATCCTGAGGCTGCGCCGCGCCCCCGGGATGAGGATGCGCTGCCCCCTCGGCAGGTCGTCGGCCAGCGAGCGCCTGCGCACCGGCACGAGCGGCCGCAGGCGGGGCGCCGCGACCCGGAGCTCCACGTCATGGGCGGCGACCAGTTCGGGCCGCCGGTCGAGCGCCTCGGGGACCAGAAGGTCGAGCAGCGCCGCGGCCAGCGTGTACGGCCCGGCTGCCCGTCGGTCGGCGTCCAGGGCGATCGTCCTCACGACCGCCCCCTTCCCAACGGTCGGCGTTCCCGTGTGGAAACGCCGACCCAGAGACAGGTCAAACGCTGTGTCGCGGCGAGGCGAGCGTGGAGGGCCTGACAGTCCCGGGGCGATGGACGACGATCTTCTTCATGGGCATCCCTTACGTGATCGCGGATAACCCGAACATGTCAGCACAAAGCTAACTAACGACTCAAGACTTTTCTGGTAATGGCCATTTCGGCATGAATTAGGACATGGCCGATAAACGGGGTTAGTCGCCCAGGATCGCGTCCACGAAGACATCCGGGTCGAAAGGCGCCAGATCGTCGGGCCCCTCGCCGAGCCCCACGAGCTTGACCGGCACGCCCAGCTCGCGCTGCACGGAGATCACGATGCCGCCCTTGGCGGTGCCGTCAAGCTTGGTGAGCGCGATGCCGGTGATGTTGACCACCTCGGCGAACACCTGGGCCTGGCGCATGCCATTCTGGCCGGTGGTGGCGTCGAGAACGAGCAGCACCTCGTCGACCGTGGCCTTCTTCTCGATGACCCGCTTGACCTTGCCCAGCTCGTCCATCAGGCCGGTCTTGGTGTGCAGGCGGCCCGCGGTGTCGACGATGACGACGTCGACCTTGTCCTCGATGCCCTTGGCCGTGGCGTCGAAGGCCACCGAGGCCGGGTCGCCACCCTCCGGCCCGCGCACGGTCTCGGCGCCGACCCGCTCACCCCACGTCTGGAGCTGGTCGGCCGCCGCCGCGCGGAAGGTGTCGGCCGCGCCGAGCACGACCGTCTTGCCGTCGCCGATGAGCGAGCGGGCGAGCTTGCCGGTGGTGGTGGTCTTGCCCGTGCCGTTGACGCCCACGACCAGGACCACGGCGGGCCGCTCGCCGTGCTTCTGCACGTGCAGACTGCGGTCGAGGTCGGGGTTGACCTGGGCGAGAAGCTGCTCGCGCAGCAGGCCCCTGACCTCGGCGGGCGTGCGGCTGCCCAGCACCTTGACCTTGGTGCGCAGCTCCTCGACCATCGCGCGGGTCGGGGCGACGCCCACGTCGGCGGTGATCAGGCTCTCCTCGATCTCGTCCCAGACCTCGTCGTCGAGCCGGTCGCGGGACAGCAGCTCCAGCAGGCCGCGGCCGAGCGCGCTCTGCGAACGCGCCAGACGCGAGCGCAGCCGCACCATCCGCCCCGCGGACGGCGGCGGCACCTCGACCTCGGGGGCGATGACCATCGGCTCGGCCGGCTGGACCGGCGGCGGCACCGTGGTGACCGCGCCGTCGGCCTCCTCGACCGGGCCGGCGGGCCGCTTCTCCTCCTCGGGAAGCGGCGGCGCCTCCGGCGGCGGCACGGGCGGCGCCGCCTTGCCACCCGGCCTGAACAGCAGGAAGAGGCCGCCGGCCGCCAGCAGGGCGACGACGGCCACGATCACTATGACGCCGAGGTAACCATCCACAAGATGTCAGTTTTCCAGATCGACCGGCATGGTCATGCCCAAGGCACACGGATGATGACAGGCCGGATCAGGCGGATTCGCGCTCCCGCAGGCGCTGGCTGACCACCTGCGTCACGCCGTCGCCGCGCATCGACACGCCGTAGAGGGCGTCGGCGATCTCCATCGTGCGCTTGTTGTGGGTGATGACGATGAGCTGGGAACTCTGCCGCAACTCCTCGAACAGGGTCAGCAGCCGCTGGGTGTTGGTGTCGTCGAGGGCGGCCTCGACCTCGTCCATCACGTAGAAGGGCGAGGGCCGCGCCTTGAAGATGGAGATCAGGAACGCCACCGCGGTCAGCGAGCGCTCGCCGCCCGACAGCAGGGACAGCCGCTTGACCTTCTTGCCCGGCGGCCTGGCCTCGACCTCGATGCCCGTGGTGAGCATGTCGGTGGGGTCGGTGAGCACGAGCCGCCCGTCGCCGCCGGGGAAGACCCGGGTGAAGATCTGCTCGAACTCGCGGGCGACGTCCTCGTAGGCCGAGGCGAACATCTGCTCGACGCGGTCGTCGACCTCCTTGACCACGGTCAGCAGGTCGCGCCGGGTCTTCTTGAGGTCCTCCAGCTGCGAGGTCAGGAAGGCGTGGCGCTCCTCCAGCGCGGCGAACTCCTCCAGCGCCAGCGGGTTGACCTTGCCGAGCTGGGTCATCTGCCGCTCGGCGGCCCTGGCCCGCTTCTCCTGCTCCTCCCGGACGTACGGGACCGGCGGGTCGCCCGGGACGGGCGCGTCGGGGCCGTACTCGGAGACCAGCGCCTCGACCTCGACGCCGAACTCCTCCATCGCCCGCTCCTGCAGCTGCTCCAGCCGCAGGCGCTGCTCGGTGCGGGCCACCTCGCTCCCGTGGACCCGGTTGACCAGCTTGTCGAGCTCCTGGCCCAGCTCACGGACGCGCACCCGGACCTGCTTCAGCTCGGCGTCGACGGCGACGCGGGCGAGGTCGGCGTCGTCGCGCTCGCGGGAGGCCAGCTGGATCGACGAGGCGAGCGCCCCGAGCACCTGCCTGGCGCCCTTGCTGACCGCCTCGGCCAGCACGGCCTGCCGCCTGCGCCTGGCCCGCTGAGCGGCGGCCTGGGCGCGTTCCTGGCGCTCGCGCTGGGCGGCCCGCAGCAGGCCGTCGGCGCGGCCCTCGATGCCCTTGACGCGCTCCTCGGCGGTGCGCACCTGCAGCCGGGTGTCCATCTCGCGCTGCCGGGTCGTCTCGCACGTGGCGGCCAGGTCGTCGCGCAGGTCGGTGGTCGGCTCGGTCTCCAGCTCCTGGGCGTATTCGGCCTCGGCCAGCCGGATCTCCAGCTCGGCCAGCTCCGCCAGCCCCTCGGTGCGGGAGTCTTGAGCCGCGGTGACGCTGCGGGCCAGGCGTTCGGCCTCGGCGTGCGCGGCGTGCGCGGCGGCCTCCAGCTGGGCCAGCCGCCTGGCCGCCGCCGCGTTGCGCTGGTCGGCCTCCCGCTGACGGGCCCTGACCTGGTCGAGGACGCCCTGCGCGGCGCTCACCCCGGCCTGGGCGGCGGTCACCGCGCTCTGGGCCTCGTTGACGTGCGCCTGGGCCGCCTCGACGGCCGTCTGGGCCGCCTGCTCGGCCTCGATCGCCTGGTCGAGCGCCTCGGCCGTCGCCTCCGCCGTGGCCTCGGCCACCCGCAGGTCGTGGACGGCCTCGTCGAGCGCCGCCCGCACCTGCAGGACGGAGGTGCCGCCGGCCGACCCGCCACCGGCCAGATGGGCCCCGAGCACGTCGCCGCCCTCGGTCACCACCCGCAGCTCGGGACGCCGCCCCACCAGCTCGCGGGCCGCTTCGAGATCGGCGACCACGACGACCTTCGCCAGGACGTGGTCGAGCGCCGGCCGCAGCTCGTCGGGCACGGTGACCAGATCGGCGGCCCACCGCCCGCCCTCGGGCGGGGCGGGCCGGGATCGCGCAACCTGGGAGTGGTGCGCGGTGTCCGAAACTCCGGTCTCGGCCACCAGCAGCGTGACCTGCCCCGCGTCGGTGCTGCGCAGCAGGCCGAGCGCCTCGACGGCGGTGTCGAGCGTCTTGACCGCGACGGACTCGGCGACCGGGCCGAGCACGGCGGCGACGGCCAGCTCAGCGCCCGGCGTGACCTGCATCGAGGCGGCCAGCGGGCCCAGCACCCCGGCCAGGTCGGCGTCGAGCAGCGCGGCGCCGCCGTCGCCCTTGGCCAGGCCCAGCTCCAGGGCGTCGCGACGGGCCCGCAGCGCGGCCACCGAGCGCTGGGCCTCCTGGTCGGCGGCGCGGGCCGTGGCGACCCCCGCCTTGGCGGCCTGGACGGCGGCCCGCGGCGCGCCGAGCCCGGCCTTGGCCTCGTCGGCGGCCACGCGGGCCGCGTCGGCCGCGGCCCTGGCCTCCTCGACGGCGGCCTGCGCGGTGGTCAGCTCCTCGGCCAGCGCCGGATCGGCCGCCGGCTCCTCGGCCTGCTCGTTCTCCAGGTCGGCCAGGGCCTGCCGTTCGCGCTCGGCGGCGTCGGCCACGGCCTTCTCCAGCCGGCCGATCTCCTCCTCGGCCGCGCGCGCCCTGCTGCGCACGGAGTCGACCTGGCCGCGCAGCTTGGCCAGGCCCTCACGGCGGTCGGCGGCGGCACGGGCGGCCATCGCCAGGCGCCGCTCCTCCGCGCCCAGCTCGGCCTCGGCCGCGGCCCGCCGCTCGACGGCCTCCGCCAGCAGCTCCTGGGCGTGTTCGAGCTCGGCCCGCAGGATCTGTTCCTGCTCGCGCGCCTCGCCCGCCTCGCGTTCGAGGTCTTCGGGGTCGCGGCCGCGGCGTTCGATGGCGGCGGCGTCGAGGGCGTGGCGGTGGCGTTCGGCGGCGAGCTGCTCCAGGCCGGTGATGCGCTCGCGCAGGGAGGAGAGCCTGAAGAAGGTCTCCTGGGCGGCGCTCAGCCGGGGCTGGGTCTCGGCCTCGGCGGCCTCCAGGGCGGCCTCGCGCTGCTGGCCCTCGGCCAGCTCGGCCTCGACCTGGTTGCGCCGGGCGGTGACGGCGGCCTCGTCGGCGGCCTCGCGTTCGAGCGTGGCGCGCAGGATGCACAGGTCGTCGGCGAGCAGCCGCAGCCGGGCGTCGCGCAGGTCGGCCTGGATGACGGCGGCCTTGCGGGCGATCTCCGCCTGGCGGCCGAGCGGCTTGAGCTGGCGGCGCAGCTCGGTGGCCAGATCCTGCACCCGGGTGAGGTTGGCCTGCATGGAGTCGAGCTTGCGCAGCGCCTTTTCCTTGCGCTTGCGGTGTTTGAGCACGCCCGCGGCCTCTTCGATGAAGGCCCGGCGGTCTTCCGGCCCGGCGTGCAGCACGGCGTCGAGCTGGCCCTGGCCGACGATGACGTGCATCTCGCGGCCGATGCCCGAGTCGGACAGCAGCTCCTGGATGTCGAGCAATCGGCAGGTGTCGCCGTTGATGGCGTATTCGCTCTGCCCCGACCGGAACATCAGCCGGCTGATCGTGACCTCGGTGTAGTCGATCGGCAGCGCGCCGTCGGAGTTGTCGATGGTCAGCGTCACCTCGGCCCGGCCGAGCGGCGGCCTGGAGGAGGTGCCGGCGAAGATGACGTCCTCCATCTTGCCGCCGCGCAGCGACTTGGCGCTGTGCTCGCCCATGACCCAGGCCAGGGCGTCGACGACGTTGGACTTGCCCGAGCCGTTGGGGCCGACGACGCACGTGATGCCGGGTTCGAGGCGCAGGGCGGTCGCGGAGGCGAAGGACTTGAAGCCGCGCAGGGTGAGGGTCTTCAGGTACAAACGCCGACCCTCCTCCCCGGCCTCGGCTGAACGGGCTTCGGAAAAGCCTACTGGTCTCGGCCGCCACTCGTGGGCATGTCGATGACCAGCGCTTTTTCACCAGGGAAAATAACAAGGGACGCCTCTTCGAGACGTCCCTGGGTCTTGCGCTCCGATCACTCTCAGGTGAGTGCCGGCTCGCGCTCCTGCAAGCGACTGAGCGCTTCGTCGCGGGTTTGCGCCGCAAGAGCGTCATTCGTGGCCTGAAGTCGGATGAGTTCTGCCTCCAGATCCCGGATACGCTGCTGCAAGCGGCGCATCTCCGAGACCATCCGAGGGTCAGGACCGCCGACGTGGCCGAGTAGAGCCTTCGCCATGGTAAAGGGTCCTCCACGCTGAGTGACCAGACTGGTTCGCGCACTTCTATTCCGCGGGAGGGGTGCGCGTGGTACTTAACAAGAGTCGCACCGGCAGTGTGGGCGGTCAAGTCGATCCAACCGCAACGCCCTACTGATAGGCACTCCCGACATACAACTATACCCCATTTGGGCCGTTTAGCAAAAGCGACTACCGCTCTACAAAACCGCCCAAACTACCTCGGGGTTCGCTCCATCGTTCCACTACTCCATCGACCCTTCCCGGCGTGTCGCAACCTTTGAGCAGCTCCAACAGCTTGACGCACGCCTCCCGTGGGCCCTCGGCGACGACCTCGACCCGGCCGTCGTCGGTGTTCCGCGCCCAGCCGGTCAGGCCGAGTTCCAACGCCCTCGCGCGCGTCCACCACCGGAAGCCCACCCCCTGGACCCTCCCCCGCACCCAGGCGGTTACTCGGACGTTTTCCGAACCTTTGTCGCCATTACTCTTCGTATCCGTCATGCCGCCACCGTCTCATGCCGCCGTACGACTTCCATGGCCAACTCGTTGAAGGCCAGGATCGAGGCCGTGCGTCCGGCGCGCAGCCAGGCCAGGCCCAGGATCGACGGAGGCAGGCCGTCGACCGGCACGAACGCGATGTCGGGACGGCGATGGTGGTCGGCGCTCGGCTTGCAGAAGAGCATGCCGCCGCGGTTCAGCGCGACCTGCGTCAGGCCCTCCTGGGTGGTGGCCACCGAGCCCGCCCGCGCGATCGGCCGCCCGGACGGGGTGAGGGTGGGGGCGATGTGCTCCTGCCAGCGGCGCGGCGCCGGGTCGTCGAGGCCGAACAGCGCGACCGAGGCCAGCTCCTCGGCGTCGAGGACGGCGCGGGCGGCCAGCGGGTGGCGTACCGACAGCCCCAGCTCGACCGGGCAGTGGTTCAGCTCGGCGCCGCCCTCCAGGTCGGGCTCCTCCAGCGGCAGCAGCGTGAACGTCAGATCCACCCGCCCCTCGCGCAGCTTGCTGAACGGGTCGGAGAGCGGCACCTCGACCAGCTCGACCATGCAGCCGGGATACCGCCGCTCGAACGCCGCCACGCTGCCGGTGACGATCTCGGTCGGCGTGGCCAGGAACCCCACCCGCAGCAGGCCCGCCACCTCCCGCGCCGAGGCCGTCGCTCGCGACACGGCCGCCGCCATGCCGTCGTAGGCGGGCCGCAGGTCGGCCAGGAAACGCCGGCCGAGCGGCGTCAGGCGCACCCGCCTGCTGGTGCGGTCGAACAGGCGGCCGCCGATCCGGGTCTCCAGCGACCCGATGAGCTGGCTCACCCGGCCGGGCGACAGATACAGGCGCTCGGCCGTACGCGCGAAGTGCAGCTCCTCGCTCAGCACGACGAAGCACTCCAGTTCCCTGAACTCCATGCCACTCCCCGGACGCGATCGCTTAGCCTGCCTAAAGCAAGGCTTCGAGCTTCGTCATTGTTCCGCCCCCGGCCGATGAGGAGGCTGAACGGCATGACGACTCTTGAGACCTCCACTGTCGCGCGGGCCCGCTGGCTCGCCGTCCTCGCGGTCGCGGTGGGCACCTTCACCATCGTGACCAGCGAGATGTTGCCCGTCGGCCTGTTGACCTCGATCGCCGCCGACTTGGGCGTGTCCGACGGCACCGCCGGGCTGATGGTGTCGCTGCCGGGGCTGGTCGCGGCCGTCTCGGCCCCCGTGCTGGCCCTGGCCACCCGGCGGCTGGACCGGCGCGTCCCCCTGCTCGGCCTGATGGCGTTGCTCGCGGTGGCCAACCTGGCGGCGGCGTTCGCGACGAGCTTCCCCGTCATGCTGGGCGCGCGGGTGCTGACCGGGATCAGCATCGGCGGCTTCTGGGCCTTCGCCGCCGGGCTGGGCCTGCGGCTGGTGCCCGAGCGCTCGGTGGGCAGGGCCACGTCGGTGATCCTCGGCGGCGTGTCGGTGGCCTCGGTGCTCGGCGTGCCGGCGGGCACGCTCGTCGCCTCGGCGGCGGGGTGGCGCACGTCGTTCGCGGTGATGGGCGGGCTGGCGCTGGTGCTGCTCGGGCTGCTGGCCGCCGTGCTGCCGCCGATGCCCGGCGAGGACGCCTCGGGCGGCTCCCGCGCGCCGCTGCCGGGGGCGCTGCGGGTCGTGCTGGCGGCGACCGTGCTGATCATCACCGGGCACTTCGCGGCCTACACCTACGTCCGGCCGTTCCTGGAGCAGGTCGCGGACGCCGGCCCCGGCCTGGTCAGCGTCGCCCTGCTGGTGTACGGCGCGGCCGGCGTCGTCGGCAACTTCGTCGCGGGCGCCAGGGCGGCCCGCAACCCCAAGCCGGTGCTGATCGTCCTGGCCCTGCTCATCGCCGTCTCCACGGCGGCGCTGGCGCTGGTCGGGCTGCCCCTGGTCATGCTCGTCGTGTGGGGTCTCGGTTACGGCGGCGTCGGCGTGGCGCTACAGCTGTGGATCATGCGCTCGGGCGGGGGCGAGCTGGGCACCGCGCTGTTCGTGGGGGCGTTCAACGTCTCGATCGCGCTCGGCTCGTTCGTCGGCGGCCGGGTGGTGGACGGCGTGTCGATCTCGTCGGTGATGTGGCTGGGCGCCGCGCTGGCGCTGCTCACCGCGGCTTTCGCTGGCATTTGGGGCAGGAGTACGACGACCGGTTCATGAACGCCTCCCGCCGGATGGGCGTGCCGCAGCGCGAGCACGGCAGGTCGCGGCGGCCGTAGACCTCCAGCGAACGGTCGAAGTAGCCGCTCTCGCCGTTGACGTTGACGTAGAGGCTGTCGAAGGAGGTGCCGCCCTGCTGGAGGGCGGCGCCCATCACCGTGCGCACGCCGGCCAGCAGCTCGGCGATCTTCGGACGGCTGAGCGTCTCGGTGGGACGGGCCCAGTGGAGCCGGGCGATCCACAACGCCTCGTCGGCGTAGATGTTGCCGACGCCGCTGATCAGCGACTGGTCCAGCAGCGCCCGCTTGATCTCGGTGCGCCTGGCCCTGAGCCGGCGGGTGAACTCGGCCTCGTCGAACGACGCCTCGAACGGGTCGGGCGCGATGTGCGCGATCGGCGCGGGCACGCCGTCGACGAGCGGGGTCAGCATGACGTGGCCGAACGTGCGCTGGTCGACGAAGCGCAGGTCGGGGCCGCCGTCCTCGAAGCGGAGGCGGACGCGCAGGTGTTTCTCGGGGGGCGTCTGCGGATCGACGACGAGCAGCTGGCCGCTCATGCCCAGATGGGCCAACAGGGCCTCCTCGCCGCCCGACAGGGGCAGCCACAGGTATTTGCCGCGGCGCTCGGCCGACAACACCGTACGGCCCTTCAGGCGGGCGGTGAACTCGTCGGCCCCGGGGACGTGCCGCCTGATCGCGCGCGGGTGGAGCACCTCCGCGGCGGCGATCTCGCGGCCGACGACCCATTGCGCCAGGCCGCGCCTGACGACCTCGACCTCTGGCAGCTCAGGCACCGTGCACCAACCGTCCTCTCGACTTCCCCGGCCGCAGGGCATGCCGCGGCGGGGACGGATCCGCAGTCACAACGCCGGACGCGGGGCGGGGCTTCCCGTGGGCCGGGGTCAGCTGGCGGGCTGGCTCTGGCGCTGCTCGCGGCGGGCCCGGATGCGCGTCCAGGCCGCCTCGGCCGCCTGCTGCTCGGCCTCCTTCTTGCTGCGCCCGCTGCCCGAGCCGTAGGACTCGCCGCCCACGCGCACCATGGCCGTGAACGACTTGGCGTGGTCGGGGCCGCTCTCCTCGACGTGGTACTCGGGCACGCCGAGCGCCTCGGAGGCGGTGAGCTCCTGCAGGGACGTCTTCCAGTCGAGCCCCGCGCCCAGCGACGCCGAGCGCACGATCAGCGGGTCGAACAGCAGGTGGACGACCCGGAACGCCTCGTCGAGGCCCTTGTCCACGTAGATCGCGCCGATCAGCGCCTCCAGCGTGTCGGCCAGGATCGAGGACTTGTCGCGCCCGCCGGTGCCCTCCTCGCCCCTGCCGAGCCGCAGGAAGCGGCCGAGGCCCAGGTTGCGGGCGACGTCGGCCAGCGCGCGCATGTTGACCACGGCGGCGCGCAGCTTGGCAAGCTGCCCCTCGGGCAGGTCGGGGTGGTTGCGGTAGAGGGTGTCGGTGACCACGAGACCCAGCACCGAGTCGCCGAGGAACTCCAGGCGCTCGTTGGTGGGCAGGCCGCCGTTCTCGTACGCGTAGGAGCGGTGCGTCAGCGCCCGCTCGAGGATGTCGGGGTCGAGGCCGACGACCAGGACCCGCTGCAGCTCTTCCCTGGCGACCTCCACGGCCACCGGCTTAGGACCTGCGCCCACGTGTTTCCTCCTCGGACATCTTCACAAGGCGGCCGCGGAAGATGCCCGAAAACGTGGTGGGCGTCGGGGTAACGTGTAGCCCCGGCGTCCACCACGGCCGCGGGCGAACCGCCGCCGTACGCATCTACAGACGTTAACGCCGACCGAGGCACAATGGCACCCGGTCGGCATCACGTCAACTGCTGACGGTGAAACCCGCCCCGAACCTGACGGGCGGGCCTGCTGTCAGTGTGATCAGGCGGACGGCTCGATGACCTGACGACGGTTGTAGGTGCCGCAGGTGGGGCACGCGATGTGCGGCTGCTTGGGCGAACGGCACTGCGGGCAGCTCACCAGGGCGACAGCAGTCGTCTTCCACTGGGAGCGACGGGCGCGGGTGTTGCTCCGCGACATCTTTCGCTTCGGGACGGCCACGTCACTTCTCCTGATCGTTATCGTTCTCGGAAACCAGACCTTGCAACGACGCCCAGCGGGCATCGATCTTCTCGTGCCGGTGATCGGCGCCGGCTTCGGCCAGCTTGATCCCGCACTCCGTGCAGAGCCCCTCGCAGTCCTCGCGGCACACGGGGCTCAGCGGCAGTGCGAGCACCACCGCGTCACGGAACGTCGGCTCGAGGTCGAGCAGCTCTCCGTCGAGCAGTGAGTCGTCCTCCGAGGCGTCCTCGTCGGAGTAGAAGAACAGCTCCTGCAGATCGACCTCGATGTCCGAGGTGATCGGGTCAAGGCACCGCGCGCACTCCCCGGCGAGCGGGGCGTGCGCCGTGCCCGAGACGAGCACGCCTTCCATCACTGCTTCGAGCCGGAGGTCCAGCTCGACTTCGGCGTCTTTGGGGACACCGATCATGTCGACGCCGAGGTTAGCCGGTGCCGGAAGGGACAGGGTCATCTGCCGCATCGTGCCCGGTCGCTTCCCCAGATCATGAGTGGAGAGCACCCAAGGGGAGCGGGGGTCGAGGTGCTGAGTCATCCTGCTCTCGCTAGGCATGGCGAAGACGCTCGCCGTCGTACAAGGCCGAAATGAAAGGATACCAGGTCGCGGTCAGCCCCTGAGACGCTCGATGAGCAGCTTGTGCACCAGGTCAGGGACCAGGCCGGACACGTCGCCACCATACCGCGCGATCTCCTTGACCCGGCTGGAGGACAGGAAGGAGTACTCGGGATTGGTGGGCATGAAGAGCGTCTCGACGCCCGACAGACGGTAGTTGAGCTGGGCCATCTGCAGCTCGTAGTCGAAGTCGCTGACGACCCTGATGCCCTTGACGATGGCGGGGATGTCGTTGTGCTTGCAGAAGTCCACCAGCAGGCCGTGGAACTTCTGCACCTTGACGTTGGGGTACTCCTTCGTCACGGTCTGAAGGATCTCGATCCGTTCGTCGACCGTGAACAGGCTGCTCTTCTCGATGTTGATGAGGACCGCCACGACCACCTCGTCGTACAGGCGGGCCGACCGGCCGATGATGTCGAGGTGGCCATTGGTGATGGGGTCGAACGACCCCGGGCAGACAACGCGGCGCAAGACGCCTCCCAGGTCTACGGGTTCCCGGCGGCGCGACCGTACCAAACGGACGCTTCGCCGTATCTACGGACCCTCTCCTCAACATAACCTTCCGGCCACATCAGGGACTTTCCCCTCGTTTCCCGCTCGAATGCCACCAGCCCCTCGTCCATCAGCCAGCCGTTGTCGCGCAGCAGCTCCAGGACCCGCGTGACCTCGCCGTCACCCAGCGCGTACGGCGGATCGGCGAAGACGATGTCGTACGGCTCCTCCGGCGGCCTGGCCAGGACCCGCTCGACCTTGTCGGCCACCAGCTCGGCGCCTTCCAGGCCGAGCGACTGGATGTTGGCCCTGATCGTCCGGATCGCCTTGGCGTCGGACTCGACGAGCAGCGCGTGGGCCGCGCCCCTGGACAGCGACTCCAGGCCCACGGCGCCGGAACCGGCGTACAGGTCGAGCACGCGGGCCTCGCGCAGGCCGTACAGGGAGTCGAGGGTCAAGAAGATGCCTTCCCTGGCCCTGTCGCTGGTCGGCCTCGTGCCCCGCCCCGGCGGCACGGCCAACCGCCGCCCACCCGCGCTCCCCGCGATGATCCGAGTCATAAGGCCCATTGTTCCGCATGTTCGCCCAGGTCAAGAGTGGACAAGTGTCGGCCTCGACTGCGCAAGGGTGATTCACATCGGCCGGATCTGCCCGCATGATGAGTCTGCGGCCTTCAAGGTGACCCACATGAAGGCCGACCGGCGTGATCGTGAGCCCTTCCGCACGCCGGTTCCCTCGGCACCTGACCCGAGGGTGGGCCCAGCCGGGGACGGCATTCGGGGGGAGGCCGTCCCCGCGGCTGGGGCCTTTGACTTCTTCTTTTTTCATGGCTTCGCGTGGTCTTCCCACTCGCCTTACTTCGGCTGATGGCCCTCCATGTAACGGCCTCTGACCCTTCACCGGCTCGCCGCCGTCACGCGAGCCTTCGTTGACCGGCTCCGTGGTTCTCCTGGGCCCTCACGTCTTCTCCAGGTACTCCGCCTTCTCGTCCTCCAGGAGGCGGGCTATCTCGGCGCGCAAGCCCTCATGGTGGGCCAGTTCGGGGTCGTCCGACAGGAGCTTTGCGGCTTCGTCCCGCGCTGCTGAGATGACGTCTTCGTCGCGCAGCAGCTGCAGGAGCTTCAGCGAGCTGCGCTTGCCCGACTGGGCCGCCCCCAGGACGTCGCCCTCGCGGCGCTGCTCCAGGTCGACGCGGGACAGCTCGAAGCCGTCGAGCGTGGCGGCCACCGCGTCGAGGCGGGCGCGGGCCGGGGTGCCCTCGGGGAAGTCGGAGACCAGCAGGCACAGGCCGGGCAGGCCGCCCCGGCCCACCCGTCCGCGCAGCTGGTGGAGCTGGGAGACGCCGAAGCGGTCGGCGTCCATGATGATCATCACTGAGGAGTTGGGCACGTCGACGCCCACCTCGATGACGGTGGTGGCGATCAGCACGTCGATCTCGCCCTTGGTGAAGGAGCGCATGATCGCGTCCTTCTCCTCCGGCGGGAGCTTGCCGTGCAGGGTGCCGACCCGCAGGTCCTGGAACGGGCCCTGGGTGAGCAGCTCGGCGACCTCCAGCACGGCCAGCGGCGGACGCCGGTCGTCGTCGCCCCCCGTCGCCGCCAGGTCGCCCTCGTCGCCCTCCAGGTCGCCGATCCGCGGGCACACGATGTACGCCTGCCTGCCCAGCTCCACCTCCTCGCGCACCCGCTGCCAGGTGCGTTCGAGATAGTGGGGCTTCTCGGCGGCCGGCACGACGTGCGTGGTGATGGGCGCGCGCCCCGACGGTAGCTGCGACAGCGTCGAGACCTCCAGGTCGCCGAAGACCGTCATGGCGACCGTGCGCGGGATCGGGGTCGCGGTCATCACCAGCACGTGCGGACGGCCCCCGCCCGCCTTCTCCCGCAACGCGTCACGCTGCTCCACGCCGAAGCGGTGCTGCTCGTCGACCACGACCAGCCCCAGGTCGGCGAACTGCACGTGCTCCTGGAGCAGGGCGTGCGTGCCGACCACGATGCCCGCCGTGCCCGAGGCCGCGTCGAGCAGCGCCGCACGCCGCGCCGCCGCGCCCATCGAGCCCGTCAGCAGCGTGACCGCCGTGCCGCCGAACATGCCGCCCTGGGCCAGCTCGCCCAGCATGTTCGTGATCGAGCGGTGGTGCTGCTGGGCCAGCACCTCCGTCGGGGCCAGCAGCGCGGCCTGGCCGCCCGCGTCGACCACCTGGAGCATCGCGCGCAGCGCCACGACCGTCTTGCCCGCGCCCACCTCGCCCTGCAGCAGCCGGTGCATCGGGTGCTCCAGCGCCAGGTCGGCCGCGATCTCCTCCCCCACCTGCGCCTGCCCCTCGGTGAGCGAGAACGGCAGCCGCCCGTCGAAGTCGGCCAGCATGCCGTCGGCACGCCTCGGACGCGGCCTGGCCGGCCACGCCGTGGCCGCCTGGCGGCGCTGGAGCAGCACCGCCTGCAGCACGAACGCCTCGTCGAACTTCAGCCGCTTGCGCGCCCGGCCCACGTCGGCGAGGTCCTTCGGCCGGTGGATGGCCACCAGCGCATCGGCGAGCGGCTGGAGGCCGTGCCTGGCCCGCAGGTCGGCGGGCAGCGGGTCGTCGAGCGGGCCCAGCGTGTCGAGCACCACGCCGACCGCCCGGCGGATGGCCCACGGCGTGACGTCCTTGCCCGCCGGGTAGATCGGCACCGGCGCGGACGCGAACTCCTCGGCGCTCGCCTCGGCCTCCTCCTCGAACAGCTCGAACTCGGGGTGCGAGAGCTGCCAGCGCGGCTTGGAGCGCGCCCCGAACAGCCCCACCTTGCCGGCGAACATGCCGCGCCGCCCCGGCTTGAGCCGCGACTCGGCCACGTGGGAGCCCTTGCCGAAGAACGCCAGGTAGATGCGGTTGCCGTTGCCGTCGACGACCTCGGCCTCCAGCCACGTGCCGCCGCGGTTGCGCATGGGCTTGCGCATCAGCCTGGTCACCTCGCCCACCACGGTGACGTGCTCGTCGACCTCCAGCGCGTCGAGCGAGGTCAGCTCGCCGCGCTCGGCGTAGCGGCGCGGGTAGTGGCGCAGCAGGTCGCCGACCGTCTCCAGGCCGAGCACGCTGTGCAGCAGCTTGGCGGTCTTCGGGTCGAGCGCTTTGGTCAGGGGCTCGTCGAAACGGCTCACGGGATCCAGTTCTACCGCCTGCGGCCGACAGGAATCCCGCACCGGGCCCCGGAGTCGCCCGCGGAAGAGGTCCGCGCCGGGCCTGGGAGTCGCCTGAGGGAGGGGGCCGCGCCGGGCCTGGGAGTCGCCGGGAGGGGGCCGCGCCGCTACTCGACGCCGATCAGCAGCGGGTAGCCGCCCTGCTCGCCGTCGTAGACGACCAGGTCGACGTCCGGCCGCGTGCGCCGCAGGTGGTCCTCCAGCCGGACGGCCAGCCGTTCGGGCAGGTCGGAGCCCGTGACCAGGGTCACCAGCTCGCCGCCGCCGGCCACCATCCTGTCGATGATCAGCCTCGCCACGCGCTCCAGGTCGTCGCCGATCACCGCCACGTCCCCGTCGATCAGGCCCAGCACGTCGCCCGGCCGGCACACGCCCGCGCTGGTGAACGCCTCCCTGTCCGCCACCGCCAGATGTCCGTACCTGGTGTGGCCGGCGGCGTCCGTCATGGCCACCACGTCGTCGTCGAACCGGCGCAGCGGGTCGTGCACGGCCAGCGCCGACAACCCCTGCACGGTCGCCCTGGTCGGCAGGACGCTGACGGCCACGCCGTCCTCGCGGGCGATCTCCGCCGCCGCGACGGCGACCGCGAGGACGCCCTCGTCGTTCGGCAGCACGGCCACCTCGGCGCCCGCCTGCCTGATCGCGGCCAGCAGCTCGGGCAGCGCGGGCCGGGTGCCGGGCGCGCGGCGCACCACGACCGCGCCGCACTCCTCGAACAGCGCCGCGATCCCGTCGCCGGCCGCCACCGCCACCACGCCCCTGCCCGCCCTGCCCCGGTGCGTGCGCTCGGCCAGGTAGGTGATCCTGACCCGGTGCGGACGTCCCGCCCGCAGCCCCGCCTCCACGGCCGCCCCCGCGTCGGCCACGTGCACGTGCACGTTCCACAGGCCCTCGCCGCCCACCACGACCAGCGACTCGCCCATGGCGTCGAGCTCGTCGCGCAGCGCGGCCACCGCGCGCTCGTCGGCGTCCAGCAGGTACATCACCTCGTAGCCGGCGCCCACCTCGGTCATCGGCGTGACCCGCCCGGTCGGCGCCGGCACGTCGTAGTGGTCGCTGTAGGAGTCGGTGAGCACGGCGGCCAGGGTCTCCAGCACGATCGCCGCCCCCGCGCCGCCCGCGTCCACGACCCCGCTGCGGGCCAGCACGTCGAGCTGCCCCGGCGTGCGGCGCACCGCCGCCCGCGCCTCCCGTGCCGCCTGCCGCGCCACCTCGCCCGCGTCGCCGTCGGCGTCCCGGGCGGCCCGGGCGGCCGACTCCAGCACGGTCAGCACCGTGCCCTCGACCGGCCTGGCCACCGCCTCCCTGGCCAGCGTGGCCGCCCTGAGCAGGCCGGCGCGCAGGTCGGAGCCGTCCTTGAGCACCTCGGCCAGCCCGCGCAGCGCCTGGCTGACGATGACCCCCGAGTTGCCGTGCGCCCCGACCAGCGCCCCGTAGGCGAGCGTCTGCCACACCACGGCCGCGTCGACGTCGTCGGGCAGGGACTCGACGGCCTCGGCCGCCGACAGCATGGTCAGGTGCAGGTTCGTGCCGGTGTCGCCGTCGGCCACGGGGAACACGTTGAGTGCGTCGATCTCCGGTCTCGCCCGGCCGAGGGCGTCGGCGGCCAGGCGGGCCCAGCGGCGCACCGCGGGCGGGTCGAGAGCCTTCATCTGCGCTCCTTCGACCTCCCCGCATGCGCTACCTTGTTGGAGGAGAATATCCCCGCACCGGCCACCGTCCAGTGCTCTGGTTCGCGCCCAATGGTGTGGATCAGATATTCTCGTCTGGCTGGCCGGTTGTCCCGGCATGCCCTCCGCCCGGAAAGCATCAGCGGACAGGGCTACATCGACTGTTATAAGGAGCGATACCGTGGCTTCCGTCTGCGATGTCTGCCGCAAGGGGCCGACCTTCGGCAACAACGTGTCCCACTCGCACCGCCGTACCCGTCGCCGTTGGAACCCCAACATCCAGACGGTCCGCGCGGTCGTCGGCGGCACGCCGAAGAAGCTGAACGTGTGCACCTCGTGCATCAAGGCGGGCAAGGTCACCCGCTAGTTCTCGTCTTTCGCGAAGCCCGCCGCTCCTGATCACTGGAGCGGCGGGCTTTCGTCGTGCCCGCCGCCCTGGCCCGCCCCCGCCGCGGGACGGGCTCAGGGGGTCAGCGCCAGCGCCAGGCGTGGTCCACCGGGCCGATGCCGGAGCCCAGGGGGAAGCCGCGGGCGATCGCGCCCGTCACGTACTCCTTGGCCTTCCCCACCGCCGTCGGGACGTCGTCGCCGAGCGCGAGCCGGGAGGCCAGGGCCGAGGCCAGGGTGCAGCCCGTGCCGTGCGTGTGACGGTTGTCCAGGCGTTCGGCGGCGAAGCGGTGCTCGGTCGTGCCGTCGGTCAGGAGGTCGACGGGGGCGCCGGGCAGATGGCCGCCCTTGATGAGGGCCCAGGACGGCCCCAGCGCGAGCACGGCGTCGGCGGCCCTGCGCAGGTCGTCCTCGTCCTCGACCTTGACCGAGGTGAGCTGCTCCACCTCCCACAGGTTCGGCGTCACGACCGTGGCCACGGGCAGCAGGCGCGTCCTGAGCGTGTCGACGGCCTCGGGCGCGAGCAGCGAGTCGCCGTGCTTGGACACCCCGACGGGATCGACCACCACCGGCGCGTCATAGGCCCCCAGCACCTCGGCCACCGTCTCCACCAGCACCGGCGAGGCCAGCATGCCGGTCTTGACGGCCTGCGCCCCGATGTCGCCCAGCACGGAGTCGAGCTGCGCGCGCACGGCCTCGGGCGGCAGCTCCCAGTAGCCCTGGACGCCCAGCGAGTTCTGGGCCGTGACGGCGGCGATCACGCTCATGCCGTGCACGCCCATCGCCATCATGGTCTTCAGGTCGGCCTGGATGCCCGCGCCGCCTCCCGAGTCGGAGCCCGCGACGGTCAGCACACGTGGAGGGGTCGTCATGAACCCCATCCAACCACCCGACCGGCACCAAACAGGCACTCAGCCGATCGCGCACTCCCCGCCGACCAGCCCGCACGAGCCCGGCTCCTGCGCCTTCCCGGTCGCCGAGTACGTGACGCTCACCGAGTCCCCGGCGGCCAGCGAGCCCGACAGGTCGATGATCAGCAGGTCGCCGTCCTGCGTCCAGGAGCCGCCGTTCACGTCCATGACGCGGCCCTCGACGGGGAGGGAGAAGGTGGCGTCCGCCAGCGGGGCCGGCGACTGGTTGGTGACGCGCAGCGTGGCCGAGTACGAGGTGAGCCGCTGCTTGACCGTCTGCCGCACGTTGACCGAGCCACCGCTGCCGCCGCTGCCGCCGTACCCGGACGTGGCGGTGGCCGCGGGCGCGGGGCTGCTGCCCACCGTGGGGACGACGCCGGTGTCGGAGTTGCCCAGGGACGTGCCGTCGTCGGTCGGGGTCTCGGAGATCGTCTCCTCGGCCGGCGGCTCCGGCTGCCGCGTCGGCTTGGCAGAGGCCTTCGTCCGCGTCCTGGTGGGCGTGGGGGTGGGGGCCGTGCTGCGGCGCGGGGCGCGGTTGCCGACCGTGGGGGCGGTGGTCGTCGGGGCGTCGGAGGGCGTGCTCGTCTCCTCGTCCTCCGTCGGCTCCTCGGAGGGCTCTTCCTCCTCGGTGCCGGGGTCGGAGACCGCGGCGGTCGAGGGGCTGGTGCTGGTGTGGACGGCGGCGCAGCTCGCGTCCGCGCACTTGCCGGGGTCGCCCGAGGAGCTCATGAGCTTCACCCCGGCGACCGTGCCGCCGAGCACGACGGCCACGGCGGCGACCGACAGCAGCGCCAGGCGGCCCCTGCCCTTGCCGCTGCCGCCGCCGGCAGGCGGGTTCAGGTCGTCGTCGTCGCCACCGCCGCCGCCCCTGGACGACTTGCGCCGGCCGCCGCGACGACGGCCACGGGACTCGCCGGACTCGTCCAGGTCGTCGAGGTCCTGGTCGGAGGACCAGCCCGAACGCAGGAAGCCGGACTCGGCCTCCGCCCAGGCGGGGGTGTGCGCGGCGGTCGGCTCCCCTGCCACCTTCACGTCACCGGGCTCCGGCGGCCTGGCGTGGAAAGCGGTGTCGGACCCGCCGGGCACGTCGAACCTGGCGGTGCTTCCGGACTCCGGCACGTCGAACCTGGCGGTGCCACCGGGTCCGGGCAGGTCGAACCTGGCCGTGCCGCCCGGCTCCTGGGCGTCGAAGGGGCCGGTGTTCCTGCCCTGCCTGTCGAACGGGCCGCTGTCAGGGCCCTGGGCGTCGAACGGGCCGGTGTTCCGCCGGGGGGCGTCGAAGGGGCCCGGGGTGCGGCCGGAGGCGTCGAAGCTCGGCGGCGGCCCGAAGGCGGACGTGGCGTCGGGCTGGGACGAGGGGCCGACGGCGTCCCAGTCGGCCGGGCGGGCGAACGCGCCCGTCACCTCGAACGGGCCGGCCCCGTTCGGCTCGGGGTAGGGAGACCCGGAGAACTGGGGGCCGTTCGGCGGCGGAAAGGGGCCGGAGGGGGCCTCGGACGGCGGGAACCCCGGGGCGGCGTCGGCGGGCACGGCGAAGGCCCCCGTGGTCTCGAACGGCTCGGGCTGCCTGCCGCTGCGCTGCGGCGGGCCGTCCTCGCGGCGCGGCATCGGGGCCCACTGCCCCGTCACCTCGACCTGGTCGGGCAACGCCGGCCAGCCCGGCGCCTCGGCCGGGTCGTCGGGACCCCAGAAAGCGCTGCCGTTCCCCCGTTCATCCCCATCGTCGGATCCACCGGTGCCGTGGCGGCCCATGGCTGCCCTTTCTCGCGGTTACAGTGGCCGCCAATCTTCATAACACCTTTACTACGTCCTTGTCACAACAATCCCGCTAGTCCTACCCTAAATCCGGAAAATTTCACTTAAATCGGGACAACTCATCACCGAAAGTGATCCCAGCCGCCCTGTCCCACCTGACGGCCGTGCACCAGGACGCCCTCGCCCTCGGCCACCCGGCCCACGACCTGCCACGACGGCGGCAGCCGTACGTCAGGAGGGAAGACCGCGGCGAGCGCGTGATCCTCACCACCCGTGAGCACCCATTCGAGCGGATCCTGCCCCAGCTCCTCGGCCGCCGCCGCCACCGGCTCCCCCACGGCGAACGCCCCGGGATCGAGCTCGACGCGTACGCCGCTGGCCGCGGCCACGTGCCCGAGATCCTGCACCAGGCCGTCGCTGACGTCGAGCATGGCGCTCGCGCCCAGCGCGGCCGCCCGCGGCCCCTCCGCGTACGGCGGGCAGGGCCGCCGGTGGGCGGTCACCGCCTCCGCCAGCACACCGGATTCCGCAGCGACCCCGGCGGCCAGCAGCGCCAGCCCCGCGGCGGCGTACCCCAGCCGCCCGGCCACGGCCACCACGTGCCCCGGCCGCGCCCCGGACCGCGTCACCGGCGCCCGCCCGCGCAGGTCGCCCAGCGCGGTCACCCCGATGACCACCAGGTCGGACCGGGTGATGTCGCCGCCGACCACGCTCGCGCCGACCACCGCGCACTCCTCGCGGAACCCGTCGGTCAGGGCGTCGAGCCAGGCCACCGGCAGCTCGGCGGGGATGCCGAGCCCGACCACGATGGACGTCGGGACGGCCCCCATGGCCGCGATGTCGGCCAGGTTCTGGGCGGCGGCCTTGCGGCCCACGTCGCGCCCGCCGGACCAGTCGAGCCGGAAGTGCCTGCGCTCGACCAGCAGATCGGTCGAGACGACCACCCGCCCGTCGGGCGCGGCGACCATGGCGGCGTCGTCACCCGGGCCGAGCATGACCCCCTCTCCCTGGGGCAGGCGTCCGGCAATACGATTGACGACACCGAATTCGCCGAGATCTCCGACTGTGATGACGCACCTCCTGACGCTCACAGGGTACGGTGGCCCTTCGGCGTGATCCAATCGCCCGGGAGGACGTGATGGTGCAGGCCTACATCCTTATTCAGACCGAGGTCGGCAAGGCCGCCGCCGTTGCCGAGGAGATCTCCGGAATTCCGGGGGTCACCCAGGCGGAAGACGTGACGGGGCCCTACGACGTGATCGTCCGCGCTGAGGCGCGCAACGTCGACGAGCTGGGCAAGCTGGTCGTGGCGCAGATTCAGGCGGTGGAGGGGATCACGCGTACTCTTACGTGTCCGATCGTTCATATCTGACACGTAAGAGGTCTGGGTTCCATGCGCGCCGCCGCCGTCCTGCTCCTTCTTCTGGCACTCGCCGGCTGCGGCGGCGTGGTACAGGTCGATCCGCCCAAGCCTTCGGGGGAGGCGGCGGCGGCCTGCGACCGGCTCGCGTCCCAGCTGCCCAAGACGCTCGACGGCGCCGAGCGCGGCACGTCGGAGCCGGCCTCGCCGTACGTGGCGGTCTGGGGGGAGGCGTCCATCGCGTTGCGCTGCGGCGTGCCGCGGCCTGCCCGGATGGCGCCGACCGACCAGCTCCAGGAGATCGACGGGGTGGGCTGGTTCGCCGATCCGGACAAGCCCATCCTGTTCACCGCGGTGGCCGCGCCCACGTACGTGGAGGTCACGGTCGGCGGCGACCACGCGGCGCCCGACGTGCTGGCCGAGCTGTCGGGGCCGATCGGGCGGGCCGTCTCAACGAAGTCCGGGTGAGCGCGACAGCGCGAGCTGGATCAGCCGGTCGACCAGCTGCGGGTACGACAGCCCCGAGGCCGCCCAGAGCTGCGGCGCGACCGACAACGAGGTGAACCCGGGCATCGTGTTGATCTCGTTGAAGACCAGCCGGCCGTCGGGCGTGTAGAAGAAGTCGACCCTGGACAGACCCTCGCAGTCGAGCGCCTCGAAGGCCCGTACGGCCATCGCGCGCAGCTCCTCCGCGGTCTCGGCCGGGATGTCGGCGGGCACGGTGAGCGACATCTGGTCGGGGTAGTACTTGGCCTCGAAGTCGAAGAACTCCTGGCCGCCCTCGACCCTGACCTCGCCCGGGATCGACGCGGCGGCGGGCTCGTCGCCGAGCGACTCCAGCACCGCGCACTCGATCTCGCGGCCCTCGATCGCGGCCTCGATCAGCACCTTGGGGTCGTGCACCCGGGCGGACTCGACGGCCGCCTCCAGCTCGGCGCGGTCGTGGGCCTTGGAGATGCCCTGCGAGGAGCCGGCCCTGGCGGGCTTGACGAACACCGGGAAGCCGAGCTCCTCGGCCTCCTTCAGCACGACCTCGCGGTTGAGCCGCCAGTCGCGGTCGCGGACGACGACGTAACGGCCGATCGGCAGCCCGGCGGCGGCCATCACGGTCTTCATGTGCGCCTTGTCCATGCCGACCGCGCTGGCCAGCACGCCGGAGCCGACGTAGCGGACGCCGGCCATCTCCAGCAGGCCCTGGATGGTGCCGTCCTCGGCGAACGGGCCGTGCATGACGGGGAAGACGACGTCGACCGTGCCGAGCTCGACCGGGATGCTCCCGGGGTCGTAGGCCACCAGCCCGGCGCCGCCGCTGGGCAGCGCGAGCGCGGCTCCCGAGGTGTCGACCGCGGGCAGTTCCCCGGCCTCGATGGCGAACCGCTGGTCGGACGCGGCGAGCACCCACCTGCCGTCCTGGGCGATCCCGACCGGGATCACCTCGTACTTACTCCTGTCGATCACATCCAGCACGCTGCCCGCGCCCATGAGGGACACGGCATGCTCAGAATTGCGACCTCCGAAAACGACGGCGACGCGTGGCTTGCTCATGACGTCCGAATCTACCGGGGTGTCCCCCTGACAGCGAGTCGAGCGCGCGGTGGCGTCCGGATTCACAGGCCGTACCGTTCGGGTTTCGGCGAGCGGGACATGAGCAGCATGCCCGCCTCCGACGGCGACATGCCGTCGTGCACGACCCCGACGACCACCTCGGTGATCGGCATCTCGACGTCGTGCTTCCTGGCCAGCTCAAGGACGGACTCGCAGGACTTCACGCCCTCGGCGGTCTGCTTGGTGGCGGCGACGACCTCGGCGAGCGTCATGCCGCGGCCCAGGTTCTCGCCGAAGGTGCGGTTGCGCGACAGCGGCGAGGTGCAGGTGGCCACCAGGTCGCCCATGCCGGCCAGCCCGGCGAAGGTGTGGGGGTCGGCGCCGAGCGCGGCGCCCAGGCGGGAGATCTCGGCCAGGCCCCTGGTGATGAGCATGGCGCTGACGTTGTCGCCCATGCCCATGCCCGCCGAGACGCCCACGGCCAGCGCGATCACGTTCTTCACCGCGCCGCCCAGCTCGACCCCGACCACGTCGGTGTTGGTGTACGGCCGGAACCACGGCGGCAGGTGGCAGGCGGCCTGGAGGCGTTCGGCGACCGACTCGTCGGTGCAGGCGACGACCGTGGCGGCGGGCTGGCGGTGGGCGATCTCCTTGGCCAGGTTGGGCCCGGACACCACCGCGACCCGCTCCTCGGGCACCTCGGCGACCTCGCGGATCACCTCGCTCATGCGCTTGGTCGTGCCCAGCTCGACGCCCTTCATGAGGCTGACCAGGACCGCGTTCGGCGGGATGTGCTCGCGCCAGGCGGTCAGGTTGGGCCGCAGCATCTGCGAGGGCACGGCCAGCACCACGAAGTCGGCGCCGTCGAGCGCGCGCACGGGGTCGGTGGTGGCGCGCAGCGCCTCGGGCAGCGTCACGCCGGGCAGGTAGTCGGGGTTGGCGTGGTCCTTGTCGATCGCCTCGACCAGCTCCGGCCTGCGCCCCCACAGCGTGACCTCGTTGCCCGCCTCGGCGAGGACCATGGCGAACGTGGTGCCCCACGAGCCCGTGCCGAGAACGGCTGCCTTTGTCATGCCATCACCGCCTGGCGGGATCGTAGGGAGTTTCCGGGGCCTTCTCGCCGCGCAGCTCGGTCAGCTGCTCGGTGATGGCCGCCATGATGTCGGCGGTCGCCTCGCGCAGCACACTGGCGCGCAGGGGCTGCCCCTCGTACTTGGACAGGTCGACCGGCGGGCCGACGGTGACGCGGAAGGTCTTGCGCGGGAACAGCCTGGGCCTCTTGGCGCCGTACGGGAGCAGCTCGTGGGCGCCCCAGTGGGCGATGGGGATGACCTGCGCGCCGCTCTCCAGCGCCAGCCGGGCGGCGCCGGTCTTGCCCACCATGGGCCACAGCTCGGGATCGCGGGTGCAGGTGCCCTCGGGGTAGAACAGGATGGCCGCGCCGTCGCGCAGCCGCTGGGCCGACGAGCTGAGCGACCTGGCCGCCTCGCTGCTCCCCCGCTCGACCGGGATGGCCAGCAGGCCGTTGAGCGCCCGGCCCAGGAAGGGCACCTTGAACAGCGCGGCCTTGGCCAGGATGACCGGCCAGCGGCCGTTGTTGAACAGGAAGTGCGACAGCAGGACGGGATCACTCCAGGACAGGTGGTTGGCCGCGATGATGATGCCGCCGGTGCGCGGGAGTCGCTCGCCGTTGCGCCAGTCCTTCTTGACCAGGAGCCACGACAGCGGCTTGACCACCGCTACGGCGAATGACTCCCAGAAACGCGAAGGTCGCGTGGGGCGGCTCATGGTCTCCTCCAACCCGTACGGTGTGCGCCCCAAGTCTCCCGGTTGGCCGCTTGGGATGTCGAGGCGAGATGCTTAAGCCTATGAGCAACCGCTGGTCTCTGGTCATTCCGGTGAAGACGCTGGTCGCGGCGAAGACGCGGCTGGCGGCCGCGACGGGTCCCCACCGTACGCGGCTGGCCGTGGCCGTGGCCTGCGACACCGTGGCCGCGGCGCTGGCCTGCCCGGCGGTGGCGCGGGTGATCGTGGTGACCGCCGATCCGGCCGCGGCGGGGCCGCTGGGGGCGCTGGGGGCGGAGGTGGTGCACGACCCGGACCGCGGGCTCAACACCGCGTTGCGCACGGGCGCGGCCCATGCCGTACGCGTCGCGCCCGGCGCGGGGGTGGGCGCGCTCCAGGCCGATCTGCCGGCCCTGCGACCGGCCGAGCTGGCGACGGCGCTGGCGGCGGCGGCCGAGTTCGACCAGTCGTTCGTGCCGGACGCCCAGGAGGTCGGCACGACGTTCTACGGCGTGCTGGCCGGGCGGCCGTTCACGCCGCGGTTCGGCGGCGAGTCGCGGGCCAAGCACCTGGCCGGCGGCGCGAAGGAGCTGTGCGTGCCGGGGATCGACTCGCTCCGGCGGGACGTGGACACCCCCGACGACCTGCGTGCGGCCCTCGCCCTGGGCCTGGGCCGGCACACGGCGGCGGTGGTCGCCGACCTGTGGCCGGAGGCGTGACCCTCCGGGCCGCCTCTCGCCCGCCGGACGGCGGTCGGCTTAGGCTGGACGGCGTGCAGGCGACGGTACGCAGCTTCGACGAGGTCACCAGGTCCGGCTCGGTCTTCCTCGACGACGGGACGGTGCTGGAGTTCGGCACGCGCGCCTTCGACGCGGGGCCGCTGCTGCTGCTGCGCACGGGGCAGCGGGTGAACCTGGCGACCGACGGCGGGCAGATCACCTACATCACGCTGTCGACGTTCCCGATTCCCGCGCCCGAATGACGACGCGGTCCCGGAAAACAGCGAACGCCCGGGCGTGGGCCGCCCGGGCGTGATGTCCGCTGAGACTATTTCTTCTTGCCGATCTGCTTGCCGCCCTCGTTCACCAGGTCCTTGAATTCGGAGCCGGGACGGAACTTGGGCGCCCAGCTCTCGGCGACCTTGATCTCGGCGCCGGTCGACGGGTTCCTGGCAGTGCGGGCGGGCTTGTTCACCATCTCGAACGCGCCGAAGCCCGTGATGGAGACCTTGTCCCCGCTCGCCACGGCCTTCTGGATGGCCTCGATGACCGCGTTGACGGCCTCGGTGGCCGTCCTTTTGTCGCCCACCCGATCGGTGATGGCGTCGACGAGCTCTCGCTTGTTCATGAAAGTCCTGCTCCCCCAGTGACGGCTCGGGGTTCCAGCTCTCGAGTTCGACGTAGAAACCCCTTACGCGCTCGAAAGTAGGCGGGATCGCGGGGGAACTCAATCACCCTGCGTGTTTTCCCCCTCGCGTGGCGTGTCGAGGGCGCCCAGAAAGGCGTCGAGCCGGGCGGCCGCCCTTTCCGGATCGCGCTTGGCGAGATCGCAGATGGACAGGTAACGGCGGGCCGCCCGTTCCTTGTCGGCGGCGGGGAGCATGCGGACGCGGCGGTGCGCCTCGCGCAACCGCCGCGCCAGTTCGTCGTCCTCTAGACGGTCGTCGGCAGCCATGGCTGCCGACCATTCTCGTACGCGGCCACGTCGTCGGCGTGACGCAGGGTCAGGCCGATGTCGTCCAGGCCCTCGGTGAGGCGCCAGCGGGTGTAGTCGTCGATCTCGAACGGCACGACCTCGTCGGCCCAGCGGACCTGGCGTTCCAGCAGGTCGACGGTCACCTGGAGCTTCGGGTCGGCCTCGACGGCCGCCTGCAGGGCCTCGACCTTCTCGGCGGGCAGGACGACCGGCAGCAGCCCCATCTTGGTGGAGTTGTTGCGGAAGATGTCGCCGAACCGGGCGGCGATCACGGCGCGGAAGCCGTACTGCTGCAGGGCCCAAACGGCGTGCTCGCGGGAGGAGCCGGTGCCGAAGTCGGGGCCGGAGACCAGGATCGAGCCGCCCTCGTAGGAGGGGTCGTTCAGGACGAACGTCGGGTCCTCGCGCCAGGCGGCGAACAGGCCCTTCTCGAAGCCGGTGCGGCTGACCTGCTTGAGCCAGACGGCCGGGATGATCTGGTCGGTGTCGACGTTGCTGCGGCGCAGCGGCACCGCCGTACCGGTGTGGGTGGTGAAGGCGTCCATCGGTCTGGTTCTCCCTTACAGGTCGGCGGGGGCGGTCAGGCGGCCGGTGACCGCGGTCGCGGCGGCGACCTGCGGCGACACCAGGTGGGTGCGGCCGCCCTTGCCCTGGCGGCCCTCGAAGTTGCGGTTGGAGGTGGAGGCGCTGCGCTCGCCGGGCTTGAGCGTGTCGGGGTTCATGCCGAGGCACATCGAGCAGCCGGCCTCGCGCCACTCGGCGCCGGCGGCCTTGAACACCTCGTGCAGGCCCTCCTGCTCGGCCTGGAGCTTGACCAGCATCGACCCGGGCACGATCAGCGTGCGGGTGCGGACCTGGCGGCCGCGCAGGATCTCGGCGGCCGAGCGCAGGTCCTCGATGCGGCCGTTGGTGCACGAGCCGACGAACACGGTGTCGACCTCGATCTCGCGCAGCGGCGTGCCCGCGGTCAGGCCCATGTACTCCAGCGCGCGCTCGGCGGCCGAGCGCTCGACCGGGTCGGCGAAGCTGTCGGGGCTCGGCACGGACTCGCCCAGCGGCAGGCCCTGGCCGGGGTTGGTGCCCCACGTGACGTACGGGGTCAGCGTCGAGGCGTCGATCTCCACGACCTTGTCGAACACGGCGTCGTCGTCGGTGCGCAGCGACTTCCAGTACTCGACGGCCTGGTCCCACAGCTCGCCCTCGGGGGCGTGCGGGCGGCCCTTGAGGTAGGCGAACGTGGTCTCGTCCGGGGCGATCACGCCGGCGCGGGCGCCCGCCTCGATGGACATGTTGCAGACGGTCATGCGGCCCTCCATGGAGAGCTTGCGCACGGCCTCGCCGCGGTACTCGACGATGTAGCCCTGGCCGCCGCCGGTGCCGATCTTGGCGATGATCGCCAGGATCAGGTCCTTGGCGGTGACGCCGTCGGGCAGCTCGCCGGAGACCTCGATGGCCATCGTCTTCGGCCGGTAGGCGGGCAGCGTCTGGGTGGCCAGCACGTGCTCGACCTCGGAGGTGCCGATGCCGAACGCGATTCCGCCGAAGGCGCCGTGGGTGGAGGTGTGGGAGTCGCCGCACACGATCGTCATGCCCGGCTGGGTCAGGCCGAACTGCGGGCCGATGATGTGCACCACGCCCTGGCCGGCGTCGCCCATCGGGTGCAGCCTGATGCCGAACTCGGCGGCGTTCTTGCGCAGCGTCTCGACCTGCGCCTTGGAGACGGGGTCGGAGATCGGGCCGAGCACGGTCGGGACGTTGTGGTCCTCGGTGGCGATGGTGAGATCGGGCCGCCGCACCTTCCGGCCGGCGAGACGGAGTCCGTCGAACGCCTGCGGGCTGGTCACCTCGTGAATGAGGTGCAGGTCGATGTAGAGCAGGTCGGGTTCGCCCTCCGCACGGCGGACGACGTGCTGCTCCCAGACCTTCTCGGCCAGTGTGCGGCCCATGATCTCCTCCTTGAGATTGCCTCCGACTTGCTTTCTCATATGTCGAGACGGCAGTATCGGTGTATGGACAACTCTAGCGGAGTCGGAGTACTCGACAAGGCCGTTCTTGTACTCAATGCCCTCGAAGCGGGTCCCGCTTCCCTGGCTCAGCTCGTCCAGGCCACCGGCCTGGCCCGCCCCACGGCCCACCGGCTGGCCGTCGCACTTGAGCACCACCGCATCGTGAGCCGCGACACGCAGGGCAGATTCGTGCTCGGGCCGCGGCTCGCGGAGTTGTCCACGGCGGCCGGCGAGGACCGGCTGCTCGCGGTGGCCTCGCCCGTGCTGATGCAGCTGCGCGACCTGACCGGCGAGAGCGCGCAACTCTACCGGCGCCAGGGTGACGAGCGGGTCTGCGTGGCGGCGGCCGAGCGGGCCAGCGGCCTGCGCGACACCGTCCCGGTGGGCTCTGCGCTGCCGATGACGGCCGGCTCTGCGGCCCAGATCCTGCTGGCCTGGGAGGAGCCCGACCGGCTGCACAGGGGCCTGCGCGGCGCCAAGTTCACCGCCGCCACCCTCGCCTCCGTACGCCGCCGCGGGTGGGCCCACAGCGTCGGCGAGCGCGAGCAGGGGGTGGCCAGCGTGTCCGCCCCCATAAGGGGCAGCGGCGGCAAGGTGATCGCGTCCGTCTCGGTCTCCGGGCCCATCGAGCGGCTCACCCGGGCGCCCGGCCGGTTGCACGCCGTGCCCGTCATGGCGGCCGCCGAACGCATCACCGAGGCCATGCGCCGCACGTCATGATCGGCGAAAGCTCGTATTTCGGGGGCCGACTGCCTCGCGGGCGCACTAGCCTGAGTGCGTGACAGATCGCATCGAGGTAGCCGCCACTGAGCTGCGACCCCTGCTCGAAGAGTTCATCATGTGGGCGCGTTCCAACGCGCCCGGAAGCGACCCCGAGCTCGTGGGGCCTGCCGCACTCTGGCACCGTCTCGCCTTCTCGCAGGACCTCGGCACGTGGAAGCGTGCAGACCTGCGCAACCTGCTGCTCGACCGCATGCCGAAGGTCGTGGAGGATCCCGACGCCGCCGCCGACGGCATGCTGCCCGCCGTCGACGCGTACCTGACGTTCCTCTCCCAGACCGGCAGGCTCGCCAAGGGCTCCGACTCCCTCGCCGACCTGCAGGCCGAGCTCGACGACGTCGAGGACGAGTTCGTCGAGCTCATGGAAGACCTGCTCGACGACGACGGCGCGGGTGACGACGAGGAGGAGGAGACGGGCGACCTGGGCGACTTCGAGGCGTTCGCCGACGAGCTGGCCGAGCTCGACACGATCAGGCTGCGCCCCGACTCCGAGCTGGCCGCGGCCGCCCGCCAGGCCCCGCTGGTCGCCAAGGCCCGCGACCTGGCGCTGTGGGTCGGCTCCGGCCGCCGCGTCGGCGAGGACACCCTGCTCACCGACGCCGAGGTGGAGGAGGCGCTGGCCGCCGTCGGCCTGCCCAGGCCCGAGACCGACGGCCCGGTGGCCGAGGCGGTCCCGCAGCTCTGGAACATCTGGAACCTCGCCGTCGACCTGGAGTTCCTCGAACCGGGCGAGGGCAACACCGTGGCCGTCCAGGACGACACCTCCGAGTGGCCGTTCGACGACGACGAGGACGTCCTCGACGCCTGGATGCTCGGCCTGCACTCGGTCGACTACGGCGACCCCGAGCTCGACGACGACGACCTGACGATGGCGCTGGCCGGCCTGACCCGGGGCGTGCTGGTCAGGCTGCTGCTGGCCGGCGGCGCGCGCGAGCGCGACGACCTGGCCCGCGAGCTGGCCGAGGCCGCCGCCGACCTCGACGAGCTGGGCGGCGACGCCTGGGAGGCGGCCGGCGACCCGCTGGCCCCCGCCATCGACTGGCTGACCGGCTACGGCATGGTCGAGGTCGAGGGCACGACCGTGCGCCTCACCCCGCTGGGCACCGAGGGCGTCGTCCACCTGGTGGACGACGCCGACATCGAGGTCGACGCCCGGCCCGCGATCGAGTCGATGAGCGCCCACGAGCTGCTCGCGCTGAGCGCCGAGCTGCCCGAGGACGAGGCCGACGCCGAGTTCGCCGCCTGGATGCGGCTCAGGGAGCCGGCCAAGGCCGCCGAGGAGCTGCTCGACGCGGCGGCCGAGGACGAGAGCGACGCCCTGATCCGGGTGCAGGCGGCCAGCGTGGTGGGCACGCTGGGCGAGGCCGCCGTCCCGGCCTGGCAGGAGGCGCTCAAGCAGCCGTCCCTGCGGCCGTACGCGGCGACGCACCTGAGCCAGCTCGGGGTGGAGGGGGCGCCCGAGCCCACCCAGGACGACACCCACTGGCTGATCCTCGACATGTGGACGATCTCGGCCGGGCTGGGGCGTGCGGAGTTCGTCAGCAGCCTGCGGGACATCGGGCCCGACATGGTCAACGGTCTTCTCGAGGTCATCTGGAAGATCCCGCACGCGCACGTGGAGGAGCTGCTTGACCTGATCTCCCAGGTCCACCCCGACAAGCAGATCGCCAAGGCGGCCCGCCGCGCCCTGTTCAAGGCCCGCTCCTCGGCCTGATCCCACTCCGGCCAGGGCCTCGCGCGATCCGCGCGGGGCCCTGTTCCGTTTCGGCGCGGAACCAAAGGTTTTCGAGCGTTTCTTAGGTTTTCGAGCGTCCCGTAGAACACGAAAAACGCCCCGGTGCTTGACGCACCGGAGCGTTTGGGTGAACGTAGTCCCGACCGGATTCGAACCGGCGCTACCGCCTTGAGAGGGCGGCGTCCTGGGCCACTAGACGACGGGACCTTCGCACAGCTTGTGATCGTGGTAGTCCCGACCGGATTCGAACCGGCGCTACCGCCTTGAGAGGGCGGCGTCCTGGGCCACTAGACGACGGGACCTTGTCCACAAGCTGGTGTGCCGGGTCTCCCCGGCGACGCAGGTAACTCTACCGCACCCCGCAGACCACAACCAACCCGCTTATCAGCGCATGAGATCGGGCCTGTGGCGGCGGACCCAGTCGCCCATCGGCCCCCGTTCCCACAGCGGGTCGATCTCGCCGAGCGGGATCGCGACCTCGGGCCGTCCGGTGACGGGGTCGGCCGGCACCCGGGCCAGGCGCTCGCGCATCCACCGCGGCGTCCGCGGCGGCAGCGTGCGCTCGCCCCACCCGACCAGCCCCACCGAGCGCAGCGCCGGGACGCGTACGCGGACGCCGCCGGGCCGGCCCAGGGGCCTGGGGTCGGCCGTCCGGGTGTCCACCACGCCGATCGCGGTGACGTCGGGCCAGCGCAGGCGCACCCGGAAGCCGCGGGCGTCGGCCAGCTCCACGCCCTCCGGCGAGAAGCGCACCACCGTGCCCGCGACCAGACGGCGGTGCTTGACGACGAGCACGCCGGCCAGGGCCGCCGTGGCGAGCGCGCCGATCACGACGCCCAGCGCCGAGCTGCCGGTGAAGACGGCCCCGAGCAGCAGGCAGACGGCGAAGAAGAGCGCCAGCGGCGCGGCGAACGGGGCGACGAAACGGGCCAGGTCGCCCTTGCGCATGCGGAATTCGTCCATGAGGCGAGGGAGGCTACCCGCCGAGCAGCCCGCGGCGGAAGGCCTCGGCCACGGCGGCGGCGCGGTCGCGGACGTCGAGCTTGGCGTAGGCGTGCAGCAGGTGCGTCTTGACGCTGGCCTCGCTGATGAACAGCTCGGCCGCCGCCTGCCGGTTGGTCGCTCCCCCGGCCACCAGCCGCAGCACCTCCAGCTCGCGCCTGCTCAACTCGCTCCGCCGCGGCCTGCGCACGTGGTCGGCCAGCCGCCCGGCCACGGCGGGGGCGAGCACGGTCTCCCCCTCGTACGTGGCCCGCACCGCGCGTGCCAGCTCCTCCGGGCGGGCGTCCTTCAGCAGGTAGCCGGCCGCCCCTGCCTCCAGCGCGGGCAGGACGTCGGTGTCGAACGTCGTGAGCACCAGCACCCGCGGCCCGCTCCCGCTCAGCTCCCTGATCGCGGCCAGGCCGTCCATGCCGGGCATGCGCAGGTCCATCAGGACGACGTCGGGCCGCAGCTCGGCCGCCAGCCGGACGGCCTGGGCGCCGTCGGCCGCCTCGCCCACGATCTCCATGCCGGGCTCGGCGCCCAGGGCGGCGCGCAGGCCGTCCCGGACGATCGGGTGGTCGTCCACGATGAGCAGTCTCACGGTCGTTCGCCTTCCGCGGGTATGACGGGGACGGCCGCGGCCACGGCGCTCCCCCGGCCCGGCTCGGACTCGATCTCCAGCGTGCCACCCACCGCGCGGGCCCGCCGGCGCATGCCGTCCACCCCGAAGCCCTCAACAGCCTCCTGCGGAACGAAACCGCGGCCGTCGTCACGGATGTCGAGCATGACGACTTCGTCCGTGTACGACAGGGTGAGGGCCGTCCTGGTGGCATCGGCGTGCTTGGCGACGTTGGCCAGCGCCTCCTGGGCGATGCGGAACAGCGTGGCCTCGACGTCGGCGGACAGGGCGACGGGGGTGCCGGTGACCTCGACGGCCAGGCCGACGCCCGCCGTGGCGGCCCACGAGCGGGCCATGCGGCCGAGCGCGTCGGGGAGTCTGGAGTCCTCCAGGGGGCCGGGGCCCAGGGCGCGTACCGACCGGCGGGTCTCGGCCAGGCTCTGGCGGGCCAGCCGGGCCGCCTGGTCGAGGTGGCGGCGGCGGTCGGCCTCGGCGGTGGCCCGGCCGGCCGCGCCGAGCTGGCCGATCAGGGCCGCGAGGTCCTGGGCGACGGTGTCGTGGATTTCGCCGGCCACGCGCTGCCGCTCGTCCAGCACGCCCGCCCGCCTGGCCTGGTGGAGGAGCCGGGCGTGCAGGTCGGCGTTCTCGTCCATGGCGGTACGGAGCTCGCCGATCAGGCGGCGGCGTCTGTCGCTCTCGGCGGAGACGTACCAGCCGGCCAGGGCGAGTGGGACGGCGATGCCGCCGGCCACCGTGAACAGCCCGGCGGGCGCGCCGGGACCGGCCTGGGCCACGACGACGACCACGGCGGTGAGCGTCACGCCCGCCATCACCAGCCGGGTCGGCAGCAGGGCGGCGGCCAGGGGGTAGCCGAGCGAGGCGAACACCACGAAGGCCGGGTTGCCCGCCACCAGCGCGGCCGCCAGGCCCATGAGCAGCACGTAGTACGGGACGACGAGAACGGCCGCCCGGTGCCGCCGGGCATGCAGCCACGGGACGGCGGCGAGCCACACCGCCGCGACGGCGGCCAGGACGGGCCAGGGCGCGACGATCCAGGGCGCCGCGGCGGCCAGGGCGTTGCCGCCCCGCGGCGGGTCGCCCATGACGGCGGCGGCGACGACGGAGATCGCCAGCAGCCCGTGGCCGAGCGCGACGTGGAGCAGACGCTCACGTCCCTGTGCCCGGCTCACGCCTCCAGCCTGGCACGCCGCCCGGGTCCACCGATCGGTGGATGGGCGGACTCAACCGCACGGACCGCTGGACGGGCGATGCGCACCCCCGCCGGCCTGGGCGAACATCGGTCCATGAGCGATCGAGACAGCGGATCCCGGCCCGGCCGGGTGACCACGTTCGTGTACGTCGCCGGGGCCGGCGGCGTGGCACAGGGAGATCCGGAGCTGACGCTGCGCGGCCACCGGACCGTGGGCGTGGAACTGCCGGGGCACCTGCCCGCCGAGCAGTTCAGCCGCGCCTACCAGGCCCCGCAGGACCTGGCGGCGCTGGCCGCCGCGCCCTCGCCGGTGTCCGGCGTGACCCTGGACGACTACGTCGAGGTCACGGTGGACGTCGTGCGCAGGGTCGCCGCGTACGGCCCGGTGGTCCTGGTGGGCGGGAGCCTCGGCGGAGCGGCCGTCACGAAGACCGCCGACGAGGTCCCCCACCTGCTCGACCGGCTGGTCTACGACACGGCGTTCTGCTGCACGCGGCTGCGCTCGCCGGCCGAGTACCTGGAGACCCCGGAGGCCGCCACGAGCCTGGCGAAGGGGCTGGTGGCCGGGCTGATCGGCGACCCCGCGGCGCTCATGGCGGTGCGGATGAACTGGCGGACGTCCGACCCGGCGTTCCTGGCCGCGGCCAAGGAGGCGTTCATGGCCGGGGCGGCCGACGGCGAGCTCCTGGCGCTGCTCAACACGTTGCTGCCGGACGAGAGCCTGCTGGTCTCCACCGCCGACGCGCGCGGCAGGACGGACGCCTGGGGGCGGGTGCCGCGGACGTACATCAGGCACACGCGGGACCGGATGATCCCGCTCGCACTGCAGGACCGCATGATCAGGGAGGCGGACGCGGCCACCCCGGGCAACGCGTTCGAGGTGCGCACGGTCGACGCCGGGCACGCGGCCACGGCCGCGGAGTACCGGAGGATCAGCGAGATCCTGGACGATCTGGCGGTCTGACAGGCCGCGGACACGAAAAAACGGATGTCTCTCAGGGAGACATCCGTTTCGGAAACTTGCTGGGGTACCAGGACTCGAACCTAGACTAACTGAACCAGAATCAGTCGTGCTGCCAATTACACCATACCCCACCGCAGCGAACCCCTTCTCGGAGCGCGCTTGGCGACGTCCGAAAGAATAGCCCAGCTCGGGGGGTAAGACCAAAACGATTGCCGAAGCGGCGTCCGGCCGCCTGCGGCACAGGCTCCGACGTGCCAAGCTGAAGAGGACAAAACACCACGTGGAGGAGCCCAAGCGTTGGCCGAGAACCCGTTCTTCGCCCCTAGTAGCCTGCCGTACCAGCTGCCACCGTTCGCGGACGTCCGCGAGGAGCACTACCTGCCCGCGTTCGAGCGCGGCATGGCCGAGCACCTGGCCGAGGTCGACGCGATCGCGAACAACACCGAGCCGCCCACCTTCGACAACACGATCGCGGCCCTGGAGCGTTCGGGGCGGATCCTCGACCGCACGGCCACGGTCTTCTTCAGCATGGCCGCGTCCAACTCCAGCGACGGGATCATGGAGATCGAGAAGGAGATCTCCCCGAAGCTGACCGCGCACAACGACGCGATCCGCCTCAACCGGGCGCTGTGGGCGCGGATCAAGCAGGTCGGCACGTCCGACGCCGAGGAGGCGTGGCTGCTGGAGAAGTACCGGGAGGACTTCGTCCGGGCCGGGGCCGACCTGTCGGAGCCGGAGCAGGACCGGCTGCGCGAGCTCAACGGCGAGCTGTCGAAGCTGTCCACCGAGTTCGCGCAGACCCTGCTCAAGGCGTCCACCGAGGAGGCCCTGGTCCTCACCGACGCCAAGGAGCTCGACGGCTTCGACGAGGCCAGGATCGAGTCGCTGCGCAAGGACGACGGCACGTACGTCCTGCCGCTGCTGAACTTCACCAACCAGCCCGGCCTGGCCCAGCTCACCGACCGCGACGTGCGCCGCCGCCTGTACGAGCGGAGCGTCGGCCGCGCCCCGGCCAACTTCGACCGGGCGACCAGGATGGCCACGCTGCGGGCCGAGCGGGCCGCGCTGCTCGGCTTCCCCGACCACGCCGCCTACTCGGTGGCCGACCAGACGGCCAAGACCGTCGAGGCGGTCGAGGAGATGCTCGGCCAGCTCGTCGGCCCGGCGGTGCGCAACGCCGGCAAGGAGGCCGAGGCGCTGACCGAGCAGGCCGGGTTCGAGATCGAGCCGTGGGACTGGTCGTACTACTCGGAGAAGGTGCGGCTGGCCCGCTACGACTTCGACGCCGACGCCATGCGCCCCTACTTCGAGCTGAACCGGGTCATCAGGGACGGCGTGTTCTTCGCCGCCACCAAGCTCTACGGCATCACCTTCACCGAACGGCCCGACCTGCGCGGCTACCACCCCGACGTGACCGTCTTCGAGGTGTTCAACGAGGACGGCGGCGCGCTCGGCCTGTTCCTGCTCGACCCCTACGCCAGGGCGAACAAGCGCGGCGGGGCGTGGATGAACAACCTGGTCGACCAGTCGCACCTGTTCGGCGAGCTGCCGGTGGTCATGAACAACCTCAACATCACCAAGCCGGCCTCGGGGCCGACGCTGCTGACGTACGACGAGGTGAACACCGCCTTCCACGAGTTCGGCCACGCGCTGCACGGGCTGTTCTCGCAGGTGCGCTACCCGCGCGTGTCGGGCACCAGCGTGCCGCGCGACTTCGTCGAGTACCCCTCGCAGGTCAACGAGATGTGGGTGACCTGGCCGGAGGTCCTGGCCAACTACGCCAAGCACCACGAGACGGGCGAGCCGATGCCCGCCGAGCTGGTGGAGAAGCTCAACGCGGCCGAGAAGTTCAACCAGGGCTTCGCGACGGTGGAGTACCTGGCGGCCACGCTGCTCGACTGGGCCTGGCACCGGCTGGCGCCCGGCGAGCAGGTGGCCGACGCGCAGGCGTTCGAGCAGCGGGCTCTGGAGGCGGCCGGGATCGACGTGCGGCTGGTGCGCCCGCGTTACCGGACCAACTACTTCGCCCACATCTTCTCGGGCGGCTACAGCGCCGGCTACTACTCCTACATCTGGAGCGAGGTGCTGGACGCGGAGAGCGTGGAGTGGTTCAAGGAGAACGGCGGCCTGACCAGGGCGAACGGCGACCACTTCCGCCGCGAGCTGCTCTCCAGGGGCGGCAGCCTCGACCCGCTGACCGCCTTCCGCAACTTCCGCGGGCGCGAGGCGGGCATCGGGCCGCTGCTGGCCCGCCGCGGCCTCGACTGACCGCCGCTCCCCCGCCTCCCCCGCCTCCCCCGATGAGGCTTTCCCTACGGCTCCGGCAGCTCCTCGATGCGCTGCCGGAGCCATTCCTTCTCCGCTCGGCTCGACGCGCGGGCGATCTCCAGCATCCCGCGCCGGTACGGGTCGGGCTCGTCCTTGATCCGGACCGGCCGGCCGCCTTCGTAGAAGAAGCTCGCCGGGGCCTCCAGGAAGGCCAGCCGGCGGCGCAGCACCCTTGACCGGTCGGCCGGGTCGGGCAGCGCCGACAGGAACGTCAGCAGGGCGAAGAAGCGCGTCTGGTCGCTGACGTCGAGCTCGCTCGGCTCGCGCAGCCGCCGCAGCAGCTCCTCGCGGCCCTTGCCGGTGAGCGTGAGCACCTGCCTGCGGGCCGCCGCCGCGCCCGCCTCCTCGTGCCGCTCGACCAGGCCCTTGCTCTCCAGTCTCGATATGGCGGGGTAGAGGGCGCCGTCGCTGACCGGGCGGAGGTGGCCGGTGAGCGCGGCCAGGCGGGCCTTGAGCTCGTAGCCGTGCATCGGACGTTCGTTCAGGAATCCCAGGATGGTGAGGGACAGATCCCCGCCGCTTGCCATGTCGCGCATCGTAACGCTATACCTCTAAACGAGATACAACGAATCGAGGTATAAATGTTCCGGCTGGCTCTCCCCATCTACGTGGAGCTGCTCACCGCCGTGGTGGCGGTGGGGGTGATCGACCTGCTGTGGGTCTCGGGGCTCGGGGAGGGCGCCATCGCGGCCGTCACCGTGGGCACCACGGCCGAATACCTGGCCTACGGGCTGTTCCTGGCCGTCCCGACGGGGCTGACCGTGCTGATCGGGCGGCGTGACGGGCACGCGCCGATCCGGCCCGTGCTCAGGACGGGCTGGATGTTGTGGGCCGCGTTCTCGGTCGCCGTCGCCGTCCCCGGCGTGTTGCTGCGCGAGCCGCTGGCGGCCCTGTTCACCGACGACCCCGAGCTGACGGCCGGCTTCTTCCTGGTCTCGCTGGCCGGGCTGCCGGTGTTCTTCGCCCAGACCGTCGTGGACGGCGTCCTCAAGGGGCTGGGGAACACGAAGACCCCCATGCGGAACGCGCTGATCTGCAACGTCCTGGTGATCGTCCTGGACCCGGTCTTCATCTACGGCCTCGACCTGGGCGTCCAGGGGGCCGCGCTGGCCACCGTGGCGGCGCGGCTGGTCACGCTCGGGGTGGCCGCGACCTCCCTCGTACGGCTCCGCGCCGCCGGCGGCGACGGCCTGCTCGCCGGCGAGGTGCTGCGGACCGGCCTGCCCATGTCGGGCGACTTCCTGGCCCGCTCCCTGGTGGGCATGGCGCTGGTGGAGATCGTGGCCGGGTTCGGCACGGCCGAGGTCGCCGGGTACGGCATCGGCCAGAAGATCATGCTGGCCGGCGTCATGGTCTTCTACGCGCTGCGCCAGGCGGCGATGATCCGCACCGCGCGGTCGGAGCCGGTCGGGTCACCGCTGCGGCTCGGGCTGGTGACGGGGGCGGTGGTCGCGGTGGCGCTCAACCTGGTGGCCGCGCCCGCGGCCGGGCTGTTCACCGACGACCCGGCGGTGGCCGTGGGCTTCCTGCGCTGGATGGCGCTCTACCTGGTGCCGTTCGGCGGGCTGATCGCCGTCGGCGGGGTGCTCCAGGCGAGCGGAAGGGGCAGCCGCCTGCTCGCCGCCACGCTGGCGGGCTTCGCGGTGCAGCTGCCCCTCGCCTATCTGCTGAGCTCGTGGCTCGGCGTCACGGGGGTGTGGCTGTCGATGGCCGTCGGGTCGTCGCTCAGCCTCGCAGGCGCGCTAGCGCCGCTCGGATCCGCTCCATGGAGCGCTCGCGGCCGAGCACCTCGATCGACTCGAACAGCGGCAGGCCCACCGTCCGGCCGGTGATCGCCACGCGCACGGGGGCCTGGGTCTTGCCCAGCTTGAGCCCGAGCGGCGCGCCGACCTCCTCCAGGGCCTCCTTGAGCGACTCCGGGTCCCAGGCGACCGTCTGGAGGCGGTCGAGATAGCCGCCGAGGATCTCCACCGGGGAGTTCTTCATCGCCTTGTCCCAGGACGCCTGGTCGAAGACGGGCTCGTCGAGGAAGAGGAAGTCGACGTTCTGCCGGATCTCCGACAGCACGCCGATGCGGGTCTGGGCCAGCGCCGCGACCTTGCTGAACAGCTCGCGGTCCCAGGTGGGGTCGAGGTAGGGCGAGCAGCGCTCCTCGAAGGTCTCCAGCGGCAGGGCCCTGATGTACTCGCCGTTGAAGGCCCGCAGCTTCTTCTCGTCGAAGAAGGCGCTGGCGGAGTTGACGTCCTCCAGCCTGAACAGCGGGACCATCTCCGCCCACGGCATGATCTCGCGGTCCTCGCCGGGGCCCCAGCCGAGCAGCATGAGGTAGTTGACCATGGCCTCGGCGAGGTAGCCCTCGTCGCGGTAGTCCTCCAGGGCCACCTTGTCGCGGCGCTTGGACAGCTTCTTGCGCTGCTCGTTGACGATCACCGGCAGGTGGGCCCAGACCGGCGGGGTGGCGCCGAGCGCCGGCCACAGCAGCACCTGCTTGGCGGCGTTGCCCAGGTGCTCCTCGCCGCGCACGACGTGCGTGATGCCCTGGGTGATGTCGTCGACGGCGTTGGCCAGCACGTAGAGCGGCGAGCCGTCGGTGCGGGCGATCACGAAGTCTTCCTGGGCCTCGTTGGGGAACTCGACGTTGCCCCTGATCAGGTCTTCGACGAGGGTGACGCCCTCGTCGGGGGTGCGGAAGCGCACCGCGCCCTCGGTCAGGCCGCGCTCGCGGCAGAACCCGTCGTAGCCCTTGTGCTCGGAGCCGGTGCGGGCCACCAGGGTCTCGCGGGTGCAGTCGCAGTGGTACGCCTTGCCGTCGGCCAGCAGCTTGGCCACGGCCTCGCGGTGCTGCGGCTCGTAGGCCGACTGGAAGTAGGGGCCCTCGAACACCGGGTTGGTGCCGTTGATGCCGATCCAGTCGAGCGCCGAGATGATGCCCTCGGTCCACTCCGGACGGTTGCGCGTGGCGTCGGTGTCCTCGACGCGCAGGACGAAGCGGCCGCCGGACTGTTCGGCGAGGGCCCAGTTGAACAGCGCCGTGCGGGCGCCGCCGACGTGGAACATGCCGGTCGGGGACGGGGCGAAACGCACCCGTAGATCAGTCACGGGAGACCACCTTGTTCGTGAGAGTGCCGATGCCTTCGATGCCGACGCTGACCTCGTCGCCGATCTCCAGCGGGCCGACGCCCGCCGGGGTGCCGGTCAGGATGACGTCGCCGGGGATCAGCGTCATGACGGCGCTGACGTAGGCGACCAGCGCGGGGATGTCGTTGATGAGCTGGCTGGTGCGGCCGCTCTGCCGGATCTCGCCGTTGACCGTGGTGGTCAGCGCGAGGTCGCTCGCGTCGAGATCGGTCTGGATCCAGGGCCCGAGCGGGCAGAACGTGTCGAAGCTCTTGGCCCGGGTGAACTGCACGTCCTTCTTCTGCAGGTCGCGGGCGGTGACGTCGTTGGCGCAGGTGTAGCCGAAGATGACGTCCTTGACCCGGTCGACGGGCACGTCGCGGCAGAGCCTGCCGATCACCACGGCCAGCTCGCCCTCGTAGTCGACCCGGTCGGACAGCGAGGTCGGGTAGGCGATGGCCTCGCCGTGGCCGATGACCGACGTGGACGGCTTCATGAAGATGAGCGGCTCGTCGGGCACCTCGTTGCCCATCTCGCGGGCGTGCTCGGCGTAGTTCCTGCCGATGGCGACGACCTTGCTCGGCAGCATCGGGGCCAGCAGCTTCACCTGGGACAGCGGGAAGCGCTCGCCGGTGAACTGCACCTGGCCGAACGGATGGCCGGAGACCGTGGAGACGAACTCCTCTCCAGGGCCGCCTTCGACCACGCCGAACGACACGCCTTCGCCTGTGGAGAACCTCGCTATACGCACCTGACAAGGCTATCGCCGCCGCCGGAGGGGTCCGCCCACCGGCAAAAAAGTCAGGAACTCTCCATAAATGCCCCCAGAGTCCGTTTTGTGGGGCATCGGTGGTGGTTATGCGGATATCTCTGCTTATCAGAGACTTCTAGGGGGTGACGGAACGTGCCGGACACGATGGTCAACCAGACTTCTGCCGTACCGCGGGCCAGAACGCAGGAGGGCGGGCCGGCGACTTCGCTGGTCACCGACAAGGGCACGACGAGCATCGACGACGTCGTCGTCGCCAAGATCGCCGGACTGGCCGCGCGCGAGGTCTCCGGCGTGTACGCCATGGGCGGCGGCGCCGCCAGGGCGCTCGCCAACGTGCGCGGGATGGTCGGCGGGGAGCGCAGCGTCGCGCAGGGCGTCTCGGTCGAGGTCGGCGAACGCCAGGCGGCCGTGGACATGGACCTGGTCGCCGAGTACGGCACCGCCATCCCCGACCTGGCCGCGGCCGTGCGCAGGAACGTCATCGCGGCGGTCGAGCGCATGTGCGGCCTGGAGGTGACCGAGGTCAACATCAGGGTGGACGACGTGCACCTGCCCGGCCAGGACCGCGACAGGGACAGGGACAGGGACGACGGTCGCCGCGAGGTCATCGAGCAGCCGGAGCCCCGGGTCCAATGACCGGGCCCGGCGCCACCGCCTACACGCGGGCCGACGCCGACGCCGACGCCGAGGCGGAGGCCGAGACGCTGGCCGAGCTCGTACGGGCCTGCCCGGGGGTCGCAGGGCTCTCCGGCGGGCCGTTCGGGACGGTGGCGACGTACCTGCCCGGGGCGCGGGTCATGGGCGTCTCGGCCGACGGGGACACGGTGGAGGTCGCCATCGTGGCGACCCTGGTACGGCCGCTGCCCGAGACCGCCGAGGACGTCCGCCGGGCGGTGTGGGAGCCGGGCGGCGGACGTCCCGTGAACGTGCACATCGACGACGTGGTGATCGACGTGGTGGAGGAATCATGAGCAACGTCCCTTGGCTGCCGGTCATCGGCATGGCGGTCGGCATCATCCTCGGACTCGCGGGGGCCTTCGGCGGCCTCGGCGCGTTCCTGCTCGTCCTCGTGCTCGGCGCGGTCGGCTTCCTGGTCGGGAAGGTCGCCGAGACCGGCGAGCTGAACCTGTCCGGCCTGACCGCGAGGCGGCGATGACCACCACCGCCCACGTCACGGTTCCCCGGCAGCGGCTCGCGCCGTCGGCCGAGCCCGAGCGGCGGGGCCGTACCGAGATCGCCGAGCGGGTGGTCACCAAGATCGCCTGCTGCGCGGCGCGGGAGGTGCCCGAGGTGCTCGACGTGCGGCTGGGCGGGGCGCCGTGGACGCAATCGTCCAGCGCCGAGGTGCGCGGCGAGCGGGCCACCCTGAAGCTGGACGTGACCGTCGCCTACCCGGCCCCGCTGCACGCCGTGGCCGCGCGGCTGCGGGAGCACGTGCGCAACCGGGTGGCCATGCAGACCGGCCTGGACGTCACCCGCCTCGACGTGATCATGACCGATCTGGCGGGAGGCCCGGCATGACCCGCCCGCTCCCGTACGAGGAGCCCGAGGAGAGGCAAGGGGCCGTCCCGGCGGCCGGGGCGGGGGCGCATCGGGGCGAGCCGGAAGCGGCGCCGCCGCGGGACAAGGGCGCCGACCGGGCCGCGGTGCGCGCGTTCCGGCCGCAGCGCCGGGTGCCCGCCATCGTGGTCGCCGTCCTGCTCACGCTGCTGGGGCTGCTGGTCGCCGCCGAGACGGTGTCCGCGCTGGCCGGCAGCCCGTTGCGATGGCTGCCCTACGACCGGATGCTGGCGTGGGCGGCCACGACGCCGTGGTCGGACCCGCTGTTCCTGACCGGGGCCGCGATCGTGGCGCTGGCGGGCCTCGCGCTGCTGGTCACCGCCCTGGTGCCGGGACGGCCGCGGATGGTCCCCGTGCGGACCGGCGACCCCGACCTGATCATCGGCGTGCGTCCCAAGAGCTTCACCAGGGCCCTGGAGCACGCCGCCGAGGAGGTGCCCGGGGTGCGCTCGGCGCACGCCAGCCTGCGCGGCCATACGGTCGCCGTCACCCCCGCCACGTCCGGCTGGGACGACGAGGGCTTCGGCCGGGCCGTGCGCGAAGCCGTCCTCACCAGGCTCGCCGGGCTGGACCCGGTGGAGCCGTACCGGGTGGCGGTCAACGTCAAGGAGCGCCGATGAACAGGAAGACCGGCCGCGGCAACCGGTGGGGGCTGGCCCTGGTCGGGCTGGTGCTGGCCGTGCTCGGCGGGCTGGCGCTGGCCCGCGGGCTGCTGGGGCCGTCCACGCCGATCGTGGACGCGGGCGTGCGCGGGTTCTTCACCCGCAACAGCCCGCCCGTGTGGTGGGCCGTGGCCGCCGTGTCGGTCCTGGTCGCGCTGCTGGCCCTGCGCTGGCTGGTCGCGCAGGGCCGCAGGGACGCCCGCACCCGGCTGCGCCTGGAGGCCGGCCCGGACGGCGTCACCGAGATCGCGGCGGGCGGGATGGCCCACGCGGTCGCCGCCGACGTCGAGGCCAGTCCCGCCGTCCTGAACGCCGATGCCGACCTGGTCGGCCCGCGCGGCCACCCGGAGGTACGGCTGCGCGTGGCCGCCGACGAGGCCGCCCCGATGAGCGAGCTGAGCGAGCACCTGTCCCGGGTCACCCTGCCGAACCTGCGGGACGCGCTGGACAGGGATCACGTACCGGCGGTGGCCCGCGTTAGCCTGGAGCCCTCACCTGCGACGCAGCGGGTCGTGCGCTAAGGCTTCGCCGAGAGGGGTCCTCCGTTGTCCATCGTGAAGATCAACGTCCTGACCGTGCCCGCCGAGATGCGGGAGGAGCTGGAGCGGCGGTTCTCCGGCCGGGCCGGGATGGTGGAGTCGGCCGACGGCTTCGAGTGGTTCGAGCTGCTGCGGCCGGTCGAGGGCACCGACCAGTACCTCGTCTACACGCGCTGGCGCAGCGAGGAGGACTTCCAGACCTGGCAGCAGGGCCAGGCCTTCCAGCGCGGCCACGCCCAGGCCGCCGCAGGGCAAGGTCAGGGGCAGGGCCAGGGGCACGGTCACGGGCAGGGCCCGGCGGCGACGGACTCCCAGGTGTGGAGCTTCGACGTCGTGCAGAGCGCCGGGCCCAAGGGCTAGGCGTCGAGGGGGTTGGCGGCGATGCGGTCGGCGATCCCGCCGCGCACGAACCGGCCGGCGTAGCTCGACGGCTTGCGCGCGCCCTGGTCGGCGATGCAGGCGGCGAACTCCTTGGCGATCTCCAGCCGCGGGTAGCGCTCCAGCACCTCGCGCCGCACGCCGTCGGGGATGTCCTCGGTGCGCCGACCGGAGATGTCCATGCCGGTGGAGAGCTCCAGCAGGTGGCCCTCCGGGTCCTCCTCCACCGGCACCTCCTCCCACATGTGCCGGATGATCACCTCGGAGGCGCGCAGCCGGCGCTCGGGCGACCAGCCGGCGCCCGCGCAGAAGGCCCAGGCCACGTGGCCGCCGGCCTCCTCGTACGGCACCGTCTGGCTGTCGAACTCGGCGACCAGGCCGATGTCGTGCAGCATGGACGACACGTAGAGCAGCTCGGCGTCGAAGTCGATCGCCCTGCTCCGGGCGTACGCGGCGGCCCACAGGTACGCGCGAACGGAGTGGTTGAGCAGCGAGGGTGACTGGTAGCGGGTGGCCACCTCCAGCGCGCCGCGGCAGGCGGGCGTGTCGGGCAGCACGATGTCGTCGAATCTCACGGCTCCAGCATGACATCCGCGCCGCCGCAGGCACCGGCGCGCATCGGGCCGTTAACGATCCGGTACGCGACTTGACCGGTTGATCGTGATTCCGAAAGCATGTCCCGCCCTCACTTTCTTGTCCGGAAGGAACCCTGGCGTGCGCCGGCTCGCGATACCTCTTGCCCTCACGCTCGCGCTCGGCGGGCTGACGAGCCCGGCTCAGGCCGCCGACAAGGTGACCCGTACCGCACAGTGCCAAGGCGACTGGCTGCCGGGCACGCCGACGGCCGAGGACGTCATGAAGGGCGAGATCTCGCTGGTGGGGCTGCCGGCGTACAAGCTGGGCAAGGACATCGACTGGGGGGCGAGCCCGTACCGGAACCGGTCGTGGGAGTTCGTCTTCCAGTCGTTGCGCTGGATGGGCACGCTGGTCGTGGCCTACGAGAACACCGGCGAGCGGCGTTACCTGGATCGTGCCACCGAGATCACCAAGGACTGGGTGGCGAAGAACCGGCGCGGGGCCGCCGCCACCAAGCCGTACGTGTGGAAGGACCACCCGGTCTCGCTGCGCACGCAGCCGTTGTTGTGCCTGAGCATGCACGTCAAGGAGAGCTGGCTGAAGGACAGCCTGGCCGACCACGCCAAGCTGCTGTCGGACGCGCGGCTGTACAAGAAGGGCCACAACCACGGCATCGACCAGGACATCGCCCTCATGGGCATCGGCTGCCGGTACGGCCGCTCCGACTGGTCGAACCTGGCCTCCAGGCGGCTCACCGGCACGGTCAAGCTCGACGTCGACTCCCAGGGCGCGCTCATGGAGCAGGCCCCCCGCTACGCCGTCTACGTGTACGGCCGCCTCCAGGTCGCCATCACCAACATGAAGGCGTGCGACCGCAAGGTGCCGGCCGAGGTCAGCCGGCGGGCCGAGGCGCTGAAGGACTTCATCGCCCACTCCACGATGCCCAACGGCTACATGGTCCCCATCGGCGACGGCAGCGCCGAGACCGAGCCGAAGATGGAGACCGGCACCCCGAAGCAGAAGGTCAAGGTCTACAAGGCCGGTTACGTCTACGGCCGGACGGCTTGGGGCAAGCCGGACTCGTCGTACTACTCGATCAGGTTCGGGCCCGCCATGAAGTTCCACGGGCACGAGGACCACCTGGGCGTGACGTACTACGCGCAGGGCCGCGACATCCTCATGGACGGCGGCTTCCACTCCTACGAGAAGAGCGCCTACCGCTACTGGACGCTCTCCCCCGAGGCGCACAACGTGCCGACGGTCGAGGGGGCCCGGTTCCGGCCGCGCACCTCGTCCAGACTGACCAAGACCTCCTACGGCAAGGACCGGCAGGCCTTCCGCCTCACCGACCGGGCCTACGGCGTGAGCCGGACGCGCTCGGTGCTGGTGAACCACGGCCAGGACCTGATGGCGGTGCTCGACACGGCCTCCGGGGGCAAGAAGGTCAGCAACCTGTGGCGGTTCGCGCCCTCGTACAAGGTCGTCTCGAACGGCGGCGGCAAGGTGGTGCTGGCCGACGGCGCCTTCAAGGTGACGCTGATGCAGTTCTCCTCGTGCGAGCGGGTCGGCGGCCAGAAGGTGGAGCGCGGCGGCAGGCTGGGCTGGGTGTCGCCCACCTACCTGGCCAAGGACGCGACCAACGTGGTGGTGTCGCCGGCGGCGAAGTCGCTGCTGACGGTGATCGTGCCGGGCACCGACTCGCCCAAGGTGTCGTGCTCGGGGGGCAAGCTCAAGGTCGAGGGCGAGACCCTTCCCGCGAACCTGCTCTAGCCGGTCTAGAAGGCGATCCGGCGGTACCACTCGTTGGCGAGCATCTGGGCGCGGGCCCGCTCCGGCAGCCCGGTCAGCATGGTCATCGACGCGCCGCGCTCCACCTCGGACTCGTGCGCGAGCATGGCCGCCCACTTGCGCTCCGACCAGCGCGAGACGTCGATCGCGGCCGAGACCTGGTGGTCGGGGACGCCGGGCAGGGCCTGGCCCGGCTCCGGATCGGCGCCGAAGACCGCCCGCCAGTGGGCCGTCACGACCGAGCGCGGGACGGTCGCCAGGTAGAGCGCGTGCGGCCGCCAGGGGTCGCCCGTGCCGGGGTAGAGCTGGTCGTAGCCGGCCGCCTCGACCGCGGCCAGGGTGACCCGGTGCACGTGCACGTGGTCGGGGTGGCCGTAGCCGCCGAAGCCGTCGAAGGTGAGCACGACGTCGGGCCGGACGGCTCTGATGTGCTCGACCAGCAGGCCCACCGCCTCGTCGAACGGCACGTCGAGGAAGCGCGGACGGCCCGGGGCGGACTCGGGCCTGCCCGCGTCGGCGAGGCCGAGCAGCCGGGGCTTGCCCGCGCCGAGGATGTCGAGGGCCCGTTCCAGCTCCTGCGCCCGCTGGGTGCCCTCGGCCCAGGTGCAGGTGACGACGGCGGTCGTGGCGCCCTCGTCGGCGTATTTGGCGAGGGTGCCGCCGGTCCAGATCGCCTCGTCGTCCGGGTGGGCGTGCACGCCGAGCACACTGAAGCTCATGGGACCCCATCGTATGGAGGCCGGGCACCGGTCGGGACCCGCGTAGGCTCTACGCGTAACCCCTCCCCCTCGGAAGAGATGAGCCGATGAGCGAGCCCGTGCCCTCTGACCTGCTGGAGATCGCCGACGCGCTCGTGCCCGGCGCTCCCCTGGGCAGCGCGCGGCTCGCCCCCGGCGGGATGCACGACGTCGTGCTGCTCCCCGGGGTGGCGGCCGTGCGGGTCGGCCGGCGGCCGAGCGTGAGCGCGGCGCTGCCGCGGCGGACCGAGCTGCTGCGCGCGATCGCGGCCGCCGGGCTGCCGTTCGCGGTGCCCGAGCCGCTGACGCCGGTGACGACGTTCGGTGAGCGCGCCGCCGTGGCCGTGTCCTGGCTGGACGGCGCCGGTCTCGGCGCGGGCCAGGGCGACCCGGCCCTGATCGGCGAGCTGCTCGGCGCCCTCCGCGAGCTGCCCGTCACCCCGGAGCTGCGCGCCCTGCTGCCCGCCCCGCGCTCGTACGCCGGGCCTTCGAGCTGGAGCACGACCCTCGCCGAAGAGGTCATCCCGCGCTTCCCGGCCAGGTGGCGGGAGGAGGGACGCCGGCGCCTCGACGACGCCCTGGCCCTGGAACAGGTCCCCGACTCGCTGGTCCACGGCGACCTCGTCGGCGACAACGTCCACTGGGACGCGAACGGCAAGCTGGTCGGCGTCCTCGACTGGGACCGGGCCCACCTGTTCGACCCGGCGATCGACGCGGCCTTCATGGGCTGGCACGGCTGGGCGCACCTGCGCGACGCCGTCGACGCCGGCACCTACCGGCGGGCGGTCACGTGGGAGCGCGCGTTCGGCGTCAACCAGCTCGTCGCCCTCCTCGTGCTGGCCGGCGAACCCCTGACCCTCGTGGACAGCTTCACCACCCACGTCGTGGCCTGGCTGGACGAGGACGGCGGCCCCGCCCGGCTCTAGGCCACCCGCTCCCGCGGCATCGGCGTGCGGACGATCGACACGCCGACGCCGCCGAACGCGGCCGGCAGGACGACCGGGCCGCCGATCCCGAGGACCAGGTTCCACGCGCTCGCGCCGAACGCCACGCCTACGGATCCGGCCTCGTCCGCCCCGGCGACCCCCGGACGGCGTCCCATCGATCAGATGATCTGTTTCCATGGAGGTGATGACCGCCACCGAAGCGTCCAGAAACTCCGCCACCGCGATCGCACCGGCTCCCAGGACGGTCAAGGCGTTCCTGGCAAGAAGCACGGCCTCTTTGGATCCCGACTTCGAAACCGACGTCGCCGCAGCCCTCGAGGCGCTCGACGACGAGATGAGGGACACGTAACCCGGCGCCTGATCCTCGACACGGGGCTGCTCATCGCAGCCGAGCACGGCAGGGCGGCGGCGACCGCGTGCATCGTGGTCACCGTGGACGCCTCCGCCGCGTTCGACGAGCTCCCCGGCGTACGGGCCGAGGTCCTTCCTCACTGACGCCCAGCCGCGCCCAGCGGGCCATGCCACTGGGTCCGCTCGGGTCCCCCTTGCCCCCCAAACCCCGACCGAGGGCTACCCGGTGCAGGCTCCCGAAGACCCGCCCGGCCAACGGGCGGGCCGGGGAGCGCGGGGTGCGGCGAAGGCGCCAGATCGAGGACGCCTGAGCTCCCCTGGGCGCGCAGCGCCCCACGAGCGAAGACCGCTCGGAGGGCGCGCCGCCCCCAGGGTCAGCCGCAGTCGCGGCCCGCGCGCAGCAGGCCGTACGTGACCGCCTGCTCCAGCGCCTGCCAGGAGGCGTCGATGATGTTCTCGGCCACCCCCACCGTCGCCCACTCGGCGGTGTCGTCGCTGGAGGTGATGAGGACGCGGGTGACGGCGTCCGTGCCGTGGGTGCCTTCGAGGATGCGGACCTTGTAGTCCACCAGCTCCAGCCGGGCCAGCTCGGGGTAGAGCTGCTCAAGGCCCTGCCGGACGGCCTTGTCCAGGGCGTTCACGGGGCCGTTGCCCTCGCCGGTGGCGACGATGCGCTCGCCCTTGGCGTGCAGCTTGACGGTGGCCTCGCTGACCAGCTCGCCGCCCTTCGTCCGCTCGACGATCACCCGCCACGACTCCACCTCGAAGTGCCGTCGGCGCGCCCCCTGGACGGTGTCGCGCAGCAGCAGCTCGAAGGACGCGTCCGCGGCCTCGAAGGTGAAGCCCTGCGACTCCAGCTCCTTGACGCGCTCGACGAGCGTCTTGGTGTGCTCGGGGGTCAGCTCGTAGCCCAGCTCGCGGCCCTTGAGCTCGACGGAGGCGCGGCCGGCCATGTCGGAGACGAGCATGCGCATGTCGTTGCCCACGGCGGCCGGGTCGATGTGCTGGTAGAGATTGGGGTCGACCTTGATGGCGCTGGCGTGCAGGCCCGCCTTGTGGGCGAAGGCGGACATGCCGACGTAGGGGGCGTGCGAGTTGGGGGTGACGTTGGTGACCTCGGTGATCGCGTGGGCGATGCGGGTCATGTCCGCCAGCGCCTCCCGCGGCACGAGGTCGAAGCCGCGCTTGAGCTGGAGGTTGGCGACGACGGTGAAGAGGTTGGCGTTGCCCGAGCGCTCGCCGTAGCCGTTGGCGCAGCCCTGGACGTGCGTGGCGCCCGCCTTGACCGCGGCGAGGGTGTTGGCGACGGCGCAGCCGGTGTCGTCGTGGCAGTGGATGCCGACGCGGGCCCCGGTCTGGACGGCCGCGTGCACGGTCTCGGCCAGCTCGTCGGGCAGCATGCCGCCGTTCGTGTCGCACAGGGCGATGACGTCGGCCCCGGCTTCGGCGGCGGTCCGCAGCACTTCCAGCGCGTAGGCTGGATTGGACGTGTAGCCGTCGAAGAAGTGCTCGGCGTCGAGGAAGACTCGCTGTCCCTCCGCACGAAGGTGAGAGACCGTGTCGCGGATCATCGCGAGGTTCTCCTGGAGAGTCGTGCGGAGGGCCAGCTCCACGTGCCGGTCGTGGCTCTTGGCGACAAGGGTCACGACCGGCGCGCCGGATTCGCGCAATGCGGCTACCAATGGGTCGTCGGCGGCCTTCACACCGGCCCGGCGGGTCGCGCCGAACGCGGCGAGCTGCGCGTGCTTCAGGTCGAGCTCTGTTCGAGCGCGCCTGAAGAACTCTGTGTCCTTGGGGTTGGCGCCCGGCCAGCCCCCCTCGATGAAACCGACGCCCAGGCTGTCCAGCTGCCGTGCGATGGCGAGCTTGTCGACGACGGTGAGGTTGAGTCCTTCCTGCTGCGCGCCGTCGCGCAGGGTCGTGTCGTAGACGTGGAAGCGGTCGTCGGCCATGAAGTCTCTTCTTTCGGATCCGTGTCCTGGAAAACAAAAAGACCCCTCACGGACGTGAGAGGTCTGCGCGCTGGCGGTGTCCCTGTGTCAGCCAGCGCGCCTGCCGATAATGAGCAGACTGTAGAACATGGTGCCTGTCAGTCTGCCACAGGGATTCACCATCTGGCACATCGGTCTCAGCTTGTGGACACGACCTTTACACTTGCACGCCGGCGCCCCCGGTGACGGCGCGTTCGAGCGCCGCCGGGTCGAACACCTCGTTGCCGAGCTGCTGCCCGTCGAGCAGGACGGTCGGCGTGCCCTGGATGTGGATCTTCGAGGTCTCCGCCAGGTGGGTCTTGGCGTACGACTGCGAGGTCACGCACTCGTCCACCGAGGCGCCGGCCTTCCTGGCGGCGGCCACCAGCTCCGGCACGGTGAAGCCCGAGGCCGAGCCGTGCGGGGCGGGCTGCATGGCGTAGAGCTCGTCCCTGAAGGCCAGCCAGTTCTCCTCCGGCACGCATCGGGCGGCGGCCGCGGCCCTGATGGAGTTGGAGCGCATGGGCTCGTCCTGGAAGATCGTCACGGGGTGGAAGACGACCTTGAGCCTGCCCTCCCTGGCCAGCTTCTGGATCGTGCCGTCGACCTTGGAGTGCATCTCCTTGCAGATCGGGCAGTCGAAGTCTTCGTACACGTCGAGCACGGGGGCGTCGCCGGACCTGTCGGCCAGCACCATCGAACCGTCGAGCTGCCTGGTCAGGCGTACCGACCCGGCCGTCTCACCCGGCTCCGAGAAGGCCAGCACACCGAGCATCACCAGCGCCGCACACGCGACCGCGACCGCAACCAACCGCTTCATCATCCGCCCACTTCCAGCTCACCGATCGCGCAGACCCTACCAACGCCGGAACCACTCTCCGGACAGCCGCCCGGGGCGGCCCTCTCATTGGTACCTGATGACGATGAGAGAACGCTGTGAGGGGAGAATGACCTTCATGAAGGCGAACCTCCTCGACCCCGCGGTGGGCCGGTACATCCTCGACCACTCCACCCCGCCCGACCCCCTGCTCGACGAGCTGGCGCGGGAGACCGCCGAGGCGACGGGCGACGCCGCCAGGATGCAGATCTCCGCCGACCAGGGCCGGTTCCTGACCATGCTGACCCAGCTCGCGGCCCCGGCCGTGGCGGTCGAGGTGGGCACGTTCACCGGCTACTCGTCGGTGTGCATCGCGCGGGGGCTGTCCGGCGGGCGGCTGCACTGCTTCGACGTGAGCGAGGAGTGGACGTCGATCGCCCGGCGCTACTGGGAGCGGGCGGGCGTGACCGACCGCGTCTCGCTGACGCTCGGGCCCGCCCTGGAGACGCTGGCCGCGTTCGACGAGCCGATCGACCTGGCCTTCCTCGACGCCGACAAGGGCAACTACCCCGGTTACTACGAGTTGCTGGTCGAGCGGCTGCGGCCGGGCGGCCTGCTGCTGGCCGACAACACGCTGCGCAGCGGCCACGTGGCCGACCCGGCGCACTCGGAGACGACGACGGTGCAGATCCGCGAGTTCAACGACCTGGTGATCGAGGACCCGCGGGTGAGCGTGGTCATGCTGCCGGTCGCCGACGGGATCACGATGATCAGGAAGAACCACTAGATCGCGGGCCGCCGCCGCCGTTACTCTGAGTGATCCTTTGGAAACCCCCCGGGAAAGCATGAGGACGGCGGCATGGTCAGGCCCCTGGAAGAGCGCTACCGCACCGTGCGCGAACTGTTCCCCGAGTTCCGCATCGAGACGGTCCAGGGCCGGATCGTGGTGAACGAGCCGGGCACCTGGCAGCACAACACGATCCTGTCCCGGACGTTGTTCCAGCTCGCCGCCGCGGCGGCGGTCCGGGGCTGGGAGATCTGGCCGAACATCACCGTCTACCTGGGCCCCGGTCACGATCTCTACGTGCCCGACCTGGCCGTGGTCCCGCGCCGGCCGCGTCTGCACGAGGAGCACGCCGTCCACGGCGCCTCGACGATCCTGCTCGTGGACGTCGTCTCGGTGGCCACGACCTACGACGTGCACTTCGTCAAGACGGGCGGTTACGCGCGCGGCGGGGTGCCGCTCTACCTGGTGATCGACCCGTTCCAGCGGCTGGTGACGCTGTTCGGCGGGCCGGGCGGGCCGCGTTACCGCAGCGAGAACGTCGTCTCCCTGGGCGAGCCGGTGTTCCTGCCCGACCCGTGGAACCTCCACGTCGACACCGCGGCCCTGACGGAGGCCGGCGCCTGAACGCCGGCCGTCCGCGCGGGTCTAGCCGATCTTGTGGATCCAGTTGCGGGTGTCGGGACGGGCGCCGTACTGGATGCCGACGAGCTCCTCGCGCACCCGCATCGTCACCGGGCCGGGGGTGCCGTCGGCGATGGTCCAGGAGCGGTCGTCGCCCCTGACCGAGCCCACCGGCGTGACCACGGCGGCGGTGCCGCAGGCGAACACCTCGGTCAGCTCGCCGGAGGCGCAGGCGGACTCCCACTCGTCCACCGAGATCAGCCGCTCCTCGGTCTCCAGGCCGAGGTCGCCGGCCATCTCCAGGATCGACTCCCGGGTGATGCCGGGCAGCAGTGTGCCGGTGAGCGCCGGGGTGACGAGCTTGTTGCCGAAGACGAAGAACAGGTTCATCCCGCCCATCTCCTCGACGTACTCGTGCTTGTGGGCGTCGAGCCAGACGACCTGGTCGCAGCCGTTGTCGACGGCCTGGCGCTGGGCGACGAAGGCGGCGGCGTAGTTGCCGCCGCACTTGGCGAAGCCGGTGCCGCCGGGCGCGGCGCGCGTGTACTCGGTGGACAGCCAGACCGAGACGGGCTTGATGCCGCCGCTGAAGTACGAGGCCGCCGGCGAGGCGATCACCATGTACTTGTAGGTCTTCGACGGGTAGTTGACGCCGAGCCCGGCCTGCGTGGCGAACATGAACGGGCGCAGGTAGAGGCTGTGGCCCTCGGTGGTCGGCACCCACTCCTTGTCGGCCGAGACCAGCAGCTCCAGCGACTCCACGAACGCCTCCTCCGGCAGTTCGGGCATGGCCATGCGCTCGGCCGAGCGGTTGAAGCGGGCGGCGTTCGCGTACGGCCGGAAGGTCGCGATCGAGCCGGAGATCTGCCGGTACGCCTTCAGGCCCTCGAACAGCTCCTGCGCATAGTGGAAGACCGAGGTCGCGGGGTCGAGCGAGAGCGGCCCGTACGGCATGAGCCTGGCGTCGTGCCAGCCCTCGCCGTCGGTGTAGTCGATCGAGATCATGTGGTCGGTGAAGACCTGCCCGAACCCGGGGTTCGCCAGTACCTGCTCCCGCTCGGCCGCGGTGCGAGCGTGGTCGGAATGCTGCACGTCGAAGCTGAGCTTCTGAGCGATGGTCATGACGACGGTCCTTCTCTCTACGAATCTGCGACTCGAAAGCTGATTCTGGTAGCTACTGCCCGCGAGCAGTATTCGTACTTCCTAGTGTCTCGCGATTTGGGATGGCAAGAGGCACTTGGGGGGTTCAATCCCGAAGAACGCGAAAAGCGCCTGGCAGTCCGTGTCCGGACCGCCAGGCGCGTGCGGGGCTAGGCGGTCCTAGCCGGCTACTCGCGCGGCGATGGCGTCGCCGATCTCGCTGGTCGTGCGGCCGGCGCGGCCGGTCACCCGCTCGGCGATGTCGGCGGCCACGGCCTGCTCGACCTTGGCGGCCTCGGCGTGCAGGCCGAGGTGGTCGAGGAGCATGCCCACGGACAGGATGGTGGCGGTCGGGTCGGCCTTGCCCTGACCGGCGATGTCGGGCGCGCTGCCGTGCACCGGCTCGAACATGCTCGGCGAGGTGCGCTCGGGGTTGATGTTGCCGCTGGCCGCCAGGCCGATGCCGCCGGCGATCGCGGCGCCGAGGTCGGTGATGATGTCGCCGAACAGGTTGTCGGTGACGATCACGTCGAAGCGCTCGGGCTGGGTGACGAAGAACATCGAGGCCGCGTCGATGTGGCTGTAGTCGGTGGTGACGTCGGGGAACTCCGCGGCCACGCGGTTGACCGTGCGCTGCCACAGGTCGCCGGCGAAGGTGAGCACGTTCGTCTTGTGGACGAGCGTGAGCTTCTTGCGGGGCCGCGACTGAGCCTTCTGGAAGGCGTAACGCACGACGCGCTCGACGCCGTGGGCGGTGTTCAGCGACTCCTGGGTGGCGATCTCGTGCGGCGTGCCGCGGCGCATGACGCCGCCGGTGCCCGCGTAGAGGCCCTCGGTGCCCTCGCGGACGACGACCATGTCAATGTGCTCGGCGGTGGCGCCGGCCAGCGCGGTCTCGACGCCGGGGAACAGCTTGACCGGCCGCAGGTTGACGTAGTGGTCGAACTCGAACCGGAGCTTGAGCAGCAGGTCGCGCTCCAGGATGCCGGGCGGCACGCTGGGGTCGCCCACGGCGCCGAGCAGGATCGCGTCGTAGCCGCGCAGCTCTTCGAGCACCGCGTCGGGCAGGGTCTCGCCCGTGCGGTGGTAGCGGGCTGCGCCCAGGTCGTAGTGGGTGGGCTCGATCTTCGTGCCCACGGCCTCCAGGACCTTGAGCCCTTCGGCTACGACCTCGGCGCCGATGCCATCCCCGGGGATGACGGCCAGGCGGATGTTACGCGACTCCATGGGCGGTACCTTACCGGCTCGTCTCGGCTGACGAACACATCATCTCAACAACCGGACAATCCGTTTTGGGGGGATTGCGACCTTTTGACCGTTTCGTTAGAGTCCGACGAGCCTAATCCACGCAGCCGCTGCGTGGAGCCGGGGACCCATCTTTCCCCCCGGGGCGAATCGGCCGCGCCTCTCCCCCGAGGAGCACCGCCGTAGGGCTACTTCCAGGCCCGAGCCCGTCAGCTAACCCGGTCGGCCACGTGGAAGGACAGTCCCCTGTCTAGCATCGCCATCCTTGTGGCGGTGGCAGCGGGCGCCGCAGGTCTCATGCCTGCCGCCCCCGCGGCTCCCGCCGCTCCGGCCGCTCCGGCCGCCCCCACCCCCTCCATCACCCTCACCGGCCCCCAGGTGAAACAGGTCCAGGAACGGCACGTGCCGAAACCGGCCTGGAAGGTCGCCCTCGAATACGCCATGGACAAGCGCGGCACCCCGTACGTGTGGGGCGGCGCCAGCGAACGGGGCTACGACTGCTCGGGCCTCATGCTCCGGGCCTACGAGGACGCCGGCATCGAGCTCCCCAGAACCGCCGCGGAGCAGTACGGCGCCTTCTCCAGGAAGATCGCCTGGAACGACCTCAAGCCAGGCGACCTGGTGTTCTTCAGCGGCCTCGGCCACGTCGGCATGATCTCCAAGCCCGGCTACATGGTCCACTCCCCCCACACCGGCGACGTGGTGAAGGAGGAACGCCTGTCGCAGTGGCGCAGGCAGGCCTTCGTCGGCGCGGTTCGCCCCGACCCCAAGGGCGTCAAGCGCTGGGCCGACTACAAGCAGCTCCAGAAGGCCCCCGCCCCCGCCATGCTCACCGCGACCCTGTGACGACGACCTTCCCCGGGGCGTGCCCCTCCTCCTGGTAGCGGACGGCCGCCGGGAGCTCGCCGAAGGGGAAGGTCCGGTCGATGACCGGGGTGACCGCGCCCCGCTCGATCAACCCGGTCAGCGTCAGCAGGTTCGCCCTGTTGCTCCCGCAGCGGACGACGTCCGCCCTGACGATCCGCTGCGGGACGAAGGGCCCCGACGCGAGCGCGGCGAACATGCGTCCGGCCGGCTGCACCCAGCGGCCGGCCGGACCGCCGACCAGCACGTACGTGCCCTTCCTGGTCAGCACGCGGCGGCAGTCCGGCAGCCGGCGGCCGCCCGCCACGTCGAGCAGCAGGTCGAAGCGCCGCCCCGAGGCCGCGAAGTCCTCCTTGGTGTGGTCGATGACGTCGTCCGCGCCGAGCGAGCGCACCAGGTCCGCGTTCCGCCCGCTGCACACGCCCGTGACGTGCGCCCCCAGCGCCTTGGCGAGCTGCACGGCGAACGTGCCCACGCCGCCGGACGCGCCGTTGACCAGCACCTTCTGGCCCGGCTGGAGGCGTCCCTCGTCGCGCAGCGCGATCAGCGCGGTGTTGGCCGCCATCGGCACCGCCGCCGCCTGCTCGAACGACAGGCCCGCCGGTTTGGCCGCCACCTCGCCCTGCCGCAGGCAGACGTACTCGCCGAAGCCGCCCCCCAGCGACATCGCGTACACCTCGTCGCCGGGACGGAACAGCGTGACGTCCTTCCCGGCCGCCTCGACCTCCCCCGCCACGTCGGCCCCGAGGACGGCGATGCGCGGCCGGCGCAGCCCGACCCCGCCGCCCATGACCCGGGCCAGGTAGGGCTCCCCCCGCATGAAGTGCCAGTCGTAGGGCTGCACGGACGTGGCCCGCACCCGGACCAGCACCTCGTCATCGCGCGGCACGGGCCGCTCGACGTCGGTCAGGACGAGCTGGTCGGGCGAGCCGAACGAGCGCAGGACGTACGCCTTCATCGTTTTCTCCCTCGTGCCGCTGATGTGCCGCCAGTGTGGGCGTGACCTGCGCGGACGCTCAACGGTCGAAAGGCGACGGCTCGATGGCCGAAAGTACGACCGACCGCCCGCCGATGGTGCGAACCAGGACCGGCCGTCCGCGCGATGCCCCGGCACGGGCGCGGGCGGCACGCTCTCAGGCATGAGATGGATCGCACCCGCCGGGCTGCTCGCGCTCAGCGTCGTCCCGCTGGTCGCCGGCGCACTCCGGCTGACCGAACTGGCCGCCGGCGCCCCCGTCACGGCGGACAACGCGCGCTTCTTCGCCATGCCCGTGCCGGTGCTGCTGCACATCCCGGCCTCCCTGGTGTTCTGCGTCCTCGGCGCGTTCCAGTTCCAGGCCCGGTTCCGGGCCAAGCGGCCGGGGTGGCACCGCGCTGCGGGGCGGGTGCTGGTGGCGTGCGGGCTGGTCGCGGCGCTGTCGGGGGTGTGGCTGACGCTCTTCTCCGACCTTCCCGCCGGCGACGGGACGCTGCTGGCCGCCTTCCGGCTGCTGTTCGGGACGGCCATGGCCGCCTGCCTCCTGCTCGGCCTGGCCGCGATCCGGCGGCGCGACGTGGCCCGGCATCGCGCCTGGATGACCCGCGGGTACGCGATCGGGCTCGGCGCGGGCACGCAGGCGTTCACCCTGGCGTTCGGGCTCGCCGCCTTCGGGCCGCCCGGCGAGCTCGGCCGGGCGCTGCTCGTCGGCGCGGGCTGGGTGATCAACCTGGCGGTGGCCGAGCGGGTCGTCCGCAGAACCCTTGGAGGTCAGGTGCGTACGCGGTCGGTCTCGTAGGCCCACATGGCGATCTCGACGCGGTTGCGCACGCCGAGCTTGGTCATCAGGCTCGCGACGTGGCTCTTGACCGTGCTGAGCGAGATGTGCAGCTCGCGGGCGATCTCGCTGTTGGTCCGGCCGCGGGCCACGGCGCGCAGGATCTCCTCCTCGCGGCCGGTAAGCGCCTCGACCGGCTGCGCGGGCGCCTCCGTACGCCCTGCTCCGGCGAACGCGGCCAGCAGGCGCGCGGTCACGCTCGGGGCGATGAGCGCCTCGCCGCCGGCCGCCGCGGTCACCGCCTGGGCGAGCAGCGCCGGGCCGGCGTCCTTGAGCAGGAAACCCCTGGCCCCGGCGCGCAGGGCGGCGTAGACGTACTCGTCGAGGTCGAACGTGGTGATCACGACGACCGCCATGGGGTCGGCGACGTCGGGCCCGGCCAGCTCGCGGGTGGCCGCGATTCCGTCGAGGCCGGGCATGCGGATGTCGAACAGGCACACGTCGGGGCGCAGGCGGCGGGCCAGCTCGACGGCCCGCCTGCCGTCGCCGGCCTCGCCGACGACCTCGATGCCGGGCTGGGCGTCGAGGATCATCCTGAGCCCGGTGCGGGCGATCTCCTGGTCGTCGGCGACCAGCACCCGGATGGCCGCCGTCCCCTCCGGGCCGCTTCCCGCGGCCTCCCGCCGGTCGCTCACACCGCCTCCTTCCGCGCTCCCGCGGGCTCCCGCCGGGCGTTCACGCGGGCTCCTTCGGCAGGACGGCGGTGACCGTCCAGCCCCGGTTCGGGTTGGGGCCCGCCTCGCAGGTGCCGCCGAGCAGGGCGGCGCGTTCGATCATGCCGATCAGGCCGTAGCCGGGGGCGGCGACCCCGCCGGCGCGGTCGCCGTCGTCGCTCACGGTCAGGCGTACGGCGACGTCGTCGGCGGTGACCCGGACGGTGATGTGGGTGGCGTGGCGGGCGTGCCGCCGGGCGTTGGTGATCGACTCCTGGGCGATGCGGTAGAGCGCCGCGCCGGCCGAGGGCGGCAGGTCGCCGAGCCCGTCCGCGATCTCCACCTCGACGGCCGGGCCGACGCGCGGGCGTCCGGCGAGCCGCCGCAGGTCGTCGAGGTGGCGGCCCGGGGTCAGCTCCGCCGGCTCGTTCCTGCGCAGCACCCGGACCATGGCCCGCATCTCGGCGAGCGTGCGCGACGCCTCGGCCTCGATCACCCGCAGCGCGTCGGTGGCCGCGCCCGGCTCGGAGGCGGCGGTGGCCAGGCCCGCCTGGGCGCGGATGGCCATGGCCGAGACGTGGTGGGCGACGGTGTCGTGCAGGTCGCGGGCGAGCTGTTCGCGTTCGAGCAGTTTGACCTGGTCGAGCTCGCGCAGCCGCGCGCCGGCCCGGTAGCGGAAGGCGCTGCCCAGCCCGACGGTCGCGACCAGCACGCCGAGCGCCGGGACGACGTCGCCGGGCGCCATGCGTCCGGACACCAGGGACAGACCGACCGCGACCAGCCCGGCCGCCAGCCCGATCACGGCCTCGCGCCCCGAACCCCACCGGAACAGCGCGTAGAGCACGATCGTGACGAACGCCAGCGTGTACGTCTCCACCGGCTCACCGCCGGTCAGCAGCGGGGCCACGGTGGTGACGCCGAACACGAGCGCGACCATGAGCAGCGGCCTGGTCCTGCGCCACAGCAGCGTGGGGATCAGCGCGACGGTGACGGCCGTCGAGACCACCGGCCAGCGCAGGTCGGGCCGCAGCACGCCCTCGATCACCGCGGCCGGCACGAGCACCGCGACGAGCGCCCAGTCGCGCCACACCCGCACGGGCGGGCCGGGAGGACGAGGCTCGCGCCACACGGAACGAAGGAGGCCGGCCACCCCCACATCGTAAGCGCGCCCCCATTCCCCCCGCATCGCCCCAAACCCCCACCCCACAGGCGGGGGTTTGGGTGTCGGGACCTCGGGACGCGGAGCCACCGGCCTTCAGGGAAGGTGGGGCTGGGGTCAGTGTTTGCGGGCGTCGAAGATGAGGTCCCAGGCGCGGGACCTGGCGTGGGCGACCGCGCCCAGCAGCACGCCGCTGTCGCCCAGCGCGCTGGCCACCACCCGCGGGCGCAGCGGCCCCAGCTCGGCGATCCGGCGCTCCACGGACGCCCCGAGCAGGTCGAGGTTGCGCCCCACTCCCCCGCTCAGCACGATCACCTCCGGATCGAGCACGGCGGCCACGGCCACCAGCAACCCGCCGATGCGCCGGCCCTCGGCCTCCACCACCGACCTGGCCGCCACGTTCCCCTCGGCGGCGGCGGCGAAGACCTCCCTCGCCGTCTCCAGCTCCAGCCCCGCCGCGCGGGCGGCGCGCACCACACCGGGCGCGGACGTGGCCGCCTCGGTGGCCCCGTGCGTGAAGGGGTCGGCGTGCGTGAAGGGGTCGGCGTCGTGCGTGAAGGGGTCGGCGTCGTGCGCGAGGGGGTCGGCCCCGCGCTTGAGGGGGTCGGCGTCCTGCGTGAAAGGGCCGGTCGGCGGGGCGGAGGCGGGGGGTTCCTCGGCGGCCGGGATGTAGGACACCTCGCCCGCCGCCCCCCGCGCCCCGACGTACAGCTCGCCGTTGATCACGATGCCCATGCCGACGCCGGTGCCGATGGACACCAGGGCGAAGTTGGCCTTGCCCCGCCCGGCCCCGTGGACGTGCTCGCCGACGGCGGCCAGGTTGATGTCGTTCTCGATGACGAGGTCGACGCCCAGGGCGGCGTGCAACCGGTCGGCCAGGTCAGGCGGGCCGGGCAGGTTGGGGGCGAAGTCGAGGCCACCGCGCACGGGGTCGTACACGCCGGGCGAGCCCACCACCGCGCAGGTGATCGAGCGCCACTCGACCTCGGCCTCGCGGGCCGCCGCCCCGGCCAGCTCGCCGACCAGCGCGGCCAGCTCGGCCGAGGTGCGGGCCGTGTTGCGGCCGTCGGTACGCCCGGCGAACGCGCCGCGCAGGTCGGCCACGGCCACTCTGATCCAGTCGCGGCCGATGTCGATCCCGGCGACGTGCGTCGAGGCGGCGTTCACGTCGTAGAGCGAGGAGACCGGGCCGGGCCGTCCGGACACCTCGCCCACCAGGTGGACCAGGCCGTCCTCGGCGAGCCCGGCCAGGGCGGCGGAGACCGTGGGCTTGGACAGGCCGGTGCTCTTGGCCAGGTCGGCGCGCGAGGCGGGGCCGTGCTCGTGCAGCTGGTCGAGCAGACGGCGCTCGTTGAGCACCCGCAGCAGCCGTGGATTCGCCAGGTCGCGTCGCATGTCCGGCCTCCCTCCGAGGTGCACTCTAGCCAACACGCCTGATAGTAAACTACCTTTCTTACCAAGCGGGGGCGGGCATCTTCTGAGAGGACGAAGTGCGATGCACCGAGCTTGGCGACTCATCCCCGCGGCGGCGGTCCTGCTGGCCGCCGCCTGCGGGAACAGCAGCACCACCACCGGCACGACGGCCACGCAGGCCGACGGGCCGCGGCAGGGCGGGACGATCGCCCTGTTCCTCCCCGAATCCAAGACCACCCGGTACGAAGCCTTCGACCGCCCGCTGTTCGAGGCCAAGGTCAAGGCGTTGTGCCCCGACTGCAAGGTGATCTACGGCAACGCCGAGCAGGACGCGGCCAAACAACAACAACAGGTCGAGGCCGCGCTCACCCAGGACGCCGACGTGCTCGTCCTGGACGCCGTGGACGCCAACGCGGTCGCGCCCCTGGTCAACCAGGCCAGGCAGAAGAAGGTCCCGGTGGTCGCCTACGACCGGCTGATCTCGGGGATCGACTACGCCTACTACGTCTCGTTCAACAACGTACGGGTGGGCGAGATGCAGGGTCAGGCGCTGCTCGACGCCATGAACGCCAAGGGCACCACGGCCAAGGGCCAGATCGTGATGATCCACGGCTCGCCCACCGACCCCAGCTCGGCCGACTACAAGAAGGGCGCCAAGAGCGTCCTGGACGGCAAGGTCAAGGTCGGCAGGGAGTTCGACACCCCCGACTGGAGCCCGGACAAGGCGCAGCAGCAGATGGAGCAGGCGATCACCGCCATCGGCCGGGACCAGATCGTCGGCGTGCTGTCGGCCAACGACGGCATGGCGGGCGGCGCCATCGCGGCCATGAAGCGCGCCGGCTACAAGGAGCTGCCGCCCATCACCGGTCAGGACGCCGAGCTGGCCGCCGTGCAGCGCATCCTCACCGGCGAGCAGTACATGACCATCTACCTGGACATCAGGAGAGAGGCGGAGAAGGCCGCCGAACTGGCCGTCGCCCTGACCAGGGGCGAGCAGCCCGCCGCCACCTCCAAGGTGAACAACGGCATGGCCGACATCCCGGCCTTCCTCCTCGACCCCATCGCGGTCACCGCCGACAAGATCAAGGACACCATCGTGAAGGACGGGTTCTACAAGGCCGACCAGATCTGCACGGCCGAGGTCAAGGCCGCCTGCGCGAAGGCGGGCATCGAGTAGATGATCGCGGCGACCGGGATCTCCAAACGGTACGGAGCGGTGCGGGCGCTCGACGGGGCAGGGCTGGAGCTGCGTCCCGGCGAGGTCGTGGCGCTCATGGGCGACAACGGCGCGGGCAAGTCGACGCTGGTCAAGACCATCTCCGGCGCGGTCGTGCCGGACGAGGGCCAGATCACGGTGGACGGCGCGCCGGTGCGCGTCGCCACCCCGCACGACGCGCAGGCGCTCGGCATCTCGACCGTCTACCAGGACCTCGCGCTCTGCGAGAACCTCGACGTCGTGGCCAACCTGTTCCTCGGCGCCGAACGCCGCCGCTGGTCGGTGCTGCGCCACCTGAGCATGGAACGCGCGACCCGCGACCTGCTCGCCCAGCTCGACGTGCGCATCGGCGACATCAGGGTGCCGGTGTCGACGTTGTCGGGCGGCCAGCGGCAGTCGGTGGCCATCGCCAGGGCGCTGCTCGGCGAGCCCCGCCTGGTCATCCTGGACGAGCCGACCGCCGCGCTCGGCGTCGAGCAGACGGCCCAGGTGCTGGCGCTGATCCGGCGGTTGCGCGAGCGCGGGCTCGCGGTGCTGGTCATCTCGCACAACCTCGCCGACGTGCGCGAGGTGAGCGACCGGGTGGTGGTGCTGCGTCTCGGACGCAACGCCGGTGAGTTCCGTACGGCCGAGGCCTCCCGCGAGGAGATCGTGGCCGCGATCACAGGAGCGGGCGAATGACGGCGATGCCGATCACGGTGACCGGACGGCTGCGCCAGGGAGAGGCCGGCGCCTGGCCGGTGGTCGGCGGCCTGGTGGCGATCACGATCGTGTTCAGCACGCTCAACGAGCGTTTCCTGTCGCCCGAGAACCTCACCAACCTGGCGCTCCAGATGGCCGCCACGGGCACGATCGCGCTCGGCGTCATCATGGTGCTGCTGCTCGGCGAGATCGACCTGTCGGCCGGCTCGGTCAGCGGCCTGTGCGCCACGATCATGACGATCGCGCACGTCAAGCAGGGCTGGAACGCCCTGCTCGCCATCCTGCTGGCGCTGGCGGCCGGCGCGGCGATCGGGCTGCTGCACGGGCTCATGCTGACCAAGCTGCGGATGCCGTCGTTCGTGGTCACGCTGGCCGGGCTGATGGGCTGGCTCGGGCTGCTGCTCTACCTGCTGCGCCAGGGCGGGACGATCAACCTGCCGTTCAACGGGTTCATCTCGGGGCTGAGCGACACCTGGCTGCCGGGATGGCTGTCCTGGGCGCTGGTGGTCGGGCTGGCGGGCGGTCACGCCGGGATCGCCACGCTGGCCAGGCGGGCGCGGCTGGCCGCCGGGCTGCCCGTGGCGCCGGCCTGGCAGGTCCCCGTGACGGCGGGCGGGCTGGCGGTCGTGCTCGGCGCGGCGGTGGCGGTCATGTCGGCCGACCGCGGCGTGCCGCTGCTGCTGGTGCTCTTCGGCGCGCTGGTGGTCCTGCTCGACCTGGTCCTGCGGCACACCACGTTCGGCCGCCACCTGTACGCCGTCGGCGGCAACGCCGAGGCCGCCAGGCGCGCGGGCATCAACGTGACCAGGATCAGGATCCTGGCGTTCGTGCTGGCCTCGACGCTGGCGGCGGCCGGGGGCGTGCTGGCGGCCAGCCGGCTGTCGGCGGTCAACCAGGGGTCGGGCGGCAGCGACATCCTGCTCATGGCCATCGCCACGGCGGTCATCGGCGGCACGTCCCTGTTCGGCGGACGGGGCCGGGCCTACGCCGCGCTGCTCGGGGTGCTGGTCATCCAGTCGATCACCAACGGCATGTACCTGCTGAGCGTGGACTCCTCCGTCCGGTTCATGGTGACGGCCGGCGTGCTGGCCCTGGCGGTGGCGATCGACTCGCTGGCCCGCAGGGGCGCCGCGCGGTGAGCCGGGTCCTGGGCATCGACGTCGGCGGGACCAAGGTCGCGATCGGGGTCTCGGGCTCCGACGGGCCCGTGGTCGCCGGCCGCACCCGGCTGGAGACCGGGCCGGACACGCTCGTCCGGGCCCTGGCCGCCGCGCGCGCCCTGGACGGGCGGCCGGCCGCGGTCGGCTTCTCCACCTGCGGGGTGATCAGGGACGGCGTGGTGCGCCTGGCGCCGAACGTGCCCGGCTGGGAGGGGCTGGAGCTGCCCAGGCTGCTGCGCGAGGAGTTCGGCGCGACGCCGGTGGCCATCGACAACGACGTGAACGCGGCGGCGGCGGCCGAGCTGCGGTGGGGCGCGCTGCGCGGCGTCTCCACGGGCGTCTACCTCAACCTCGGCACCGGCCTGGCGGCGGCCCTGGTGGTCGGCGGCCGGGTGGTGCCCGGCGCGCACGGCGCGGCGGGCGAGATCGGCTACCTCCAGGTCACACCGGGGCAGGCGGCCTTCGCCGACGGGCGGGTGCCGCTGGAGGAGCTGGTCTCCGGCGGCGGGCTGGCGGCCAGGGGCGGCGCGCTGCTCGGCCGCGCGACCACGGCGGAGGAGGTGCTCGCCGCGCGTTCCGGGCCGCTGGCGGAGCTGGTGGCGCAGGCGCTGTCGGTGCTGACCATGACCGTGGCGAACCTGTGCGTCACCCTCGACCCCGAGGTGCTGGTCGTGGGCGGCGGCATGATGGGCGCGGCCGGGCTGATCGTGCCCAGGCTGGCCGGGGAGGTGCGGCGCGCCGTGCCGTTCCCGCCGGAGATCCGGCCCGGCCGGTTCACGGACGACGCGCCGCTGCTCGGCGCGCTCGCCCTGGCCCACGCCGCGGCGCGGGCCTGAGGGCGGCGCTACCGGGCGGAGTTCTGGGGGGCGCCGCCGTTGTCCCTGCGGTCGAGGGCGGTCTGCAGGGCCTCGGCGGCCTCGTTCTCGTTCTCTTCGGTACGGTTCCAGGCGTACATCTCGTACATGTCGCTCATCTCGTTTCGCTGGCGCGTTCCAGAAAAGGGGGCGTCGGACCCCGGTCGCGAATCCGACCGGGCCTGCTCTCGCGGGTCCGGGTCACGGACCGGGCGAAGGGAAGGGACTGACCGGCCGACGGCATCACCACTCACCGCGGCGGGTCGTCGGCCTGCCCTAACAGGCCCCGCCGCGGCAGGTAATGAGTACGAGAACCTGGCGCATTTCCACCCACGGTACCCGGCGGCTGTGTCGCTGTCTCGTTGGATGTCCTACTATCTCGCATTCTGAGACAAGAAAAGGCCGTCACCCGGAACGGTCCAGGTGACGGCCTTCCCCGCGATCGGGGGCTCAGTCCTCAGGTCGCGAGGTCAGTCCTCCAGGTCGACCGAACGGCCGCTCTCGGCGCCGATCTCGTCCGCGATCTGGTCGATCACGGCGGCCGGGATGGCCGAGTCGACGGTCAGCGCGATGAGCGCCTTGCCGCCCTTGACGTCGCGGGCCACCTGCATCGAGGCGATGTTCACGCCGGCCTCGCCGAGCAGCCGGCCGACCACGCCGACGACGCCGGGACGGTCGGTGTAGGCGAAGAACGACAGGTGGGCCGTCGGCTCGATCTCCATCTCGTAGCCGTTGACCTCGACGATCTTCGTGATCTGCCGGGGGCCGGACAGCGTGCCGGAGACCGAGATCTGGCGGCCGTCGGCGAGCACGCCGCGCACGGTCACCACGTTGCGCCAGTCGGGGCTCTCGGAGCTGGTCACCAGCTCCACGCTGATGCCCCGCTCCTTGGCCAGCAGCGGCGCGTTGACGTACGTGACCTGCTCCTCGATCACGTCGGCGAACACGCCCTTGAGCGCGGCCAGCTCGATGACCCGCACGTCCTGGGAGGCGATCTCGCCGCGGACCTCGACGTCGAGCTTGGTGGCGACCTCGCCGGCCAGGGCGGTGAACACCCGGCCCAGCTTCTCGGCCAGCGGCAGGCCCGGCTTGACGTCCTCGGCCACCGCGCCGCCCTGGACGTTGACCGCGTCGGGCACGAACTCGCCCGCCAGCGCCAGCTTCACGCTCCGCGCGACCTGCGTGCCGGCCTTCTCCTGGGCCTCGTGCGTGGAGGCGCCGAGGTGCGGCGTGGCGACGACCTGGTCCAGCTCGAACAGGGGGCTGTCGGTGCACGGCTCCTTGGCGAACACGTCGAGGCCGGCGCCCGCGACGCGGCCCTCCTTGATCGCCGAGTAGAGCGCGGCCTCGTCCACGATGCCGCCGCGGGCCACGTTGATGATCCGCACCGACGGCTTGACCTCGTGCAGCTCCTTGTCGCCGATGAGCCCGAGGGTCTCCTTCGACTTCGGCAGGTGCACGGTGATGAAGTCGGCCTGCTTGAGCACCTCTTCGAGGCTGAGCAGCTTGACGCCCATCTGCGCGGCGCGGGCCGGCGGCAGGTAGGGGTCGTAGGCAATCAGCTCGACGCCGAACGGCTGGAGCCGCTGCGCCACGAGCTGGCCGATCTTGCCCAGGCCGAGGATGCCGACGACCTTCTCGTCCAGCTCGACGCCGGTGTACTTGGAGCGCTTCCACTCCCCGTTCTTCAGCGCGGCGTGGGCCTGGGCGGTGTTGCGGGCGCTGGCCAGGATGAGCGCGATGGTCTGCTCGGCGGCGCTGGTGATGTTGGAGGTCGGCGCGTTGACGACCATGACACCGGCCTTGGTGGCGGCCTCGACATCGACGTTGTCGAGGCCGACGCCGGCGCGGGCGACCACGCGCAGCTTCGGCGCGGCGGCGATGGCCTCGGCGTCGACCTGCGTGGCGGAGCGCACGATCAGGGCGTCCACGTCGGCGAGGGCGGGCAGAAGCTGGGAACGGTCCGCTCCGTCGGTGTGGCGGACCTCGAAATCGGCGCCGAGCACGGCGAGGCCGGCCTCGGACAGCTCCTCTGCGACCAGAACGACGGGCTTGTTCACAGGCGTGGATCCTTAGGGGCATGCGGCGGGCTGGAGGGACACGTCGCTGGGCCCCTCGGATCCCTCAGAGTCTATCCGCGCTTGTGAACGCGTTCACGAGGGACCCACGATTTGAGACGGCCCCGCCCCGTGTCGCGAGGCCCTGGACGCGGCTCCGGTACCCAGGCGGCAGCAAAGTCATCCACCTTGCACACATCTTTGTCTTGATCGGGGGATTTGTTGGCCATTAGCCTGATAAGCCGTGGCCGACTACCTATGGTTCGTCATATGAGCATCGGGAATCCTGCGCTTGCCGACGTGCTCGCACAGCATGGCACGCCCCATCGCCTGCTGGCGGCCCTCGCCGACGGTGGAGTCCTGGTGGCAGTGCGACCAGATCGATCGGTCGTCCTTGGGACGACCCAGGCGGGTGACCGGGTTCTGCTCGGGTACACCAGCCCTGCTACCTACGCCAGGCACCGCGGCAGCCATTCCCTGTCGGTGTGCGACGCCGACACCATCCTGGACATCCAGCGCGTCACCGGCGTGCCGGAGATCGTGATCGACGCCGCGGGCCCCGCAGCCGCGGCCGTGCCCATCGACGATCTCCAGCGCTTCCTCACCGGCACGCGTTCGGGGCCCACACCCGTGCTGTCGGGGGCGGCGCCCGCCGCCTACGCGACCGGCGCCATGGCCACCGTCTCGCGTGTGCCCGCGCTGGCGCAGGTGGCCCCGCCCACCCCGCAGGCGCCCGCGCTGCCGTGGGTCCCCGCGCCCCGGCCCCACCTGTCGGGGCCGATGCAGCAGGTGGACCCCGGATACCGCCGGTGCACGCACCCGATCCTGCCGGCGCTGCGGCAGGCCATCGCGCAACTGCTGGGCGACTTCCCGCTCGTGCACCACGTGTGGATCTCCGAGGCCGGCACCGCGTCCGGGGCGACCGGGATCATGCTGCACGTCAAGGTGCACATGTCGGCCGCCGAGGACGTCGTCCGCGACCTGCACCGCCTGGTACGCGCCCGCCTGCCGCAGTTCGCGGCCAGCGGCGCGCCGATCCTCATGGCCAGGGTCGCCGACGCGCGCAGCGAGCGCCGGATGATCGAGATCGGCGCGCACGTGGTCTGCGCCAACGTGCGCGAGTAGCCGACGCGGGTGAGCAGTTGGGGGGCCCGGGAAACTGGGCCCTACCGAACAAGCCCTCGCTCGGCTTGAATGGGCCTCATGATCACATCGCCGGTGAGCGCGCCCACGGTCTCCAGGGGCGTGCGCCTCGGCTACGGTGTGGGCTCCTTCTGCACGGCCACGGTCAGCGCCGTGCCCGGCCTGCTCCTGCTGTACTACATGACCAACTTCCTGGCCGTGCCCGCGTGGCTGGCCGGCGTGGTGGTCACCGCGCCCAAGGTCTGGGACCTGATCATCAACCCGCTGGTCGGCCGCTGGTCGGACCGGACCGTCTCGCGGATGGGGCCGCGCCGCCCCTGGCTGCTGGCCGGGTCGCTGACGCTGCCCGTCGCGTTCTTCCTCGTCTTCGCCGGGCCGCCGCTGACCGGGGTCCCGGCCGCCCTGTACGTCGGGCTGTGCTTCATGGCGACGGCGACCGCGTACGCGCTGTACGAGGTGCCGTACAAGGCCATGCCCGGCGAGATGACCGACGACTACCACGAGCGCACGTCGCTGCTGCAGTGGCGGATGGTCTTCATCGGCGCGGCCACCGCGATCAGCGGCGTGCTGGCCCCGTTGATCGCCACCGGCCAGGGCGAGGAGGGCACGCTCGGCAGCTACCGGCTGATGGGCCTGACGATCGCCCTCATCCTGCTGGCCTCGATGCTCGGCTCGTTCTTCGGCACCGCCCGCGCCCCCATGACCGGCGCGCCGGAGGCCGACCACGGCGGGTGGCGCGAGCAGCTGGCGGCGATCAGGGGCAACCGGGCGTTCCTGTGGCTGACCGTCATGGCCTGCCTGCAGATGCTCGCCGTCAGCATGATGCTGGCCGCGGCGCCGTACTTCGCGTCGTACACGCTGGGGTCGCCGAAGAGCACGCAGACGCTCTTCGCCGCGCTGGTCGGGCCGATGCTGCTGACCATGCCGCTGTGGGTGTGGCTGGCCCGGCGCTTCGACAAGCGCGGCGCGATGATCCTGGCCGCGCTGCTGTTCGGCGGCGGCACGGCGGCGGCCATGGCGACCCCGCTGTTCGGCCCCCTGTACGCCCACCTGACCATCCTGCTCGTCGGCATCGGCATCGCCGGGGTCGAGCTCATGCTGTTCTCGATGCTGGCCGACGTGGTCGCCGCGGACGCCGCCGAGTCGGGCAAGCGGCGGGCCGGCGTGCTGACCGGGCTGTGGACGGCCATCGAGAGCGGCGTCAGCTCGTTCGGAGCGCTGATCTTCGGGGTCATCCTGTCGATCGGCGGGTTCGTCGAGTCCGACGCGAGCACGCCCGTCCGGCAGCCGGACAGCGCCGTGACCGCGGTCCTCATCGGGCAGACCGCGGTCCCGGCGCTGATCATCTTCCTGTCCGTGCTGGTGACGATGCGCTACCGGCTCAGGCCACCCGGCGGGCCAGCACCAGGCGCGTCCGGGTGAACAGCCCGGCCACCAGGGCCGCGACCAGCGGCAGGCCCAGCACGACCACGGCCAGGAACGACCAGGGGACGTCGATCGTGCCCGGCCCCTCCAGCAGCGCGTTCATGCCGCCTGAGCCCGTCCCGGTCATCGGCCAGGTCAGCGCGACACCGGCCACCGCGCCGGCGACGAGGCCGACCGCCGCGCCCAGGCCCGCGATGTAGGCGGCCTGGGCGGCCACCACCAGCCTGCGCACCCGGGGCGCCGCGCCGACCGCCGACAGGTTGTTCAGGTCGGGGCGCATGTCGGCCGCCGCCAGCCCGGTGGCCGCGAACGTGCCCCCGAGCACCAGGACCAGCGCCGCGCCGAGCAGCACCAGGAGGACGAGAGCGCGGTCCGCCGCCCTCCCCCGGTCGGCGTACAGGTACACGTTGCCGTTCACCTCACCCTGCAGGTCGGCCTCCATGCGCCGGTCGTCCTGCGGCGGGGACGCGGTGTAGAGCACCCGCTCGACCGTGCCGAGCCCGGCCTTGGCCAGCGCCTGCGGCGGGATCACGGCGCCTGCCTGCCGGGGGTCGGCGCCGCTCGACACCACGGCAGGGATCCGGATCCGCTTGCGCTCCTTGACGGTGTCGGAGTCCAAGTCGCTCACGGTCAGCTCGATCATGCCGTCGCTCACCACGTCCGTGCTGAACGCCACGGCCTTGCCCGCCGCCAGCGCGGCGGCCGCCTGCGGGTCCCGGCGCTTCTGGAGGAAGGCGAGCAGGTCCGCGCCGCCGATCGGCGGGCGGTCGTAGAACCGCTGGGCGCATGCCGGCTCGCACGTCCGCGGCACGGTCAGCCAGAGGTCCCTCCCCTTGGCGTCCGTCACCTCGTGCCCGGTGACGATGTCGGTGCCGGGGAAGCGGGCGCGGACGGCGTCCTTCAGCCGGGCCCACGTCTGGCCGTCCAACGCCGTGGCGCCGCCGATCACCGTGGTGCCCAGCGGGAACACCGTGACGTTCCGCTCCTCCTGCTGGGTGTACGCGCTGCTGCTGCCGATGCCGATCGCGACCGCCCCCATGGTCGCCGCCATGACCGCGGCGGTGGCCGAGGCCGTACGGACGCGGTGGCGCGCGGCGTCGCGCACGGACAGGCGCAGCGGCAGCGGCAGCCGGGCGGCGATCCGCGAGGTGGCCTGGACCAGCCACGGCGTCAACGCCACCATGCCGAACACGAACGGCACGAAGGCCGCGATCATCGTCACCTGGCCCCTGGTCATGGCGTATCCGATCGCGCCCAGCCCGGCCGTCACCAGCACGATCCCGAGCAGGGGGCGCCGGGCGCGGCCCCGCACCTCGGCGGCCCGGCCGGCCAGCACCTGCGCGGTGTTCTGCCGGCTCGCCTGCACCGCCGGCACGATCGCCGCGATGAGCCCGCTGACCAGGCCCAGCGCCGCCACCCCGAGCACCGGCAACCACGGCACGTCGGCCGGCCCGTGCGACCAGTCCAGTTCCCTGGCCAGGACCGACTCGACGAGCAGGCCGGGGCCGATGCCCAGGACGACGCCGAGCACGGCCGCCGCGCCGCCGAGCACCAGGCCGTCGGCCAGCACGATCAGGCGCAGGTGCCGGGGCGAGCCGCCCTGTGCGGAGATCACCGCCAGCTCCCTGCGCCGCCGCCGCAGCCCCACGGCGAACGCCGGCCCGGCCAGCAGCACGGTCTCCATGACGACGAACACGATCACCACGCCGAGCTGGGCCAGGTCGCGCGTGTCGTTCACGTTGCCTCGGGAGTCGTCCCCGCGGGCGTCGAGCACCGCGCGGGAGGTGACGCCGAGGCCCGCGTCATTGAGCTGCGCCATCTTCGACCGCATGACCGGACCGGCGGTGTCGACCAGCCAGCCGCTGCTGTTGCCGTCGTTCTGGTGGTTGAGCAGCCCCTCCGGCAGGGCGGTCAGCTCCAGGTTGCCGGGCCGGTTGGGGTTCTCGGCGACGCCGACCACCTGCACGGTCCGGTCCGGCCGCCGCACGGTGAGCGTGTCGCCCACCCGGACGCCCAGGTCGGCCATCTTCGGCGAGATCGTCACCTCGCCGGGCGCGGCGGCGTACCGGCCCTGGTGCAGGGTGCGCATCCCGGCCGTCATGGGGTCGCGCAGATCGACCTCCACGACGTCCGCCTGGTTGAAGCCGTCGGGCAGCCGGACGTTGGCCTGGCTCGTCTGGTAGCGCAGCAGGCGGCCGGGGAGCAGCGTGTTGATCTCCGCGGGCGTCCACGGCCGCTGTGAGGTGCCGCTCTTCGGCTGGTACGCGGAGTCGCCGCTGTCCTCCTGCCGGACCGGGGTGCGGTACGGGAAGGTGAGCAGGCTGGCGTCGGCCGCCCCTAAGCGCGAGACCGCCCGCTCCTTCGGGGTGAGGCTGGTCGTGGCGGCGCCGGTGAGCACCGCCGTGATCACCAGGACGGGCAGGCCGATCATCACCATGATCAGGGCGCTGCGGCCCTTGAAGCGCCACGCGTCCCTGCGGGAGATGCGCAGGGCGGCCAGGAAGGCGCTCATCGCGAGCTCTCCATCCGCACCGCCGACGCCTCGGCGATCAGGCCGTCCCGCAGGTAGACCACCCGGTCCGCCCAGGCCGCGTAGCGCGGCTCGTGGGTGACCAGCAGCACCGCCGCGCCCTCGTCGCAGCGGTTGCGCAGCAGGTGCAGGATCTCGTCGCCGGTGGCCGTGTCGAGCGCGCCGGTCGGCTCGTCGGCCAGCAGCAGCCGCCGCTCGCCGACCAGCGCCCTGGCGATGGCCACGCGCTGGCGCTGGCCGCCGGACAGCTCCTCGGGAAAGCGGTCGGCGATCTGGTCGACGCCCACGTCGGCCAGGACGGCCAGCGCCTCCCGGCGGGCCTGGGCGGCGCGCACGCCGTCCAGTTCCCTGGGCAGCATCACGTTCTCGGCGGCCGTCAGGGACGGGATCAGGTTGAGGTCCTGGAAGACGTACCCGACGCTGCCGCGTCGCAGCGCGGCCAGGTCGCGGACCCCGGCCAGGTCGCGGCCCTCGATCCGGACCGTGCCCGACGTGGGCCGGTCGAGGCCGCCGGCCAGGTTGAGCAGCGTCGACTTGCCCGAGCCCGACGGGCCCATGACCGCGACGAGCTCCCCTTGTGCCACCTCCAGGCTCACGCCGCGCAGGGCGTGCACCTGGCCGTGCTCGCGGGTCACGTCCCGCAGCTCCATCACAGTCATTGGTTCTTCTCCTTCACAACGGCCTCGCAGTGGTCGAGCCAGCGCTGCTCGGCCTCGGCCTTGAAGATCATCGATTCCAGGACGAGCCGCTGGGCGAGGCCGTCACCGGCGGCCCTCTTGGCCCTGGTCAGGTCCTGGAGCGTGCGCATGGTCGCCATTCGCTGGGCCAGGATGACCGCGCCCACGTCCACGTCGGTGGCGGCGACGGCCATCGCGATCTTGATGGCGAGTTCGTCCCGAGGCCGGTCGGAGTGGTCGACGGGGGTGCTGAACCATCGCTCCAGTTCCTCCCGACCGGCCTCGGTGATCGTGTAGACGGCCCTGCCCTGCTCGTCGGCTCCGCCCGGCGCCACCAGGCCGTCACGTTCCAGGCGGGCGAGCGTCGTGTAGACCTGGCCGATGTTGAGCGGCCAGGTCGCCCCCGTCGACGCCTCGAATTCCACCCGGAGCTGATAGCCGTAACGCGGCGTGCTGCTCAGCAGGGCGAGCAGTCCGTGTCTGATCGACATGGATACTGAGTATGCATACTGAGTATGGCCCTCGCAACTGATCCGCGTATTCTGGACACGGCACGCCGTTCAGGCCGATACTCGGGACATGAGCTCCACCCAACCGCCGTTCCGCGCCTCCGACGGGGAACGCGACCGCGCGATCGACGAGCTCAAGCACCGGGCCGTGGAGGGCCGGATCTCCCACGACACCTTCGTCGGCCGGGTCGACCAGGCACTGCGGGCACGCAGTCAGCACGAGCTCGACGAGCTGGTCGCTGACCTGCCGCGCCGGCCCACGATCAGGCAGCGGCTGACGGACGCGGTCTCGTCGGTGTCGGAACTCACCACCCGGCTGCAGGCGGCCTGGCGGCGGCCGCGGCTGCCGCGGCTGGCGCTGCCGGACGACGACCGGCTGCGTTACGTCGTCGGCCGGGGGTCGGCCTGCGACCTCGTCCTGTCGGACCTGACGGTCTCGCGCGTGCACGCCGAGCTGCGGCGGGAGGGCGACGGCGGCTGGATGCTGATCGATCTCGGCTCGCTCAACGGCACCCGGCTCAACGGGTGGCGGCTGGTGGGGCCCGTCCGGGTCAAGTCGGGCGACGAGATCTCCTTCGGCGACTGCGGCTTCCTCCTCGCCTCAGGCCACCCCTCCTCCTGACGCCCTTCTCCCACCGCCCCGCCCCGAGCTGGCTCCAGAAATACGGATATTTGCGGATTACACGGCGACTGCGCTGATTCATGCTCACATGCGATCCCCCAGTCCCTTGGAGACCACATGCGGCGCACCTCAGCCTCCCTCCTCGCGGGCACGCTCGTCGCGGCACTCGCGTGGGCGTCCGGCCCCTCCACACCGGCGGTCGCCCTCGACCCCTCGCCCGGCGTGGCCGACCTGACCCAGGACATCAACCAGATCCTCGGCGACTCCCGGCTCACGATCGCCAGGGCGGGCGTCGTCGTGAAGAGCGCCGCGAACGGCGAGCAGCTCTACGCCACCGACGCCGGCAAGCTGCTGACCCCGGCGTCCAACACCAAGCTGTTCACCTCGGCGGCGGCGGTGGAGACGCTCGGCCTGGACTACCGCTTCCCGACCACCGTGCTGAACGCCGGCCGCAAGGTCGGCTCGGTGCTCACCGGCGACCTCGTGCTGCGCGGCACCGGCGACCCGACCATGCTCGCCGAGGACTACGACGCGCTGGCGGCCAAGGTCGCGGCGGCCGGCGTCAAGGTCGTCACCGGCAAGCTGATCGCCGACGACACCTGGTTCGACGGCCAGCGGCTCGGCACCGACTGGGCCTGGGACGACGAGACCGCCTACTACGCGGCGCCGATCTCCGCGCTGACCGCCTCCCCCGACCGCGACTACGACGCCGGCTCGGTGATCGTCTCGGTCGAGGCGGACGGCGGCCAGGTCAAGGTCTCGACGACCCCGGCGACCGACTACCTGAAGATCGTCAACAAGGCCACCGTGGGCGCCGAGACCGACGTCCTCATCGAGCGGCAGCACGGCACGCGGACGGTGGTGATCACCGGCACGGTCGCCGACCCGTACCAGGAGTGGGTGGCGGTGGACGACCCCACGGCCTACGTGTCCTCGCTGTTCCGCAAGGCGCTGGCCGCGCACGGCGTACGCGTGCTCGGCCCGACGGCGACGGGCGCGGCCCCCGCCGGGGCGGCCGAGCTGGCCAGGCACGACTCGATGCCCCTGAGCGAGCTGCTGGTGCCGTTCCTGAAGCTGAGCAACAACATGCACGCCGAGATCCTCACCAAGGCCATGGGCCGCAAGGCCGCCAACCAGGGCAGCTGGTCCGCCGGGCTGAAGGTCGCCACGGACTTCGCGAAGGCCAACGGCGTCCAGGTGATCAACATGCGGGACGGCTCGGGCCTGTCGCGCCGCGACGGCTTCTCGCCGGGCTCGATCGTCCAGCTCCTGACCGCCGTGCGGGCCAAGCCGTGGTTCAGCACCTGGTACGAGGCCCTGCCGATCGCCGGCAACGCCGACCGTCTCACCGGCGGCACGCTGCGCAGCCGGATGCGGAACACCCCCGCGGCGAACAACGTGCACGCCAAGACGGGCTCGCTGACCGGCGTGACCTCGCTGTCCGGCTACGTCACCAGCGCCGAGGGCGAGCCGCTGGTCTTCTCGATCATGCTGAACCAGTACCTGTCCGGCTCGCCGAAGGACATCGAGGACAAGATCGCCGTACGGCTCGCCCAGTTTTCGCGGGCGACGGCGACCGACGTCACCGCCCAGCTCAAGGCCGCCGACCAGGGCCCGGCGGGCGACCTGGAGTGCTCGTGGCTGAAGCCGGCCCAGTGCTGACGAACCGGTGAACCCCCGCGGCGGCCTCCGGAAGCCCGTGGGCCGCCGCGGGTGACCCGGCTCGACAGGATGGTCATCACGATCTGATCACCTGGAGCTCCAGATATAGTCCACATTTTCACTACATAGCCGACATGGGCGCGCCAGAATGCGGATTCAACGCCGTGGCGAACCCCTGACCCCGGGAGCGCCGGGCCGTCGCCGGCCCCCACCCCCAAGCCGGTCGTCCCACCACACGCCCGGCACGCTCCCCTCCCGGCGGGCCCGCGCCGCACGTCCCCCCGCACACCGGACCGCGGCCGGGCCCGCCCCCCCTCCGCTGAGGACAACCCGAACCTTCGGCTTTCGGGGACCCGAACAAGGGCATGACAAAGGGGCCTGCCCCGGTGGGCAGGCCCCTTAGTCACGCAGTTCAGCCGCTGAGGAATTACTTCAGCTGACGGCGCACTTCGTGTCTTTGCTCTTGATCCCGAGGATCTGGCTCAGGATGTCGCCGGTCTCGAGGACGAGCACGCCGCTGGTGCTGTTGTCGACCTCGCCACGGGCGAAGATGTTCTCGTCACCGCAGACGAAGAGAACCCGGCCCGGGTCCTCGTCGGAGTGAGGGACGAAGGCCATGTGAGGGGTCGCCGCTAGAGCGGAGCCGCCGACCATGACCATCCCGCCGACGAGCCCGGCCAGGATGAGCCCTTGTCTGAACATATCGATTCTCCTTGATACCTATCGACTACTCTCCGTAGCTATCGGGAGGAGATTTGCCCTAGGCCCTCTTTCAACAAACGCCGCTATTTCTGTCTTTACCAGCGCAAATACGCGGCTTGGGGGAAGGGGTGACCCAGCTCGCCCTTCTTGACCGATCGGTGTACGCGCCAGAGGAATATCCGGCCCGGCTGTTACCGCGCGCTGACAGGAGGCGTCAGGGGACGGTGAGAACCACCGGGCCGTCAGCGGTGATGGCCACCGTGTGCTCGACGTGGGCACTCCTGCTGCCGTCGCCGGAGCACACCGACCACCCGTCCTCGGCCATGACGTACTCGTCGTCGCCGCCCGCCATCAGGCTCGGCTCGATGGCGATCACCAGTCCGGGGCGCAGCCGCAGGCCACGACCGGGGCGGGCCTCGTTGGGCACGAACGGCGACTCGTGCATGGCCCGGCCGATGCCGTGGCCGCCGAAGTCGTTCTGCATGCCGTAGCCGGCGCCCCGGCCGACCAGCGACATCGCGTGCCCGATGTCGCCCATCCGGCCGCCCGGCACGGCGGCCGCGATGCCCGCCGCCAGCGTCTCCTCGGCCACCCGGATGAGCTTGAGGTCCTCGGCGCGGCCGGGCCCGACGGTGAAGGTGACCGCGCCGTCGGCGTGCCAGCCGTCGATGTGCGCGCCGAAGTCCACGCTCAGCACGTCGCCCTCGCGCAGCCGGTACGGCGTGGGCAACCCGTGCAGCATGACCCCGTTCACGGACGTGCACACCACCCCCGGGTACGGCATGGCCCCGAACGACGGGTGGTAGCCGAGGAACGACGACCGCGCCCCGGCCTCATGCATGACCTCGCGGGCCACCTCGTCGAGCTGCAGCAGCGACACCCCCACGGCGGCCCGCTCCTTGACGGCGGCGTGCACGTTGGCCACGACGCGGCCCGCCTCCCGCATGGCGTCGATCTCCCCGGCGGTCTTGAGCGTGATCACAGTGGCCTCCCAGCCCTCGGCGCGATAACTATACCGGTATTATTATCACGCTTCCCGCGAGCTCGCAGCTGCGCCGCCACCCCGTTGACCAATCACCCAGAGTAATCGTTATAGTGCTCAGAGTATGCGTTTCGGACGGTTCTCCATGCTTGCTCTGGCGCTCGCGGCGGGGGCCGTCGACGCGCTGAGCTTTCTCGCGCTCGGACAGGTGTTCACCGCGAACATGACCGGCAACATCGTCCTGCTCGGCCTGGCGCTCGGCACCGGCGACGCCTCGCACGTCATCCGCTCGGGAATCGCCCTGGCCGCGTTCTGCCTGGGTCTGGCGATCGGCTTCACCCTGCTGGGCGGCACCACCCCCGCGGGACGCGCTCCCCCGCGGGAGCGGGAGCCCGCGGAGGGGCCGGCGGGAGGGCCGGTGGGAGGGCCGGCGGGGGTGCCGATCGGGGTGCCCGTGCGGCCGCTGGTGGTGCTGGTCGCGGAGCTGGCGCTGCTGCTGGTGGTGGCGGCCGGCTGGGCGGCGCGCGTGCTGCCGCACCCGGCGCTGATCGCCGCCTCGGGAACGGCGATGGGCCTGCAGAGCGCGGTCACGCGCTGGGCGGGCGGCCCCGGGCTGTCCACGACCTACGTCACGGGCACGCTGACCAGCCTGGCGGGCCGGGCGGTCGGCCCGCGCTCGGGGGTGCTGCGCCCGCTGGGTGTGGTGCTCTGCGTGGTCTCGGGCGCCGTCGTCGCGGCCTCGGCGCTGCGCGTGCACGCCGCCGTCACGCCGTTCATCGCCCCGGCCACGGTCGCGGCGGCCACCGCCGCCTGGGCCCTCACCGCGACCCACCGCACAGGACCGCGCCCCCGCGGCCGGCCAGCCCTGTAGCGGGACGGCGGGCGCCTTACGGCAGGTGAGCGCCGCCACGCCTCGCGACAGGTCAGCCCGGAAGCCTCGGGCCGGCGGGTTTGCGGTAGGTCAGGAGGTAGCGCCAGAAGAGCAGCCTGCGCAGGGAGAAGCCGGGCAACAGGGACGCCGCTTCCCGCCGTACCTCCTCGAAGGACATGTCCGGCGGCCGCACCGGCGCGGGCACGGACCCGGCACGCGTCCCGCCCATGCGCTCCCCCGCCGCCACCGCCACCCGGGCCGCCGCGTTCACCGGTATGGCGGCCAGGCTCCACGCGAAGTCGGCGGCCGTCCGCTCCGCGTAGCACCCGAGGACGGCCAGCACCCCGCCGGGCGCCAGCGCGTCCCGGAAGGCGGCCACGGTCCCGAACGGCATGTGGTGCAGGCTGGCCAGGCAGGAGATGTAGTCGTAGCGCCCCGCGGGCAGCTCCATGCGCGTGACGTCGGCGCACAGGAACCGCACCCCGCTCACCGGCGCCGACGAGGCGGCCTCGATCACCTCGGGCGCCGGGTCGACCGCGTCGACCTCGATCCCGAGCCCCGCCAGCCGCCGCGCGAACCGCCCGGTGCCGCAGCCGACGTCGAGCGCCGTCCGGGCCCCTTCGGGCACGAGCCGCGCCATCGCCCGGTGGTAGTGATCATTGTGATCGAAAGGCATCCCGGCATCATGCCATCGCCTTGCCGGAGAACCCCGGAAAACGGGCGAAAAGCATCGCCCGCCCGCTGACCGTGCAGCGGGCGGGCGACGTACGGCGGAAGGTCAGCCCTTCAGCCAGCTCATCATCGGACGCAGCTTCGCGCCCGTCTTCTCGATCGGGTTCTCGGCCAGCTCCTCGCGGTGACGCGTGAACTCCTTCTGGCCGCCGTCGAACTCCTCGACGAGCTGCCGGGCGAAGGTGCCGTCCTGGATCTCGCCGAGGATGCGGCGCATCTCCTGACGGGTCTCGTCGGTGATGACGCGCGGGCCGCGGGTGTAGCCGCCGTACTCGGCGGTGTCGGAGACCGACCAGTACATCTTGGAGATGCCGCCCTCGTACATGAGGTCGACGATGAGCTTCATCTCGTGGAGGCACTCGAAGTAGGCGACCTCGGGCTGGTAGCCGGCCTCGATGAGGGTCTCGAAGCCCGCCTTGATCAGCTCGGAGACGCCGCCGCACAGCACGGCCTGCTCGCCGAACAGGTCGGTCTCGGTCTCCTCGGTGAAGGTGGTGCGCAGCGCGCCGGCGCGGGTGCCGCCGATGCCCTTGGCGTACGACAGCGCCAGGTCGAGGGCCTTGCCGGAGGCGTCCTTCTCGACCGCGACGAGACACGGGACGCCGCGGCCGGCCTCGAACTGGCGGCGGACCAGGTGGCCCGGGCCCTTCGGGGCGACCATGCAGACGTCGACGCCCTCGGGCGCCTCGATGAGGCCGTAGCGGATGTTGAGGCCGTGGCCGAAGAAGAGCGCGTCGCCCTCGACGAGGTTGGGGGCGACGTGCTCGGCGTACAGGTGGCGCTGGATGTGGTCCGGCGCGAGGATCATGGTGAGGTTGGCCTCCTCCACCGCCTCGGCCGGGGTGACGACCCGCAGCCCGTCGTTCTCCGCCTTCTCGCGGCTCTTGGAGCCCTCGGGAAGGCCGACGCGCACGTCGACGCCGGAGTCACGCAGGGAGAGCGCGTGGGCGTGGCCCTGGCTGCCGTACCCCAGCACGGCCACGTGACGCCCCTGGATGATCGACAGGTCGGCCTGGTCGTCGTAGTAGATCTCGGTCACTTGAATAAAACCTTTCAGGCGGTACGGTCCAGTGCCCTGAGGGACCGGTCTGTGATGGAACGGGCGCCGCGGCCGATGGCCACCATGCCCGACTGGACGAGTTCTTTGATCCCGAACGGCTCAAGGACCTTGACGAAGGCCTCAAGCTTGTCGGGAGTGCCGGTGACCTCGATGGTCACCGCGTCGGCCGCGACGTCCACGCAGCGGGCACGGAAGAGGTTGACGAGTTCGAGGACGTGCGACCGGTTCTCGGCGTCCGCCTTGACCTTGATCAGCATGAGTTCGCGCTGGACCGACTGTGACGGGTCCAGTTCGACGATCTTCAGGACGTTGACCAGCTTGTTGAGCTGCTTGGTGACCTGCTCAAGAGGCAGCTCCTCCACGCTCACCACGATCGTGATGCGCGAGATGTCGTCATGCTCGGTGGGCCCGACGGCGAGCGAGTCGATGTTGAACCCCCGCCTGCTGAACAGCGCGGAGACCCGAGCGAGAACACCCGGCTTGTTCTCGACGAGCACGGACAGCGTGTGCCTGCTCATTGGTCGCTCACCGCTCCTCCTTCGCTCCGCGGGCGCTCCTTCGTCGCGACCGCTGCACTCAGTGCGTCGGGTTCGCTCCTACTCATCCTCGTTCTCCCACTTCGGCGCCATGTCACGGGCGATCTTGATGTCGTCGTTGCTGGTGCCGGCCGCGACCATGGGCCAGACCATGGCGTCCTGGTGGACGACGAAGTCGATCACGACCGGCACGTCGTTGATCTCCATGGCCTTCCTGATGGTCGCGTCGACGTCCTCGGCGCGCTCGCACCTCAGGCCCACACAACCATAGGCCTCCGCCAGCTTGACGAAGTCGGGGATGCGACGCGCGGTCTGCAGGTTGGTGTTGGAGTACCGCTCCTCGTAGAAGAGCGTCTGCCACTGGCGGACCATGCCGAGGTTGCCGTTGTTGATGACGGCGATCTTGACCGGCACGCCCTCCAGGGCGCAGGTGGCCAGCTCCTGGTTGGTCATCTGGAAGCAGCCGTCGCCGTCGATGGCCCACACCGTGGCCTCCGGCCGGCCCATCTTCGCGCCCATGGCGGCCGGGACGGCGAAGCCCATCGTGCCGAGGCCGCCGGAGTTGATGAACGTCCCGGGGTTCTCGTAGTCGATGAACTGCGCGGCCCACATCTGGTGCTGGCCGACCCCGGACACGTAGTAGGCGTCGGGCCCGGCGATGGCGCTCAGCCGCTCCATCACGTACTGGGGGGCCAGCGTGCCGTCCTCGAAGGTCTCGTAGCCCAGCGGGTAGGTCTCCTTGTAGCCGTTCAGGACGGTCCACCAGTCGGTGTAGTCACCCTTCTGGCCGGAGGCCTGGATCGCGCCGACGAGGTCGCTGATGACCTCCTTGCAGTCGCCCACGATGGGCACGTCGGCGTGCCGGTTCTTGGAGATCTCGGCGGGGTCGATGTCGGCGTGCACGACCTTGGCCTGCGGCGCGAACGAGGCCAGGTTGCCGGTGACCCGGTCGTCGAAGCGCACGCCCAGCCCGATGATCAGGTCGGATCTCTGCAGCGCGCCCACGGCCGAGACGCTACCGTGCATGCCCGGCATGCCCATGTGCTGGGGGTGGCTGTCCGGGAACGTGCCACGGGCCATCAGGGTGGTGACGACCGGGATGCCGGTCAGCTCGGCGAGCTGCAGCAGCTCGGCCGACGCGCCGGCCTTGTGCACGCCGCCGCCGACGTACAGAACCGGCCGCTGGGACTCGGCGATCAGCTTGGCCGCCTCGCGGATCTGCTTGGAGTGCGGCCTGGTGACCGGGCGGTAGCCCGGCAGCTGCATGACAGGCGGCCAGCTGAAGGTGGTCTGGGCCTGCAACGCGTCCTTGGAGATGTCCACCAGCACCGGCCCCGGACGGCCGGTCGAGGCGATGTGGAAGGCCTCCATGATCGTGCGCGGGATGTCCGCGGGATCGGTGATCAGGAAGTTGTGCTTCGTGATCGGCATGGTGATGCCGGAGATGTCGGCTTCCTGGAACGCGTCCGTGCCGATCATCGGCGCGGCGACCTGGCCGGTGATCGCCACGATCGGCACCGAGTCCATGAAGGCGTCGGCGATCGGCGTCACCAGGTTGGTGGCCCCGGGGCCGCTGGTCGCCATGCAGACCCCGACCTTGCCGGTGGCCTGCGCGTAACCCTCGGCCGCGTGGCCGGCGCCCTGCTCGTGCCGTACAAGCACGTGCCGGACCTTGGTCGAGTCGTAGAGGGGATCGTAGGCGGGCAGAATCGCGCCGCCCGGGATCCCGAACACGGTGTCGACTCCCACGTGCTCCAGCGCCCTGACCAGGGCCTGTGCACCTGTCATCCGTTCGGTCATCGGCTCGTTCCTTGCGTGGCTACTCACTTAAGGACATAAAAAATGCCCCTTCCCACCGGCGAGGGTGGGACTGGGGCGGCGCGCAGGTCGGAGTGCTTCGCTATCGGCCTGCGCGCCGGCGAAGTACTACGAGAATCTCACTGCGAAGCATGCCTTACACCATAGCCGCTCAGAACGCCCCGATGTCAACTTGGCGGGACGCGAGTCTCACACGGTGAGACTCGTGCGCATGAGACTGTCCACGCCGCGGGCCGCCATGGGACGCGCCACCAGGAATCCCTGACCCCTGGTGCAGCCCATCTCGCGCAGCAGCTCCAGCTGCTCGGGCCGTTCGATGCCCTCGGCCACCACGGTGAGCCCGAGGTCGTGGCCGAGCCGCACGATCGTCCGGGTGAGCAGGGTCAGCGTGTCGTCCCTGCCGAGCCCGGACACGAACGAGGGGTCGATCTTGATCATGTCGACCGGGAGCTGCCTGAGGAAGGCCAGCGAGGCGTAGCCGGTGCCGAAGTCGTCGATCGCCAGCCGCACGCCCAGCGCGCGCAGCTCCGACAGCCGCCTGATGGTCTCCTCGGCGTCCTCGACGAGCATCTCCTCGATCACCTCAAGGGTGAGCGCGGAGGCGGGCAGGCCGCTCTCGGCCAGCGCCTGCTCGACGGTCTCGACGAAGCGCGGCGCGGTGATCTGCCGGGCCGACAGGTTGAGCGACAGCCCGATGTCCCAGGACGAGGCCCGCCAGGACGCCACCTCGCGGCACGCCTCGCGCAGGATCCACTCGCTCAGCGGCACGATCAGCCCGGTGTCCTCGGCCGGGCCGAGGAACTGCTCGGGCGGCACGAACACCGAGCCGCGCCACCACCGCACCAGCGCCTCGACCGCGGTCACCCGGGACGTGGCCAGGTCGACCACGGGCTGGTACTCGATGGCGAACTGCTGCTCGATGAGCGCCCGCTGCAGGTCGGCGGCCAGCTCCAGGCGGCGCACCACGTCGGCGTGCATCTGCGCGGCGAACACCTCGACCCGCCGCCCGCCCAGCTCCTTGGAACGCGCCATCGCCACATCGGCGTTGCGCATGAGGTCGCCGGCGGGCAGGCCGTCCTCGGTGAAGGCCACGCCCACGCTCGCGGTCAGCGCCACGTCGCGGTCGGCGACCCGGAACGGCTCCTGGGAGACCGCGCGTACCAGGCGCTCGGCCATGTCCACGGCCATCTGGGCGTCGCCGCCGGTCTCCACGAGCACGGCGAACTCGTCGCCGCCCCACCGGGCCAGCGTGTCGTCGGCGCGTACGGCCCCGCGCAGCCGGCGGGCGGCCTGGCCGAGCAGGTAGTCGCCGCTGGCGTGCCCCACCGAGTCGTTGACCGAGGTGAACCCGTCGAGGTCGAGGAAGATCACCGCGACGTTGCCGGACGTGCGGCCGGACAGCACCTCGCGGGTGCGCTCCTCGAAGTAGGCGCGGTTGGGCAGCCCGGTGACGCCGTCGTGGAAGGTGAGGTGGGCGACCTGGTTGCGCAGGGCCTCCTCGTCGCTGACGTCGCGGGTGGTGACGAGCATGAGGTCGTCGCCGCCGATGTGGCGGGTGGCGACGGACTCGGTGGGCCGCCAGGTGCCGTCGGCGGCGCGTACCCGGCAGGCGATCATGCAGGCGCCCGGCGCGGCGCCCTCCTCGTCGGTGGTCATGGCGCGCATCGCGGCCTGGATGCCCGGGACGTCCTCGGGGTGGATGTAGTCGAAGATCGAGCCGCCGACCAGGTCCTCGGGCGGGTAGCCGTACGTGACCTCGACGCCGGCGCCGATCTCGTGGACGACGCCCTCGTAGTCGCACAGCAGCACCACGTCGCCGGTGCTCTCGGCCAGCTCCCTGAGCTGCCGCTCGCCCAGCGAGACCAGGCCGCGCAGCCGGATGGACGCCGCCGAGAGCACGAACAGGCGTACGAGCAGGAGCAGCACCACCGAGACCGCGACCACCACGACGCCGGTCACCGGCTGCGCGGCCCGGGATCCGGCCAGGTGGGCGAGCAGCGTGCAGGCGGCCACGGCGACGAGCGCGAGCGGCATCATCGCGACCACGTTGCGCACGACGGGACCGCCGACCGGCCGGGCCCGCGGCCCCCAGGGCACGGCGGCCAGCAGCAGCAGCGCGACGGGCACGAGCATGACGGTCCACATGGGCGGCGCGTCGCCGGCCAGGCGTGCCATGGCGGCCGACAGGCCGCCCACGGTCATGGTGGCCAGCACGCCCACCCCGGCCAGGCCGAGCAGCCAGGAGCCGGCCCGGCTGGTGAGCACCGAGGGGATCACCCCGCAGGTGACGAGCAACGCGATCATCGGCGGCACCATGGCGAAGGTGAACGTGGGCGCGTCGCCCGCGTCCTCGTAGTAGTGGCGCAGCGCCACCACCCAGCCGATGAGGAAGAGCGAGGCCGCGCACAGGTAGGCGTCCGTGAGATGCCGTAACACGACCTTGGCCGGGAACCTGCGGTCGGCGGCGATCAGCGCGCCGCCCGCGATGATCACGATGCCGAGCAGGACGAACAGGTCGGCGAAGCTGACGACGAAGCTGGTGGCGACCGCGCGGAGCGCCACGCCGGCGAGCCACACGACGGCGCCGCCGCCCATCCAGCGCGCGGCCATCGCCATCGAGCGGTGTTCGGCCGACCTGACCGAGGCGACCAGCAGCGAGGCGGCGGCGACCAGGGCCGCCACGCCGCCCGCCACGGCACCGGTCAGCACGGCCGGCCCGCCCGCGAGGAGCGCGGCGGCGAACGCCACCACTCCGGCCGCCCCTGCGGCGGCCAGCGGCGCCCGTGGATCACGCCAGCGGATCACAGTCGTTGCCCATCCTGTCTTGAACCCTGCACCAGTGACCGCCGAAGCCCGGCGCTCACATCGCCAGTGTGTGCGGTCACGGATGCGCGGGTGGTGACAACGCCGATGTCGTCACCGATCTGATAACCACACAGACCAATTTCCGCCAAGAGTTCCTTGACAGCGAGTCAGGAACTCCCTGCAGACGCCACGGTACGCACGAAAGGTCACGGACCAGCCACGTTCCGGGATCCTCTCAATACGAGTCGGTAATGACGTTCATCAACTCTTCACCTGCGAGGTAACGCCCGAGCTGCGCGCGGATCAGCCGGAGCGTGCGCCGCACGGAGGCGGGGGTGCTGCCCGCGATGTGCGGCGTGATCAGCACGCCCGGAGCGCTCCAAAGGGGGTGGCCCTCCGGCAGCGGCTCGGGCGCGGTGACGTCGAGCGCGGCGCGTAGCCTACCGGTTTTGAGCTCGGCGATCAGGGCTTCGGTGTCGACCACGCCGCCCCTGGCCGCGTTGACCAGGACGGCGCCGTCCTTCATCCGGGCCAGGAAGGCGGCGTCCACCATGCCGGCGGTGTCGGGCGTGGCGGGCACGAGCAGGACCACGACGTCGGCCGACGGCAGCAGCGCGGGCAGTTCCTCCATCGCGTGCACGCCCTCGCGCGCGCTCCTGGCCACCCGGACGACCTCGACCTCGAAGCCGCTCAGCCGCCGCTCGACCGCCGCGCCGATGGACCCGTGGCCGACGATGAGCACGGTGGAGTCGGCCAGCACGCCGGTGTGGTGGTACGTCCACTCGCCGCGGCGCTGGGCGTCGGTGAACCCGGGGAACTCCCGGAGCACCGCGATCATCGCGCCGACCGCCCACTCGGCGGTGCCGGCGTCGTGCACGCCGCGGGCGTTGCACAGCACCACCCCTTCGGGCAGGTGCGGCCGGTACGGCTCCACCCCCGCGGTGACGGTCTGCACCAGCCGCAGCGAGCGCATCCGCGCCAGCGTCCCCGGCACGTCGGGCACCACGACCAGCGGCGGGATCCAGACCTCGACGTCCTCGATGCCGTCCGGCATGGCCGAACCATCGTAGACAGCGCATTCGACGCCTGGAATGTCAGACAGGACATCCGCCGCCGCTTCGGACGGAACCCAGATCTTCATGCCGAGAACCTTACGACCCGCGGGGAAGTATGGAACACATGAGGAAGCTCTGGACGATCGTGCTCCTGGCCGCGCTCGCCGCCTGCTCGCCCGGCGGCGAGGCGCCGACGGCCGCGGACCCGGCGGCCTCCACCCCCACGACCTCCCCGACGGCCTCCACCCCCACGACCGGGGCCCCGACGGCCAAGGCTCCGACGGCCAGGGCGCCCCGCGCTCCCAAGGACGTGGCGACCGGTCTGGCCGTGCCGTGGGCGATCGCGTTCCTGCCCGGCGGGGACGCCCTGGTCACCGAGCGGGACACGGCCAGGCTGCTGCGCGTCACCCCCACGGGCAAGGTCACCGAGGTCGCCCGGATCGGCGACGCGCGGCCCGGCGGCGAGGGCGGCCTGCTGGGCGTGGCGGTCAAGGACCGGCAGGTCTTCCTCTACTACACCGCCGAGCGGGACAACCGGATCGTCCGCTACCGGCTCGGCGACGACGGCCTCGGCGACGAGCGGCTCCTCGTCCAGGGCATCCCCAAGGGCGGCATCCACAACGGCGGCCGGCTCGCCTTCGGCCCCGACGGCTACCTGTACGCCACCACCGGCGAGACCGGCGACCGCGGCCTGGCCCAGCGGCGCGACTCGCTCGGCGGCAAGATCCTGCGCATGACCGTGGACGGCGCCCCCGCCCCCGGCAACCCGTTCGGCACGCTCGTCTACAGCTACGGCCACCGCAACGTCCAGGGCCTGGCCTGGGACACCGCGGGCCGCCTGTACGCCTCCGAGTTCGGCGCCAACACCTACGACGAGATCAACCTGGTCCGGCCGGGCGCCAACTACGGCTGGCCGGTGGTCGAGGGCAAGGGGAAGGACGCCCGGTTCGTCAACCCCATCGTCACCTGGTCCACCGGCGAGGCGTCGCCGTCCGGCATGGCGTACGCGGACGGCGCGCTGTGGGTGGGCACGCTGCGCGGCCAGCGGCTGTGGCAGGTGCCGCTGGCCCGGGACGGCTCGCCGGGCGCGCCCGTGGCCCACTACACCGGCCGCTACGGCAGGCTGCGCGCGGTCACCGCGGCGCCCGGCGGCGGCCTGTGGGTGAGCACCAGCAACAAGGACGGCCGCGGCTCACCGCGTCCGGGCGACGACCGGATCCTGGCGGTCGCCACGTCCTAGCCGGCCGTGCCGCAGGTGAGCGCGGTCTGCGGCCGGTACTTGGTGACCAGCTTCTTGTCCTTCTTCACGATCTCGCCGTCCTTGTGGAACACGCGGGTGACGTCGATCGTGAAGCCCTGCTGGCCGGCGGCGGGCACGCAGCCCGGCTCGCTGCTGGTCGCCCGGCCGAACGGCTTGAAGTCGCGCCGCTCGGACTCGACCGCCTCGACCTTGTCGTACCGCTTGGTGCTCCACAGGGTGACGCTGACCGTCGTGGCGGTGGTGGCGGTCTTGATCAGCACGCCGTACTCGGAGTCGTTGCGCCACTTGAGGTCGCGGTCGGGGTAGAGCAGCGCCACGTCGCGCCCGGCCGGGTAGGAGGGCGCGTAGTAGTCCATGGGCTCGTGCTCGACCAGGTCGAAGCCGCCGAGGAAGGCCGCGTTGTACATGGTGGTGGCGACCTGGGAGACGCCGCCGCCGACGATGTCGACCATCCGGCCGCCGACGATCTGGCCGGCCCGGACGTAGCCGTCCTCGACCGTGCGCTCGCCGGTCGCCTCGTTGAGCGAGAGCGTCTCGCCCGGCTTGACCAGCCTGCCGTCCAGTTCCTGGGCCATGCGGCGGATGTTGGTGACGCGCGGCGGGCAGCAGTCGAAGGACGTGCTGAAGCTGCCGACGTTCTCCTTGATGCCGAGGCCGCGGATCTGGCTCGTGGTGACCTCCGGGGTGACCACGCCCAGCTTGACCTCCACGGTCCGCGGGCCCGCGGAGGCGAGCAGCTTCTCGACGTCGCGGGCCAGCAGCTTGGCGTTCACGCCCCGGCCCTTGCGCGCGGGCACCAGCACCGGCTTGTCGCCGACGATCTGGTACGTCGCGTCGCGCGGCTGCTGGGCGGCGTCCACGAGGCTGTTCTCCACCGGCGCGAGCGCGGCCTCCGCGTCGAACTCGGGGACGAGCGCGCCGTCGCCGTCCGGCACGTAGGTCAGGTGGGCGGCGATCACGGCCGGGGTGAGCTGGGCCTGCTTGCCGGCGAGGGTCAGCGTGACGGGCGCGGAGACGGCCTTCCTGGCCGCGGCCAGGGCCGACTCGACGCTCTCGGTGGAGGTGGCGGGCTTGGCCGGGCGCATGGAGAGCACCACGGCGCCGCCGCCGCGCAGGAACGCCTCGCCGATCCGGCGCACGGCGTCGTCGCGGTCGAGGAGCACGCCGTCCTCGGGCATGCGGGCCTTGGGCTCCAGCCCCGAGAACGTCACCCTGCCCTCGCGGGCCTGCTTGTCCACGCCTTCGGCCAGGCCCTCGACGGTCCTGGTGAGCTGGGAGGAGTCGATGGTGATCTTCGGCGGGACGTCGGTCGTGCCGGTCAGGCCGCGCCAGACCTCGACCGGGCCGGGGAAGCCGCTGGGGGCCTGCCCGATGGTGCCGACCACGTCGAGTTCGAGACCGGCCTCGTCGGGCTGGACGGTGTCCTTCTTGCCGTTGATGTTCACCGTGACCGGCCGGCTGAGCCTGGGCCCCAGCTCGGTGCGCAGCTTGTCGGCCGCCTGGGTGACGGTCAGGCCGCCGATCTCCACGCCGCCCACCCGGGTGCCGCGCAGCACGGCCCCCGACATCATCACGGCCGGCACCACGTACGCCAGCGTGGCCAGGACGAGCACCAGCACCAGCACCCCGGGCAGCAGGCGGCGCCGGCGGACGGGCTCCGGCTCGAAGGCGGGCGGCCGGTCGCCGCTCCCCCCGAACACGGGGGCGGGCCCGGCGGGGTCCTTGTCCTTCATGGGCCACGGCTGCGCGGGCGGCGCCTTCGGTGGCAGCGCGCCGCCGGTCTGACCGCCGGGCGCGCTCGGTCCTGGGGCCGGCCGGGGCTCCTGCTGGTCCTGCGGGCCGAAGATGTCACGGGACACGCCCGGAGGTAATCCTTCGATCCGCGGCTTCTTGGAGACACCCGACGTGGGCATCGGCACCGAGGCGAACGGGTCGGTCGGTGATTCGATCGGTCCGGCGTTTCGCACGCCTCAATCTCCTCCCGGTCCGCAGCCAAGTCTCAGGCAACAGTAAGGCACGAGTATCCGACTATGTCACCAGAAACGAATACGGAAGTGTGTCAACCTAGCCACCGGTAGCGATGTTCCGGCCGTCCGGCGGTGCCGTACCTGGGGTGGAGCTCGGCCCGGCCGGAGGCGCACAGGTGCTCCAGGTACCGGCGCGCGCTCACCCTCGACAGGCCCGTGAGCTCGGCCGTCTCGGCGGCCGACAGGTCGCGTCCGGCCTCGCGCAGCGCCTGCGCCACCAGCGCGCAGGTGGCCGGCGACAGGCCCTTGGGCACCGGGACGGGCTGCTTGGGCGCGCCGAACAGCCGGTCCACGTCGTCCTGGCGGGCCTGGGGGCCGATGGCGGTGAGCCGCCTGCGGGTGTCGGCGTACTGGCGCAGGCGTTCGGTGAGCGCGGCGGCGGTGAACGGCTTGATCAGGTAGTTGACCGCGCCGCCGCGCATGGCCTCCCTGACCGTGGCGACGTCGCGGGCGGCGCTGATCATCAGGACGTCCACGTCGTCGATGACCTTGAGCACCTCCAGGCCGGACATGTCGGGCAGGTAGATGTCGAGCAGGACCAGGTCGGGCCGGAGCTCGGCCACGGCGGCGAGCGCGTCGGCCCCCGTGTGCGCCACGGCGACGACCTCGAAGCCGGGCACGCGCGAGACATAGCCGCCGTGGATCCGGGCGACCATGAAGTCGTCGTCCACCACCAGGACCCGGACGTCGTTCACGCGCTGGCCTCGGCGGGCAGCAGGGCGGTGAAGACGGCGCCGCCGGCGTTGCGCACCCGGACCCAGCCGCCCCGGCGCAGGCACGCCTGCCGGGTCAGCGCCAGGCCCAGGCCGCGCGGCCCCGACAGGGCGGCCTTCGTCGTGAACCCCTCCCTGAAGACCTCCTCCACCAGCTCGGGGGTGATGCCCGGCCCTGAGTCGCCGACGCGGACGTGCAGGCCCTCGGCGTCGGCCACGACCGAGACCTCGATCGTGCCGCCCGCGCCGTCGAGCGCGTCGATCGCGTTGGCGACCAGGTTCCCGACCACCAGGACGGCGTCCTGCGGGTCGCCGAGCGCCCCCTCCGGCACGGCGGAGTCCTCGGCCAGCACCAGCCGCGCCCCGCGCTCGGCCGCCTCCGCCGACTTGGCCAGCAGCAGCGCGGCCAGCGTGGGGTCCTGGACGCGTTCGCGCAGCCCGGTGGTGTACGCGCCGGCCGTGGTGCGGGTGATGAAGCCGATCGCGGCCTCGTGCTCGCCGAGCTCCAGCAGTCCGACGACGGTGTGCATGCGGTTGGCGAACTCGTGGGCCTGGGCGCGCAGGGCCTCGGTCGCGCTGCTGGTGTCGTCCAGCTCGCGGGCCAGGCGGACCAGCTCGGTGCGGTCGCGCAGGGTGACGACCCAGCCGCGGTGCCGGCCGCGTACCGCGACCGGGGTCCTGTTGAGCACCAGCACGCGCTCGCCGTGCAGCACCACGCGGTCCTCGCCCGGGTCGGCGCCGGTCAGCACGTCGCGCATGCGCTCGGAGACCGGCATGCGCGTCACGTCGGTCCCGAGGTCGCCGAGCAGGTCGCGGGCGGCGTCGTTGACCAGCGTGACCCGCCCGGCCAGGTCGAGGGCCAGCACGCCCTCCTTCACGCCGTGCAGCACGCCCTCGCGCTGCTCCAGCAGCGCGGCGATCTCGCGCGGCTCCAGCCCGAACGTCTGCCTGCGCACCCGGGCGGTGATCAGCGCGGCCAGCGCCAGGCCGGCCAGCAGCACGGCCAGCGCGGTCCAGATCAGCGGCGGCAGCGCGCCGCCGAGCTGGCCGGTGACCGTGGTCTGGAGCACGCCGACCGACACCAGGCCGATGACGTTGCCGTATTCGTCGCGGATGGGGGTCTTGCCGCGGACCGTGGTGCCGATCGTGCCCGTCTCGGTGCCGACCCAGCTGCGGCCCGTCCGCAGGACCGCGGTGCCGTCGGTGGACAGCCGCTTGCCGATCAGGGCGGCGTTGGGATGGGCGTAGCGCTTCTGCTCGACGTTGGCGATGACCACGTAGTCGGCTCCGGTCTCGTGCTGGACGCTGAGCGCCAGCGGTTGCAGCACCGACTCCGGGTTCTCCAGCCTGAAGGCGTCGCGGACCTGCGGAAGGGCGGCCACCGACTGGGCGATGGCCAGGGCGCGCTGCTGGTGCAGCGCGTCGAGCTGCTCCCTGGTGTGCCCCGCCCACACGCCTGCCGTGCCCCCGACGGCGAGCAGCACGATCACCATCTGGAGCACGAACAACTGGGTGCCGAGGGGGGCGTCGGTAACCCTGCGCACGCCCACATGGAAACAAAGCCAGGTCACGGCCAGGTCGCGACCAATACGACCACTATGACGGCAACCGCCCAAAGCCTCGACCGGGCGGGGGACGGGCATCACCATCGCAGCCCAACGATTGTGCGAATCCCCCCTTGGAGTGATCATGCGCTTGCGCGTATTCGCCGCCGCTCTGGCGGCACTCTCCGTCGCCGCCCTGTCCGGCTGCGGCGAGACCGGCGCCTCCGGCGGCGACGGCTCCCTGCGGATCATGGCCCCCGCGGCGGCCGGCGGCGGCTGGGACCAGACCGCCCGCACGGCCGAACAGGCGCTCAAGACGGCCGACCCCAAGCGCAAGGTCGAGGTCTACAACGTGCCGGGCGCGGGCGGCACGATCGGCCTGGCCCAGCTCGCCGGCGAGAAGGGCAACGGCAACCTGCTGATGACCATGGGCCTGGTCATGGTGGGCGCGATCGAGCAGAACAAGTCGAAGGTCACCCTGGCCGAGACCACCCCGATCGCCAAGCTGACCGAGGAGTACGAGATCGTCGTGGTCCCGGCCGACTCCCCGTTCAAGACGCTGGCCGACATGGTCGCCGCGTGGAAGGCCGACCCGGCGAAGGTCTCCGTCGCGGGCGGCTCGGCGGGCGGCACCGACCACATCGTGGCCGGGCTGATGGCCAAGGCCGCGGGCGTGGACCCCAAGCAGGTCAACTACATCGCCCACTCCGGCGGCGGCGAGGCGCTCAACGCGCTGCTGGGCAGCAAGGTCAGCGCGGGCATCTCGGGCGTCGGCGAGTTCGCCGAGCACGTGAAGTCCGGCAAGCTGCGGGCGCTGGCCGTCAGCAGCGGCTCGCGCGTCGCCGGCCTCGACGCGCCGACGCTGAAGGAGGGCGGCCTGGACGTCGAGCTGGCCAACTGGCGCGGCTTCGTCGCCCCCGGCGGCCTGGACGAGGCCGCCAAGAAGTCCCTCACCGACCTGGTCACCAAGATGCACGACTCCCAGCCCTGGAAGGACGCCGTCGCCAAGAACGGCTGGATCGACTCCTTCCAGACCGGGCAGCAGTTCGCCGACTACCTGAAGTCCGAGGAGACCAAGGTCAAGGGCATCATCGCCGAAATGGGGCTCGTGTCCTGATGGCTCGCCGGTGGCGGCCCGAACTCGGGCTGGCGGTCGTGGTGCTCGGGCTGGGCGTGTTCGTGATGGTCGGCACGCTCGACGTCTCGGCCGCGGCCTCCCAGCTCGGCCTCGGGCCGCGCTTCTTCCCCATGCTGGTCGGCGCGGCCATGGTGCTGATCGGCCTGTTCTACGTGATCGACGTCCTGCGCGGCGGCGCCGGCGACCCCGAGGAGAGCGAGGACGTGGACGCGGACGCGCCCACCGACTGGCGCAGCGTCGGCCTGGTCAGCGGCGTCTTCCTGGCCTTCGCCGCGCTCCTCGACGTGCTCGGCTGGGTCATCGGCGCGAGCCTGCTGTTCTTCGGCCTGTCGGTCGTGCTCGGGGCCGAGCACAAGGTGCGGGCCGCCGTGGTGGCCGTGGTGCTCGGCGTGACGACGTACCTGCTGTTCGTCAAGGGCCTCGGCGTCTCGCTGCCGGCCGGCCCGCTCGGCGGGGTGATCTGAGATGGGCTCGCTCCAGCTCCTCATGGACGGCTTCGCCGCCGCCCTCACCCCCGTCAACCTGCTGTACGCCCTGATCGGCGTCACCCTCGGCACCCTGGTCGGCGTGCTGCCCGGCATCGGGCCCGCGATGACCGTGGCGCTGCTGCTGCCGATCACCTTCACCGTGCCGCCGGCCAGCGCGTTCATCATGTTCGCCGGCATCTACTACGGCGGCATGTACGGCGGTTCGACCACCTCCATCCTGCTCAACACGCCCGGCGAGTCGTCCTCCATGATCACCGCCCTGGAGGGCAACAAGATGGCCAGGCGCGGGCGGGCGGCGCAGGCCCTGGCCACGGCGGCCGTCGGGTCGTTCGTGGCGGGCACGATCGCCACCGCGCTGCTGGTGGTGGCCGCGCCCGCCGTGGTGAGCTTCGCGATCTCGTTCGGCCCCGAGGACTACTTCGCGCTGGCGATCCTGGCCTTCACCGCCGTGTCGTCGGTGTTGTCCCGCTCGGTCGTGCGCGGGCTGGCCTCGCTGGGGCTGGGGCTGGTGATCGGGCTGATCGGCATCGACCAGCAGACCGGTCAGGCGCGGCTCACGCTGGGCGTCCCGCAACTGCTCGACGGCATCGACGTGGTGATCGTCGCGGTCGGCCTGTTCGCGGTCGGCGAGGCCCTGTACGTGGCCTCCCGGCTGCGGCACGCCACGCCCGAGGTGGTGCCCGTGGGCCGGGCGTGGATGGGCCGCGCCGACTGGCGGCGCTCGTGGCTGCCGTGGCTGCGCGGGACCGCGCTCGGGTTCCCGTTCGGCGCGCTGCCCGGCGGGGGCGCGGAGATCCCCACGTTCCTGTCGTACGCGGCCGAGAAGCGCCTGGCCAAGGGCGTGGCCAAGGAGGAGTACGGCAAGGGCGCCATCGAGGGCGTCGCGGGCCCGGAGGCGGCCAACAACGCCTCGGCCGCCGGGACCCTGGTCCCGCTGCTCACGCTGGGCCTGCCCACATCGGCCACGGCCGCCATCCTGCTGGCCGCCTTCCAGCAGTACGGCCTGCAGCCCGGCCCGCAGCTCTTCGACCACAACCCGGCCCTGGTGTGGGCGATGATCGCCTCGCTGTTCGTCGGCAACACGATGCTGCTGGTGCTGAACCTGCCGCTGGCTCCCCTGTGGGCGCGCGTCCTGCGCATCCCCCGGCCGTACCTGTACGCCGGGATCGTGCTGTTCGCCGCGCTCGGCGTCTACGCCCTGAACGGCACCGTCGTGGACCTGTTCGTCCTGTACGTCCTCGGCCTGCTCGGGTTCTCCATGCGCCGCTTCGGCCTGCCCGTCGCGCCCGCGGTGATCGGCATGATCCTCGGGCCGATGGCCGAGATCCAGCTCCGCCGCGCGCTCGCCATCGGCGCGGGCGACGTCAGCGTGCTGGTCCGCAGCCCGATCGCGGCCGTGCTCCTCGCCCTGGCCCTGCTCGCGCTGCTCACGCCGGTGTTGCGGCGGCTGATGGCACGCCGGGGCGTCGATGCGGTCACACCCGTGTCACGCGAGGACTGACCGGCCCGCCCGCCGGGAACGTCGCCCGGTGGTTCTTGGGACCCGCCTTCCGGCTGGACGCGCGGAAGGCACGGCGCCCGCGAGCGCACCCCCTCGGTGGCCCCGCCGATATGTCCGGATCGGCGGGACCACCGAGGGTCCCGCCGACGGTATGGGAGCGGCGGGACCCGCCAAGGGCCCGCCGATGCGAACGGATCCACAGGACCGCCACGGGCCCCGCCGATGTGCATGCATCCGCGGGACCACCACGGGCCCCGCGGATGTGCCGGACCTACTCCGAGACGCCCAGCTTCTCCAGGATGAGCTGCCGGGCGCGGGCCGCGTCGGCCTTGCCGCGGCTGGCCTTCATCACGCCGCCCACCAGCGCGCCGGCGGCGGCGACCTTGCCGGACCGCACCTTCTCGGCCGCGTCCGCGTTGTCGGCCAGCACCTGGTCGATGATCGCCGACAGCTCGCCCTCGTCGTTGACGATCTGCAGGCCGCGCGCCTCGACCACCTCGTCGGGCGTGCCCTCACCGGCCAGCACGCCTTCGAGCACCTCCCGGGCGAGCTTGTCGTTGAGCGCGCCCGAGGCCACCAGCTCGGTGACCCTGGCGATCTGGGCCGGCGTGATGGGCAGCTCGGCCAGCGCGACGCCGCTCTCGTTGGCGCGCCGCGCCAGCTCGCCCATCCACCACTTGCGCGCGTCGGCCGCCGGGGCGCCGGCCGCGACCGTGGCCTCGACCAGGTCGATCGCGTCGGCGTTGTGCATGGCCTGCATGTCGAGGTCGGACAGACCCCACTCGGCCTGCAGCCGCTTGCGCTTGACCGACGGCAGCTCGGGCAGCGCCGCCTTCAGCTCGGCCACCCACGCCGGGTCGGGCTCGATCGGCACCAGGTCGGGCTCCGGGAAGTACCGGTAGTCCTGGGCCTCCTCCTTGGACCGGCCGGACGTGGTGGTGCCGGTGTCCTCGTGGAAGTGCCGCGTCTCCTGGATGATCTTGCCGCCCGCGGCGAGGACCGCCGCCTGGCGCTCGATCTCGCTGCGCACCGCCCGCTCGACGCTGCGCAGCGAGTTGACGTTCTTGGTCTCGGTGCGGGTGCCCCACTCCGACGACCCGCGCGGCATGAGCGAGACGTTGACGTCGCAGCGCAGCGAGCCCTCCTCCATGCGCACGTCGGACACGCCGAGCGAGCGCATGATCTCGCGCAGCTCGGTGACGTACGCCTTGGCGACCTCCGGCGCGAGCCGGTCGGTGCCCGGGATGGGCTTGGTGACGATCTCCACCAGCGGGATGCCCGCGCGGTTGTAGTCGACGATCGAGTAGTCGGCCCCGTGGATGCGGCCGGTCGCGCCGCCCACGTGGGTGGACTTGCCGGTGTCCTCCTCCAGGTGCACGCGCTCGATCTCGATGCGCACGGTCTCGCCGTTGACCTCGACGTCGACGTAGCCGTCGAAGCAGAGCGGCTCGTCGTACTGGGAGATCTGGTAGTTCTTCGGCATGTCCGGATAGAAGTAGTTCTTCCGGGCGAAGCGGCACCATTCGGCGATCGAGCAGTTCAGCGCCAGGCCGATGCGGATCGTCGACTCGATGGCCATGGCGTTGGCCACGGGCAGCGAGCCGGGCAGCGCCAGGCAGGTCGGGCAGACCTGGGTGTTGGCCGGGGCGCCGAAGGTGGTCTTGCAACCGCAGAACATCTTCGACTTGGTGCCGAGCTCGACGTGCGTCTCCAGCCCGAGCACCGGCTCGAACCTGTCGAGCGCTTCGTCATAGACCATGGTCATAGCGACGGGGCCTCCTTCAGCAGCGGGCCGCCCCAGCGGCTCTCCAGGGCCTTCTCGACGGCGGCGCCGACGCGGTAACAACGGTCGTCGGCCAGAACCGGGGCCATGATCTGCAGGCCGACCGGCAGGTTGTCCTCGTCGGCCAGGCCGCACGGCACCGAGATGGCCGCGTTGCCCGCGAGGTTGGACGGGATGGTGCACAGGTCGGCGAGGTACATCGCCATCGGGTCGTCGGTGCGCTCGCCCAGCCGGAACGCCGTGGTCGGCGTGGTCGGCGAGACCAGCACGTCGACCTGCTCGTAGGCCGCCTCGAACTCGCGCGAGATGACCGTGCGCACCTTCTGCGCCTGGCCGTAGTAGGCGTCGTAGTAGCCGCTGGACAGCGCGTACGTGCCCAGCATGATGCGCCGCTTGACCTCGGGGCCGAACCCGGCCGCCCTGGTCAGCGCCATGACCTCCTCGGCGCTGCGGGTGCCGTCGTCGCCGACGCGCAGGCCGTAACGCATGGCGTCGAAGCGGGCCAGGTTGGACGAGCACTCCGACGGCGCGATCAGGTAGTACGCCGGCAGCGCGGTCGTGAACGACGGGCAGGACACCTCGACGACCGTGGCGCCCAGCGACTCCAGCAGCTTGACGACCTCGTGGTAGCGGGCCAGCACGCCCGGCTGGTAGCCCTCGCCGGCGAACTCCTTGACCACGCCGATGCGCATGCCGGACACGTCGGGGTTCCTGGCCGCCTCGACGACGCTCGGGACCGGCGCGTCGACCGACGTGGAGTCCATCGGGTCGTGCCCGGAGAACGCCTCCTGCAGCAGCGCCGCGTCGAGCACGTTCCGCGCGAACGGCCCAGGCGTGTCGAGCGAGCTCGCGAACGCGATCAGCCCGTACCGGGACGAACCGCCATAGGTGGGCTTCATGCCCACGATGCCGGTGACGGCGGCGGGCTGCCGGATCGAGCCGCCGGTGTCGGTGCCGGTGGACAGCGGCGCCTCGTACGCGGCGACGGCCGCGCTGGACCCGCCGGACGAGCCGCCCGGGATCCTGTCCAGGTCCCACGGGTTGCGGGTCGGGTGGTAGGCGGAGTTCTCCGTGGAGGAGCCCATGGCGAACTCGTCGAGGTTCGTCTTGCCGAGGATGACCAGCCCGGCCTCGCGCAGGCGCGCGGTCACGGTCGCGTCGTACGGCGGCCGCCACCCTTCGAGGATCCTGGACCCGGCCGTGGTCGGCATGTCACGGGTGGCGAAGATGTCCTTGTGCGCGACCGGCACCCCGGCCAGCGGCCCGAGCTTCTCGCCCGCCCGCAGCCGGGCGTCGACCGCCCGCGCCTGCTCAAGGGTCGTCTCCCGGTCGACGTGCAGGAACGCCTGAACCTTGGGCTCCACCTCGGCCATGCGGTCGAGGTGCGCCTCGGCCACCTCGGCGGCCGACACCTCGCCCGCGGCGATCATCGCGCCCAGCTCGGCGGCGGTCTTGCGGATCAGACTCATGCCTCCTCCCCGAGGATGCGCGGCACACGGAAGCGGTCGTCCTCGACGGCGGGAGCGCCGGAAAGGGCCTGCTCCGGCGTCAGGGACTGTCGCACCTCGTCGGCACGGAAGACATTGGTCAGCGGAAGCGCGTGCGACGAAGGCGGCACGTCCTCGGCGGCGACCTCGGCCACCTTCGCGACCGACTCGATGATGGCATCGAGCTGGGTGGCGTAGTGGTCGAGCTCGTCGTCGGTGAGCGCCAGCCTGGACAACCGGGCCAGGTGCGCGACCTCGTCGCGGGTTATGGCGGACATGAGTCGTTGAACCCGTTTCGTGGATGGAGTTTGGGACACTGCCATCCTAGGGGGCTTGACGCCGCAGGCCCGAACCCTTAACCCGGCGGAAACACTCTCATCCGTAGAGCTGGTCCAGGCCGATCGCCAGCACGTCGCTCTCCTGGGCCAGCCCGGCCTCGAATCCGGCTCCGCCGTAGCAGACCAGTTTGGCGTCCCGCACGTCGAATCCCTTGGCGTCGAGCAGGTCGCGTGCCCTCCTGAGCCGGGCGACGTGCCGGGGCCCCATGACCTTGCCCCATTTCGCCTCGCCCAGCGACAACACCCGCTTGCGCTCGCCGCGCATCGCGGGCGCGAAGACCGCGACGTCGATCTGGATCTGCTCGTGCCGTACGGGATCGACGACGATCCCGGCCCCGATCTCGCCCGGAGACTCCCTCAGGACCTCGAGTTCCAGCAGGTGGAACTGACGGCACATCTCCTCGAAGTGCGGGCCGAGCACCTGGTCGCTGAAGCCGGCCCGGCCGTCCTGCCACACGAACTCGGCCCGGCCGCTCTCCAGCGGCCCCCACTGGGGTCGCATCACAACCTCGTAGAAATGGATGAGCGGCTCGCACACGCGGTAGACCGACCGCGAGGAGCGGAAGACGTCCACCTCCCTGCGAAGCAGGTTGCTGTCCTCCAGCACGTTGAGGTGATGCCCGATGTCGGCCGCCTTGCGCCCCACATAGCTCGCGATGCCGCCCCGGGTGCCGTTCCCGGTGGCCACGGCCGCCAGCACGGACTTGTACATGGCGCTGTCCCGCACCTCCGCCTCCTCTTCGAGGAGGTAGCGGGCCTCCTTGAAGAGCGGGGTCAAGGGCGAGAGCACCGTGCGCTGCACCCAGGCGTCGAAGTCCTCCAAGCCCTCCGGCCTGTCGTCGTTGGCCAGGGGCAGATACGCGGGGGTGCCGCCGACGATCGCGTGCACCTTCACGGCCAACTGCGGATCGGTGATCTCCCAGTACCGTGCGGCGAGGCGGTAGTCGAACGGCCGGACCGCGAGTTCCATGGAAGCCCGCCCCCTCAACGGCGCGTTGCCCGCCAGGAGCCGGCCCATCACGGACATCGCCGAGCCGCACAACAACAGGGACACCGGCACTTCGTCGAAGACGGCCCGGTCGATGGCCTGCTGGATGATCGAGGGCAGGGCCGGCGACGCCTTACTGAGGTAGGGGAACTCGTCGATCACCATGAGAGCGCGGCGCTCGGCGCTGACGGCGAAGAGCTGGCCGATCGCCTCGTCCCAGGTCGTGAAACGGAACGGCGCCGAAGCCCCCACGTACCGGGCCAGAGCGGCGGCGAAGAGGTTGAGCGACTCCGTCGGGGTGCCCTCTGTCGCGCCGAAATAGAAGCCGCCCGTCTTGCGCGCGAGCGACTCGACCAGGAACGTCTTGCCCTGGCGGCGCCTGCCGCTGACGACGCCGAGCCGGGGCCGGGGCCGGGGACCGGAACGCTCGACGAAGGCGGTCAGAGCCTCCCACTCGAAGTCGCGCGCGAAGATCCGTTCAGGCTTCGGGATCAAGAGGCCCCCAGAGACATCGAACTGTACTTCGTCGAAGTATACTTCGACGAAGTACAGTCCTGTAATCGTTCAGGCCGTCTGGGTGACCTCGGACTGGTAGCCGAACTCGATGGCGGGCGCCACCTCGCAGCGGCCCCTGAGCCAGGCGGTGGCTTCGGTGGCCGGCATGGGCTGGCAGAACAGCCAGCCCTGGCCCAGGTCGCAGCCCATCTCGGCCAGCCGCAGCGCGACGTCGTCGGACTCCACGCCCTCGGCCACCGAGCGCAGGCCGAGCGAGCGCACCAGGTCGACGATCGAGCGGACGATGCGGTCATCGTCCTCGGACTCGGCGATACGGCTGACGAATGAGGCGTCGATCTTGACCTCGGAGACCGCCAGGCGCTGGAGCCTGATCAGCGAGGAGTAGCCGGTGCCGAAGTCGTCGAGGGACAGCGGGACGCCGAGCGTGGCCAGCGCCTTGATGGTCTCCTGGGTGTAGGCCTGGTCGCCGGTCAGGATGCGCTCGGTGACCTCCAGCTGGATGGCGGCGGGCGGCAGGCCGTACCGGGTCAGGCCGACCTCCAGCTGCTCGGGCAGCGCCGCGTCGAGCAGGTCGCGGGCGGAGATGTTGACCGAGATCTGCACCTGCAGGCCGGTGTGCCACCAGCGGGCGGCCTGCTCCAGCGCGGCCTCGATGACGTACTCGGTGAGCTGGCGCATCAGGTACGTCTGCTCGGCCAGCGGGACGAAGTCGGACGGCGGGATCGGCCCGTGCACCGGATGGCACCAGCGCAGCAGGGCCTCCACCCCGGTCACCGCGCCGCCGGCCAGGCTGACCTTGGGCTGGTAGTGCAGCTGCAGCTCGCGGTTGTCGATGGCGCGGCGCAGATCGCCCAGCAGGTTGAGCCGTTCGGGCGAGTTGCGGTCTTTGTCGGGCTGGTAGAGCTCTACCCCGGTACGCCCTTCCTTGGCCAGGTACATGGCCACGTCGGCGCGTTGCAGCAGCAGCTCGAAGTCGGGGGCGTGGTCGGGGAAGAGCGCGATGCCGACCGAGCCGTCGAGGTCGAAGCTCATGCCCTCCAGGCGTACGGGCTCGGTCAGGGCGGCCCGCAGCCTGGCGGCCACCTCCCTGGCGGCGTTGGCGTCCCGGATCGAGGGCAGCAGCACGGCGAACTCGTCGCCGCCCAGCCTGGCCACCACGTCGCCCGGACGCACGGAGTGGGTCAGCCGGTGGGCCACCATCTGCAGCAGGCGGTCGCCCACCGGATGGCCCATCGTGTCATTGACCTCCTTGAACCGGTCGAGGTCGAGGAGGAACAGCCCGACCCGCTCGTCCTGGCGGGACTCGGCCAGCGCCTCCTCCGTGCTGACGATGAGCATCTTGCGGTTGGGCAGGCCGGTCAGCTCGTCGTGCAGGGCCTGGTGGTCGCGGCGCATGGACAGCGTGGCGGTGAAGTAGACGGCGGCGAGGGGGGCGACGAAGAGCGGCACGAGGCCGGGCGAATGGTCCATCACCACGACGACCAGCGGCGCGAGGCCCAGCAGCGCCGCGTAGACGAGCCCCTGCGGCCCGGCGGTGACCCGCAGCACGCGGACGATCGAACGCCGCTCGTGCAGGGCGACCGCCCCGGACACGAGCGCGGCCCTGGTGGCGAAGTAGGCCACCCCGGCCAGCGCGATCGCCGGCAGGTCGGCCCCGCTGGGCGTCCACGGCACGGCCGGGCCCGGCACGACGCCGAACAGCCCGAGCACCACGGCCGCGGCGGTGAGCGCGAGGGTGGACTGGGCGACGTTGAACATGACCCGGTGCCACGCCTTGCGCGTCACGACGCCGTTCATGGCGATCGCGACGGCCTGCATGAGCACGGCGGTGGACAGCCCGAAGTGCAGCAGCACCGCGAAGGTGAACATGGTCGACGGGTAGGTGCCGCCGACCGCGGTCGCCGAGGACACCATGACGGGCCGCAGCTCGCCCAGCATCACCAGCACCGCCAGCACCCAGAACAACGGGGTACGGGCGAGCTCCGCCAGCGCGGCCGGGTCCAGCCTGAGCATAGCCACGACCAGCGCGGTGAAGCCGATCACGGTGATGCCCGCGAGGAACGCCCAGAGCGGCGTGCCGACGCGTGGACCGGTGTCACGGGTGTCGGTTGGGTCAGTCATCGGTAACAGAACCCCCATTAGGTCACTATGGGAGGGTACGACCTTCACCCCACTTCGCGAAACCAAGCGCGTACGTTCCGTCACTTCTCCTTTCCGACATATACCCAAAAAACACTATGGGTAGCGCGGTCATCGACAGTCCGTACACGGATCTGATCCCCAGCCCGCCGAAGGCGCATCCGTGGGGCCACCGAACACCAGCCCCGCCGCAAGGGCGGAGCCGGGCTCCGCTACGTCTCCTCGACGACCGCCACGCGCGCCGCGGCCTCCGGCCCCTCCTTCAGCAGCAGCTCGAACCCCTGCTCGTCGAGGATCGGCACCTTCAGGCTGACCGCCTTGTCATACTTCGACCCGGCGTTCTCCCCCGCCACCAGGAACGACGTCTTCTTCGACACCGAGCCGGCCACCTTCCCGCCCCGGCTGGTCAGCGCCTCGGACGCGGTGTCGCGGGTGTACGCCTCCAGCGTCCCGGTGACCACGAACGTCAGCCCCTCCAGGATCTGGGGCTCCGTCTTCTCCGGGGCGGGGCCGTCGTCCATCCGCACCCCGGCCCGCCGCCACCGCTCGACGATCTCCCGGTGCCAGTCGACCTCGAACCACTCCCGGATCGTCGCCGCCACCCGCGGCCCGATGCCCTTGACCGAGGCCAGCTCCTCCTCCGAGGCGTTCATGATGGCGTCGATCGACCGCATGGAGTCGGCGAGGTCGCGCGCCGTCGGCGGCCCGACGTGCCGGATCGACAGCGCGACCAGCACCTGCGCGAGCGGCGCCGACCTGGCACGGGCGAGCTCGTCGACCAGCGTGCGGGCGGCCTGGCTGGGCCCGCCGTCGAGATTGGAGAACAGCGAGACGACCTTCTGCTCGCCCGTCTCGGGGTCGAGCTTGGGCAGGCCGGTGTCCTGGTCGCGGACGACCGACCGGATGGGCATGAGCTGCTCGATCGTCAGGTCGAACAGGTCGGCCTCGGTGCGCAGGACGGGCTCCTGCGGCGGCACCGGCTGGGTGAGCGCGGTCGCCGCCACGTAACCCAGCCCGTCGATGTCGAGCGCGCGCCGGCCGGCCGCGAAGTAGAGGCGCTCGCGGATCTGGGCGGGGCAGCTGCGGGCGTTGGGGCAGCGCAGGTCGGCGTCGCCCTCCTTCTCGTAGGCCAGCTCGGTGCCGCACTCCGGGCAGTGGGTCGGCATGACGAACTCCCGCTCGGAGCCGTCGCGCAACGCCGTGACCGCCCCGACGATCTCGGGGATGACGTCGCCCGCCTTGCGCAGCACCACGGTGTCGCCGATCAGCACGCCCTTCTTGATCACCGTGGCCGCGTTGTGCAGGGTGGCCCGCTCGACGGTCGAGCCCGCGACCACGATGGGCTCCATCACCGCGTACGGCGTGACCCGGCCGGTGCGGCCCACCCCCACCTGGATGTCGAGCAGCTTGGTGTTGACCTCCTCCGGCGGGTATTTGTAGGCGATCGCCCAGCGCGGGGCCCGCGAGGTGGACCCGAGCTCCCGCTGCGTGCGGAAGTCGTCGACCTTGACCACGACCCCGTCGATCTCGTAAGCCGGATCGTGCCGGTGCACCCGGTAGTGCTCGATGAACTCGTCGACCTCGGTGAGGCCGGGCACCACCTTGAACAGGTCGCTGACCGGCAGCCCGAACTCCCGCAGCCGCTCGTAGACCTCCGACTGGGCGCGCGGCACGGCCGAGCCCTCCCAGACGCCGATGCCGTGGACGAGCATGCGCAGCGGGCGCTGGGCGGTGACGCGCGCGTCCTTCTGCCGCAGCGTGCCCGCCGCCGAGTTGCGCGGGTTGGCGAACGGCGGCTTGCCCTGCTCCACGAGCTGCTCGTTGAGCTGCTTGAAGCCCTCGACCGGGATGTAGACCTCGCCGCGCACCTCGACCAGGCTCGGCACGCCCTCGCCCTTGAGCCGGTGGGGCACCCCCTTGATCGTGCGCACGTTGGCCGTGACGTCGTCGCCGACCCGGCCGTCGCCGCGGGTCGCGCCGCGCTCCAGCTTGCCGTCGCGGTAGACGAGCGCGATGGCCAGCCCGTCGATCTTCAGCTCGCACAGGTAGGGCCCCGGGTCGCGCTCGGCCAGCCGCTCGACGCGGGCCATCCAGGCGGCCATGTCGGCCTGGTTGAAGGCGTTGTCGAGGCTCTCCATGCGGTTGAGGTGGCTGACCTTGGCGAAGTCGCCCGAGGCCGGCGCGCCCACCTTCTGGGTGGGCGAGTCGGGCGTCTGCAACTCGGGATGGGCCTGCTCCAGCGTGAGCAGCTCGCGGAACCACTCGTCGAACTGCGCGTCGCTGACCGTGGGCTGGTCGAGCACGTAGTAGCGCCAGCGCGCGTCCTCGACCAGCTCGCTCAGCTCCGCATGCCGCTTGAGCGCGGCCACGGGCACGCCCCCGACCTCGGTGTCACGCTCGCTCACGCTGGGTCTCCTTCCACGTCGGACACGCTGAGGAAACGCTACCGCCGGGCCCCGACAGGAACGACTCCCCCGGTCATCCGCCCTGGGCCCAGACGCCTTCCCAGACCGAGCAGTTACCGGTGATCTTCCTTGCCGTGCCCCGGCAGACCCTGCCCTCGATGGAGAGCATGTAGCCGGTCTTGAGCGAGAACTCCAGCGGCTTGGTGCCCGAGCAGTTGCGGTACGTCTTGTGCCCGTCGCCGCCGCCGTCCTTGACCCAGCGCAGCTGCAGCCACGAGCAGCCGGTACGGCCGGGGAAGTCGTACAGCCTGCCGCTGACCACGAACCCCGGCCGGTCGAGCAGGACCTTGCCCTTGGCCTTCCCGGCCCGGTCGGCGGAGTAGATCGCCCCCCAGCTCCAGATCTCCGGGTTGGCCGAGGCCCCGGCGGGGACGGCGATCGAGGCGGACGCGATCAGCATGGCGGCACCGACGGCCAGAACGCGAGCAATCATGGCAAGGACGCTACTCAGCCGCCTTGCATCCCGCTTGCCGGATCGTCCTTGAGCACCTGGGCGGCCTTCCTGCACGCCGCCAGCGCCGCCCGCGCGTAGCGGGGCGAGGCTCCGGCCAGGCCGCAGGCGGGCGTCAGCGTGACCTTGGCGGCCAGCCCGTCGGGGGCGAACCCGAGCCGCCGCCACAGCTCCACCGCGGGCCTGGCGACCACCCCGGTGTCCGGCAGCGCGACGTCCCTGCCCGGCACGACGCCGAGCAGCAGGCCGACTCCGGCCTCGAAGAGCTCGCCGAGCTGGTCGTCGTCCCTGCGGCGCAGCAGCGACGCGTCGACCGACACCGCGCGCGCCCCGGCCCGCCGCAGCAGCGCGTAGGGCACCCCGGGCGCGCAGCAGTGGACCACCGCGCCGGGGAACAGCCGCAGCGACTCCTCCACCCGCCACTCCTCGACCGCCGCCAGCCGCCCGAACCCGGACGCGGTCGGGACCGTGCCCGCCAGCACGCCCGGCAGCCCCGGCTCGTCGAGCTGCAGCACGATCTCGGTGACCCCCGGCAGCCGCCGCCGCACCTCGGCGCAGTGGTCGGCGACCCCCTGGGCCAGCGACGCGACCAGGTCGCGCACGGCGCCCGCGTCGGAGAGCATCTTGTCGCCGAACTTCAGCTCAATGGCCGCGGCCAGCGTCCACGGCCCGCACACCTGCAGCTTGAGCGGCCCGGAGTAGTCGTGCGCGACCTCCTCCAGCCCGTCGAGGTCGCGGCGCAGGTGATCGACGGCCCGCTGATGGTCGCGGCCCGGCCGGTCGGCCAGCCGCCACCCGGACGGCTGCACCTCGACCGGCAGGTCGATCAGCAGCCCGGCCGTCCTGCCGATCATGTCGGCGCCGACCCCGCGGGCCGGCAGCTCCGGCAGGTACGGCAGGCCGGGCAACTCGCCGAACACGACACGGATCGCCTCAAGATGATCCTCACCCGGATGTGACCCGACCCCGGTGGCTTCCCACGTAGACATGGGCACAAGCGTAGGCTCTGCCGGATGGAGCTCACCAAACTCACGCACGCCTGCGTACGCCTTGAGAAGAACGGCAAGGTCCTGGTCATCGATCCGGGCACCTTCTCGCAGGAGCCGGTCCTCGACGGGGTCGACGCGGTCCTGATCACCCACCAGCACTTCGACCACTTCGACATCGAGAAGCTGAAGGCCGCCCCCGCCGGGGTCGAGGTCTGGACGTGCGAGGGCGTCGCGGCCCAGCTGACCGACGTGCCGGTCAAGGTCCAGGTGGTCCGGCACGGCGACGCCTTCGACGCGGCCGGTTTCCGGGTGCGGGCGTTCGGCGAGTGGCACAGCAAGAACCACCCCGATGCACCCGTCGTACAGAATGTCGGTTTCATGCTCGACGACGAGGTGTTCTACCCCGGCGACGCGCTCACCTTGCCCGGCGTCGAGGTGCCCACCCTCCTCGCGCCGACCAACGCCCCCTGGATGAAGCTCAGCGAGATGGTCGAGTACCTGCGCACGGTGCGCCCGGCCCGCGCGTTCTCCACGCACGACGGCCTGCTCAACGACATCGGCCTGTCGCTGGTGGACACCTACCTGGAGCTGGAGTCGGAGAAGCAGGGCGCCGACATGCGCCGGCTCAAGGTCGGCGAGTCGGTGACGCTGCCCTAGGCGGCCGAGACGATGGTGGCCGAGCCGATGACCGTGTCGCCGGAGTAGAGCACGGCCGCCTGGCCCGCCGCGACGCCGGTGGCCGGACGGTCGAGGTCGATGCGCAGCCCACCGCCCGCCTCCTCCTCGAAGCGGCAGCCGTAGACCTCGCCGTGGGCCCTGAGCTGCACGGTCAGGTCGTCGAGGCGGGACGGGCCGTTCCAGACCGGGCGGACGCAGGAGATCGAGGTGACCTCCAGCGCCGAGCGCGGGCCGACCGTGACCGTGTTGGAGACCGGCTCGATCGACAACACGTAGCGCGGCCTGCCGTCGGCGGCCGGACGGTCGATGCGCAGGCCCTTGCGCTGGCCGACCGTGAAGCCGTGGGCGCCCTGGTGGGTGCCCACCACCGCGCCCTCCTGGTCGACGATCGGGCCCTCCTCGGCGCCGAGCCGGCCGGCCAGGAAGCCGCGGGTGTCGCCGTCGGCGATGAAGCAGATGTCGTGGCTGTCGGGCTTGTCGGCGACGGTCAGGCCGCGCCGGGCGGCCTCCTCGCGCACCTCGGCCTTGGTGGAGCCGCCGAGCGGGAAGATCGCGTGGCTGAGCTGCTCACGGGTGAGCACCCCCAGCACGTACGACTGATCCTTGCCCTGGTCGACGCTCCTGGACAGCACGCCGTCGGACAGCTTGGCGTGGTGGCCGGTGGCGACGGCGTCGAAGCCGAGGGCGAGCGCCCGGTCGAGCACCGCCTCGAACTTGATCTTCTCGTTGCACCGCAGGCACGGGTTGGGTGTGCGGCCCGCGGCGTACTCGGCCACGAAGTCCTCCACCACGTCGCGCTGGAACCGCTCGGCCATGTCCCAGATGTAGAACGGGATGCCGATCACGTCGGCGGCCCGCCGCGCGTCGCGGGAGTCCTCGATCGTGCAGCAACCCCGCGCGCCCGTGCGGTGGGATTGAGGGTTGGCCGACAGGGCCAGATGCACACCAGTGACGTCGTGACCGGCCTCGGCGATCCGGGCGGCGGCCACGGCGGAATCGACGCCGCCCGACATGGCGGCAAGCACACGCAGTCCCATGACCGTTCCAGCGTACTGTCCGGCGGGGAGTGCGCGGCCATCGGCTCCGTCTGGAAGGATTCAGCGCATGCGACTGTTCGGGCGCAAGGACGAAGACGAAGAGGCCGACCGGCCAGGCGACGGCGTGGCCGCGTTCTGGGCGTGGTGGCAGGAGGCCAGGCCGCGGCTCGACTCGCTGGTGGCGGCGGGCACGGCCGACGGCATCGAGGAGCTGGTCGCCCCCGCCGTGGCCGCGATCGACCCCGGCCTGGTCTGGGAGGTGGCGCCCGGCAGGAACGCCGCGCACGCCCTGGTGGTGACCGCGGCCGGCGACGCCGAGCTGCGCTCGCTCGCCCACCGCTGGGCCAGGGCCGCCCCGCCGGCCGACCTGCTGTGGGAGTTCCATCCGTCCCGGCAGGCCAACCCGCAGGCGCTGGAGCTGACGCTCGACGTGGGCGGGTTCGAGTTCGCGCTCGACAAGCTGGTCTTCGGGCTGCGCGTGCCGCGTGACCAGCCGCGCGTCGACGTGACCGCCCACCACCCGATCTTCGGCGAGCTCGACGAGGAGACCCGCCTGGAGGCGACGCTGCTCGCCCTCGACTGGCTGCTGGGCGAGGACGACGTCGCCAGGTGGGTGGGCGAGATCACACCCGCCACGTTCCAGCCGATCGACGCGGTCGCCGCCGTCCACCTGCCCGCCGTGGTCGCCGACCTGGCCTCGGGTCATGAGGGCGAGGAGTGGCTGCTGCTCGAAGGGCAGACCGGCGAGGGCGCGCCGCTGGTGGCCACCGCGCGCTTCCCGCTGCGGCCCGTCGACCACCCGCTGCTCGACCAGCACATCGAGATCACGCTTCCGTACGCCCACCGCGACGCCGACGGCCTGCCCGCCGGCGATTCGCTGAAGGCGTTGCGCGACTTCGAGGAGCGCCTGGCCGCCCGTCTGCTCAAGCTGCGCGACGACGCCCTGCTGGCCGCGCACCTGAGCGCCGCCGGCCATCGGGTCATCCACGTCTACGCCGACCCGGCCTCCGACGCGGCGATCCACGCCAAGGAGCTGATCGTGAGCTGGGAGGAGGGCGAGCCGCGGGTCGACGTGGGCCACGACCCCGCCTGGGCCGCGGTCTCCCCCTTCCTCAGCTGAGCCCGGCCCTGCGGGCCCGCTCGACGGCCGCGGGCAGCACCTCGATCAGGCGGTCGACGTCGGCCGCGGTCGAGGTGTGGCCCAGGGTGAACCTGAGCGAGCCGCGCGCGGCCGCCGCGTCGGCGCCCATCGCGAGCAGCACGTGCGAGGGCTGCGCCACGCCCGCCGAGCAGGCCGAGCCGGTCGAGCACTCCACGCCCTTGGCGTCGAGCAGCATGAGCAGCGCGTCGCCCTCGCAGCCGGGGAAGGAGAAGTGGGCGTTGCCGGGCAGCCGGCCGGTCGGGTCGCCGTTGAGCACGACGTCGGGGACGGCCTGGCGGACGCGCTGGATGAGCTCGTCGCGCAGCGCCGTCAGGCGGCGGCCCAGGGCCTCCTGCTCCTTCACGGCGGTCCGCACGGCGGCGGCCAGGCCCGCGATGGCGGGGGCGTCGAGCGTGCCGGAGCGCACGTCGCGCTCCTGACCTCCGCCGTGCTGCACCGACACCGGGGTCAGCCCCCTGGTCAGCAGCAGCGCGCCCACGCCCATCGGGCCGCCGACCTTGTGGCCGGTCAGCGTGAGGGCGTCGGCGCCGGAGTCGGCGAACGACACCGGGAGCTGCCCGATCGCCTGCACCGCGTCGGTGTGGAACGGGACGCCGTGGTCGTGGGCGACGGCCGCCAGCACGTGGACCGGCTGGACCGTGCCCACCTCGTTGTTGGCCCACATGACGCTGATCATGGCGACGTCGTCGGGGTCGCGTTCGATGGCGGCGCGCAGCGTGTCGGGATGGACCCGGCCGTGTTCGTCGACGTCGAGCAGCTCGACCTCGGCGCCCTGGCTCTCGGCCAGCCACGCGGCCGGGTCGAGCGCGGCGTGGTGCTCGACGGAGCTGAGCAGGATGCGCCGCCGGGGCCTGCGCGCCCAGTAGAGGCCCTTGATGGCGAGGTTGTCGGCCTCGGTGCCGCCCGAGGTGAACACGACCTCGCTCGGCCGGGCCCCCAGGGCGTCGGCGATGCTCTCGCGGGACTCCTCGACGACCCTGCGCACCTGACGGCCCGCGGCGTGCAGCGACGAGGCGTTGCCGACGCGTTTGAGTTGCTCCGTCATGGCCTCGATCGCTTCGGGCAGCATGGGCGTGGTCGCCGCATGATCAAGATAGGCCGACGGTCGTGTCACCCGATCAGGGTATCTCGTTTGCCACTGTACCGTCCGGACGGTACAGTTGAGGCATGCGAAGGGACGAGCTGTTGGACGCGGCGGAAGACCTCCTGTGCGACCAGGGGTCGGCCGCGCTGACGCTGTCCGCCGTGGCCGACCGGGCCGGGGTGAGCAAGGGCGGTCTTCTTTACCACTTCGGCACCAAAGAGGCCCTGATCAAGGCCATGGTCGAACGGCTGATCGAAGAGTTCGACGACCTGATGGCCGCGCAGCCGGACGGCACGTACACCGAGCGCTACCTCGGCGCCACGCTGATCGCCGTGCGTTCGGGGCGGCTGCGACGATGGGCGGTCGTGACGGGCGCGTCCGGGAACCTCTTCCTGCTCGCGCCGCTGCGCGAGGCGATGTCGCGATGGCACCGGGAGGGGTTGGGCGACGAGCCCGACCCGCTGGCCGCGCAGATCGTGCGCCTGGCGTGCGAAGGGTTGTGGGACGTGGCCAGCCATGACCCGCAGCTCAACTCGGAGGCGGACCTGCGTGCCCTCGAAGCCCGGCTGAGAGCGCTGCTCAAACCCGGCTGACCCGCCCGGCTCGGGTGTGTCGGGAGTCACCGTGGTCCCGGGAATGTGCCGGGGTCACTCGTGGTTCAGGTGTCGGAGCTTCGATCACGGAGCTTTCCGCGGTTCTCCGCGGTTTCCTGCTGTGTCGGACCGGAACGGATGGGAGGGCGGTCTCGCGATGACGATCCCGTGCTCCCACGACCCCTGTCCCAGGGCCTTCGCCCGCTTCCCGTCCAGACCGAGCGCCCCGGCGGCGCCCGCCGTCCCGGTCGGACCGGCCCGTACGGGCTGGGCAGGCCGGACGCGCAGGCCCCCGTCAGGCAGACGGTAGGCCGGAGGGCGCGGGCGGCGGTCGAGCGGCGGGAACCGACCGGCCTGGCCGTCAGCCCGACAGGGCCGACGGTCCGGTCATGACGCGGGCCACGATCGAGCGCCCGGGTCGCTCACCGAGCAGCACGAGCTGACCCCGGCCGGCGCCGGCCGGCCCCCCGCTCACCGACACCACCCGCTCGGCACCGACCCACGCCCTCAGCCGCGCCTCACCCCGCCCAAGGGCCCCGAACCACGTCAACCCACCCGACGCGCCAACCCACCCGACCGTCTCAACCCACCCAAGGGCGCCTCAACCCGCCCAAGGGCCGAGGCCGGTCGGCCGACCTCGGCCCGCCAACGCCCTCCCAGCAGCCCCGTCAACAGCTTGAGTCGCCCTGCCTCCGCACAGCCGGGCACTCGGGAGGCGGCCCGCCCGAACGCCGGGCGAGCCGGAGCGGCGGGCCGGAGCGGCGGGCCGGAGGCCGGCTCGGGGCCGGGCCAGGGGATCGCGCCGGGCGGCGGGCCTGGCGGGTGTTGGTGGGCGGTTCTGTCCCTTCGAGTATTCATCCCCTGGTTTTTCCTGGGCGCTCCCACAAGGGAGCGCCCGATTTGTGGCGAAATAACGAGTTTCTGAGAGGTGTGCCTTATGACCCGCGACCTGAGGACGGCCCGCTACGGGGCGATCCTCACCTTCGTCCTCGGCGGCCTGATGGTGGGCACGATGACCGTGCGCATCCCCGCCCTGACCGACAAACTCGGCCTGTCCGAGTCCACGGTCGGCGCGGTGCTCCTCGCATGGGGCCTCGGGGCCCTCGTGACCATGCAGTCCATGCGACGGATCATGGCCCGCGCGGGCAGCAGGGCGGTTCTGCGGATCGGCGCCCCACTCACCGCGGTCGGCCTGCTGGCCGTCGCCTTCGCCCCGAACCTGCCCCTCCTGATCGTGGCCGCCACGTTCTTCGGCATGGCCTTCGGCACCGTGGACGTCGCCATGAACGCCCAGGGCTCCACCGTCGAGCAGGCGTACGGCCGCCCGCTGATGAACGGCATGCACGCCGGCTGGTGCGTGGGCGCCATCTCGGCGGGGGCGCTGGGCAGCCTGTCGATCGCCGCCGGCCTGTCGTTCACCGCCAACCTGGCGCTGGTCGCCCTGGTCTCGCTGCCGGTCGCGCTGCTGATCGGCCGTACGTACCTGCCGGAGACCCCGGCGACGGGGGCGGCGCGCACGGCCCGGCACCGCATGCCGGCGATCGTCTACCTGCTCGGCGCCATCATGTTCTTCGCCTTCATGGTCGAGGGCGTGGTCGCCGACTGGAACGGCCTGTACATGCGCAACGAGCTCGGCGCGCCCGAGGCGCTGGCCGCGCTCGGCTACCCGGTGTTCGAGGCCGGCATGCTGCTGGCCAGGCTCACCGGCGACCGGCTGCGCTCCCGGTTCGGGGTGCGCGGCATGCTGGGCGTGTCCGGCGTGGCCACGGCCGGGTTCTTCACGGTCGTGCTGATGGCTCCGGCGGCGCTGGTGGCGGTGCTGGCGATGTTCTTCGTCGGGCTCGGCGTGGCGACGATCGCGCCGCTGACGCTGTCCCTGGCGGGCACCGCGACCGACGCGCCCGGACCGGCCATCGCCCAGGCGGGCGCCATGGGCTACGCGGGCCTGCTGCTCGGCCCGGTGGTGATCGGCTTCCTGTCGGACGCCACCTCGCTGCGCGGCGCGCTCGGCATCGCGGTCCTCCTGGGCGTGCTGATCGCCGTGGCGTCGCGGTTCCTGCCCAGGCGGGAGGCGCCGGTGTTCGGGGCCGTTCCGGTGCGGGAGCCGGTGAAGGTCGCCGCGTAGGACATTTGTCATGCCAAGCCTCGTACATCCACCCATGTCCGATTCATGGAGGGCGTGCGAGGCTTGGGCGTCCGGCACGGTCGGCGTCGTGCTCATGGTCGTCCTGGCCGGAACCGGCTTCCAGCTCGTGCCGGACCGCGACCGGGTTCCCGCCCCGCTGTTCCCCGCGGTCGCCGCGGTGGCCGCCGTCGTCCTGTGCGCGCTGCTGGACCTGCACGGCTTCGCCCTGCTGGCGGGCGTGCTCGCCGGAGGGGCGCTGAAGGCGGCCGGCGCCCGGACCGCGCCCGCCGCGTCAGCTTGAGACGGCGGAGGCGGCGCCGCACGTCGTGCGGCGCCGCCTCCGACCGGCGCTGTGCGCGCCCGCTGATCCCGGACGCTACTTGCGCTTGCTGATCTCTTCGGTGAGCTGCGGGACGACCTGGTGCAGGTCACCCACGACCCCGTAGTCGGCGAGCTCGAAGATCGGCGCCTCGGGGTCCTTGTTGATCGCGACGATGGTCTTCGCGGTCTGCATGCCGGCCCGGTGCTGGATGGCGCCGGAGATCCCGGCCGCGATGTAGAGCTGCGGCGAGACCGTCTTGCCCGTCTGGCCCACCTGGAACTGGTGGGGGTACCAGCCGGCGTCCGTGGCGGCTCGCGAGGCGCCGACGGCCGCGCCCAGCGTGTCGGCCAGGCTCTCGATGACGGAGAAGTTCTCGGCGGAGCCCACGCCCCGGCCGCCGGAGACCACGATCGCGGCCTCGGTCAGCTCGGGCCTGGCGCCCTTCTCCTGCTTGACGCGCTCGACGATGCGGGCGGCCTTCGCCGCCTCGCTCAGCGCGACCGACACCTCCTCGACGGCGCCGGCGCCCGCGGCGGCCTGCGGGGCCGTCGAGTTCGGGCGTACGGCGACGATCGGGGTGCCCCTGCGCACCTTGGAGTGCACGTTGACGCCGCCACCGAAGATCGACTGGTCGGCCACGAAGCCCTCGGACAGGCCCACGGCGTCGGTGATGACACCGGAGTCGGTCTTGACGGCCAGGCGACCGGCGACCTCCTTGCCCTCGGCCGTGGCGGCCACGAGCACCGCGGCGGGCGACTTCTCGGCGACGAGCTGGGCCAGCAGCTCGGCCTTGGGCGCCACCACATGGTCGACGATGTCGGCGGACCCGGCGTTGTAGATCGTCTCGGCGCCGTACTCGGCCAGCTTGGCCTTGGCGGCGTCGCCGAGGCCGGGGCCGGCCCAGACGGCGGCGGGCGTGCCGAGCGAGCGGGCCAGGGTCAGCAGTTCGAGCGTGACCTTCTTGACCTCGCCGTCGACCTGCTCCACGAGAACGAGAATCTCCGACATATCAGTAAAACCCCCGTTCTCAGATGAACTTCTTGGAGGCGAGGAAGTCGGCGGCCTTCGAGCCTCCGTCGCCCTCGTCCTTGACGATCGTGCCGGCGGCGCGCGGCGGCGCGGCGGCGAAGTCGACCACCTCGGACCAGGCGGCGCCCAGGCCCACCTGGGCGGCGTCGATCTCGGCGTCGGCGATGGCCAGCGTCTCGACCGGCTTCTTCTTGGCCGCCATGATGCCCTTGAAGGACGGGTAACGCGGCTCGTTGATCTTCTCGACCACGGACACGACGGCCGGCAGCGTGGCCTGGACCTTGTCGAAGCCGTAGTCGGTGATGCGCTGGACGCTGATCGAGGAGCCCTCGATCTCGACCTTGTTGGCCAGGGTGAGCTGGGCCGTGCCCAGACGCTCGGCCAGCATCGCGGCCAGCACGCCGGTGCGGGCGTCGGTCGACTCCGAGCCCAGGACGACCAGGTCGAACCCGATCTTCTTGAGCACCTGGGCCATCGCGTACGAGGTGGACAGCGCGTCGGAGCCGTGCAGCGCGTCGTCGCTCAGGTGGACCGCCTTGTCGGCGCCCATCGCCAGGGCCTTGCGGATGGTCTCGGTGGCCTTGCCCGGGCCCATGGTGAGCACGGTGACCTCGCCACCATGCGCCTCCTTGAGCTTCAGCGCCTCCTCGACCGCGTACTCGTCAAGCTCGTTGACCACGCCGTCGACGGCGTCACGATCGAGCGTGTTGTCATCGGACCGCAGCTTGCGCTCGGTCGCCGTATCGGGGACCTGCTTCACGCAGACGACGATGTTCATGGCCGGTGGCCGACCTCCCGTGTTCGCGTGCGCCCACCGCGTCGCTGCGATAGGCGCCGAATGCAATGCTGACCAGACTGCCAGGTTCCCGACGGGCTCCTGACACGGGGTGGGTCAGAGTCGTGCCCTGGCTCCCGCGGTCATGTTACCCATGGGTAGCTTACGCGCAAACCGGCGGTTCCCGCGTCAAGCCCCTACCCTTCCCACCATACCGAACTTTATTCGGTACGTTCCGATCGCCCCCGGGGAAATCAGGCGGACAACAGGAACACGATGCCCACCACCAGGGCCGTACCCGCGAACAGGGCCAGTGTGAACGTGCTGAACACCGCGGCGAGCCCGAAGCACAGCCCCACCGCCCCCGCCACGCTCACCAGGTCGGCCACCATCCGGCTGCGCCGGTAGGGCCCGCGCGAGAGCAGCGCCACCCCCGCGTCGCTCACCACCGCCAGCACGTAGGCGGCCAGCAGGAACAGCGCCACCTCGGGCAGCGGCTCGCGGGCGGCCGCCGCCAGCAGCGACACGAACAGGCCCGAGCCGATCAGCCACCGCCTGCGCACCTTCTCCCGGTGCCGCGCCCTGGACTCCTCGACCGGCCTGCGACGCCCGTCGCCCGGCCGCCACTCTCTCGTGCTCATGTCGTCGGCCGGCCGGGGACGCGCCACCGGGGCCGAGGGACGGGGGCCGGTCTGCCGTACGTGCGGGACGGGGGCGACGCCCAGCCGGGCGCAGATCTGCGCGGCCGTGGGCCGCGCGGCGGGGTCGGTGGACAGGCACTCGCGTAACAGCGGCGCCAGCCAGTCCGGCACGCCCTCCAGGTCGGGCGGGTGGTGCACGACCCGGTAGGCCACCGCCGAGGCCGGCCCCTGCCCGTACGGCTGCCGCCCGGTCGCGGCGTAGGCGAGCGTCGCGCCGAAGGAGAACACGTCGGCCTCGACACCCGCGCTGCCGCCTTCGAGGATCTCCGGAGCCAGGTAGCCGGGCGTGCCGACCACCGCGCCAGACGCGGTGACCGACAACGAGTCGAGCGCGCTGGCGATGCCGAAGTCGATGACGACCGGGCCGTCCTCGCTCATCATCACGTTGGCCGGCTTGAGGTCGCGGTGGACCACCCCGGACTCGTGCATGGCCAGCAGCGCGTCGGCCAGCCCCGAGGCCAGGGGGCCCAGCTCGGCGACGGGCACGGGCACGGCGCTGAGCGGGCGGCCCTGGACGTAGCGGGTCACCAGGTAGGGTCTGGGGCCCTCCAGCGAGGCGTCGAGCACCTCGGCGACGTGCGGCCCGCCCACCCGGCGCATCGTCTCCACCTCGCGGTCGAGCCTGCCCAGCGCGAGGGCGTCGGCCGCGACGTGCGGATGCAGCACCTTGACCGCGACCGTGCGCCCCTGGGCGTCGAGCGCCAGATGGACCTCGCCGAAGCCGCCCGCGCCGAGCCTGGAGAGAAGCTCATAGGGGCCGAGGCGCTCGCTCATACCTCATCTCTCCCCCGCCGGGCCCAGGGGGACACTCACGACCACGGAGTCAGGAAGCCCAACCCCAGCCCGTCGAGCAGACTTTCGATCAGGCCGGTGATCAGTCCGATCGTGCTCTGCCTGGCGTCGCTCGCCAGGTCGTCGATCACGCTCTGCGGGGCTCGCCAGGGCGTCCAGACCGGGTCCTGGCCGAGCGCGAACATCGCCGCGAACAGCGCCGCCGTGCCCACCGCGACGACCGCGACCAGCGCGGCGCCGGGGCTGCGCAGCACGCCGGTGAGCGTGCGGGTCACGGCCTTGCGCGGCGCGCCGCCGCCCGGCAGCACGAACAGGCCCCCGGCGAACGCGCCGGCCGCGAAGGCGGCGGCCTGGTTGGTGCCCATGCCGCCGGCCCAGTGGAGCGCCCCCCACACGCACGCGCCGAACAGCAGCGCGAGCGGCACGTGCACCAGCGTCACCAGCGCGGCCTTGACCAGCGCCCACGGCGTGCCGACCAGCGCGAGCAGCGGGTCGGCCGAGCTGCTGCCGCGGATCTGGCGCCGCTTGACCATGTCGCCGAAGAGGTATTCGCCCACGCGCAGCACCACCGCGAGCGCGACGGCCACCGCCCCCATGACGACGGGCATCATGACGGTCAGCGCCACCAGCGTGACCAGCAGCAGCAACCCGGTCACCTGGGCGCCGAACAGGTACCTCTTCCGCTCCGCCGGCGGCACGTGGCCGCGCGGCTGGGGCGGCGGCGTGTACGGGCGCGGTTGCGGCGGCGGCGCCGGGTAGCCGGCCACCCGCTGGTCGGTGCGCGGCACCGGGCGCGCCGACGTCGGCGCGGGCACGTAGGGCGGCGGTCGCTCCTCCCGCCGCGCGGGCGGCGGCGGGGGCGCGGCCTTGCGGTACTCGACCGGCGGCAGCAGGTCGGAGAACGTGTCCATGGCGCGCGTGCCGCTGCCGATGCGCTTGGTGCCGGTCGGCCCCTCGAACTCGTTGAACGTCGTCACCGACGGGTCGAGCTCCCTGGCCATCCGCAGCAGCTCCTGCGCGCCCGGCCGGGCGGCGGGATCGACCCGCAGCGCGCGCGACAACCAGCCGCGCAGCCACGCGGGCGCCCGGTCGAGCTGGGCCCGCCCCTCCATGATGTTGAAGCAGACCGCCTCGAACGTCCCGGTGCCGAACGGCGGCGCGCCCGTGGCGGCGAAGAACACCGTCGAGGCCAGCGCGTGCACGTCGGCCGCCTGGGTGATGTCGGAGTCGCGGATGATCTCGGGCGCCAGGTAGCCGGGCGTGCCGACGAACATGCCGGTCTGGGTCAGCCGGGTCGCGTTCACCAGGTGGGCGATGCCGAAGTCGATGACCAGCGGCTCGCCGTCGACCAGCATGACGTTGGACGGCTTGAAGTCGCGGTGGATCACGTCGGCCGCGTGGATGGCGACCAGCGCCTGGCACAGCCCCTGGGCCAGCCTGATGACCTGCCGCGCCTCCAGGGCGCCCTCGGTCAGCACGGTCTCCTCCAGCGTGCGCCCCGGGGCGAAGCGGGTCACGACGTAGGGCTGGCCCCCCACCAGCTCGGCGTCGATGACCTCGGCGACGTACGGGCTGCGCACCCGGCGCATGGTCTCGACCTCGCGGGTGAGCCGGTCGCGGGCCTTGAGGTCGGCGGCCACGTGCGGGTGGAGCACCTTGATGGCGACCTCGCGGCCCTCACCGTCGAGACCCAGATGGACGACCCCCATGCCACCCTCGCCGATCTTCCTGACGATGCGGTAGGGGCCGAGGCGTTCCGGCGCTTGGATGCTCATCGCCACCTTCCTCGGCTCAGCCGCCGCCCTTCAGGCCGCTGAGTTGCTCTGTCACGGGTGTGACGTCCAGTGGACTCCATACACTCCCCCTTGGCGTGTCCCCGAACGTGCCGTAGGCGAGGATCAGCGAGAGCGCGGCGCCCGCCGCCAGGACTCCCGCCATCGCCATGGCCGCTGTTCTAGAGGGTACGAGCGATGAGAGCGTTCTGCGCATCTGCCGCCCCGGGCCCTCGACGCCCGGCCCCGCGCAGAGGGTCCAGAGCGCGACCGCGGCCCCCCACGCGAGGGCGTTGGCCGAGTTCATCTTGACCACCACGCTGAGCAGCAGCGTCACCGGCAGGCCGAGGATCAGGGCGTACAGGACGAGCGCGACCGTGATGCCCACCGACTTGGCCAGCGCCTGCGGCTGGGCGAAGACCCTGAGCACGTCGAGGGCGGCGGACCCGGCGGGCCTGCGGCCGCTGAGCGCCGGCTGGGCGAGATCGGCGGCGCGCAGCAGCACGGCGATCGGGATCGCCACCACCGCCACCAGGACGGGGGCCGTCACCGCCGCCACGATCATGAGGATGAGCAGCATGGCGCTGGCCACCCCGTACGCCTTCGAGCGCTGCAGCGCCTGCGCCGGACGCCCGCCCTGGTGGTACGGCTCGCGAGCGGCCTGCGGGTCTTGTGGCGGGTATTGCGGCGGCGCCGGGATGTAGGGCGGCGGCTGCACCGGCACCGGGCCGTAGTTCGCCGCTTCCTGGCCGGAGTTGAACCGGCCGTGGTCCACCGGCTGGGCGCCGGACCCGAGCCGGCCGTGGTCGACCGGCTGAGGGCCGGAGCTGAGCCGGCCGAACTCGGCCGAGTCCGGGCGCACGCGCCGGGTGGGCACGTCGGCCTCGTGCGGGTTGACCTGCGGCAGCGACTGCGACTGCGGCAGCGGCTGTGACTGGGGCTGTGACTGCGGCTGGGGGTGGAGCGGGGGCTGCTGCTGCGGCCAGGGCTGGCTGGGCATGGCCTCGCGCTGGATCTGGCGCAGCTCCTCCGGCGAGACCCGGCGGGTCGGCCACGGGTCGCCCGCGCCCTGGTCGGCCGGCGCCGCACCCTGGTCGGGCAGACCGGCGCCAGGCAGTCCGGCCCCAGGCAGCCCGGCGCCGGGCAGCGGAGCCGCCTGGCTGGGCAGCCCGGCCGCCTGGTTGGGCAGCAGCGAGACGAAGTGCGGGTCGGCGGGCGGCGCGACCGGCTGCTCCTGGCCGTCGATCAGCCGGCGGGGCGTCATCGGCGGCGTGGAGACGTCGTAGGACGGCTTCTCCCCCACGAACGGCGCCCGCCTGGTCGGGTAGTCGTCGGGCGCGTCGGGCCGGGGGACGGTGGAGATCTCGTCGGGCACGCCGCGCGGCGGCCTCGGCAACATGCGGGCCGTCTGCTCGGCCAGGTCGGCGGCCTTGGGCCGCTTGGCCGGGTTGCGCTGGAAGCCCGCCTTGAGCAGCGGCTGCAGCTCGGCCGGCACGCCGCTGATGTCGGCCTTGCCGGCGGTGATGTTGTAGAAGATCATCTCCAGCGTGCCCTTGCCGAAGGGCGGCTGGCCGGTGGCGGCGTAGAGCAGCGTGCCCGCCCAGGCGTGGATGTCGACCTCGGGGCCGGCCTCCTGGCCCTCGATGATCTCGGGCGCGAGGTAGCCGGGCGTGCCGATGAACATGCCGGTCTGGGTGAGCCTGGTCGCGTCGACCGCCTGGGCGATGCCGAAGTCGATCAGGACGGGCTCGCCGTCGAGGATCAGCACGTTGCCCGGCTTGAGGTCGCGGTGGATCACGCCGACGGAGTGGACCACGGCCAGCGCGGAGGCCACCCCGTGGGCGAGCCGGACCAGCGCGGGCAGGTCGAGCGGCCCGTCGTCCTTGACGATCTCGTCGAGCGGACGGCCGGGCACGTAACGCGTGACGATGTAGGGACGATGACCGGTTACATCCGCATCGACCACTTCTGCGATGAATTTGCTGCGGACCCGGCGCATGGTCTCGACCTCACGCGAAAGCCGTCGCCTGGCGACCTCGTCACCGGCGACCTCTCCGCGCAGGACCTTGACCGCCACCTGTCGCCCCTGGGGGTCGACAGCGAGGTGGACAACGCCCATCCCGCCTTCACCGAGCCGCCTGAGCAGCCGGTAAGGGCCTAGTCGGTCATCGTTCATGGCATGAAGCACCATATCGGCTTAATCCCCGCCCACGAGATGAACCATGAGGCCACATTCCCACTCGTACAACGTCCGGTACGGCCTCATCGGTTTCCCATCCAACGGTCTCGAATTGGCTTCAGTTCGGCTTCGGAGCCTTCAGGTCGTCAGGGACAGGACCTCGGCGCCCTTCAGCCCGGCCAGCGCGGCGCCCGGCACGGCGAGCTTCGACCTGCGCAGGCCGCTGCCGATCACCACTCTGGGATGTTCGGCGACGTGCACGTCGACCAGGACGGGCCAGTCGCCGGGCAGCCCGAGCGGGGTGATGCCGCCGTACTCCATGCCGGTCAGCTCGACCGCGTCGGCCATCGGCGCGAAGCTCGCCTTGCGGGCGTCGAGGTGTCTGCGCACCACGCCGTTGACGTCGACGCGCATCGTCGCGAGCACCATGCAGGCGGCGTAACGCGTCTCGCCGCCGCGTTTGGCGGCCACGACCACGCAGTTGGCCGACTCGTCGAGCCGTACGCCGTAGCGCTCGCAGAACGCGGCCGTGTCGGCCAGGTCGGGGTCGATCTCCGCCACCTCGGCGCCCTCGACGCCCGGCACGGCGAACGCCACCGGATCGGCCAGCAGGTCGGCGCGGCCGGTCGCGGGCACCCAGTGCAACGTCATCCTCGTCTCCTCGATCGCTCTTCCTTGACCGACCCTATGCCGGTCGAGGAAGTGGCGTGCGACGTCACGCGGACTGCAGCACCCGCCGGTGCAGCAGGGTGACGGCGCTGCGGGCCGACTCCATGGCGCCTGCCTGCCAGGCGATCAAGTGGGTGAGCCAGTCACCCGCGAAGTAGACCCTTCCGGCGGGGCGTTGCAGAAGAGTGAAGGACGAATCAAAGGACGGCCAGTACATCCAGCCTCCCTGGATGTGCTCCTGGCGGTGCCAGGCGATCGAGACGCTGGACAGCAGGTTCTGGCGGTACTTGTCGCCGTGGATCTTCCTGCCCTGGGTGAGGGCCTTGCGCCTTCTGTCCTCGGGGGTGAGGGAGCCGTACAGCTCGGCGTTCTGCTCGGTGTTGTAGTAGCCGACGATCAGGCCGCGGTCGGAGTGGTAGCCGTGGGAGGGGTACCAGATGTGGGTGATGTCCAGGTCGGTCTCGGTGACACCGCCGTAGATGCGGTCCTCCAGCTCCCACCAGCGCCTGCCGTACTCCAGGCCGATCTTGCCGGCGGCGACCGGGATGGGGGTGCTCAGGGCGCTGGTGACCTGCGCTCCGAGGTTGTGCGGGATCTTGGTGAGGAGGTGCGGGGGGAGGGTGGCGATGCAGTAGTCGGCCTTGACGCTGCCGCCCTCGTACGTCACCTCGACGCCGTCGTCCAGGGTCGTGATCTTGGTTACCTTGGCGCCGGTCCTGATCCGGTCGGCCCCCACGGCCTCGGTCAGCTTGGTGACGATCGCGTCCATGCCGCCGACCGGCTGGAACATGGGGGTGGCCATGTCGTAGCCGAAGTCGTTGGTGATGGCGCGGCCGGTGGCGGCGGCCAGCACGTCGTGCAGGGTGCCGGGGGGCGGGATGGGGGTGCCGCCGTCGAGCGCCGGGTACTTGGTGAAGCCGCGCCGGGGTGAGCCCTCGTAGTCGAGCTTGGGGCCGAGGTCGCCGAACCGGCGGAGGAACTCCAGCAGGCGCTGCCGGTCGTCGGCGGTGATCGCCTTGTCGAGCGCGCCGATATTTGTGGCCTTGGCCAGCAATTCTGCGACATATCCGTACATGTCGGCTCGGGCAGTGCGGGCCCGCACGGTCTTCCCGTTGGTGTGGACGTACGCCGAGGCGTTGTTGTTGACGAACGTCTCGATCGGGACGCCCAGCTCCCTGCAGTAGTCGAGGGTGACCATCCAGGGGGCGATGCGGCCGGGCCCGGCGTTGAAGTAGACGCCCTCACCCAGCTTGACGTCCTGGGCCGGGCCGTTCAGCTCGGTCAGGCGGTCGCCGCCGCGCAGCGTCAGGTTCCGGCCGCCGGCCCTGCCCCTGGCTTCGAGCAGGGTGCAGTCATAGCCGGCCTTGCCCAGCTCGTACGCGGCGGTCAGCCCCGCCACGCCCGCGCCGAGGATCACCACCTTGGCCGCGCCCTTGCCGCGCAGGGAGAAGTCGCCGGGACGCGGCGCGGCGAACTCCTTGTCCTGCTCGGAGGGGGCGAGCCCGAGCGCGCCCATGGCGGCGTACATGGCGCCCGCGCCGCCCACCGCTCCGATCCCGACGAGCAGCCCCCGCCGGGTCAGCGCCGCGCCTTCCACCGTCACCCGCCCCCTGAGTCAGCAGTTACCGACATCTCAGCCGTACGGCCCGCTGCCGCAGGCCACCTGGCCGCCGATGGTGGCGAAGATCCCGAGCAGCGCCATGATCTGGCGGAAGTCGTCGGTGGTGAACTCGGTGTGCCGGGAGCCGGCCGTCTTCACGCCGGGCACCAGCGCCACCGCCGCCGCGATGGCGGTCGAGTTCCACTCCACCCCCAGCGTGTACGGCGCCTCCACCCGATAAGGCGTGAAGTCGCTCAACCGGGACAGCCCGCGAGCGGCGGCCTCACGGATCTTCGCCTGGGCGACGCTCGGCGGCAGCAACTCGGCCGAGAACTTGTCGATCCCCTTCTTCACCGCGACCGTCTCGACGTCGCCGAGCAGCTCGCGCGCCTCCTCGCCGACGGCCTCGTCCCCGGTCACCAGCACGACGGGCACGCCGTGGAAGCCCGCGCACGCCGCGACCAGCCGGGTCTCGCCGCACAGCTCGCCGTTGAGGTAGACGTTCTGGATCTCCTTGCCCATCCACGTGTGGTTGAGCACGCCGTGCTGGACGCCGGCCCTGGCGTGGTAGCCCACGAAGCACGCGGCCTGGAACGTGCCGTCGAGCCCCTGGGCCATGCGCTGGGCCTTGCCCGGCCCCCGGATCAGGGTGGCCCGGGGGTCCAGGAGGTCGATCCGCAGGTTCTTGGTGGACCCGTGGGCGTCGTTGACCAGCACCGAGCCGGCGCCGGCGGCGAACGCGCCCTCGACGGCGGCGTTGGCGTCCGCGGTCATCAGCTCGCAGCCGCGGTCGTAGCCGCGTTTGCCGGCGTGCATCTCCTCGGGGTCGGTCAGCCCCGTCACGCCCTCCATGTCCACCGACAGGTAAACCTTCACGCAGTCAACTCCTCGCACTTCGCCGGATCCGTCCCGCGGACGGTCACGCGCCCCACGTCTCCACCCGCCGCACCTCGGCCTCGGTCATGAGGCCGACCTGGGAGGTCAGGAAGGCGGCCGCCTCCGCCCGCCACGGCTCGGGGATCTCCTCGATCGCCGGCGGGTAGCAGTGGTCGAGCCAGCTGGTGGACTCCTCGGTGGCCTCGAAGTGGTCGAGGGCCTTGGCGAACAGGGACCGTTCGACGCCGGGGATCCGGGCCAGGCCGTACTCGACCATCTCCTGGCCCCCGAAGGGGGGCGGCCGCAGCCACTTGCGGGCCACGGGACGGTCGGCGGTGAGTGGCGTGTCCAGGGGACGGCGCTCGACGGCGGCCTGGATGAGCTCCTTGTACAGGCACTTGCCGCAGGTGCGGCAGGGGCCGTCGGTGCCGCGCAGGCACCAGCGCACCTGGTCCTTGAGCTCGGAGTTCAGGGCCAGCCGCATGGTGACGGCCTCGCTCACCCCGCCGACCGGGAGCACGATGTGCACGCCCGCGGCGGCGAACAACCGGCCCCACGCGCCGTGCGGCGCCCACATGGGGTTGTCAGGCGTGAACCGCAACAAGTAACGGTCGCCGCCCAGCCAGCGTGAACCGAGTTCATAGCCGAAGCCCAGGCCACCGAGGTTCATCCGGTCGGCCAGCAGCAACGCCCCCGCCGCGACGGCGTGGTGCTCCGGATAGCCCGGACGCGGCTCGGCGAGGGTGAACTCCAGGTCGGAGGTGACGGTGGTGAGCTCGCGGCCGGTCCGCTCGGCCAGCTTGGCCAGCACGTCGGAGCGGTAGTGCGGCCACCGGTTGGGCACCCGCGGATGCGGCACCCGCCGGAAGTGCACGAACGGCGCCGACGGATGGATGGCCGCCGCGGCCACCGAGTCCGCGCCGCCGCTGTAGGAGAGGGCGAGCCGGTCCCCGGCCCGGCGCGGCTCGGCCCCGACCGGCCCGGCCTCGATGCCCCACCCGTCGTGCAGGGCCGCGGCCACCTCGGCGGAGACGGCCCGGTCGAACGTGATCCGCCGCCTGGTCCAGGGCGCCACGATCGTCCAGGCGGCCACGGCGAACAGGTCGGGGTGGGCGTCGGCGGGCACGCCGCCGATCGAGCAGGAGTTGGTGGCCAGCTTGACGGGATGCTCGTCGGCCGCCCTGCCGGTGATCTCGTCCTCGGGGTCGAGACGGAAGGTCAGCTCGGTGCCGGACCAGGTCACGCGCACGGCCGGCCCCCCTCGGGGACGCGGGCCCGCAGGTCGTCGATGGCCTGCCAGACGAGCACCTCGTTCTGGAGCACGCCGTCGAGGGCCTGCGCGGTCTCCTGCGCCAGCCGGTAGGTGTCGTCGACCCTGGCCTTGTCGATCACCGGCCCGGCCGGCGGGCGGGCGTTCCGCAGCCGCTCGACCTCGCCCTGCAAAGTGGCCATCTCCCTGCGCAGGGTCTGGACCTCCCAGAGCGCGTCCCGGATGTCCTGCCGGTGGTCGGCGACGGAGATGTAACGGGAGTCGAACCACGAACGCACGGCTTTACGCAGCCGGGCGGGGACCGGGACGCGCATCATGAAACGCCACCATACTGGCAAACCCGCTTCCCCTTGGACGGCCTACTCCAAAGGGTCGCATTCGTATGGCGGCCGGGCGGTCACCGTCCGGTGAACTTGGCCTTGGCCTTCTCCGCGAAGGCCCGCATGCCGATCCTGGCGTCGTCGGTGGCGAACAGGCCGGAGAAGTGCAGGCGCTCGATCTCCAGGCCGGAGTCGAGGTCGACCTCGGCGCCCTGGTCGACGGCCTGCTTGGCGGCGCGCAGCGCCACGGCCGGCCCGCCGACGAACGTGGCCGCCCACTCCAGGGCCGCCGTGTAGACCTGCTCGTCCGGCACCACCCGGTCGACCAGCCCGATGGCCAGGGCCTCGGCGGCGGGGACGTGCCGGCCGGTGAAGATCAGATCCTTGGCGCGGGACGGGCCGACGAGCCGGGGCAGGCGCTGCGTGCCGCCCGCGCCCGGGATGAGCCCGAGCAGGATCTCCGGCTGGCCGAGCCGGGCCGACTCGCCCGCCACCCGGAAGTCGGCGCACAGGGCCAGCTCGCAGCCGCCGCCCAGGGCGTAGCCGGTGACGGCGGCGATGACCGGCTTGCCGATGCGGGCCACCGTGGTGAAGCACGCCTGGAGCGTGCGGGAGTGGGTGGACATGTCGGCATAGGACATGTCGGCCATCTCTTTGACGTCCACGCCGGCGGCGAAGACGCGCTCGCCGCCGTAGAGGATCACCGCCTGCACCTGGTCGTCGGCATCGACCTGAAGCGCCGCCTCGACGAGCTCCCGCTGCGTCTGAACGTCGATCGCGTTCATCTTCGGACGGTCAAGACGGATCGTGGCGATCTGGTCGGCCACCTCGACACTCACAAACTCACCCATGAGCCGAACCTAACAGAGCGCCCCCCGCTCACCCCGCTGCGGCCGACCTCACCTCGTCGGCGGCCTTCTTGCTGGTCGACACGCGGACCAGCGCCGCCGACAGGCGGGCCAGCTCGTCGCCGGAGCCGGCCAGGCGGGCCAGGCCGCGTTCCTGGCGGGGCAGGCCGAGCCGGGCCGCGCCGTCCAGCACCCGCCCGTCCAGGTGCGGCGCGACCTGCGGCCACACGCCCTGGACCTCGCGCAGGAAGATGTCGGCGCCGGTCGGGCCGATGCCGGGGAACTCCCGCAGCAGCTCGCCGATGCGCCCGGGGTCGCCCCCGGCCTCGTCGCGCAACCTGCGCAGGTCGCCCTTCCAGCGGTCGAGCAGCAGTTCGGCGCCCCTGCCGAGCATGGTCGAGGTGCGTTCGTCGTAACGCCGGTAGTGGCCGCGGCCCAGGGCGTCCACGCGGTCCTGCCAGCTCGCCCGCGCCATGTCCCGCGGCGTGCGGTACCCGGCGGCGAACAGCTCGCGCGCGGCCGCCACCGCCACCCCGGACGAGATGCGCGCGCTGAGCAGCGTGGCCAGCACGAGGAGCTGGTACAGCGGCCGCGGCCGGTCGGCGAGCCGGATGCCCGCCTCCGCGGCGAACGTCTGGCCGCACTGTTCGAGCAGGGCGTCCAGCACGCCCTTGTCCTTGTCGGCGTCCTTGTCAGCCATGACGCTCCGCTACCCCCGTGGCGGGCGCTCATCCCGGCCCGGCGCGTTTGCCTCCCAGGTCGCGGGGGAGGCGGGGGGTCTCCAGCGAGAAGGAGCGCATCGTGCTGACTTTGACTGACAACGCCGTGGTCGCGATCCGTGACCTGATGGTCGGCGAGGACGTGCCCGCGCACGCCGGCCTGCGGATCGCCGCCAAGCCGGACGAGGCGGGCGCCTTGGAGGTGTCGCTGGCGAGCACGCCGTACGCCGGGGACCAGGTCATCGAGCAGGGGGACGTGCGCGTCTTCGTGGCCGAGGACGCGGCGCCCATTCTCGACGACAAGTCGCTGGACGCCCAGCCGGGCACGCCGGGGCACCCGACGTTCCGGCTGGACCGCCGCACCTGACTGACCGGTCCTACCGGGCCTCCGGCGGCCCGCCCGTCACCTCGGGGCCGCCGGGAGGCCGTCAGCCGGCGGCGCGGCCGGCGCGCACGGCGTCGGCCAGCTCGGCCAGCAGGAGCTCGGTCTCCTCCCAGCCCACGCAGGCGTCGGTGATGCTCTGCCCGTACGTCAGGCCCTCGGCCGGGCCGGGCTCCTGCCGCCCCGGCACCAGGAAGCTCTCCACCATCAGCCCCGCGATGCCCTTCTCGCCCGCCGCCAGGCGTCCGGCCACCTCGCGCACCACGGCCGCCTGCCGTACGTGGTCCTTGCCGCTGTTGCCGTGGCTGGCGTCGATGATCAGCCGCTCCGGCAGCCCGGCCTTGGCCAGCAGCGCCAGCGCGTCGCCGATGGACTGGGGGTCGTAGTTGGGGCCGGTGCGCCCGCCGCGCAGGATGACGTGGCAGTCGGGGTTGCCGGTGGTCGAGACGACCGCGGCCCGGCCCTCGTCGTCGATGCCGAAGAACACCTGCGGGTGCGCGGCGGCGTTCACGCCGTCGATGGCCACCTGCACATCGCCGTCGGTGGCGTTCTTGAAGCCGACCGGCATGGACAGGCCGGAGGTGAGCTGGCGGTGCACCTGGCTCTCGGGCGTGCGCGCGCCGATCGCGCCCCAGGTGACGGCGTCGGCGATGTACTGCGGGCTGGTCGGCTCAAGGAACTCGCAGCCCACCGGCAGCCCGGTGTCGAGCACGTCGAGCAGCACCGTCCTGGCCAGGCGCAGCCCGCGCTGGACGTCGTGGCCGCCGTCGATGTCCGGGTCGTTGATCAGGCCCTTCCAGCCGATGGTGGTACGCGGCTTCTCGAAGTACACCCGCATGACCACGCACAGGGCGTCGCCGAGGTCGCGGGTGGCGGCGGCCAGGCGGCGGGCGTAGTCGAGCGCGGCCTCCGGGTCGTGCACCGAGCACGGGCCGACGATGAGCAGCAGGCGGTCGTCGTCGCCGGCGAGCACGTCGCGCACGGCGTTCCTGCTCGCCGCCACCAGCGCCTCGCGCTCCGGGCCGAGCGGCTGTTCACCGATGAGCTCGCGGGGCGTGGGCAGGGGTTCGAACGAGGTGATGCGCAGGTCGCTGGTCGTGGTCATGGGCTGGTCCTCCGCTTTCGCTGGAAGTTCGAAGGCGGTACGGCCCACATCCGTGGCCCCCGGAGCCGTCCGCCTGAACGACGAAAGGCAGAGACGGGACGTCTCTGCCTTTGGGCTCCGGGTGATCAGTAAGTCAGCGCATGTGACCTTCGGCTCCACCCGGAGCCGCCACATAGCGCCAAAATCGGCTGATCACTGACATGCTGTTGACGCTAGCAGACGCCGGGTGACGGCTCCAAATCCCGTCCGCTATCCGAGATCGGATTCCCAGCCGGGTTCGCGCAGGTCGCCGAGCCCGTAGAGGCCGACCAGGGTGCCGTCGGCGCGGGTGACGACGACGTGGTCGACGTTCGCGCCCTCCATGCGGGTGGCCAGGGCGTCGAGCTGCTCGCTGGGCCGTACGGTGGTGACGCCGGTGTTCATGGCGGCCTCGGCGGTGCCGGTCAGGTCGGCGCCCTTGAGCTCGCGCGACCCGATGACGCCCTGCACCACCTCGTCCCGGTCCACCACGACCGCGAGCCCGGCCGGATCGGCGACGATGCGCTCGCTGAGCTCCTCCAGCGGGTCCTCCAGGTCGGCCGTGACCGGGTCGCGCCGGGCGCCCGAGCCCACCAGGACGGCCTCCCCCTCGTACGGCAGGTCGGCCGCCAGCCAGTCCATCTTGCCCAGGCCGTAGTCGTGCACGTCGGCGAAGCCCAGCCGGGCCAGCCGGTGGGCGGCGCGCGGGCTCAGGTCGCAGAGCCAGTCGTGGCAGTAGACGACGACCGGACGCGACCGGTCCAGCAGGTCGCCGGCCAGCCGGTCGAGCGAGCCGAGCGGCAGGTGCACGGCGCCGGGCAGGTGGGCCCAGGCGTACTCGCGCTCGGGCAGCACCTCGGCGAGCTGGGCGGCGCGCGTCGCGAGCAGGTCCTGGACGCCGACGCGGTCGATGATGCCGGTCATCGGGGCCTCAGCGCTCCCCCCGGCGGGGCCGTTCGGACTTGGGTCCTTCGGCGCGGTCGCCGCCCACCTTGCGCGGGCTCTTGTCCGGGTCCGACTGGAGTTTCCTGGCCACGCGCTTCTTGAGCTCCTGCTCGCTCATCCCCTGCCGGTCCAGTTGCTTGCGCAGCCGGCGGCGCTCGTTGTCGTAGGAGTGACTTCCGGGTCGAGGCATGACAACTCCCCTCTCCTCCGAGGCCCGCCTACCCAGCCCGTCACCTGGTAGTCCTCGGTGGCGGGCGGCAGGAGCCGGTCCGGCGGTCTGTTAAGGGATGAAAAATATCTTCGCAAAGTTCTCGCCAGAGAAGGAAAATGTTGAGACGCTGAACGCGCACCACGCCCCCCCAGTCAAGGAGCGGTTCATGCGCAGAGCGCTGGCGATCGCCGTCGTCGCCTTGTTGCCCTTAACCCAAGTGCCCTCGGCCAACGCCGAAGAACCCGCCGACCGGCAGCAGGCGTTCGCCGCGGCGGCCGACGAGTTCAAGGTCCCGCAGAGCGTGCTGCTCGGCGTCTCGTACCTGGAGTCGCGCTGGGACGCCCACGCGGGCCAGCCGTCGAGCGACGCCGGGTTCGGCCCGATGCACCTGACCGACGCGGCCGCGTACACCGGCTCGAACCACCACGGAGAGGGCGAGGAGGACGCCCGCGGCGACGAGAGCAGGCCGCTCGCGCCCACGGCGACCCCCGCCCCGGCGGAGATCCCCGCCTCGCTGCGCACGATGGAACGCGCCGCGCAGCTCACCGGCGAGAGCCACGAGCGGCTGCGCACCGACGACGCGGCCAACATCCGCGGCGGCGCGGCGCTGCTCGCCGACTACCAGAAGAGCCTCGGCGCGCCCCTGAGCGCCAACCCCGGCGAATGGTACGGAGCCGTCGCCAAGTACTCCGGCGCCGACGAGGCCGACGCGGCCAAGTTCTTCGCCGACGAGGTCTACGCCACCATCCAGGAGGGCGCCGAGCGCACCACGGACGACGGGCAGAAGGTCACCCTGCCCAAGGTCCCGGACCTGGAGAAGATCGAGAAGTGGCTGGAGAAGCTCGGCCTGCGGCCCGCGCGGCGCGACGGCGTCGAGTGCCCGGCCTCGATCTCCTGCGAGTGGATCCCCTCCGCCTACCAGGAGCTCCCGCCGGACGACTACGGCCACTACGACCTGGCGAACCGGCCGGTCAGCCAGAAGGTCGACTACATCATCATCCACGACATGGAGGGCTACTTCCTCCCGTCGATCAAGCTCAACCAGGACCCGAACTACGGCGCGAGCTGGCACTACTCGGTCCGTTCCAGTGACGGGCACATCGCCCAGCACATCAAGACCAAGGACGTCGGCTGGCAGGCCGGCAACTGGTACATCAACGCCAAGTCCATCGGCATCGAGCACGAAGGCTTCCTGGCCGAGGGCAGCACCTGGTACACCGAGGCGATGTACCGCTCGTCGGCCCGGCTCGTCCGCTACCTGGCGCTCAAGCACGGCGTGCCGCTCGACCGCGCCCACATCCTGGGCCACGACAACGTCCCCGGCACGATTCCGAGCACGGTCCGCGGCATGCACGAGGACCCGGGGCCGTTCTGGGACTGGGCGCACTACTTCCAGCTCATGGGCGCGCCGCTGCACCAGTTCGGCGGGCCGCAGGCCGGCTCGGTCATGATCAAGCCGGACTTCGCCACCAACAAGCCCTACTTCTACGGCTGTGACCGCAAGAACCCCGAGGCGGCCTGCCCGCCGCTCAGCGCCGGCACCGTGTGGCTGCGCACCGAGCCGCGCGACGACGCCCCGCTGATCAAGGACATCGGCAAGCACCCGACCGGCGGCTCGCTCTACAGCGTGTACGACCACAGCGCCAGGGCCAGCACCGGCCAGCGCTTCGCCGTCGCCGACCGCCAGGGCGACTGGACGGCGATCTGGTACCTCGGCCAGAAGGCGTGGTTCCACAACCCGGCCGGCGCCCCGACCGCGATCCCCTCGATGGGGCTCGTCGTCACGCCGAAGCCGGGCAGGGCGACCGTGCCGGTGTTCGGGCGGGCGTACCCGGAGCAGGAGGCGTACCCGGCCGGCATTCCGTACCAGGCGGTGACGCCGCTGCAGTACACGTTCTCGGCGGGCGAGAAGTACACGCTGGCCGGGCCGGCCGCCACCGAGTACTACCGGGCGGTCACGTTCGACCTGGCCGACCACACGGTGGTCAGGGGCAAGACGAAGTACCTGGAGATCCAGTTCGGGCACCGCGTGATGTACGTCAAGGCTGACGACGTGCAGGTGTCGTTCTCCGGGTGAACTCCTTGACGGCGCGCCTGGTGCTCGCGAGCGCCTCCTGAGAGGAGTCGAACGTGCGCTGGGCGACGCCGACGAACACGCAGTCGACGACGAGGAGCTGGCTGATCCTGCTGGCCAGGGCGCCGGGACGGAACTCCGTCTCGCGCCCGGCCGAGATCAGCACGTGCTCGGCCAGCTCCGCGATCGTCGAGCGCGGGTTGTTGGTGACGGCCACCGTGGTGGCCCCCGCCTCCCCCGCCCGGCGCAGCGGCTCGATCACGTCGGGGGTCTCCCCCGAGGTGCTGATGCCGATCGCCACGTCGCCCGCCTTCAGCAGGACGGCGCTGGTCAGGGCCAGGTGGGCGTCCTGGAAGGCGTGGCTGGACAGGCCGATGCGCAGCAGCTTCTGGGCGACGTCCTCGGCGACTAATCCCGAGGCGCCCACGCCGTAGGCGTCGATGCGCCTGGCCCCCACGATCGCGTCGACGACCAGGCCCAGGCGCTCGCTGGTGAGCTGGGCGACGGTGTCGTTGATGGCCTCCGACTCGGCCCTGGCCACCTTCTGGATGACCTCCGACAGCGGGTCGTCGGGCGCCAGGTCGCCGGGCACGAGCCGGTCGGGCTGCGCGGCCGCCGCCGCCAGAGCCAGCCTGAGCTGGGGGTATCCGGCGAAGCCGAGCAGCCGCGCGGTGCGCACGATGGTGGCCTCGCTGGTGCCGGAGGCGGCCGACAGCTCCGTGATGGTGCTGCGCGCGACCGTCGCCGGATTCTCCAGGATGAGCCGGGCGACGGTCTGCGCGGCAGGCGTCAGGGACGGCAGGACACCGCGGACCGTGGCCACCAGATTGTCGGCCCGCAGGCCGTTCCCGCTGTCGTCCACGGTCCTGATTATGCACCGCCCGACCACCGGGCCGACCTCGTCCGGATATATCAGCGCAAGGTACCGTTCGTCATTCCCACCGGCTCCTCCGGGACGGCGATCAGCCCCAGTTCCGCCGGAGTGGCAGCGAACGGGTGATGCGGGACAACCCGGACGGTGTATCCGAAGGCCCCCGTACGGTCGAGCGGCACCCGGCCCGTGAAGTGGGCGTGGCCGTCGTCCTCCAGCGACTCCAGGGCCAGCCGCGCGTACCGGGGCCGGACCAGCTCGTCGTGCGGCCCGACCTTGCCGTACGCGGCCTCGACCAGCACGTCACCCGGTTCCAGGTCGCCGAGCGCGATCGTGGCCCGCAGCTCGACCGAGGCGCCCACCTCGGGGGCGTCGCCCACGCCGGACGCCTCGACGTGCTCGACCCGCACGCCCGGCCAGGCCCGCGTGACGCGCACCCGCCAGGCCGCGAACGCCCTGGCCGCGGCGTAGTTGTCGGCCGACAGCGCGCGGGCCGACTTGGCGGCCGGGGTGTAGAGGCCGACGACGTAGTCGCGGAGCATGCGTCCGGCCAGCACCTTGGGCCCGAGCGAGGCCAGGGTGTGCTTGACCATCTCCATCCACCTGCGCGGCAGCTCGTCGAACGGCCGGTCGTAGAAGCGGTCGGACACCTCGTGCTCGATCAGGTCGTACAGGGCGCCGGCCTCCAGCTCGTCGCGCCGGTCGGGGTCGCTGACGCCGTCGGCGGTGGGGATGGCCCAGCCGTTGGTGCCGTCGTACCACTCGTCCCACCAGCCGTCGCGGATCGACAGGTTGAGCCCGCCGTTCAGCGCCGACTTCATGCCCGAGGTGCCGGACGCCTCCAGCGGCCGCAGCGGGTTGTTCAGCCACACGTCGCAGCCCTGGACCATGAGCTGGCCGAGCGTCATGTCGTAGTCGGGCAGGAAGACGATGCGGTGGCGCACGTTGTGCTGGTCGGCGAACTTGACGATCTGCTGGATCAGCTTCTTGCCGCCCTCGTCGGCCGGATGCGCCTTGCCGGCGATCACGATCTGCACCGGCTTGTCCGGGTCGAGCAGCAGCCGGGCCAGCCGCCTGGGGTCACGCAACATGAGCGTGAGCCGCTTGTACGACGGCACCCGCCGGGCGAAGCCGATCGTCAGCACGTCGGGGTCGAGCGCGTCGTCGATCCAGCCCAGCTCGGCGACCGAGGCGCCGCGCTCGCGCCACGACCTGCGCAGCCGCTCGCGCGCGCCCTCGACCAGCCGCCTGCGCAGCTTGCCGCGGATCTCCCAGATCTCCCGGTCGGAGATCTTCTGGATGCCCTCCCAGCCGCGGGCGCGCTCGATCAGCGAGGGCAGCTCGCGGCCGGCCAGCTCCATGAACTCGCGCCCGACCCACGTGGGCGCGTGCACGCCGTTGGTGATCGAGCCGATCGGCACCTCGTCGAGGTCGAAGCCGGGCCACAGGTCCTTGAACATCTCCCGGCTGACCGCGCCGTGCAGCTCGGAGACGCCGTTGACGCGCTGGGCCAGGCGCATGCCCATGACGGCCATGTTGAAGCGGCCGGGCTCGGCCTCGGCGCCCAGGGCCAGGATGCGCTCGACGGGCACGGTCGGCCAGGCGGAGTCGCCGCCGAAGTGGCGTTCGATCAGGTCGCAGGGGAACCGGTCGATGCCGGCGGGCACCGGCGTGTGCGTGGTGAACACCGTGCCGGCGCGGACGGCCTCCAGGGCCTCGTCGAACGACAGGCGCGACTCGGTCAGCTCGCGGATGCGCTCCAGGCCGAGGAAGCCGGCGTGGCCCTCGTTGGTGTGGAAGACCTCGGGCTCGGCGTGGCCGGTGATGCGGCAGTAGGCCCTGATGGCGCGGACGCCGCCCACGCCCAGCAGCAGCTCCTGCATGAGCCGGTGGTCGGTGCCGCCGCCGTAGAGGCGGTCGGTGACGTCGCGGGCGGCGGTGTCGTTGTCGGCCACGTCGGAGTCGAGCAGCAGCAGCGGCACCCGGCCCACCTGCGCCACCCAGACCTGGGCGTGCAGGACGCGGCCCTCGGGCAGGCCGAGACGGATCTTGACGGGTTCGTCGCCGTCCTTCAGCAGGGTCAGCGGCAGCCCGCCGGCGTCGAGCGCCGGGTAGTGCTCGAGCTGCCAGCCCTCCGGCGACAGCGACTGGGTGAAGTAGCCGTGGCGATAGAGCAGGCCGACCGCGAGGATCGGCACGCCCAGGTCGCTGGCCGCCTTGAGGTGGTCGCCGGCGAGGATGCCGAGACCGCCTGAGTACTGGGGCATCGCGGCGGCGATGCCGTACTCGGGGGAGAAGTAGGCGATGGCGCGTGCGACGTCGGGCAGCGTCTGGTACCAGCGCGGCGATGTCATGTATTCGCGCAGGTCGTCCGCTGCGTCGGCCAGGCGGCGGAGGAAACGGCGGTCGGCGGCCAGCTCGTTGAGCCGGGCCGGTGTGACGGCGCCGAGCAGGGCCACGGGATCGTGCCCGACCTGTTCCCACAGGGCCGCGTCGACCTCGGCGAAGAGGTCGAGCGTCTCCGGGTGCCAGGACCAGCGGAGATTGTGCACGAGCTCGCCCAGGGCGGCCAGCTCCGTGGGCAGGACGGTGCGGACGGTAAACCGGCGGATAGCTCTCACGTTTCTGCACCCTACGGGCTAGGAGGGACCTCTCAGTCCTTCACCCCCAAGAAGCCCCTTCAAACCCCAGCACGGAACAAGCATGAAGCCGGACGATTGGGGCAACTTTCCTCTTTGTTGGCTCTCCCGGGAACACACTCGGGAGGTCTATCCGCTGCTGTCCAGTATTTACGTGCAAGGATCGTTACTGCCGGGGTAGGCCGTATCCAGCGGTCCCACGCGGTTGCGGAATCTTGCACATACGGAAAGCCTCCGGCGGCGCCGAGCGCGCCGTCGCAAACCCTGCGAATGCGATGATCGGACGAATTCCCATCACGGACATCTCCCCCGTCGTCGACTGCGGGCAGTGGCCCGCCAAGGCGGTCGCCGGCGAGACCTTCCAGGTCTCGGCGACCGTCTTCCGAGAGGGCCACGACGCCGTGGCCGCGGGCGTGGTGCTCACCTCGCCCGACGGACAGCGTGGCCGCCTGAAACCCATGCGCGAGCTGGCCCCCGGCACCGATCGCTGGGGCGTCGACGTGTGCCTGCCGGCCGAGGGCGACTGGATGTTCCGCGTGGAGGCGTGGAGCGATCCGATCGCGACGTGGCTGCACGACGCCGAGATCAAGATCCCGCGCGGGCTGGACACCGACCTCATGTGCGAGGAGGGGGCCCGGCTGTTCGAGCGGGCCGCCAAGGCCGTCCGCACGGCCGACTGCCCCGCGCCCGGCGGCCAGGGCGGCCCCGGCAACGGGCACGCCAGGAACGGCATGGGCAACAGCAAGGGCAACGGCAACGGCGACAGCGCGTGCGGGCACCGGGCGGCGCTGCTGTCGGTGGCGGCCACGCTGCGGGACGAGGATCTCGACCCGCGCGCCCGGCTGTCCATCGCCCAGCTCCCCGAGACGGCCGCGCTGCTGGCGGCGCATCCGTTCCGCGAGCTGGTGACCAGGGCCAAGCCGTACAAGGTCAGGGTCGACCGGCGCAGGGCGCTCTACGGCTCCTGGTACGAGTTCTTCCCCAGGTCCGAGGGCGCGGTCGTCACCGAGTCCGGCGTCTCCAGGTCGGGCACCTTCGAGACCGCGGCCAAGCGGCTGCCCGCCATCGCCAAGATGGGCTTCGACGTCGTCTACCTGCCGCCGATCCACCCCATCGGCCAGACCTTCCGCAAGGGCCGCAACAACACGCTGAGCCCGGAGCCCGACGAGCCCGGCTCGCCGTGGGCCATCGGCTCGGAGGACGGCGGCCACGACGCCGTCCATCCCGACCTGGGCACCCTTGAGGACTTCGACGAGTTCGTCAGCCGCACCCGCGCCCTGGGCATGGAGGTCGCGCTCGACTTCGCCCTGCAGTGCTCCCCCGACCATCCGTGGGTCAAGGAGCACCCGGAGTGGTTCACCATCCGGGCGGACGGGACGATCGCCTACGCCGAGAACCCGCCGAAGAAGTACCAGGACATCTACCCGATCAACTTCGACAGGGACCCCGAGGGCATCTTCGCCGAGGTCCGGCGGGTGCTGCGGCACTGGATGGACCACGGGGTGCGGATCTTCCGGGTGGACAACCCGCACACCAAGCCGGTGGCGTTCTGGGAGCGCCTGCTGGCCGACATCCACGCGACCGACCCGGACGTGGTGTTCCTGGCCGAGGCGTTCACCCGGCCCGCGATGCTCCAGACGCTCGCCAAGGCCGGGTTCCACCAGTCGTACACGTATTACACGTGGAAGAACTCCAAGTTCGACGTGGAGACCTACCTGTCCGAGCTCGCGCACGAGACGTCCGCGTTCCTGCGGCCGAACCTGTTCGTCAACACCCCGGACATCCTGCACGAGTACCTGCAGCACGGCGGCGTGCCGGCGTTCCGGATCCGGGCGGTGCTGGCCGCTCTCACCTCGCCGACCTGGGGGGTGTACTCCGGGTACGAGCTCGCCGAGAACGTTCCGGTGCGCCCGGGTAGTGAGGAATACCTTGATAGTGAGAAATATCAGTACAAGCCACGCGACTGGGCGGCAGCCGAACGCGAAGGAAGGACCCTCGCCCCGCTCATCACCCATCTGAATTTGTTCCGAAGAGCGCATCCGGCGCTGCAGGAATTGCGTAACCTACGGTTCCACAGGGTCGACCATCCGGACATCGTCTGCTTCTCCAAACGGCTTCCGGGCGCCTATGACACGGCCACACGAAGGCACGGGCTGGGCGACGTCGTTCTGGCGGTTGTCAATCTGGATCCTCACCACACCCACGAGGCGACGGTAGATCTCGACCTGCCCGCCATCGGTCTCGACTGGAACGCCGAGTTCGTCGTGGACGACGAACTGTCAGGCGAGTCCTACCGCTGGAGGCAGAGCAACTATGTGCGTCTCGACCCTCACATCCAGCCTGCCCACATTCTCACCGTACGAGCCGCGCCACGGTAGAACAGAATTCAGCGGGGAGTCTTCAACGTGTGTGAAAGCGCCCTCCTCATGAGTCCCCTCTGGGGGAGTCCATGAGCTCCACACCCATTCCCAACACCTTCGACGAGGAGAAGCCGCGCGATCCTTACTGGTACAAGCGCGCCGTCTTCTACGAGGTTCTGATCAGGGGATTCGCCGACTCCAACGGCGACGGGACCGGGGACATCAGAGGCCTGATCAGCAAGCTCGACTATCTGCAGTGGCTGGGCGTCGACTGCCTCTGGCTGCTGCCCCTGTACGAGTCGCCGCTGCGTGACGGCGGCTACGACATCGCCGACTTCATGAAGATCCTGCCCGAGTTCGGGGATCTGGGAGACTTCGTGAAGCTGGTCGACGAGGCGCACAAACGCGGCATGCGGGTGATCGCCGACCTCGTCATGAACCACACCAGCGACGCCCATCCCTGGTTCCAGGCGTCCAGGCACGACCCGGAAGGGCCGTTCGGCGACTTCTACGTCTGGTCGGACACCGATGAGAAGTACCAGGACGCCCGGATCATCTTCATCGACACCGAGACGTCCAACTGGACCTACGACCCGGTGCGCGGCCAGTACTACTGGCACCGCTTCTTCCACCACCAGCCCGACCTCAACTACGAGAACCCGGACGTGCAGGAGGCCATGCTGGAGGTGCTGCGGTTCTGGCTGGACCTCGGCATCGACGGCTTCCGCCTGGACGCGGTGCCCTACCTCTTCGAGGAGGAGGGCACGAACTGCGAGAACCTGCCCAGGACGCACGAATACCTCAAGAGCATCAGGCGTGAGGTCGACCGGCTCTTCCCGGACCGGGTGCTGCTCGCCGAGGCGAATCAGTGGCCTTCGGACGTGGTGGAATATTTCGGCGATCCGGTAGGCGGCGGGGACGAATGCCACATGGCCTTCCATTTCCCGCTCATGCCCCGCATTTTCATGGCGGTCCGCCGAGAGTCCCGCTACCCGATTTCCGAAATTTTGGCGCAAACGCCGAAAATTCCGGAACATTGCCAGTGGGGGATTTTCCTGCGGAACCATGATGAGCTGACGCTCGAAATGGTGACCGACGAAGAACGCGACTACATGTACACGGAGTACGCCAAAGATCCGCGTATGCGGGCGAATGTCGGCATCCGCCGGCGGCTGGCTCCCCTGCTGGAGAACGACCGCAACCAGATCGAGCTGTTCACCGCGCTGCTCCTGTCGCTGCCGGGCTCCCCCGTGCTCTACTACGGTGACGAGATCGGCATGGGCGACAACATCTGGCTCGGCGACCGCGACGGCGTCCGCACCCCGATGCAGTGGGACCCCGACCGCAACGCCGGGTTCTCCGACTGCGACCCCGGGCGGCTCTACCTGCCCGTGATCATGGACCCGATCTACGGCTACCAGGCGATCAACGTCGAGGCCCACCAGAAGAACGCGGGCTCGCTGCTCCACTGGACCAAGCGGATGATCGAGATCCGCAAACGTCACCCCGTCTTCGGGCTCGGCGAGTTCGCCGAGCTCAACTCCTCCAACCCCAGCGTGCTCGCATTCGTCCGGGAGCTGGGCGACGACCGGATGTTGTGCGTCAACAACCTGTCGCGCTTCCCGCAGCCGGTCGAGCTTGACCTGCGCAGATTCGTCGGCGTCTCCCCCGTGGAAACCATGGGAGGGGTCCCATTCCCGGCAATTGGCGAACTACCGTATCTTTTGACGCTTCCCGGGCATGGGTTCTATTGGTTCACACTCCCACCGGCACACACCCAGGAGGAGTAGGGCGTGATAGAGGAGCTCCTTGCCGCATGGATCGGCCGCCAACGATGGTTCGGCGGCAAGGGGCGCCCGATCGACGATCTGTCGATCGAGTCGGACGTCGCGCTGAGGCCAGGGCTCCGGCACCTGATCGTGGCCGTCTGGCAGGAGGGCGCGCGGGACCGGTACCAGGTCTTCCTGGGCGAGCGGCACGACCTGCCCGACCGGCTCAGCCACGCCCTCATCGGCAACCTCGGCGACACCTGGTTCTACGACGCCGTCCATGACGCCGACGCCATGAGCTGGCTGCTGGAGGGCATGGCGGGCGACGAGACCCGCAGCGGGCTGCGCATGCGGCACGCGCCCGGCGTCGTCATCGACACCTCCCAGCGCAGCCTGGTGCTGGGGGCCGAGCAGTCGAACACCTCGCTCGTGTACGGCGACTCCTACATCTGCAAGCTGTTCCGCCGGCTCATCCCGGGCGTCAATCCGGAGCTGGAGATCATCAGCGCCCTGGCCGCCCGGAGCGCGCCGAACATCGCCCAGCCGTACGGGTGGATCGAGGCCGACGTGGACGGCACGGACACCACGCTCGCCTTCATGCAGGAGTACCTGTCCAACGCCAACGACGGCTGGGACCTCGCGCTGACCAGCGTCCGCGACCTGTACGCCTCGCTGCCCGAGGTCACCGCCGCCGAGGCGGGCGGCGACTTCGCCGCCGAGTCCGTACGGCTGGGCGTCGCCACCGCCCGCGTCCACCACGAGCTGGCCGCGGCGTTCCCCACGGACGTGGTCGAGATTCCCGAGGTCAAACGCATGGCCGAGGGCTTCCGGCGGCAGCTCGGGCGGGCCATGGCCGAGGTGCCCGAGCTGCGGCGGCACATGGCGGCCCTGGAGGACGCCTACCACCAGGTGGAACTGCTCACCAGGGAAGTGCCCGTGCAGCGTGTTCACGGGGATTACCACCTGGGCCAGGTGATGCGCACGCCCACCGACTGGGTGGTGCTCGACTTCGAGGGCGAGCCGGGGCAACCGCTGGCCGAGCGCCGGGCGCTGTCGTCGCCGCTGCGGGACGTGGCCGGGATGCTGCGCTCGTTCGACTACGCGGCCAGGCACCTGCTGGCCGACCATCCGCAGGCCGCCGAACTCCAGCCGCGCGCCGAGGCCTGGGCCGACCGCAACCGCACCGCCTTCCTGGACGGCTACCGCGAGGGCGGCGGCATGATCACGGTCGGGGACGCGGCGCTGCTACGGGCGTTCGAGCTGTCCAAGGCGGTGTACGAGGTGGTCTACGAGGCCCGCAACCGCCCGTCGTGGGTCTCCATCCCGCTGGCCGCCTTCCATCCCCGCCCCGCCTGACCGGCGGGACCCGTCCGTGCCTGACCGGCCGGGCCCGCCGCGGGCGGCCCGGGGTTCAGCGCAGCTCTTCGACCAGGCCGGGCAGGCCCTCGGCGCCGTGGCCGCGGGCGGTGCGCTGGTCGACGATCGCCTTCAGCGGCAGCAGGAGGTCGGGCTTGACCTGCTGCTCCCTGAAGGCGCGCACCAGGTTCTCCAGGCCGGATCTGTTGATCTCCAGGTTCGACACCAGGGTCGTGTAGTCGCGCGACTCGACGGACTTGACCCACTCCGGTTGCGCGGCGGCCATCGCGTTGAGCCACGGGACCAGGAGGGTGCTGGTGAACTCGGTCAACGGATAGCCGGCCGAGTCGACGAGCGCGATCGCCTCCAGGAAGCCGGCGATCTGGCCGTACATGCCGGTGAGCATCGCCAGGTCGAGGAGCGGGGCCAGGCCGGGGTCGGTGCCGACGAAGCGCGGCTCGGCCATCGCGCCGAACGCCTCCTCGAAGCGGTCGAACGCCGCCCGGGACCCGCTGTAGAGCACGAGCGCGCCGGGCCGGCCGATCATCTGGGGCACGGCCATGATGCCGCCGTCCACGTAGTCGCCGCCGCGCGCGGCCACCCATTCGGCCGCCTGGCGGGCCTCGACGGGCCGGCCGGTGGTCAGGTTCGCCACGACGCGCCCTGCCAGCGGGACGTCGGCCAGCAGCTCGTACACGGCCGGGTAGTCGAGCACGCAGACGATCACCAGCGGGCTCGCCGCGACCGCCTCCGCCACCGTCGCGGCGCGGGTGGCGCCCCTGGCGACCAGGGGCTCGGCCTTGTCCGCCGAACGGTTCCACACGGTGACGCGGTGTCCGGCGTCCAGCAGGCTGCCGGCGAGCGCCGCGCCCATGAGGCCGAGACCGATGATGGAAATTTCTTCTGACATTTCGGGATTCCTTAGGTTCTGACGGATGTCTTCACCCTGCCCGCAGGGGGTTATGGTCTGATTCGGAGTTGCTTATGGGGGGCGGAGTGCGGTTCGGGGTGCTGGGGTCGCTCGCCGTGTGGGGGCCCGGCGGCGAGCCCGTCCAGGTGCTGGAGGTCAAGGTCCGGGCGTTGCTGGCCGACCTGCTGATCCACGCCGGGCGGCCGGTCTCCGCCGACCGGCTGATCGAGGACCTGTGGGGCGGCAGGCCGCCGGCGAACGCCCTGGCCGCGCTCCGGGTGAAGGTGTCGCAGCTGCGCCGGGTGCTGGGCGACCGGGAGCTGGTGGCGTACCGGGCGCCGGGGTACGTGCTGCGGGTCGAGCCCGAGGACGTGGACGCCGGACGGTTCGCCGCCCTCGTCGGGCAGGCGCAGCGCAGCGCCGACCCGCGCACCCGCGCCGGGCTGCTGCGGCAGGCCCTCGACCTGTGGCGGGGGGCCGCCTTCGCGGAGTTCGCCGACGAGGAGTTCGCCAGGGCGGCCGTGGCCAGGCTCGACGAGCAGCGGCTGGTGGCCGTGGAGGAGCTGGCCGAGGCGCGGCTCGGGCTGGGCGAGCACGGGCTGCTGGCGGCCGAGCTGGCCGACCTGGTGGCCGAGCACCCGTTCCGCGAGCGGCTGCGGGCCGCGCACGTACGGGCCCTGTACCGGGCGGGACGGCAGGGCGAGGCGCTGGCCAGCTACGCCGACCTGCGGGCGCGGCTGGCCGACGAGCTCGGGCTCGACCCCGGTCCCGAGCTGGTCGCGCTGCACCAGGCGATCCTTGAGCAGGACTCGGCGCTCGACGGGCCGGCGCGGCGACGGACGAACCTGCCGGCGCCGCTCACCGGGCTCGTGGGCCGGGAGGAGGCGGTGGCGCAGGTGCGCGCCCTGCTGCGGGCGAACCGGCTGGTCACGCTGACGGGACCCGGCGGCGTCGGCAAGACCCGCCTCGCGCTCGCCGCGGCCGACTCCCCCGGGCCGCCCGGCTTCGGCGGCGGGGTGTGGCTGGTAGAGCTGGCGGGGCTGCGCGCCGGGGCGCCGGCGGTCGAGGTGGCCGAGGCCGTCGCGGCGGTGCTCGGCCTGCGGGACGACGTGGGCGGCGCGGCGAAGGACCTGACCGCCCGGCTGGCCGACGTCCTGGAGGGCACCCGCACGCTGCTCGTCCTGGACAACTGCGAACACGTCGTCGAGCAGGTCGCCGCGCTGGCCGGACGGCTGCTGCGGGCCGCTCCCGGGCTGCGCGTCCTGGCCACCAGCCAGGAGTCGCTGCGCATCGAGGGCGAGGCGCTGTGGAGCGTGCCGCCGCTGGGGCCGCAGGCGGCGGCGGAGCTGTTCGCCGCCCGCGCGGGCATCGAGCCGGACGCCGACGTCGCCGAGATCTGCGCCCGCCTGGACGGCATCCCGCTGGCCCTGGAGCTGGCCGCGACCCGGATGCGCACGCTCACCCCGCGCCAGCTCGCCGAACGGCTGGACGACCGGTTCCGGGTGCTGGCCTCCGGCCGCCGCGGCGCGCCCGCCCGGCAGCAGACGTTGCGCGCGATGATCGACTGGAGCTGGGAGCTGCTGGGCGAGGACGAGCGCGTCGTGCTGCGGCGGCTGGCCGTGCACGCCGACGGGTGCACGCTGGAGGCGGCCGAGGAGGTCTGCGCCGAGCCGGGCGTGGACGTCCTGGACGCGGTGGCCAGGCTGGTGGACCGCTCGCTGGTGGTGCGGGCCTGGGGTGACGGGGAGCCGCGGTTCCGCCTGCTGGAGTCGGTGGCGGCGTACTGCGTGGAGCGGCTGGAGGCGGCCGGCGAGCCGACGGAGGTGCGGCTCCGGCACGTGCGCCACTACACGGGCCTGGCCGAGCGGGCGGAGCCGTACCTGCGGGGGCACGGGCAGCGGCGCGCGCTCGCCCGGCTCGACGCCGAGGGCGGCAACCTGCGCGCGGCGCTGGAGACGGCGGTGCGGCTCGGCGCGGCGGCCGAGGCGCTGCGGCTGGTGAACGCCCTGGCCTGGTACTGGGTGCTGCGCGGCCGGCTGGGCGAGGGCAAGCGGGCGCTGGAGGCGGCGCTGGCGATCGCGGCGGACGACGATCCGGGCGCCCCGCGGGCCAGGGCGTGGCTGGCGGGCCTGCGGCTGCTGGTGGGGCAGCCGCCGGGCCCGGACGTGACGGGCCTGTTCGCAGCGGTCGAGGACGCCCGGGAGCGGGCCATGGCGCGGTGGTTCGTCGGCTTCGCCCTGTTCGGGTACGACGACCTGTCGGTCAGCGCCGGAATGATCGAGGCGGCGTTGTCGGAGTTCGCCGAACTGGACGACGAGTGGGGCATGGCCGCCACCCTGACCGTCCGGGCCAGGTGGGCGGGGATGCGCGGCGACCTGGCGGGCATGCGGCGCGACGGCGAGCGCGGCCTGGCGCTGTTCCGGCGGACCGGCGACCGCTGGGGCGAGCTGCGGGCGGCGGAGTGCCTGGGCAGCCACGCCGAGATCACCGGCGACTACGACCGGGCCGCGGAGCTGCGCGCGGAGGGCCTGCGCATGGCCGAGGAGCTGGGCCTGTGGAGCTCGGTCTCCGACGCGCTGTCCCGCCTGGGCCGGATCGCCATGCTGCGCGGCGACCACGCGGCGGCCGACGACCACCACGAGCGGGCCAGGCGGCTGGCGGTGTCGCAGTCGAACCGTCCGGCCGAGGAGTTCGCCGAGATCGGGCTGGCGCTCGGCGCGCGCCGCCAGGGACGGCTCGACGAGGCCGAACGGCTGCTGCTGACCTGGCTGGACTGGGTGCTGGACGTCTCCGGCGAGCCGGGCGCGGCGCTGATCCTGGCGGAGCTGGGGTTCGTGGCCGAGCTGCGCGGGGACGCGGCGGGCGCGCTGGAGTTCCAGCTTCGCGGGCTGGCCGCCGCCCGCAGGGTGGGCGACCCGCGCGCGACCGCCCTCGCGCTGGAGGGGCTGGCGGGGGCGCGGGCGCTCGGCGGCCGGTACGCGGAGGCGGCGCGGCTGCTCGGCAAGGCCGCCGCGCTCAGGGCGTCCGTCGGCGCGCCGCTGCCGGCGGGCGAGCGGGGGGACGTGGACCGGATCACGGCGGTCGTGACGGCGGGCCTCGGGGCGGCGGGGCTGGCGACCGGCCTGGCCGAAGGGGCCGGCATGCCGGTGGACGACCTCCTGCCGGACGCGTCGGGCGCCTGATGGCCTCATACAGGGCGTGTCCGGCCACGACACGGCCAAGGATCATCCATGACGATCCCGCATACTTCTGCGATCATCCCGGGATTTTGCACATTCGGTGATTGTCGCCGTGAAAGCGGGCAGTGCCTGAGATGGACGGTCATCATAAGGCAGGGTTGGGAGCATGCCCATGAGGACAGAGCTCGACCGCCTCGCTGGCGGGGCGCACCACGATCCGCACTCCGTGCTCGGAGCACACCCGGTCCCGGGCGGCGTGGTGTTCCGCGCGCTGCGCCCGCTGGCCGAGCGGGTGCAGGTGGTGCTCGACGACGGCACGGCCCACGACATGAGACACCAGGCCCACGGCGTGTTCGAGGCCACGGTCGCCGGGCTGGACAAGGTGCCCGACTACACCCTGCGGGTCCGGTACGCCGGTGGGGAGCCGTACGAGGTCAAGGACCCGTACCGGCACTGGCCCACGCTGGGTGAGGTGGACCTGCACCTCATCGGCGAGGGGCGGCACGAGCGGCTGTGGGAGGTCCTGGGCGCCCGCGTGATGGAGCACCAGGACGTGCAGGGCACCGCGTTCGCCGTCTGGGCGCCGAACGCGCGCGGCATCAGGGTCGTCGGCGACTTCAACCACTGGGACGGCACCGCCTACCCGATGCGCTCGCTCGGCCGGTCGGGCGTGTGGGAGCTGTTCGTCCCGGGGCTGGCGGCCGGTGAGCGGTACAAGTTCCAGATCCTCGGCGCCGACGGGCTCTGGCGCGACAAGGCCGACCCCATGGCCCGGCGCACCGAGGTGCCCCCGATGACCGCCTCCGTGATCGACGAGTCCGCCTACACCTGGGCCGACGACGACTGGATGGCCGCGCGGCGCGACCGGCCGGCGCAGCTCGGGCCGATGAGCGTCTACGAGGTGCACCTGGGCTCGTGGCGGCCGGGGCTGTCCTACCTGGAGCTGGCCGACCAGCTCTCCGAGTACGCGGCCGACATGGGGTTCACGCACGTCGAGCTGCTGCCGGTGGCCGAGCACCCGTTCGGCGGCTCGTGGGGCTACCAGGTGACGTCCTACTACGCGCCGACGGCCAGGTTCGGCACGCCCGACGAGTTCCGGCACTTCGTGGACCGCATGCACCAGCGCGGCATCGGCGTGCTGCTGGACTGGGTGCCGGCCCACTTCCCCATGGACGAGTGGGCCCTGGCCCGCTTCGACGGCACCCCGCTGTACGAGCACGCCGACCCGGCCAGGGGCGAGCACCCCGACTGGGGCACCTACGTCTTCGACTTCGGCCGCAGGGAGGTCAAGAACTTCCTGGTCGCGAACGCGCTCTACTGGCTGAAGGAGTTCCACGTGGACGGCCTGCGCGTGGACGCGGTCGCCTCGATGCTCTACCTCGACTACTCGCGCCGCGAGGGCGAGTGGACCCCCAACGTCTACGGCGGCCGGGAGAACCTCGACGCGGTCGAGTTCCTCAAGGAGATGAACTCCGTCTGCTACCGGGAGGCTCCGGGCATCTCGACCGTCGCCGAGGAGTCGACGGCCTGGCCGGGCGTCTCGCGGCCGGTGCACCTGGGCGGGCTCGGCTTCGGGTTCAAGTGGAACATGGGCTGGATGCACGACACGCTCGAATACCTGCGCCGCGAGCCGATCTTTCGCCAGTACCACCACCACCAGATGACGTTCTCCCTCATCTACGCCTATTCCGAGAACTACGTGCTGCCGCTGTCCCATGACGAGGTGGTGCACGGCAAGGGCTCGCTGCTCGGCAAGATGCCGGGGGACGAATGGCAGCGGTTCGCCCAGCTCAGGGCGTTGCTGGCGTTCATGTGGGCGCATCCGGGCAAGCAGCTGCTGTTCATGGGCGGCGAGTTCGGCCAGGGCTCGGAGTGGTCGGAGGAGCGCGGGCTCGACTGGTGGGTGCTGGAGTTCGACGGGCACAAGGGCGTGCAGCGGCTCGTCCGCGACCTCAACAGGCTCTACAAGGAGACCCCGGCGCTGTGGGAGCAGGACGCCAGGCCGGAGGGGTTCCGCTGGATCGACGCCGACGACGCCTCCGGGAACACGTTCTCGTTCGTCCGGTACGCGGCCGACGGGTCGGCGGCGGCCTGCGTGGTCAACTTCAGCGGCGGGGCGCACGAGAGCTACCGGCTCGGCCTGCCCTACGGCGGCCACTGGGCGGAGGTCGTCAACACCGACGCCTACGACTACTGGGGCAGCGGTGTGGGCAACATGGGCGGGGTCGAGGCCGAGGCCGAGCCGTGGCACGGGCTGCCGTTCTCCACGACGTTGCGGGTGCCGCCGCTCGGCGCGGTGTGGCTGACCAAGGAGGCGCCGACAGAGCAGTCAGGGCCGTCGGGGTCGTTGAACGTTTGAGGTGCGTGCGCTGAAAGTTCGGTGAGAAACAGGGCCGGGCTCTGTGCTGGCGGGATAAATCGCCCTAAACTCCGAGATCATCCCCCTCGGAGGACGCGTGCGATTTCGCCCCCTGATCGTGTGCTCGATCGTGCTGGCCCTGTCATCAGCCTCCGTCCCGGCGTTCGCCGACGACCCCGCGGCGACGCCGACGCCGGCGCCCTCCCAGAGCAAGCTGGAGGAGGGCCTCGCGCTCGACGGCGACACCACCCGGGCCATCGTCGAGCTGACCGACGCCGCGCAGCACGAGCCGGTGGCCGGCGTGGCGGCGGCCCAGAGCGTCGACGTGCTGCTGCAGCCGCAGAGCCAGTCGTTCATGGTGGTGGAGGGCACCGCCGAGGAGCTGGCGAAGCTGGCCGAGGACCCGCGCGTCACCTCCATCCACCGCGACCGGACGTACGCGCCGGCCGAGGTGGGGTCCAACATCACCCAGATCGGCGCGGACAAGGCCCACGAGAAGAACTTCACCGGCGCGGGCCAGAACATCGTCGTCCTGGACACCGGGATCGACCGCGACCACCCGTACTTCGGGGGCAGGCTCGCAGGCGAGGCGTGCTTCTCGGCCGTGGAGAGCGGCGTGGAGTCGCTGTGCCCGAACGGGCAGCCCCAGCAGACGGGCGAGGGCGCGGCCGACGCCACCACCGCCAAGTGCCTGTCCGGCGGCGTGAACCTGTGCGAGCACGGCACGCACGTCGCCGGCATCGCCGCGGGCAGCGGCGGCGTGGCCCCGGGCGCCGGGATCATCGCGGTGCAGGTGTTCAGCCGGGTGAACGACGAGGACATCTGCACGGGCGAGTCGTCGTGCCTGCTGGCCTTCGAGTCGTCGCTGCGGCTGGCCATGGACTACGTGGCCACGCTCACCCAGCCCATCGCGGCGGTGAACCTGAGCCTGGGCGGCGCGCTGTCGGAGACCGACTGCGACGCCACCGAGGAGGGCGCGGTCTTCAAGCCGAAGATCGACGCCCTGCTGGCCAAGGGCATCGCGACCGTGGTCGCCGCCGGGAACGAGTTCTTCGAGGGCGCCTCCTACCCCGCGTGCGTCTCCTCGGCGGTCGCGGTCGGCGCGAATGACGGCGCCGACGCCATCGCCGACTTCTCCAACCGGGGCTCGCTGGTCGACTTCTTCGCCCCCGGCGTGGACATCCAGTCCTCGGTGCCGGACAACCAGATGGCCACGCACAGCGGCACGTCGATGGCGACGCCGCACGTCGCCGGCGCGCTGGCGCTGATGAAGGCCGCCGCGCCGCAGACGCCCGTCGCCGACCTGATCAACACGCTCAAGACCACGGGCCGGCCCTACCAGTACGAGGCCAACGGCGCCCAGGTCACCACCCCCCGCCTGGACGTGGGCGCCGCCCTGGCCGGCACCGGCACCCAGCCGCCGATCACGCAGGCGCCGACGACCGGCCCCACCGCCGACCCCGAGCCCGACCCCACGGACGGCAGCGGCCCGACGCCCCAGCCCGACCCCGACGACGGGCAGCCCGCCCCGGCCCCGACGTCCTCGGTCACGCCGGTCCCGCTGCCGACGGTCACGGTGACGGTGACCGTCACGCCGACCCCCGCCCCGTCGGCCGCCGCCGTCTGCACGCGCGGCACGGCCGGCGCCAGGATGACGGCCGGCAAGTGGGCCGTGGAGATCCACCGCAGCAGCGGGACGATCCCCGACACCACGCTGAACTGCTACCTGAAGCTGATCGGCAAGGCCAGCAAGGTGTTCCCCGAGCTGACCAAGGCGTCGTCGCTGGGCAAGGCGTACCGGGTGCTGAAGGGCACGAAGACGTCCCGCGACAAGCTGGACAGCGCGTTGCTGACGGCCTGGCTCAACTGGGCCCACGGCAGGAACGGCACCACCGTGCTGACCGCCGCAGAGAAGGTGCGGCTGAGCGGCGCGGCGTCGAAGGCGGCGCTGAAGAAGGCGACGAGGAACGTGCTCAAGTCGCTCTGAGCCAGCCTCACCGACGGAAGGGCCGGCCGGCCCTTCCGTCTTCCCCGCCGCATGGCAAAAACCCGCTCAGCTTTCACTGCTTTCACATAGGCCACCGACATCACACTTGTCACACCAGGGGATGGACACCTCACACCGGACGGTCTGACCCTCGGAGGACTAAGTGAGGCTACGGTCCCTGCTCGCCTGCGCTGCCGCGCTGGCCACGACATCCGCCGTGCTCTGCGCGGCGCCACCGCTGAGCGCCGACGCGCACGACACCGGCGACCCGGTCATCAGCCCCGCCCTCGTCGCGGAGGTCCAGGCCAAGAGCAAGGTCCGGTCGATCATCCAGCTCAAGCCGGGGCAGAACGTGCAGGCCGTGGCCAAGGATCTCGAACAGGCCTCCGAGGGCAGCCGGGTGCTGGAGGCGGCGCAGTCGCCCCACTTCTTCGTCGCCGAGCTGGACGGCAAGACGCTGGCCCAGCTCAGGAAGGACGACCGCGTCCAGGCGGTCTACAAGGACGAGCTGCGCCCGGCCGTCCTGGACACGAGCACCCGGATCATCGGCTCCGACCGGGCCAACGCGGCCGGCTGGACGGGCCGGGGCTTCACGGTGGCCGTCCTGGACACGGGCATCGACCGCGACCACCCGTTCTTCGCCGGCCGGATCGTGGACGAGGCGTGCTTCTCCTCCTCCGACGCCAGTGACGGCTCGGTCTCGCTCTGCCCGAACAACCAGCCGAGCCAGACCGGCCCGGGGTCCGCGGACGCCGAGACCGCCCAGTGCGTCGTGAACGGCGTCAACGCCTGCTCGCACGGCACGCACGTCGCGGGCATCGCCGCGGGCCGGATGACGACCGGCGCACCCTCCGACGGCGTCGCGCCCGCCGCGGGCATCCTGCCGATCCAGGTGTTCAGCCGCATCGACAGCGCGATGACGTGCGCGGTCATCGGCACCCAGGCGCCCTGCTTCCTCAGCTACACCTCCGACCAGAAGCTGGCGCTGGAGTACGTCGCGCGGGTGGCCGCGGCCCGGCGCGTCGCCGCGGCGAACCTGAGCCTGGGCGGCGGCGGGCCGTACCGCGAGAACTGCGACTCCGACCCGAGCGCGGCGAGCCTCAAGCCGGACTTCGACACGCTGATCTCCCTCGGGGTCGCGCCCGTGGTCGCGGCCGGCAACAACGGCTTCCCCGACGGCGTCTCGGCGCCCGCCTGCATCTCCTCCGCCGTCGCGGTGGGCGCCACCGACGACCGGGACGCGCTGGCCGACTTCTCCAACCGGGGCCCGCTGCTCGACCTGCTCGCGCCGGGCGTGGGCATCAGGTCGTCGGTGCCGGACGACACCTACGCCGACAAGAGCGGCACGTCGATGGCCGCGCCACACGTGGCGGGGGCGTTCGCGCTGATGCGGCAGGCGTACCCGAACTTCACGGTGGCGCAGAGCCTGCAGCGGTTGCAGGCCACGGGCCGCAGCATCGGCTACGCCGCCGGCGGCGCCCAGGCGCGCACGGCCCGCATCGACGTGTTCAGCGCCACGGCCCCGAGCACGCCCAAAGCCTGAGAGCAGCACCCGGAACAGGGCCGGATCCGACGATCCGGCCCTTTCGCTTACCAGGACAAGAAGCGATAACAGAACACAAGCGCCTCTCTGACATCTCTTGTCCAATATCTACACTTCTTTACACAAACGCCCCCGACCCCCCGGAGGATCAGTTGAGACTCATGTCTCTGCTGGCCGGTTCGATCACCCTCGCCGCCACCGCTGCGTCGCTGGTCGCCACCCCCGCCCTGGCCGACCCCGAGTCCAAGATCGACCCGGCCGTCACCTCGACGGGCGAGCACCGCGTCATCGTCCGCGTCCGCCAGCCCGCCCAGGTGCAGTCGGCCCTGGCCGGCGCGGAAGGGGTCAGGCAGGACAAGCGGAACGTCGTGGCCACGCCGCCCGCCGAGCTGGCCGGCAAGCTCGACTTCTTCGTCTACCGCGGCACCCGCGCCGAGCTGGAGAAGGTCGCCGAGCAGGCGGACGTCGTCTCGATCCGCAAGGACCGGCTCAACGAGCCCTCGCTGGCGCAGAGCGTGCCGCTGATCGGCGCCGACCGGGCGCACCGGCAGGGCTTCACCGGCAAGGGCACCGCCGTCGCGATCATCGACTCCGGCATCGACAACGACCACCCGGCCTTCGGCCGCCGCATCGCGGCCCAGGCGTGCTTCTCCGCCACCGACCCGGCCGACGGCTCGACGCCGCTGTGCCCCAACGGCAGCCAGTTCCAGATCGGCGACGGCGCGGCCAGCTCCGAGACCGAGGCGTGCCTGCGCAACGCCCCCCGGCCCGAGTACGGCCTGTGCTACCACGGCACCCACGTCGCCGGCATCACCGCGGGCCAGGCCACCAAGGAGTTCCCGAACCCCGGCGTCGCCCCCAAGGCCAAGATCATCGCGATCCAGGTCTTCAGCCGCTTCGACAACTCCCCCTACTGCGGCGCCGCGGCGTCCTGCGTGCTCGCCTACGACTCCTCGGTCCTGACCGGCATGGCGTACGCGAACGTGCTGGCCGACCAGTACGACATCGCCGCGGTCAACCTGAGCCTGGGCGGCGGCAAGTACGACACCTCCTGCGACGAGGGCGACGGCGCCGACTTCAAGGCCGAGGTGGACCACCTCCAGGCCAAGGGCGTGGCCACCGTCGTGGCCGCGGGCAACAACGGCTTCGACGCCTCCGTCTCCTGGCCCGCCTGCGTCTCCAACGTCGTGACCGTGGGCGCCACCGACAAGCAGGACGCCGTGGCCTCCTTCTCCAACCGGGGCGCCATGCTCGACCTGTTCGCGCCCGGCGTCTCGATCACCGCCGCCATCAGCGGCAACGCCTACGCCACGCTGAACGGCACCTCGATGGCCGCCCCGCACGTCGCCGGCTCGTTCGCGCTGCTGCGGCAGAAGCGCGCGCACGCCACCTCCGACCAGCTCCTCGACGCATTGAAGCGCACCGGCAAGCCCATCACGTACGCCAGCGCGGGGACCCAGCTCACCACCCCCCGCATCAACGTCTACGCCGCCCTGCACAACCACCGCTGACCCGGCATCGGCCCAGGTTCCAGGCGGACGCCCCTCCCCCCGGGCGGCCGCCTGGACCTCTTCCGGGCCCGACACGAAATGTGTCGCTTAGGGTGGCTATATGGACGCAGGCAGGGCGATCTTCGAAACCGTCGACAAGCTTCGCCAGCGGCGCACCGGCCCGCTGGTCCTGGAGCTCGATCTCACCGAGGGGCTCACGGAAGGACCGCCGTCCGACCCGGTCGCCGCGGTGTTGTCCATGCGCAAGACCCGTCTGTCGGACGTGCTGTCCGGCCTCCGGCGGGCCGGCCGGGACTCCCGGGTCAAGGCGCTGGTGGTCAAGGTCGGCGGCAACCCCATGGGCCTGGCCATGGTCCAGGAGCTGCGCGAGGCCGTCACCCGCTTCCGCGCCTCCGGCAAGCTGACCGTGGCCTACGCCGAGACGTTCGGGGAGTTCAGCGGCGGCACGGTGCCCTACTACCTGGCCACCGCGTTCGAGCGGGTCTACCTCCAGCCCAGCGGCGACGTCGGGCTCACGGGGGTGGCGATGGAGCAGCGTTTCCTCAAGGGCGCGCTGACCAAGCTGGGCGTGGCGGTCGAGGCCGGGCAGCGGCACGAGTACAAGACCGCGGTCAACACCTTCACCCAGGACCACATGACCGAGCCCCACCGCGAGTCGATGACCCGCATCGTGGAGTCGGTCGCCGAGCAGCTCGTCCACGGCATCGCCGAGGGCCGCAGGCTCGACCCGGCCAAGGTGCGCGAACTGATCGACCGCGGCCCCTTCACCGCCTCCGAGGCGCAGGAGAGCGGCCTGGTGGACGCCCTGGCCTACCGCGACGAGGTGTACGACGAGGTCCGGCGGGCCACGGGCGGCGAGGCCCACCTGCTGTTCGTCTCCCGGTACGCCAGGAGCGCGGCGGTGCGGAAGCTGCCGCACCCCATGGCCGACGGCATCGCGCTCGTGCACGGCAGCGGGCAGATCAGGAGCGGCCGCAGCGGCCGCAGCCCGCTCGGCGGGGGCGGCGCGATGGGCTCCGACACGATCAGCGCGGCGCTGCGCGCGGCCCGCCGGGACGAGCACGTCAAGGCCGTGGTCTTCCGCGTGGACAGCCCCGGCGGCTCGTACGTGGCCTCCGACACGGTGTGGCGGGAGGTGACGCTGACCCGCCGGGTGAAGCCGGTGATCGTCTCCATGGGCGACCTGGCCGCGTCCGGCGGATACTTCGTGTCCATGGGCGCCGACGTGATCGTGGCCCAGCCCGGCACCCTGACCGGCTCGATCGGCGTTTATGGCGGCAAGCCCGTCATGACTGACTTGCTCCAAAAAGTCGGGATAAATACTGAACTGGTCGCCGACGGGGTCAACGCCGGCATGTTCTCCACCGCCCGCGGCTTCTCCCCCGAGCAGTGGGACCGGGTGAACGGGTGGCTCGACCGCATCTACGACGACTTCGTGGGCAAGGTCGCGCAGAGCCGCGGCCTCACCCGCGAGCGCGCCCACGAGCTGGCCAGAGGCCGGGTCTGGACCGGCGCGGACGCCCACGCCAACGGCCTGGTCGACGAGCTGGGCGGCCTTGAGCACGCCCTCGGGCTGGCCCGCGAGCGCGCCCGGCTGGCCGACGACGCCCCCGTGCGCGTCTACCCCAGGCTCAACCCGCTGGAGCGCCTGCGGGGCCCGGAGTCCAGCGAGGACAAGTCCGCCGCCCTGGCCAGGATGCGGCTCGACGCCTGGGGGCCGCTGGCCCGCCTGTCGGCCGAGCTGGGCCTGCCCGCCGCCGGTCCGCTCTCTTTGCCCGGTTGGTACGTCATCAGGTAATCGATCTTGCATGCTCGGCGGCGTGGGCGTCGTCGACCTGACGGGCCGGGTCGTCGAGACGCTGGTCAGGGCCGGGACGAAGACGTCCCTGTATCCGCACTTCGAGCGCCGGGGTTGAAGAAGGCCGCGGCCCGCTCCAGGGCGCCGGTGTCGCGCAGGATGTCGCCGGGGCGGTTGGCGTAGCCGACGAGCGCGCCGCCCCACGACCCGAAGTACTCCGCTGACAGGCGCAGCGTGCCGATCAGCGGATCGGCCACCGACTCGTCCTCCTCGCTGATCGTGGTGACCGCCCAGACGGTCTTGCCCGCCATGCTCGCCTTGAAGTCGTAGCCGGGGACGCGCATCCAGGCCGACCAGTAATCCAGGTAGAGCTTGGTGGTGGCCGAGACGCTGTACCAGTAGAGCGGGGAGACGATCACCAGGTCGGTGGCGTCGAGCGTGGCCTCGGCGAGCAGCTTCTCCGCGCCCTCGGGGACGGGGTAGACGCCGTCGCCGCTGTGGCGGATGTCCCGGAAGGGCGGCAGCGGGTGGTCGTCGAGGCGCAGCCAGCGTTGCCCGACGTCCGGCGGGAGCGCGGCGGCGGCGTGCCTGGCCAGGGTCTCGGTGTTGCCGTCACGGCGGTTGCCGCCCAGGAGGAAGAGAAAACTGCGCATTCAGCATCCCATCGGCCGGTAGCGGGCGCGCAGCCGTACCAACGGCTGGAGCGCGGGGGTGACATAGGGGACGGCGAGCACCTGGGCGACGAAGAGCGTGTGGTCGCCGGCCGGGACGACCTGGGTCGTCTCGGCCTCCAGGGCCGCCACACCGCCCTCGACCACCAGCGCCTCGGTGTGCGCCCCCCGATGGTGGGGGGTGCCCGCCAGCAGGAGGCGGGCGCTGGGACGGCCGGCGGTGGCGAAACGGCTGGCGATCGCGGCCTGGCCGGAGGACAGCAGCGAGGCCGCCCACCGGTCCTGCCGGAGCAGCACCTCGCACAGGTAGCCGCGGGAGGCCAGGCTGATCAGCACGAGCGGCGGCTCGGCCGAGACGGACATCAGCGCCGACACGGTCACGCCCAGGTCGTCACGCCCGTCCCGGACGGTGATCACCGCGACGCCCGCGGCCAGTTGCGCCATCGCCTCCGTGAACTCGCTCACAGCGGAGACCTCCGGCCGGAGGCCCCCGCCGCGGGCGTCAGGCGAGGCCGTTGGAGGTCAGCCATTCCTTGGCCACCGTGGCGGGCTCGTCCTTGTTGACGGAGATCTTCTGCATCATGTCGAGCAGCGACTGGGTGCTCAGCTTGGCCGAGATGCCGTTGAGCGTGGTGCGGATCGTGTCGTTCGCGCCGGACTTGAACAGCAGCGGCGTGACGTTCTGGGCGGGGAAGATGTTCTTGGTGTCCTGGAGCGGCACCAGGTTGTTGGCCAGCATCTTGGGGTCCGTGGTGAACACGTTGCCGACCTGGATCGAGCCGTCCTTCAGGGCGTCGGCCGTGGCCGGGCCCTTCGGCTCCCACTGCTTGAACTCCAGCCCGTAGACCTCCTTGAAGCGCGCCTCCCACCGCTTCTTGAACTCGGGCGGGCCGCCGACGACCATGTTCTTGGAGACCTTGGCCAGGTCCTCGATGGTGTTCAGCGACTGCTTGGTCTGGGTGTCCTTGGTGACCGAGAGGCTGTCCTTGTCCTCGGCCGGGGAGGAGTCGAGCACTTCGAGCTCGGCCGGGAGCTTCTCCTTCAGCGCCGCGTTGACCTCGTCGGTCGTCGAGGCGGTGTTCTTCAGGTCGACGAAGGCCAGCAGGTTGCCGTTGTACTCCGGAACGATGGTCAGGCCGCCGTTCTTGACCTGGTCGTAGACGGCCTCGCGGCTGCCGATGCGCGGCTTCTCCTCGACCTGCACGCCCTTGGCCTCAAGGGCCTGGGCGTAGATCGACGCGAGCAGCACGCTCTCGTCGAAGTCGAAGGAGCCGATGACGGCCTTGCCCCCGGCCGCCGAGGCCGAGCCGCTGGGCGCCGCGCTCGTGGTGTCGAGCGGGTTGCCCCCACCGCCGCTCCCGCCGCCGCAGGCGGCCAGCGCCAGCGTCGCCGACACGAGCACCGCCGCGGTGCCGATCATGCGTCTCATGTGTGAATTTCCCTTCTAAAGCGGCAGGTAATACCGGAGACTATCGAACCTTCAGTCTCTGGCTCACCCCCGGCGAAACGGTCACCCTCTGGATGAGGGCGAACACGATCTGCACAACAAGCGCGAACAGCACAATCAGTACTGAACCCCCCACAACGCTCGCATAATCCTTGGTCGCGAAACCGTCGATCACGAACCGCCCGAGCCCGCCGAGCCCCGTGTACGCGGCGACCGTGGTGGTGGAGACCACCTGGATCGCCGACAGCCTGAGCCCGAGCAGGATCAGCGGCAGCGCCACCGGCACCAGCACCCGGCCGAGCACCTGCCCGCCGCGCAGCCCCATCCCGTACGCCGCGTCGCGCAGCTCCGGATCGACGCCCTTGATCCCCTCGTAGGTGTTGACCAGGATCGGCGGCACCGACAGCAGCACCAGCGGGATGATCACCGGCCAGATCGAGGACGTGCCGAGCAGCAGCACGAACAGCACCAGCAGGCCGAGCGTCGGCAGCGCCCTGGCCAGGTTCGCCGAGATGACGACCACGACCTCGCCCCGCCCGGTGTGGCCGATGGCCAGCCCCAGCGGCACCGCGATCAGCATCGCCAGCACCAGCGCCAGGGCCGAGAACTCCAGGTGCTCCAGCAGCCGCGCCGGGATGCCGTCGGGGCCGGCCCAGTTCGCCCCGGTGCCGAAGAAGTCGGCCAGCCAGCCGAAGAACGAGCCCAACCAGCTCACGACGTCCCCTTCCGCGCGCGCACCCAGGGGGTGAGCAGGCGCTGGGCCAGGACCAGCAGGCCGTCGGCGACCAGCGCCAGCGCCACGATCAGCACGATGCCGGTGACCACCGGCGGCATGAACGGGTTCTGGTAGGCCCGGGTGAACAGCCCGCCGAGCCCGCCCTGGCCGATCAGCGCGCCCACGCTGACCAGGCTGATGCTGGAGACCGCGACCACGCGCAGCCCGGCCAGCACCACCGGCGTGGCGATGGGCAGCTCGACCTGCAGCAGGCGGCGCATGGGCGTGAACCCCATCGCGACGGCCGACTGGCGCACGTGGTCGGGCACCGAGTTCAGCCCGTCGACCACGGCCGGGATGAGCACGGCCATGCCGTAGAAGGTCAGCGGGATGATCACGGTGGTCTGCGACAGCCCGGTCACCGAGATCAGCAGCATGAACACCGGCAGCGACGGCAGCGCGTAGACGACGTTCATCAGGCCCGAGGTGGGCTGGTAGAGCCAGCGCCAGCGCACGCAGGCCAGCCCGAGCGGCAACGCCAGCACCAGCGCGGCCAGGATCGGCACCAGGGACATGGTCAGGTGGTCGGTCAGCAGGTTCCTGATGCTGTCGGCGCGGCCGGTGTCCCAGTTGCGCGCGATCCACTCCCAGATGCTGGGCGGACCCTCACGCATCGGCGGCCTCCGCCAGCGCCTCGTCCAGGGCCTCCCTGGTGGCCACGCCGACGACCCTGCCGTCCTCGTCCACCGCGACCGAGCAGCCGGAGGGCGACAGCAGCGCCGCGTCCAGGGCCGAGCGCATCGAGTCGCGGCCGAGCACGAACGTCCCGTACGGCTCCAGCTCCTCGGGCCGCGACCCGGCGAACCAGCCCACGGGCCGGTCGTCGTCGGTCACGACCAGCAGCCACGGCTCGTCGCTGGCCGCCCGTTCGCGCACGGTCAGGTCGGTACGCAGCCGCAGCCCCTTGGTGGAGATGAACTGCAGCCGCCGGATCCCCCGGTCGTGGCCCAGGAACTCGCGGACGAAGTCGTCGGCCGGCTCCGACAGCAGCGTCTTGGGGTCGGCGAGCTGGGCCAGCCGCCCGCCCACGCGCAGCACGGCCACCCGGTCGCCGAGCTTGATCGCCTCGTCGATGTCGTGGGTGACGAACACGATGGTCTTGTTCAGCTCCGCCTGCAGCCGCAGCAGCTCGTCCTGGAGGCTGGTGCGGACGATCGGGTCGACCGCGCTGAACGGCTCGTCCATGAGCAGCACGGGCGGGTCGGCGGCCAGCGCCCTGGCCACGCCCACGCGCTGCTGCTGCCCGCCGGAGAGCTGGAAGGGATAGCGGCCGGCGAAGGCCGGGTCGAGGCCGACGCGTTCGAGCAGCTCCATCGCCCGCGCGCGGGCCTTCTTCTTGTCCCAGCCCAGCAGGTACGGGACCGTCGCGATGTTGTCGACGATCTTCCGGTGCGGGAAGAGGCCGGCCTGCTGGATGACGTACCCGATGCCGCGGCGCAGCGTCGGCGGGTCGATGCCGCTCACGGGCACCCCGTCGAGGAGGATCTGTCCTTCGGAAGCGTCGATCATGCGATTGATCATCCGGAGGGACGTCGTCTTCCCGCAGCCCGAGGGGCCCACCAGCACGGTGATCTCGCCGGTGGGCGCCTCAAGGGAGAGGGCGTCCACGGCGGTGGTGCCGTCTGGATAGCGTTTGGTGACAGCGTCGAATGTGATCACGCGTGACCTCTCGCTCGATGGCAGGGCCGCGGCCCCCCTGCCACGACCGCCGCATGATCTCGGTGGCCCACAAGACTACGGCGACCCTCACCCCCGTGTCCCCACGGGGGATGGCTTAAACGTTTCACTGACCAGGGAGATTTACCGGAATTTCCGATCAAGTGGTGCGCCGGGCCTAGGTGAGTTGGCATGATTACCTCCACAAACTCCAGACGCGTACCCCTCACCTCAGCGTCCGCACATTTAGCAAGAGGATCGGCCCCGTGTCCCAGCCGCTCACCGGTCAGCGCCCCCGCACAGAACTGATCGCAGAGCTCTACGACCGCCATGCCGCCGGGCTGTTCGCGTACTGCGCCGACCAGCTCGGCGATCCGGGCACCGCGTCCGACGTCCTGGCGTCCGTGCTGTCCGGCGTCCCCGACGTCGCCCCGCCCCGTGCCGCCCTGTACGCCTACGCCCGCCGCCAGATCCACCGGCGGGACGTCGTCTACGCCCCGCCCGTCGTGGACCCGCTCATCGACCCGGCCTCGGCGCTGGTCGAGCGCGTGCTGCGCGAGCTTCGCCCGCAGCAGCGCGAGGTGCTGGTGCTGTGCGCGGTGTGCGGGCTGAGCCGGGCCGAGCTGGCCTGGGTGCTCGACGTCGCCCCCGACACCGCCGACGAGCTCGCCTTCGGGGCGGGCCACCGGTTCCGCGAGGTCCTGGACATGGCCCTGACCGCGCTGGCCGGCGGACGGGCGCCGAAGCCGGTCGCCGACGTGTACGGCGCGCTCGCGGTCGCGCCGCTGCGGGACGTCCTGGGACGTCTGCCCTGGCCGGAGCCGCCCGCGATCCTGCGGGTGCACTTCGCGGGGTCGGTGCCGGCCGAGCCGGGGCCGCTGTTCGTCAAGCCGCTCTGGCCCGCGCCGCCGCAGTGGCCGCTGCCGCTCGCCGAGTCCGACCCGGCGACCAGCACCGGGATCTTCCCGGCGGACCTGCTCACGCCGCCGCCCGCCGGACGGCCGTCCGTGCACGAGGCGACGACCGCGCCGATGCCCAAGCTGCGCGACCCGCTCGGGGCGCTGGACTCGATGGGGCCGCTGCGCGACCCGGCCGCGCGGGCGGCGGCCGTACGGCCGTTCCTGCCCAAGCCGCCGCAGCCCTCGGAGCCCCCGCAGCCCCCCGAGCCCCCGCAGCCTGAGTCCGTACGGCCGTTCAGCACGGGTGACTTCACCGCGCCGCCCGCCGCTCCGGCCGAGGGCCGGGTGGCGGGGGCCGCCGTTCCCCCGCTCGGGGAGCGGCCCTTCTTCCTGGCCGCGCCCATCCCCGCGGACGTGCTGGACGACGAGCCCATCACTCAGGAGATGCCCGCGATCAGGGACGTCCCGGCGCATCAGGACGCGGGCCGCGCTGCCCGGCGTCCCCTGGCGGCGGAGCAGCCGGTCAAGGAGGCGGCGCCGCTGTTCACCCCGAGGTCCAGGACCACCGCCGAACCGGTCTACCGCATGCCCGCCCCCGAGCCGGCCCCCGCCCCGGCCCCAGCCGATCCGGCCCTGTCCGCCTCCGCCCTGTCCGATCCGGCTGTGTCCGGCCCGGCACCGTCCGGGCGCAGCCGCGCGGCGGACTTCGCCGTCGAGCTCGCCCGCGAGCTGGAGGCCGACCGCGCGCGCTACCCGGACCCCGCGCGCGACCTCCAGGGCCCGGCCCGCCGCAAGCCCGGCGCCGAACCGGCCCGCTCGCCGGGGAGAGGCGGCGCCAAGCCCGGCGCCCGCAAGCAGCCGGCGGGCAAGAAGAAGGCGGCGGCCAGGAAGAAGGCGCTCAAGCGGCGCCGGGAACGGCACTACGACTGGGCCTGGGAGTTGATCGGGTTCCTGATCTGCGTGGCCATCGCGATGATCGTGTTCTTCTCCGTGCCGATGTTCATGGGCCCGTGAGCGCCTACATGGTGTTGACGATCAGCCCGATGTGGGTGAAGTAGTTCAGGGCGCCGAACAGCAGGAACGCCGCCCCGGCGATCCCCCAGCACACCCCGGTCACGGTCGTGACCGGGCCGCCCCTGGCCCGCAGCGCGAACGGGAACAGCACCGCGCCCACCCCGACCAGCACGTACAGGCCGGAGATGAAGGTGGCCTCCAGCAGCGGCAGGCCGGCGAAGGCCCCCGAGATCGGCTCCTGCGGTGGCGCGGCGAACAGCGTGTACGTCCACCCCGCCGCCGCGATGCCGAAGCAGGCCAGCCCCATGCCGAAGACGAACAGCGAGATCGGCCCGGCCGTGCGCGCCACGAGCTTGCGCCGGTCGGGCGCCACGGTGATCACACCCCAGCGTTTCCACAGGTAGAGCGCGGCGGCCAGCAGCAGCACGCCGAACGCCAGCGAGGGCTCCCCGAAGATGATGTTGTCGAACGGGAAGCCCTGCCCGGCCAGCGGCCAGGTGAGCGTCATGTGCAGCCCGGTGACCGCCAGGACGGACCCGACCGCGCCGAACGCCAGCGCCCAGCCGTCCACGTGTTCCAGCGGGTCGCCCCTGAGCAGCCGGCGGCCGAAGGAGACCACGAGCAGCAACCCGACGCCGGCGGCGACCGCCATGATCGTGTTGTAGGTGGGCATCCTGGCCCAGTCGATCTTCAACTCCGGCTGTGCCAGGATCCCCCAGAATCCGCTCATACAGGGATGATTACCCTGAGTGTCTTTAACTTAACTTATCGTCACGACACCGACAGGATCAGGCCGCTCGTCGGCACGCCGGTCCCCGCCGTGACCAGGACGTTCCGCGCCCCGGCCACCTGGTTGGCGGCCGTCCCCCTGATCTGCCGGACGGCCTCGGCGATGCCGTTCATGCCGTGGATGTACGCCTCGCCCAGCTGGCCGCCGTGCGGGTTGACGGGCAGGCGGCCGTCCAGCTCGATGCCGCCGTCCCGCAGGTAGTCGGGGGCCTCGCCGCGTCCGCAGAAGCCCAGCTCCTCCAGCTGGGCCAGGACGAACGGGGTGAAGTGGTCGTACAGGATGGCCGTCTGGATGTCCGCCGGGGACAGCCCGGACATCTTCCACAGTTGCCGCCCGACCACCGACATCTCCGGAAGGCCGCTCATGTCGTCCCGGTAGTAGCTCGTCATCATCATCTGGCCCGCGCCCGCCCCCTGCGCCGCCGCCGTGATCACCGCGGGCGACCTGCGCAGGTCGTGGGCGCGTTCGGCGGACGTCACGACCAGGGCCACCGCGCCGTCGCTCTCCTGGCAGCAGTCGAGCAGGTGCAGCGGCTCCACGATCCACCGGGACGCCTGGTGCTCCGCCAGCGTGATCGGCCGCCCGTGGAACCAGGCGGCCGGGTTGGTGGCGGCGTGCCGGCGCATGGCCACCGCCACCCGGCCGAAGTCCTCCGACGTCGCCCCGAACTCGTGCATGTACCGCCGCGCGAACATGGCGACCCACGCGGCCGGGGTCATCAGCCCGTACGGCACGTGCCAGCTCATCTCCAGGCCCTGTGAGGTGGGCTCCCCGGTCAGCCGGGCGTTCGGCTGACCGAAGCGACGGCCCGAGCGCTCGTTGAAGGCCCGGTAGCAGACCACCGTCCTGGCCATGCCGGTGGCCACGGCCATCGCCGCGTGCGCGACCGTGCCGCAGGCCGCGCCGCCGCCGTACTCGACGCGGGAGAAGAAGGTCAGGTCGCCGACGCCGGTCTCCCGGGCGACGGCGATCTCCTGGTTGGCGTCCTGGGTGTAGGTGACCATGCCGTCCACGTCGGACGGCGGCACCCCGGCGTCGTCCAGGGCGGCGAGCACGGCCTCGGCCGCCAGCCGCAGCTCCGACCGGCCGGAGTCCTTGCTGAACTCGGTGGCCCCGATGCCCGCGATCGCGGCCCGCCCGCCCGGCATCACGCGCTCCCGGGCAGGACGAAGGTGACGGTGCCGGTGGCGTGGTCGCCCAGGCTCACCGTGCCGCGCACCCGCGCGGTGTACCGGTCGCCGTCGCGCTCGACGATCACGCCGCTGAAGCTCAGCCGGTCCCCCGCGTACGCCGGGACGCCCAGTTTGACGTTGATGCTGGTGATGACCGCCTCCGGGCCCGTCCAGTCGGTGACATAGCGTTCCACCAGGCCCATGGTGGTGAGGATGTTGAGGAAGATGTCCTTGGAGCCCTGGGCGCGGGCCTTGGCGGTGTCGTGGTGCACGGGGGTGAAGTCCCTGGTGGCCAGGGCGGTGGCGATCACCGTCGTGGGGGTCAGGTCCACCTCCAGCTCGGGCAGGGCCGTTCCGGCGGCGGGGGTCACGGCTCCTCCGGCGTCCACATCGGCAGGACGAGCTCGTCGTCCATCGACCGGTACGTCACCTTCAGGGCCATCCCGACCTCCACCTTCTCGACCGGGCAGTCCACGACGTTGCCCACGATCCGTACTCCTTCCGGCAGTTCCACCACGCCCACCACGAACGGGACCTCACGCCCCGGCACCGGCGGATGGTGGTGGACGACGTAGCTGTAGAGGGTGCCGCGGCCGCTCACCACGACGTGCGACCGGTTCCCCGAGCGGCAGTTCGGGCACATCGGGCCGGGCGGATGGCGCAGCTCCCCGCAGTCCGCGCAGCTCTGGACGCGCAGCTCGCCGTGCCGCGCCCCCTCCCAGAAGAACGCGGTGTCCGCGTTGACCGCCGGCCGCAGCGGGTACGGCTCCCGCGCGCGCGGGGCGGGCGCCTTCGGGCGGAACTTCAGCACCCGGAAGAGCATCTCGGCGACCGGCTGGTCGTCGTCGCCGTACCAGGTGACGTTCCAGGTGGCGAAGTAGCCCTCGCCCAGGGCGGTGCGCTTCGGCCCGGCCAGCGACGTGAAGCGGGTGGCGGGGGTCAGCAGCTCGCCGATCCTGGCGTACCGGTGGTAGGTCTGCTCGCAGTTGGTCGCGACGACCCCGGTGAAGCCCGCGGCGTCGAGCGCGGCCAGCAGGTCGTCCACCGGCGAGCGGTCCTTGGCCTGCGGGCCCGGCCCCTGCATGGTCCACACCTGGGCCATCGCGGGCGGCGCCACGCCCTCCTCCAGGTAGCGCGGGTTGGCGTCGCCCATGGCCGCCAGCCAGTGGCGGATCATGGGCGCGTTCACCGGGTCGGCGGCCGGGGCGCCGCGCAGCTCCCCCATCGCCATCTGCTTGCCGGCCAGCTCGTGCAGCTCCGCGTCGGTCATCGCGTCAGTCGTCGTGCCGGACGTCGCATCGGTCGTCGCATCGGTCGTTGCGTCGGTCGTTGCGTCGGTCATCGCGGCGGCCTCGGCAGGCTCAGGCCGAGCATCGCGATCAGCTCGCGCTGCACCTCGTTGACCCCGCCGCCGAACGTCAGCACCACCGCGCCCTTGACGCCGTGGTCCATGCGCTCGGCCAGCTCGGCCGTCTGCGGGTCGGAGGGGTCGCCGTAGCGGGACACGACGTCGCACACCAGCCGGCCGATCTCCTGCATGCGCTCGGAGCCGTAGATCTTGGTGGCCGAGGCGTCGGGCGCGCCCAGCCAGCCGAGGTCCATGTTCGCCGCCACCTGCCAGTTGAGCAGCTCGTTCGTACGGAAGGCGGCCCACACCCGGGCGAGGGCGCGGCGTACGTCCGGATTGTCGGTCAGCCCGGCGTGCCTGGCCCAGGCGAGGAAGCGGTCGTAGGTCTGGCCGAGGTTGCCGGCCGGGCCCAGGGTGACGCGTTCGTGGTTGAGCTGGTTGACGATCAGGTCCCAGCCCCGGTCCACCTCGCCCACCACCATGTCCACCGGGACGCGCACGTCGGAGTAGTAGGTGGAGTTCGTGTGGTGGCGGCCGTCCATGGTGATGATCGGCGTCCAGGAGAAGCCGGGGTCGTCGGTGGCGGCGATCATCATCGTGATGCCCTTGTGCTTCTTGGCCTCGGGGTTCGTCCGGGCGGCCAGCCAGATGTACTGGGCGTAGTGCGCGCCGCTGGTGAAGATCTTCTGGCCGTTGACGACGTAGTGGTCGCCGTCCAGCACCGCCGTGGTGCGCAGGGAGGCCAGGTCGGTGCCGGCCTCGGGCTCGCTGTAGCCGATCGCGAAGTGGCACTCGCCGGCCAGGATGCGCGGCAGGAACCGGTCCTTCTGCTCCTGGGTGCCGTACTGCATCAGGGTCGGGCCCACCGTCTGCACGGTGATGATCGGGTACGGCACCCCGGCGCGGGCGATCTCGTTGGCGAAGATCTGCTGCTCCAGGGGGCCGTAGCCGCCCCCGCCGTACTCCTTGGGCCAGCCCAGCCCGAGCTTGCCGTCGCGGCCGAGCCGGCGGCAGTGCTCCATGTACGCCTCGCCGAACGGGTCGTCGGCGATCTTCGCGCGGTCCTCGGCGGTCAGGCAGCCGCGGAAGTACTCGCGCAGCTCGTCGCGGAGCGCGCGCTGCTCCCGGGTCAGGTCGATCAGCATCAGACGAGGGCTCCGATCAGGTCGAGCTGGGCGTCGGCGCCGCCGAGCAGGTGGGACAGGTGCTTGGCCTGCGCGAAGTGGCGGTGCAGCGGGTAGGTGACGTCGAGGCCGAGGCCGCCGTGCAGGTGCTGGCAGGTGTAGAGCGCCTTGACGGCCTCGCAGACGTGGAACGCGGCCAGCGCCACGTCCTCGTCGGCGGGCAGGCCCTCGGCCAGCCGCCAGGCCGCCGACCACATGGCCACGTCGAGGGCCCGTCCGGCGATGTAGACGTCGGCGATCTGCATGGTCACGGCCTGGAACTCGGCCAGCGCCCGGCCGAACTGCCGTCTCGTCCTGATGTAGGAGGTGGTCAGGTCGAGCGCCCCGGCCAGGACGCCGCTCGCCTGCGCGGCGACGGCCACGGTGAACAGGCGTCCGGCGTCGGCGGCCGCCTCGGGCCCGGCCACCGCCTCGGCGGGGGTGCCGTCCAGCAGGATCGTGGCGGCCGGTTCGCCGGTCGAGGTGAACTCGGGGCCCGCGGGCGGCGACGCCACCAGGAACAGCCCCTCGTCCGCGGTGACCAGGACGTCGTCCGCCGGGTAGGGCACCGCGACCTTGCGCCCGGTCAGCGACCAGCCGTCGCCTTCGCGGCGGGCAGCGGTCGTCGGCGGATCGGCCGGGGCCCGGCCGGGCTCGCGCCGGGCCAGGGTGCCGCGCGTGACGCGCCGTCGCTGGTCGGGGCTGCCGTGCCGGGCCAGGGCCAGCGTGCTCACCAGGACGGGCAACGCCGGTACGGCCGCCGCCCGCGCCCCCACCTCGCGCAACACCACGGCCATCTCGACGGGGCCGAGCCCGGCGCCGCCCGCCTCCTCGGACGCGCACACGCCCATGAGCCCGGCCTGCCACAGCACGTCCTCGGCCGCCGAGCCGCCCTGCCCTTGCCCGGCCGCCGGGCCGCCTTCACCCCGCCTGGCCGCCGGGCCGCCCTCTCCTTGCTTGGCCAGCACTTCGGCGGTCAGCTTCTTCAGGTCCTGCTGGGTCTCGTCCAGATTGAAATCCATCAGCTCTCCAAGAGGTGGTGCCTGCCGTGCTCGACGAACTCGTCCTCGATCGCCTTGACGTCCACGCCGGTCAGGGGGCGCAACCCGGACGGCGAGCGCCACCAGACGGGGTCGCCGGTCCGCCACGCCTCCTTGGCCAGGATCCGCTTGATGACCTTGTGAGAGGGAGTCTGCGGGAGTTCCCTACAAATCCGGATATAGCGGGGTAAGGACTTGGGGCCCAGGTCGGTACGCCCGGCCAGGAACGCCGCGAACGCCTCCGCGTCGAAGGGGACGTCCATGACCAGCGCCGCCATCACCTGGTCGCCGGCCGCCGCGTCCGGCACCGGATAGACGGCCGCCTCCACCACGCCGCCGAACTCCCGCAGGGCGGCCTCCACGGGGGCGACGGCCAGGTTCTCGCCGTCCACGCGCAGCCGTTCGGTGCCGCGTCCGGCGAAGAAGACGTGGCCGGCGGGGTCGGCGTAGGCCAGGTCGCCGGACCAGAACGCGCCGTTCCTGACGCGTTCGGCGTCCGCGTCCGGGTCGTTGTAGTAGCCCTCGAACAGGCCGGGGCCGGCGGTGTTGACCAGCTCGCCGACGGCCTCGTCCGGGTTGAGCAGGCGGCCACCCTCGATGCGGGCGGGCGGGCACGGGCGTCCGGTGGCGGGGTCGAGGATCTGCACGCCCGCGCCGAGCCTGCCCAGGCTGCCGGGCGGGGCGCCGGGGTCGGGGCTGAAGGAGATGGCCGTCTCGGTGGAGCCGAACGCGTCGATCACCCGGCAGCCGAACCGCTCGCCGAACCGCCTGGTCGCGACCGCGCTGCCCTCGTTGCCGAAGGCGATCCGCAGGGGGTTGTCGGCGTCGTCCGGGCGTTCTGGGGTGGCCAGGACGTAGGAGAGCGCCTTGCCGACGTAGTGCAGGTAGGTGCAGCCGTGCCGCCGCACGTCCGGCAGCAGGCCGGAGGCCGAGAACCGCCTGCGCACGGCCAGCGCCGCCCCCGAGGCCACGGCCGGGGCGTAGGCGGCCATCAGGGCTCCGGAGTGGAACAGCGGCATCGAGCAGTAGACGACGTCCGCGGGCGTGAGCAGCGCGGCCAGGCTCAGCCCCGGCAGCGCCAGCTTGCGCTGCGTGACCCGGACGGCCCTGGGCCGCCCCGAGGTCCCGGACGTGAAGATCAGCATCACCAGGTCGCCGGGAGCCGCCTCGCCGGCCCGCCCGCCGCCCTCCCCCAGGGACGACACCAGGGACAGCGGCATGCCCTCCACGCCCAGCTCCTCGGCGACCGACGCGGCGAGGGCGGCGAAGGGGGCGTCCCAGAGCAGGAGGTCCACGTCGGTGGCGCGGGCGTCGCGGACCAGCTCCACGGCGGGGCGCGTCGGGTTCAGGGCGACCAGCACGTGCCCGTCCAGCGCCGCCCCGCCGAGCACGAGGAGCAGCTCCGGGACGTTCTCCGCCAGCACGCCCACGTGCAGGCCCGCGCCGCGCCCGCTCAGCCAGGCCCCCGCCGCCCGGCAGCGGGCGACGTGCTCGCGCCACGACCACACCGCGCCCTCGAACATCAGCCCAGGTCGGTCGTCCTGCGCCCGGTCGAGGAGCAGGGCCGCCAGCGTCTGCGCGATCATCGAGCCTCCAGCAAGCGCTAGGTAAGCCGAATGGCAAACTAGAACAGATTCTAATATCTGTCCAGTGCCGACCCTCTGCACAATGTTCCGACATAGTCCCGTAACGCCATAGACATGCGCCGATACGCCCTGTTTGTGACTCGCGAGTAACAAGTCGCGTTGCCGAGAAATCAGATAACGTGTTCTTATGCGTACCTCGCCCGGGTCATTCTCCGCGCCCCCCAGCGACACCGAGGGGGCCGCCGAGGGCCGCGCCGCGGCGGGCGGTCGCAGCCTCCGCACCCGCAGCCAGCACCAACGCCGCAAGCGCATCGTCCAGGCCGCCGCCGCGCTGGCCTCGCGCGGCGGCGTCGAGGCGATGCAGATGCGCACGGTCGCCGAGCGCGCCGGCGTGGCGCTGGGCACGCTCTACCGCTACTTCCCGTCCAAGATGGACCTGGTCGTGGCGGTCGTGGGCGAGGAGATCGACCTGCTGGAGAGCAGCATCGAGCGCCGCCCGCCGGGGGCGTCCACGCCGGCCAGCCGGGCCGTCGACGTGCTCATGCGGGCCACGCGGGGGCTGATGCGCGAGCCGGAGCTGGCCGACGCGCTGATCCGGTCGTTGATCATGGCCGAGGTCCAGACACCGTTCGGCGACCGCATGACGGGGCTGCTGCTGCGGGTGTCCGCCGACGGGCTGACCATCGACCAGGCCGGCGAGGAGCAGCTCGACCTCGCGGGCTCGCTGGCCAGCGTGTGGGTGCAGGAGCTGCTGGAGATGTTGCGCGGGCGGCGCACGTACGACCAGATCCAGCGGCGCATCGAGACCGCCGCGACCCGCCTCCTGGCCGACATCTAACCCCTTCCGGACATCTCCGACATGCCCTAATCGGCTTTTTGTCGGTGGCGGAAGCTATACAGGGGGCATGAGCGACAAGCCGACGAGCGAAGACTTCCTCCGGCTGGCCGATCCCATGCGGCGCGAGCTGTTCGCACACTGCTACCGCATGCTGGGGTCGGTGCACGACGCCGAGGATCTCGTGCAGGAGACCTATCTGCGCGCCTGGCGCGGCTACGACGGGTTCGAGGGGCGGTCGTCGCTGCGCACGTGGCTCTACCGCATCGCCACCACCGCCTGCCTGACCGCGCTCGACAGCCGCGGCCGGCGGCCCCTGCCGACCGGTCTCGGCGCCCCGAGCACCGAGGCGGCCGCGCCGCTGGTCCAGGACGGCGAGGTGCCCTGGCTGGAGCCGGTGCCCGACACGCTGGCCGGGGTCGAGGCGGCCGGCGACCCCGCCTCGATCGTGACCTCGCGCGAGAGCATCCGGCTCGCGCTCGTCGCCGCGCTCCAGCACCTGCCGCCCCGGCAGCGCGCCGTGCTGATCCTGCGCGACGTGCTCAGGTGGCGGGCGGCCGAGGTCGCCGAGGCGGTCGGCCTGTCCACGGCGGCCGTCAACAGCATCCTGCAGCGGGCCCGCGCGCAGCTCAGCGAGGTCTCGCCGAGCCTCGACGACCAGGTCGAGCCGCTCTCCGCCGAGCAGCGCCACCTGCTCGACCGCTACGTCGCCGCCTTCGAGAACTACGACGTCGACGAGCTGGTCTCGCTGTTCACCAAAGACGCGATCTGGGAGATGCCCCCCTACGTGGGGTGGTACGAGGGCCCCGACGCGATCGGCGAGCTCGTCTCCACGCAGTGCCCCGCCAGCCGGCCGCACGACCTCAGGCTGCTCCCCGTGGCCGCCAACGGCCAGCCCGCGTTCGCCGTCTACTTCCGCGAGCACGACGTCTACCGCCGCTTCGCCATCATGGTGCTGGCGTTGCGCGAAGAAGGCATCAACCACGTCGCCATGTTCTTTGACCTGCGGCTTTTCGACACTTTCGGGTTGCGTGCCGAGTTCCCCGCCGGAAGCGAGGCTTCCACCAGAAAGTAGAACGCGTTACAGTCGCGGCCAGAGCAACGTTCTGGAGGCGACTGTGGGCACACCTGTGATCGTCGAGGCCGTTCGCACGCCCATCGGCAAGCGGGCGGGATGGTTGTCGGAGCTCAAGCCGCAGCAGGTGCTGGCCGCGGCGCTGAACGGCCTGGTCCGGCGCGCCGGCGTCGATCCGGCCACGATCGGCCAGATGTTCGCCGGGTGCGTCACGCAGGCCGGCGAGCAGGGCGGCCACGTCGGCCGCCACTCGTGGCTCTACGCCGGGCTCCCCTACCAGACGGGCGTCACCACGCTCGACGCCCAGTGCGGCTCCTCGCAGCAGGCCGTGCACCTGGCGGCGGCGATGATCCGGGCGGGCGTCATCGAGGCCGGCGTCGGATGCGGGGTCGAGATGATGAGCAGGGCGCCGCTCGGCAGCAACGTGCGCCCCGCGCGGCCGCGTCCCGACGACTGGAGCATCGACCTGCCCGACCAGTTCACCGCGGCCGAACGCATCGCCCGGCGGCGCGGGCTGACCCGGGAGCGGCTCGACTGGTTCGGCGCGCGGTCGCAGCGCCTGGCGGCCAAGGCGTGGGCCGACGGGCGGTTCGACCGGGAGATCGTGCCCGTCGGATCCGTCCGCAGAGACCAGGGGTTACGCGAGACCACGGTCGAGAGCCTGGCCGGGCTCAAGCCGGTCGCCGAGGGCGCCCTGCACACCGCCGGCACGTCCTCGCAGATCTCCGACGGCGCGGCCGCCGTGCTGGTGACGAGCGAGCAGGAGGCCCGTCGGCAGGGGCTGCGGCCCAGGGCGCGCATCCTGGCGCAGGCGCTCGTCGGGGCCGAGCCCTACTATCATCTCGACGGTCCCGTGGAGGCGACCGCGAAGGTGCTGACGGCGGCCGGGATGACCATGGGCGACATCGACAGGTTCGAGGTGAACGAGGCGTTCGCGTCCGTGGTGCTCTCGTGGGCCGCGGTGCACGAGCCCGACCTCGACCGGGTCAACGTCAACGGCGGGGCCATCGCGCTCGGCCATCCCGTCGGGGCCACCGGCGCCCGGCTCATCACCACCGCCCTGCACGAGCTCGAACGCTCTGACACCACCACCGCGCTGGTCACCATGTGCGCGGGCGGCGCCCTGGCCACGGCGACGATCCTCGAACGCCTGGCCTGATCCACCATTCACACGCACGTGCTCGATCGGGGGAACCGGTGGGGAAGACCAGGCGCAGGCCGTACGCGGAACAGCGGCCGCAGGAGCTCGGGGGCGGGGTGTGGAGCGTGCCGGTGCCCATCCCGGGCAACCCGCTCGGCTACACGCTCGTCTACGCCGTCGAGTCGCCGCGCGGGCCGGTGCTGGTGGACGCCGGATGGAACCATCCCGACGCCTGGCAGGCGCTCAGCGGCGGCCTGGCCACGCTCGGGCTCGACGTCGCGACCGTGAGCGGCGTGGTCGTCACCCACTTCCATCCCGACCACGCCGGGCTGGCCGGGCAGGTCAAGGAGGCGTCCGGGGCCTGGATCGCCATGCACGAGGAGGACGCCGCGCTGGTCCGGCTCATGCACCGGTTCGCCGCGGAGGAGCACGCGAGCTTCCAGTCCGACATGCTCAGGCGGGCCGGCGCCGACCCCGGCGAGGTGCGCGAGGCGATGGGCGCCCGGCCGACGCCGCCCGCGCTGCCCGACCGCGAGCTGCGCGACGGCGACCTGGTGGAGCTGCCCGGCCGCAAGCTGCGCGCCGTGCACACCCCCGGCCACACGCCGGGCCACATCTGCCTGCACCTGGAGGACGCCGACCGGCTGTTCACCGGCGACCACGTCCTTCCCGACATCACCCCGCACATCGGGATCTATCCCTACGATCGCGACGACATCGATCCGCTGGGCGACTTCCTGGACTCGCTCGACCGGGTCGGCGAGCTGGGCCCCCTGGACGCCCTGCCGGCACACGAGTGGATATTTCCCGATGTTGCCGCGCGCGCCGCCGAGATCCGCCACCATCACGAGGAGAAGCTGATCCGGTTGCGCACCCTCATGGCCGAGCGGTCGCGACCGCTGACCATCTGGGAGGTCGCCTCCATGATGACCTGGAACCGGCCCTGGGACGACCTGGCCCCCGTGCTGCGCGGCATGGCGGCCGGCGAGGCCGCGGCCCATCTGCGCACCCTGGAGACCCGGGGCCTGATCCGCCGCGTCCCGGACGTCTATCCCGTACGCTTCCAGGCTCTAGACTCCTAGACATCCGATGTCTAGGGAGAAGAGTGTGGCGGTCACCGACGCGGCCATCGACAAGATCAAGCAGATGATCCTCTCCGGGGAGCTGACCCCGGGAGACCGTCTGCCGAAGGAGGCCGACCTCGCCGAGCGGCTCGGCCTGTCGCGCAACTCGCTGCGCGAGGCCGTGCGCGCGCTCGCCCTGATCAACGTCCTCGACGTGCGCCAGGGCGACGGCACGTACGTCACCAGCCTGGAGCCGCACCTGCTGCTCGACACCATGTCGTTCGTGCTCGACCTGCACCGCGACGACACGGTGATCCAGTTCTTCGAGGTGCGGCGCATCCTCGAACCGGCCGCGACGGCCCTGGCCACCGAGCTCATGCGCGACGAGGAGATCGAGGAGCTGCGGCGCATCCTCGACTCGCTGCCCGCGCAGCCGACGGTCGAGGAGCTGGTCGCCAACGACCTGGAGTTCCATCAGCGCATCGCGCGCGGGTCGGGCAACAGCGTGCTCTGCTCGTTCATCGAGAGCCTGTCAGGTCCGACCACTCGGGCCCGGGTGTGGCGCGGCCTCACCCAGGAGGGCGCGATGGAGAAGACCCGCGAGCAGCACACCGCGATCTACGAGGCCATCGCCGCCCGCCAGCCGGACGTGGCGCGGTCGTGGGCCACCGTGCACGTGGCGGGCGTGGAGGCGTGGCTGCGCAAGGCCCTCGACTGATCGGCACCCGTTCCCCGGGTAGGAACCGTGTCGTGGCCGACAAACTGGAGCGATACCGCAGCAAACGCGACCCCAGCCGGACCCCCGAGCCCGTGCCCGCCACCCCTCCCGAGGACGGTGGCGGCGCCGCGTTCGTCATCCAGGAGCACCACGCCCGGTCCCTGCACTGGGACCTGCGGCTGGAACGCGACGGCGTGCTGGCCTCCTGGGCGGTCCCCAAGGGCCTGCCCGCCGACCCCGGCACCAACCACCTGGCGGTGCACACCGAGGACCATCCGATGGAGTACCTCACCTTCCACGGCGAGATCCCCAAGGGCGAGTACGGCGGCGGGACCATGACCGTCTGGGACACCGGCACGTACGAGACCGAGAAGTGGTCCGAGCGCGAGGTCAAGTTCGTCCTGCACGGCCGACGCGCCTCCGGGCGGTTCGTGCTGTTCCGGACGCGGGGCAAGAACTGGATGATCCACCGCATGGACGCCCCCGTCCGCGACCCGTTCCCCGACGTGGCGCCCATGCTGCCCACCGAGCGCGCCCGTCCGCCCAGGGACGCCGCCGCCTACGCCTTCGAGTTCGCCTGGGGCGGACGCCGGCTGCTGGTCCCCGTCGACGGCGGACGCACGACGGCCGCCCGCGAGCATCCCTGGCTGCGCCCGCTGGCCGAGTCGTTCGGCAGCCGCACGGCGGTGCTGGACGGCGAGGTGGTCACGCTGGCCGGGACCGAGATCCTGGTCGTCCAGGACCTGCTGTACGACGAGGGCCGCTCCCTGGTGGACGAGCCGTTCGCCGACCGGCGGGCCGCCCTGGAGGCGCTTGGGCTGGCCGGGCCCCGCTGGCAGACCGCGCCCTCGTGGCCCGGCGAGGCCGGCGCGGTCCGGCAGGCCGCGCGCGAGCAGGGGCTGCCCGGCGTGGTGGCCAAACGCCTGGACTCCCGCTACGAGTCCGGCACGTCCACGTCCTGGCTGTTCATCCCCTCCTGAGGCCGCAAGCCCGTCGAGCACATGGTCGCCAGGCCGAGAGCGTCGTCGGCGGCTGCGCCGTGGCCCATGGCGACAGCGGCGGCCCCTGCGGCGGGCTGGACGGCGGCCGGTGATCCTCTTCTCCCGGGTGCGGGACGTGGGCCTTCGGCGCATACGTACGGGTGCACTGAACGAGGACGGGCCCGGCCGCGGTCAGCCCAGCAGGCCCTCGCCGGCCAGTTCCAGCCACAGCTCCTCGGGGACCGGGCGGGACCACAGCGCGGCGTTGGCCAGGACCTCCTCGGGCGCGCGGGCGCCCAGCACGATCGAGGCGACCGCCGGATGGCGCAGTGGGAAGGCCATGGCCGCCTGCGGCAGCGAGACGCCGTGGCGCTCGCAGACGGCGGCGATCCGGACGGCCCGGTCCAGCAGCGGCGCCGGCGCGGGCGCGTAGTCGAAGGTGCCCGACGGGGCCGGCGTGGCCAGGAGGCCGCTGTTGAAGACCCCGGCGGCCAGCACCCGGACGCCGCGTTCGGCGCATTCGTCCAGCAGCGGCAGCCCCGACTGGTCGAGCAGCGTGTAGCGCCCGGCGAGCATGACGACGTCGACGCCGGTCTCCCGGACGAAGCGCAGCGGCGCCTGCCACTGGTTCATCCCGACGCCGATCGCCTTGACCACGCCCTGCTCCCGCAGCTCGGCCAGCGCCGGGTACGCCTCGGCCAGCGCCTGCTCCAGATGGTCGTCGGGGTCGTGGATGAGCGCGATGTCGATCTCCGGCAGGCCGAGCCGGGCCAGGGAGTCCTCCAGGGAGTCGCGCACGCCGTCGGCCGAGAAGTCCCATGCGCGGCCCAGCCCGACCGGGACGTCGAACATCTCGTCGTCGTCGCGCACCTGCGAGGGCACCACCAGCCGGCCCACCTTCGTGGACAGGACGTAGCCCGACCGCTCCGCGAGCGCGGCGCCCAGGCGGCGCTCGGACAGCCCCAGCCCGTAGTGGGGCGCGGTGTCGAAGAGCCGCACGCCGCTGTCCCAGGCCGCGTCGACCGTGGCCCGCGCCTGCTCGCCGGAGACCGCCTGGTAGAGGTTGCCGAGCGGGGCGCCGCCGAGGCCGACGCGGGGCAGGTCGATCACGTCAGCTCCCATACCTGTCGCAGGCCGCCCGCCGACTTGTCGAAGTCGCCGTCGAGCAGGCGGTTCATCTGGCGCTGCCAGGCCTGGTCGGCGGGGTCGTCCTTGAGCGCGGCCTGCAGCGCGGCGTAGTCCTCGACCTCCACGAAGTGGAACAGGTCGAGGCCGTCGCGGAAGATGCGCCACGAGATCACGCCGTTGGCGCGCATGGCGGACTCCAGAGCGGCCGGGATCTCGGCGTGCTCCCGGTCGTAGGTCTCCTCGCACCCGGGCCGGAGCCTGGTGCGCAGGGCGAGGCGTTCCATCAGTCCTGCGCCTTTCCGCCGGCGATCCTGCTGATGATCAGTGCGATGAGAATGATGCCACCGTAGATGACCGGCTGCCAGAAACCGGAGACCCCGATGAGGGTGAGGATGTTCTGGACCAGGCCGATCACCAGCACGCCGGTCAGCGCGCCGAGGACGGTGCCCTTGCCGCCGTCCATGCTGACGCCGCCGATGACGGCCGCGGCGAAGACCATGAAGATCCAGCCGTCGCCCATCTCGTTGCCGATCGCGCCGAGACGCCCGGTCTCCAGGATGCCGGCCGTGGCGGCCAGGATCCCGCCGAGGACGAACACGCCGAACAGCACGCGGTCCACCCGGATGCCGGCGGCGCGGGCGGCGTCGGCGTTGCCGCCGATGGCGTACAGGGAGCGGCCGAGCCTGAGGTAGGTCAGGCCGAAGACGCCGGCGGCGAACAGCAGCGCGGCGATCCAGATGGCGGCGGGCAGGCCGAGCCAGGTGGCGCTGCCGAGGTAGAGCATCGAGTCGGGGAGCTGGAACAGCGTCTTGCCCTGGGTGAGCCCCTGCTGGAGGCCGTCCACGATGATCAGCATGGCCAGCGTGACGATGAACGCCGACAGCTGGAACCTGATGATCAGGAACCCGTTGAAGGCGCCGATGGCCGCGCCCACGAGCAGGGCCAGCGGGATCACCAGCCAGCCGGGCAGCCCGAGGCCGAACCCGCCCGCCGAGGCCGGGACGACCAGCATCACGGCGATGCCGGGCGCGGTGCCGACCGTCGACTCCAGCGACAGGTCGAACTTCCCGGCGATCAGGATCATCGCCTCGGCCAGCACGAGCAGCGAGATCGCCGCCTGCTGCTGCAGGACGTTCGTCAGGTTGCCCGCCGTCAGGAAGGTCGGGTCGAGGAACGCGCCCACGACGAGCAGGAGCAGGATCACCGGCACCAGGGTCAGGTCGCGGAACCTGGCCAGCCTCAGCCGGGGGGCCGGAGCAGTCAAAGTGGTCACTCTTGTATGCCTTCCATCACGGCCACGAGCTCGTGGTCGGTCCAGCCACGCGGCACGTCCTTGACGACCCTGCCGTGGAACATCACCAGCACCCGGTCGCAGATGCGCAGGTCGTCGAGCTCGTCGGAGACCACGACGGCCCCCGCGCCCCGGCCGACCGCGTCCTCGACCGCGCCGAGCAGGGCCTGCTTGGCCTTGACGTCGACGCCCGCGGTCGGGTTGATCACGACCAGCGCTCTCGGGTCGTCCACCAGCGCCCGCGCGAACACGACCTTCTGCGCGTTCCCGCCGGACAGGTCGCCGACGGGCTGGTCGGGCCCCTCGGTCTTGATGTCCAGGTTCTCGATCATCTGGACGGCCCTGGCCCGGCGCCGCGCGGGCGAGACGATGCCGTAGGAGCCCAGTTTGTGGGCGATCGGCAGGGTCGCGTTCTCCCCCACCGACAACATCGGCACGAAACCCTCGTGGTGCCGGTCCTCGGGCACGAACCCGAGCCCGGCGCGCATGGCGGCGGGCACGTCGCCCGGCCTGACCCGGGTGCCGTCGATCGTGACCACGCCCGTGTCCGGCTTGCGCAGCCCGACCAGGGTCTCGGCCAGGCCGACCTTGCCGCTGCTCGCCGAGCCCGCCAGGCCCACGACCTCGCCGGACCTGACCGAGATGTCCACGTCCTGGTAGCGGCCGGTCAGCGACAGGCCCACGCCCGACAGCACGACCGCCTCGCCCGGCACGCGCTGCCGGGACTCGTAGGCGGCCGTGGCCTCGCCGGTCATCGCGTCCACCAGCTCGTCCTGGGGGAACCCGGCGACCGGCCGGGTCACGATGTGCCGGGCGTCGCGGAAGACCGTGACGCTCTGGCAGATCTCGTACACCTCGTCCAGGTGGTGGGAGATGTACATCATCGTGACGCCCTGCTCGCGCAGCGAGCGCATGCGGGTGAACAGCCGCTCGATGGCCGGGCCGTCGAGCCTGGCGGTGGGCTCGTCGAGGATGATGAACCGGGCGCCGAACGACAGCGCCCGCGCGATCTCCACGAGCTGCCGCTGCTCGACGCCCAGCTCGCCGGCCAGAGCCTGCGGGTCGACGTCCACCTCGTAGGTGTCCAGCAGCTCACGCGCCTTGGCCCGCAGCGCCCGCCAGTTGATCATCTGGCCGCGGCCGGTCTGGCGGTTGACGAACAGGTTCTCCGCGACCGTCAGCGCCGGGATGATCGTGGACTTCTGGTACACGCAGGCGACGCGCTGCCGCCAGGCGTCGCGGTCGGCCAGGGCGGGCGCCGCCTCTCCCGAGAACAGCACCTCGCCCTCGTCCGGCCGCTGGAGCCCGGTGAGGATCGACACGAGGGTGGACTTCCCCGCGCCGTTCCGGCCGACGAGGGCGTGGGTCTGGCCCTCGGCGATGGCGATCTCCGCGCCGTTCAGCGCGGTGGTCGGGCCGAAACGCTTGACGACATTTCGGGCTTCAACGTGATATTTCATCACTTGACCTGGTTACCCCAGAGGTTCTGGTCGTCCACGTTGTCCTTCGTCACCAGCGGCGCCGGGAGCTGGTCCTCGAAGCCGTTGGGCAGCTGGATGATGGTGCTGCCGTGGTCGGTCGGGCCCGGCTGGAACGTCTTGCCGTCGACCGCCGCCTTGGCGTAGAAGATCGCGTACCGGGCGTAGAGGTCGGCCGGCTGCGACACCGTGGCGTCGATGTTGCCCTTGCGGATCTCCTCGAACTCCTGCGGGATGCCGTCGTTGGAGACCACGAAGACGTGCTTGGGGTCGGTCGGCGGGACCAGCAGGTTCTTCTGCTTGAGCACCTGCAGCGTCGGGGCCAGGTGCACGCCGCCGGCATGCATGTAGATGCCCTTGATGTCCGGGTTCTGCTCCAGGCGGGTCTGCAGCATGGACGCCGCCTTGCTGCCCTCCCACTCGGTCGGCTCGCTGAACACCGTGATGCCGGGGAACTTGCTCTTCATGCACTCGTTGAACGCCTCGGACCGGTCGCGGCCGTTGATCGAGCTGAGCGCGCCCTCCAGCTGCACGACCTTGCCCTTGCCGCCGAGCTTCTCGCCGAGGAACTCGCACGCCTTGGTGCCGTACGCGCGGTTGTCGGCGCGTACGACCATGTAGACCTTGCCCTTGTCGGGCCGGGTGTCCACGGTGACCACGGGGATCTTCTTGTTCTCCAGCTGCTGGAGCGTGTTGGCGATGGCGCCGGTGTCCTGGGGGGCCATGACGATCGCCTTGGCGCCCTGGCCGACCAGCGCCTGCACGTTGTTGACCAGCTTGGAGACGTCGTTCTGGGAGTTCGTGGCGGGCATCAGGTCGGCCTTGAGCTCGGTCGCCATCTGCGGGACGTACTTCATGTAGGAGTTCCAGAAGTCGGAGTCGGCGCGCGGGTGGTCGATGCCCACCTTGCCGCCGCCTCCTCCTTCCGCCGTGGAGCCGCTGGTGCCGTTCGTGCCGCTGGAACCGCAGGCGGCGACGACCGCCAGCAGGGCCGCGCTCGCGACCACCGGACCGATCTTCATGGGGGGGTTACCTTCCTTAATTGGTTGGCCGGAGCCGTAGCCCCTGCATGCCGCCGTCGACCGCGAGCGCGGTGCCGGTGGTCGCGGCGGACTCGGGACCTGCCAGATAGGCGATCGCGGCGGCGACCTCCTCGGCGCTGACCAGGCGGCCCATCGGCTGCCTGGCGTTCAGCGCCGCTCGTTCGGCCTCGGGATCGTCGGCCGAGTCGAGCAGCCGCCCCACCCACGGGGTGTCGGCGGTGCCCGGGTTGACGCAGTTGACGCGGATGCCCTCGCGGACGTGGTCGGCGGCCATGGCGAGGGTCAGCGACAACACCGCGCCCTTGGTCGCACTGTAGAGCGCCCGGTGCGGCAGCCCCGCGGTGGCCGCGATCGAGCAGGTGTTGACGATGGCCGGGTGCTCCGACCTGCGCAGGTACGGCAGCGCCGCCCGGCTCACCCGGACGATGCCGAACACGTTGACCTCGAAGACCTTCCGCCACTCCTCGTCCGGATTGTCCTCGACCGTGCCCTGGGCGCCGACGCCCGCGTTGTTGACCACGATGTCGATGCCGCCGAGCCGTTCCGCGGCCTCGGCCACCGCCGCGCGCACGGACGCGTCGTCGGCCACGTCCGCCTTGATCCCCACGAATGGGTCGCCGGGCGGGGCGAGGTCGAGGCAGGCGACCTGCATGCCGCGCGCCGCGAGCAGGGTGGCGGTGGCCAGGCCGATGCCTGAACCGCCGCCGGTCACGATGGCCTTGAGCGTCATGACGTGGCCCTCCATACCTGGCCGTCGGGGAAGGTGTGGGCGGCGATCGACGCCGCGTGCATCTCGGCGCTGAAGCCGGGCGCCATGGGGGCGGTGTAGCGGCCGTTGTCGATGACGACCGGGTGCACGAAGTGCTCGTGGAGGTGGTCGACGTACTCGATCACGCGGCCGTCCATCGTGCCGGTGATCGCCACGTAGTCGAACATCGACAGGTGCTGCACCAGCTCGCACAGCCCGACGCCGCCCGCGTGCGGGCAGACCGGCACGCCGAACTTGGCCGCGAGCAGCAGGATCGCCAGGTTCTCGTTGACCCCGCCGACCCTGGCCGCGTCGATCTGCAGGTAGGAGATCGCGCCGGCCTGGAGGAGCTGCTTGAAGACGATGCGGTTCTGGACGTGCTCGCCGGTGGCGACCGGGACCGGCCTGATGCCCTCGGCGATGGCGGCGTGGCCGAGCACGTCGTCGGGGCTGGTCGGCTCCTCCACCCAGTGCGGCCGGTACGGGCTCAGCGCGCTCACCCACTCGATGGCCGAGGCGACGTCCCAGCGCTGGTTGGCGTCGATCGCGATCGGGTAGTCGGGGCCGCAGACCTCGCGGGCCACGCGGAAGCGGCGCAGGTCGTCGTCGAGGTCGGCGCCGACCTTGAGCTTGATCTGGCCGAAGCCCTGGTCGAGGGCCTCCTTGCAGAGGCGTCGCAGCTTGTCGTCGTCGTAGCCGAGCCAGCCGGGAGAAGTGGTGTAGGCGGGGTAGCCGGTCTCGATGAGCCGCTGGATCCGCTCTTCCTTCCCCTCTTCCGCATTTTTCAGGATCTGGAGGGCTTCGTCCTGGGTGAGCGCGTCGCTCAGGTAGCGGAAGTCGATCAGTCCGACGATCTCCTCGGGCGACATCTCCGACAGCAGCCGCCACACCGGCTTGCCCACCCGCCTGGCCTTCAGGTCCCACAGGGCGTTGACCACGGCGGAGATCGCCATGTGCATGACGCCCTTCTCCGGGCCCAGCCAGCGCAGCTGCGAGTCGTTGACCAGCTCCTTGTACAGCGCGCCGAGGTCTTCGACGTCCCGGCCGAGCACGTAGGGCTCAAGCGCCCGGATCGCTCCGGTCTGCACGTCGTTGCCGCGGCCGATGGTGAACGCGAACCCGTGCCCCTCGACCCCGTCGTCGGTCTTCAGCACCACGTAGGCGGCGGAGTAGTCGGGGTCGGGGTTCATCGCGTCCGAGCCGTCCAGCTCCCGCGACGTGGGGAAACGCACGTCGTACGTCTCCAGCGCGACGATCCTGTACGCCATCAGGCCTGCCCCACCGTCTGCCGCTGGCGGCCGAGCCCGTCGATCTCCAGCTCCATCACGTCGCCCGCCCGCAGGTACGGCTGGCCGGGCATGCCCATCGCGACCCCGGCCGGGGTGCCGGTGTTGATCACGTCGCCGGGTTCGAGCACCATGAACCGGCTCAGGTACCGCACGATCTCGGCCACGTCGAAGATCATGTCTTTGGTGCCGCCGTCCTGGCGCGGCTCGCCGTTCACCCAGAGGCGCAGCCCCAGGCTCTGCGGGTCGCCGACCTCGTCCGCCGTCACCAGCCAGGGACCCAGCGGGTTGAACGTCTCGCACGACTTGCCCTTGTCCCACTGGCCGCCGCGTTCGAGCTGGAACTCCCGCTCGGAGACGTCGTTGGAGATCGCGTACCCGGCGATCACGTCGAGGGCCTCGTCCCGGCTGTCGAGGTAGCGGGCCCGCCGGCCGATCACGACCGCCAGCTCCACCTCCCAGTCGGTCTTCACACTGCCACGCGGCACCAGCACCTCGTCGTACGGGCCGATCACGGTGTTGGCGGCCTTCATGAACACCACGGGCTCGGCGGGCGGCTCCGCGCCGGACTCGGCGGCGTGGTCGCGGTAGTTCAGCCCGATGCAGACCACCTTGCCCGGCCGGGCGATCGGCGCGCCCACCCGCAGCCCGGCGGCATCGAGGACGGGCAGGTCGCCGCGCTCCAGCGCCTCACGCACGCGCGCCACTCCCCCGGAGGCGAGAAAAGCCCCGTCGATCTCGGGCTCCCCGATGTCGCGCAGGGTGCCGGAGGCGTCCATCACCACCGGCCGCTCCTGTCCGACAGGTCCCACTCGCAGCAGCTTCACACCGCACCCTTCACTTATTCATCGGATGTCTGTGCCTCAGATGCTGCTGCGATGGGGCGGCGCCTGTCAAGGGCGTCCAGCCGGATACTTCCGATCCGTGACCCGCAACGACACCTCGAACCCCAACCCACCACCTCCCTCAGCCCTCACAGCTCCGAAGACTCCCCTCCTTTGCCGATCCGCACCACCTTCCAAAACATCGGAGGTACCTCACGCTCCCTTTCTCCACTCGCGCACTCCCGCTGTCCGCGCGTTCGGCGTGACGCCCTTGACGCCGACCGAGATGGGCGTCGGCACGGTTGCCGCCAAGAGCCGCGCTGATGCCGGACTTGGGGGCCGAGCCCTGGGGGCGGGCTCGGCCCCAGGGGACCGGGCTCGGGGACCGGGCTCGGGGACCGGGCTCGGGGACCGGTATCGGGGACCGGGCTCGGGGACCGGGCTCGGGGACCGGTATCGGGGACCGGTATCGGGGACCGGTATCGGGGACCGGTATCGGGGACCGGTATCGGGGACCGGTATCGGTGGGAGTCGGGTTGGCGGTGGTGAGCGCGGGGGGCGGCACCGCTGGGGTGCTCGGCCCCAGGGCGTGGGTGAAGAAGCGTCGGCGGGGAGGGTTGTCCGCTGCCGGGTTATGGCGGGCGGGGAAGGGGTGTGCGCTGCGGGGTTATGGCGGGGGTGGCTGGCGGGTGGGGATGGTGGCGGGGTGGGGTTACTTGACGGGCGTACAGTGGCGTAATAGAACACGTTTCAGTACGAATAAACCAAGCGCTTGATCAAGAGGTGACCGCGCGTGCATATCGACCTCGTAGACAGGGACCGTTACGCGACTTCCGGCCCACCCCACGAACAGCTCGCCTGGCTCCGCGCCAACTCCCCCGTCCACTGGCACGACGGCGAGCCCGGGTTCTGGGCGGTCACCCGCTACGAGGACGTCGTGCACGTGTCCCGCCACTCCGACCTGTTCTCCTCGGCCAAGAAGCTCGCCCTCTTCGACGAGATGCCCGAGGACCAGATCGCCCTCCAGCGGCTGATGATGCTCAACCAGGACCCGCCCGAGCACACCAGGCGGCGTTCCCTGGTCAACCGCGGCTTCACCCCCCGGACGATCGGTGCCCTCGAACAGCACATCCGCGACATCTGCGACGACCTGCTCGACAAGTGCTCCGGCGAGGTGGACTTCGTCACCGAGGTCTCCGCCCCCCTCCCCCTGTACGTGATCTGCGAGCTGCTCGGCGCTCCCGCGACCGACCGCGACAAGCTGTTCTCCTGGTCGAACCGCATGATCGGCGCCCAGGACCCCGACTACGCGGCGACCCCCGAGGAGGGCTCCGGCGCCGCCATGGAGGTGTACGCCTACGCCAACGAGCTCGCGGCGCAGCGCAGAGCCGCCCCCAAGGACGACATCATCACCAAGCTCCTCCAGCCCGACGACAAGGGCGAAACCCTCGGCGAGGACGAGTTCGACCTGTTCGTCCTGCTGCTGATCGTCGCGGGCAACGAGACCACCCGCAACGCGGCCTCCGGCGGCATGCTCGCCCTCTTCGACCACCCCGACCAGTGGGACCGCCTGGTGGCCGACCCCACGCTGGCCAGGACGGCGGCCGACGAGATCGTCCGGTGGGTGTCGCCGGTCAACCTGTTCCGGCGCACGTCGATGGCGGACCAGGTGCTCGGCGGGCAGCCCATCAAGGACGGCGACAAGGTCGTGGTCTTCTACTCCTCCGCCAACCGGGACGCCTCCGTCTTCCCGGACCCGGAGGTCTTCGACATCGGGCGCACCCCCAACACGCACATCGGGTTCGGCGGCGGCGGCGCGCACTTCTGCCTCGGCAACCACCTCGCCAAGCTGGAACTGCGGGTCCTGTTCGAGCAGCTGGCCAGGCGCCGGCCGCGCATCCGCCAGGCCGGCCCGGCCCGCCGCCTGCGCTCGAACTTCATCAACGGCATCAAGGAGCTGCCGGTCACGATCGCCTGACCTGGCCGAAGCCCTCCGAGCCGCCGGGGACGCCCTCACGAGAACCGCCGGTGCCGGGGTGAGCGAGCGGTTCTGCGGCGGGCCGCGCGGATCTGGCGGAGGACGCGGACCGTGCCCTCCGGGCCGGGTTGCCAGCCGCGCTCGATCAACGCGTCGGCGACGTGCCGGAGGAGGCCGGCGATCTGGCCGGGGATGACGTCGCGGCGTACGGCGATCACCCGCCAGCCCAGCCGCCGCAGCTCCTCGCGGCGGGCCGCGTCACGCCGCCGGTCCGCCGGCGAGGTGTGGTGCTCCTGGCCGTCGTACTCGACCCCCACCTGGTACGGCTCCCACCCCAGGTCGAGGTAGGCGCGCCGGCCGCCGCCCAGGGGCACGGCGAGCTGCGTGGCGGGCCTGGGGAGGCCGCCGTCGACGAGGACGACCCGCAGCCAGCTCTCCCTGGGCGAGGCGGCGCCCTTGTCGGCCAGGCTCAGCGTGTCGCGCAGCCGCCAGGAGTTGAGCGGACGACGCCACAGCGCCTCCATGTCGACGCCCCGCCGCGCGAACTGGTCGAGCGCCGCCACCGCCTCCGGCCGCGGCAACGACCGTGCGCAGTCGAGGGCCGTGCGCGCCATGGTGGTGAGCCGGACGCCCCGGTGGACGGTGACGTCGTCGGCGGGCGGTTCGCCCACGTACGTGACGCAGCCGGGGATCGCCAGGTGAGCGGGCGCGATCACCTCCACCGGCCAGTCGGCCTCGGGGACGGAGAGCACGCTCAGGCCCCAGACGTGTGCGGCCGTCTGCCGGCAGACGACGGCCTGCTGGCAGGACCGGGTGATGCGCTCGGCCCGGCCGAGCAACGAGAGTGCGGCGTTCACAGGGTCCAGGCTGACGGCCTCACCCCGGCCCCCGCAGACCCGAACCGCGTTCTGTGGACAACTCGGCGATCCCCGGGCTCATCGCGGCGGCTCGTCGGTCCAGGCGGCGGTCACCCACACGAAGTGTCCGCCCCACGACAGGCTCCCGTCGTAGATGTCGTGGAAATGGCGATCGTGCACGAGGGTGAACAGCTCGGGGTCGCGCCGGTACCGGGCGGCCAGCTCGGCGTCGGTCAGCTGTTCGCCCGCTTCGGCGATCACGTTGTCGTCTCCGTCATCAGGCTGCCTTCACGAAGTGGTGGACGGTCACCCATGCTTCGCCGCAGGCCCGGATCGCCTTCCCGGCAGGCCCCCGCCGGTCAGGAGGCCGCCGCGCGCAGGGCGGGCAGGACGTCCTCGGCCAGGCGTTCGGCCTGGGCGCGCGGGCCTGGGCCGAGTGGCGTGAAGTTCATCGACGTGAACCCCAGGTCCACGAACGCCGCCAGGCGGTCGGTCACCTCCGCCGCCGAGCCGGCGACCACACCGTCGCCCATGCCGGCGACCACGCCGTCGACCTCTGCGGGGGAACCGATGCGGAAGGTGACGTTGTAGACGCACTCGACGGCACGACCGGCCGACAGGATCCGCTCCCGCATGGCCGCCGCCCGCTCCGGCGGCGCGAACCCCAGGGACGGGATCCAGCCGTCCGCCAGCCGGCCGGTGGCGTCGAGGGCGCGCGGCCCGTACGTGCCCAGCCAGATCGGGATGGGGCTGAGGGGCTTGGGCTCGATGGTGGCCCGATCGGTGTGATAGCGGGAGCCTTCGTAGGTGAAGTCCGACTCCGACCACAGGCCGCGGATGATCTGAACGGCCTCGACCATGCCGTCCACCTTCTCGCGGGGCGTCGGCACGCCGAGCCCGAACGCGCGGAACTCCTCGTCGGAGTAGCCGCCGCCGAGGCCGAGGATCAGCCGGCCGCCGGAGAGCCGGTGCAGCGTCTCGGCCATCTTGGCGACCATCGCGGGCGGCCGGTACGGCACCCCCAGCACCCGCGTCGCCACCCTGATCCGCGAGGTGGCGGCGGCCACCCAGGTCAGCATCGTCCACAGCTCGTACGTGGGCTCGGCCCCGCACGGGTGGTCCGACGCCGAGACGAAGTCGAAGCCCAGCTCCTCGGCCGCGCGGGCGTCGCCCACGGGATCGGCCCCCGGCGCCGCCGACGTCGATATGCCCAGTCCGAACACGACCCGCCTCCTCCACTTTGGTTTACATGTAAACCTAGAGCGGAGGTCGGTTACACGTCAACTAAACTTGCGGGTCATGGAGCCCAACTGGCTGGACGACGCCGAGTTCCGGGCCTGGATCGGCTACCGCAGGATGCGCCTGCTGCTGGACGCCCAGGTCAGCCGCGACCTCGCGAGCGACTCGGGGCTGTCGGCCCCCGACTACGACGTCCTGTCGGCGCTGAGCTCCACGCCCGGCCACCGGTGGCGGCTCACCGCGCTGGCCGACCGCATGCTCTGGTCGAAGAGCCGCCTCTCCCGGCACATCTCGCGGATGGAGCAGCGGGGGCTGGTCACCCGCGAGGGGTTCGAGGGGGACGGGCGCGGGGCCGTGGTCGTGCTGACCGACGGAGGGTTGCGGGCCATCCAGGAGGCGGCGCCCGCCCATGTGGCGTCGGTGCGCAGGCACTTCATCGACCTGCTCTCGCGGGAGCAGATCGAGGTGCTCGCCACGATCGCCGAGACCGTCCTCGACCACCTGCCGGACGGCGGTCAGGACACACCAGGCCGACGCGGCCGACCAGGCTGACCCGGCGCGGTCAGGCGACCCACATCGGACGCCAGTCCGGCACCTCGTGGTAACGCCGCAGCTCCGCCACCCCGGACAACATCCCGCCCCAGGCCGCGTACGGCGGGCGCTCGGCGTCGAAGCCGCTCTGCACGAGCGTCAGCCGCGTCCGGCCGGCGGATCCGGCCAGCTCCCAGGAGCTCACCCCGGCGCCGCCCCAGTCGACGGAGAACCGGCGCTCCGGCTCCAGCTCCAGCACCTTGGCCGGCGACGGGTCGTTCGCGAAACCGCCCATGGCGAACCGGCCGCCGGCGTACGGCTCGATCTCGATCGGCATCCCGAACCACTCGCTCACCTTCTCCGAGTCGACCAGCGACTCGAAGACCTGGGCGGGCGGCGCGTCGATGGTGACCTCGGCGCGCAGCTCGCGCGCGGTGAAGTCGGCGCGCGGGGTGAGCGGGCGGCCCTCGACGTGCTCGGCCAGGCTGGCCAGCACCTGGAACCAGTACGTCTGCAGCACGCCCCGGATGCTGGCGCCGGTGACGACGTCCTGGAAGTCGAAGTGCGACTGCGTCACCGAGACGATCGTCGCCGAGTCGCCGTCCTCCTCGACCGCGAGTTCGGCGGTCGTCTCGACGCCGTCCAGCAGCCAGGCGAACCGCACGCCGCGCTCGTCGGCCGACAGGACCCGCTGGTGCGGCGCGTCGCCCTCCGGCGTCGTACGGCCCCAGAACTCGAACCGGTCCGGCAGGTCCACCTCGACGTGCTCGGCCAGCCAGACCCGGGCCGCGGCCGGATCGGTGAGCGCGTGCCACACCTCCTTGACCGGCGCCTGGACGCGGACCTTCGCGATCATCGGCTCACTCATGCTCTTCTCCCTTGGGGTAACAGGCGACGGCGAGCTTGAAGGCGTCACCCTCTGCGCCGCCGTAACGAGTGAAAAGCTCCTGCAGCATGCCCTGCAGGTCGTTCAGGAACTGCTGGCGGCTCTCCGGACGTACGTGGATCTCTCCGGACAGGCCGATGGACGGCAGCTCGGGCGCGTCCCGGTCGAGCGCGGCGATGTCGGCCTGGACCTCCTCCATGAGGTCGAGCAGGTAGCCCAGGCTCAGCTCGTCGCGCGCCTTACGCAGCCCGATCCGGCCCACCAGCCGCGGCGACAACCAGTACGACCGGGCCCCGGCCTGGTAGATGCCCTCGTGGACGCCGCGCACCTTACGCTCGGACACCAGCTCCACGAGACCGGCCTCGACCAGCCGTTTGACGTGGTAGTAGACCCGCTGCGGCGTCTGTCCGAGGCGTTCGGCGACCTCCGAGCACGTACGCGGCTCGGCCAGCTGCCTCAGCACCTCGACCCGTTGCGGCTTGAGCAGCGCCTCGGCCTGCTCGATCTGTTCCAGATACAGGACATCTCTCATCGCAAAAACAATCTTTTACGTAAAAATCCTCTTTGTCAATGAGACAGACCAAGAACAGCCGTGAGCAGCGAAAAGGCCCGCACCGGACGGGGCGGGCCAAGGAGGGAACCGGCTCTAGGGCCAGGAGCTGTCCTGGTCGGGGTCGCCGCCGGCGGACAGCAGGCGCAGGTCGCTCTCGACCATCATCGCGACCAGCTCGTCGAACGACACCCGCGGCTCCCACCCCAGCTGCGCCCGCGCCTTCTTCGGGTCGGCGCACAGCAGGTCCACCTCCGCCGGGCGGTGCAGCCCCTGGTCGACCACCACGTGCCGCTCCCAGTCCAGCCCCGCGGCCGTGAAGGCGGCCTCCACCAGCTCCCGCACCGACTTCATCCGCCCGGTGCCGATCACGTAGTCCTCGGGGTTGGCGGCCTGGAGCATCAGGTGCATCGCCTTGACGTAGTCGCCCGCGTAGCCCCAGTCGCGGCGCGCCTCCAGGTTGCCCAGCCGCAGCTCCGTGGCCAGGCCGAGCTTGATCCGGGCCACCCCGAGGGTGACCTTCCTGGTCACGAACTCCGCGCCGCGCCGCGGCGACTCGTGGTTGAACAGGATGCCCGACACCGCGTACATCCCGTACGACTCGCGGTAGTTCTGCGTGAGGAAGTGCCCGTACGCCTTGGCCACCCCGTACGGCGAGCGCGGATGGAAGGCGGTGCGCTCGTTCTGCGGGGTCTCGGTGACCTGCCCGAACATCTCCGAGGACGAGGCCTGGTAGAAGCGGATCTGCCCCGGGGACGACGATCCCCCGCCCCGCGACACGCCCGAACACACCCGGATGGCCTCAAGCATCCGCAGGACGCCCATACCGGTCACCTCGGCGGTCAGCTCGGCCTGCTCCCACGACATGGGCACGAACGAGATCGCCCCCAGGTTGTACACCTCGTCAGGCTGAACGCGTTCCACCGCGGAGATCAGCGACCCCTGGTCCAGCAGGTCGCCCCGCACCACCTGGACGTCGGCCAGCAGCTTGCGCATGCGCGAGACGCGCGGGTTCGCCTGCCCGCGGGCCAGCCCCCACACCTCGTACCCCTGGTCGAGCAGGTGCTCGGCCAAGTAGGAACCGTCCTGGCCGGTGATGCCGGTGATCAGAGCGCGCCTGGCCAAGGGGTCCTCCAACTATCACGTAGGTACGGTGGCCCGCACCGCGTCCCTTTGGGACGGGAATGTACAGCTAAGCGCCTGGACGCAGCACCAAAGCCAACTAGAACCTGTTCCACCGAACCACGCTCGGTTACCTTAATGTCGCAGTTCGCACGGCCTGTGGAGACTGTTGTGAACAATTCCAGGTGACCTACCGAATGGTAGCCTTCTCGGACTAAGGTCATCTTTCACGGTACACGCCCGCCTCTTGGGGCCTTACCGCAGAAAACATGGGCCTACCGGCGGAGAAAGGGGTGTCCGTGAGCGAGGCGCTGCGGATCGCGCTGCTGTCCTATCGCAGCAAGCCCACCTGCGGCGGGCAGGGCGTCTACCTCCGGCACCTGAGCCGTGAGCTGGTCGCGCTCGGCCACCACGTCGAGGTGTTCTCCGGACCGCCCTACCCCGAGCTGGACGAGGGCGTCGTCCTGCGCGAGGTGCCCAGCCTCGACCTCTACCGGGACGAGGACCCGTTCAGGACCCCCAAGCTGGCCGAGTACCGCGACTGGATCGACCTCCTGGAGGTCGGCACCATGTGGACGGCCGGCTTCCCCGAGCCGCTCACCTTCACCCTGCGCGCCTACCGCGAGCTGAAGAAGCGCGTCGGCGACTTCGACGTCGTCCAGGACAACCAGACCCTCGGCTACGGCCTGCTCGGAATCCAGAAGCTGTTCCCCGTGGTCGGGACGATCCACCACCCGATCAGCGTCGACCGGCGGATCGAGCTGGAGGCGGCCACGGGCTACAAGAAGCTCACCATGCGCCGCTGGTACGGGTTCGTGAAGATGCAGTCCCGCGTCGCCCCCAGGCTCAGCCCGATCCTCACCGTCAGCGAGTCGTCGCTGGCCGACATCCACCGGGACTTCAACGTCCCGCAGGCCAACATGCGGCTGATCCCGCTCGGCGTGGACACCCGCTACTTCCACCCGCGCCCGGACAAGCCCCGCCGCAAGGGCTCGATCGTCGCGGTGGCCAGCGCGGACTCGCCGATGAAGGGCGTGGCCACGCTGCTGCGCGCGGTCGCCAAGCTCGCCACCGAACGCGACGTGAACCTGACCGTGGTCAGCAAGCCGACCCCCGGCGGCCCGACCGAGCGGCTCGTCCAGGAGCTGTCGCTGCAGGACCGCGTGCGCTTCGTGCACGGCATCTCCGACGACGAGCTGGGCGAGCTGATCGCCACCTCCGAGATCTCCGTGGTCCCCTCGCTGTACGAGGGCTTCTCGCTGCCCGCCGTCGAGCACATGGCCTGCGGCACGCCCCTGGTGGCCAGCCGTACGGGCGCGCTGCCCGAGGTCGTGGGCGACGCGGCCGTCCAGGTCCCGCCGGGCGACGCCGAGGAGCTGGCGGCCGTGCTGCGCCGCCTGCACGACTCCCCCGAGGAGCGCGAGCGGGTGGGCAAGGCCGGCTACGACCGGGTCATGGAGCGCTACACCTGGCACGTCGTCGCCAAGCGGACGGTCGAGGCGTACCGCGAGGCGATGGCGGCGCACAAGGCCCGCCGCTGACCCCCGAACGCAAAGCCCCAAGAGCTGATCAAGGAGAAGCGACAAAGTGCTGACCGTGGACTTCGACCGGCTCCCCGTGGGCCCCGGCGTGCGCGTGCTCGACCTGGGCTGCGGCGGCGGCAGGCACGCCTTCGAGGTGCTGCGCCAGGGCGCCGACGTCGTCGCCTTCGACATGGACCAGGCCGAGCTGGACAACGTGGCGGCCATGTTCGTGGCGATGGACAAGGCGGGCGAGGTGCCGCTGGGCGCGACCGGCGAGACCGTCCAGGGCACGGCGCTGGACATGCCGTTCGAGGACGGCGGCTTCGACCGGGTCATCGCGGCCGAGGTGCTGGAGCACATCCCCGACGACATGGCCGCCATGCGGGAGATCTTCCGCGTGCTCAAGCCGGGCGGCACCGCGGCGATCACCGTGCCGAGCTTCCTGCCCGAGCGCATCTGCTGGGCCCTGGACGAGGACTACCACACCGCCCCCGGCGGCCACGTGCGGATCTACACGCTGGCCGAGCTGTCGGCCAAGCTCAAGTCAGTCGGCTTCGAGATCGGCCCGCACCACCACGCCCACGGCCTGCACGCGCCCTACTGGTGGATCAAGTGCGCGGTGGGCGTCAACAACGACGACCACCCGGTCGCCAAGGCGTACCACGAGCTGCTGGTGTGGGACATCATGAAGCGCCCGGCCGCCACCAGGATCGCCGAGGCGCTGCTCAACCCGCTCATCGGCAAGAGCGTGGTCCTCTACGTCAAGAAGCCATGATCTCCCGCGAGGAGGTCGTCCGCACGGCCCTCAGCATCGCGGCCATTCAAACGGACGACGGCGGCGTGCCCTGGCCCGAGGGGCACGTGGACGCGTGGAACCACGTCGAGTGCCTGATGGGCATGGCCGTGGCCGGGCTGACCGAGCCGGTGCGGCGCGGCTGGGAGTGGCTGGCCCGCCACCAGCGCCCCGACGGCTCCTGGCCGATGAAGCTGCTGGACGGCGTGGCCACCGAGGCGGGCGGCGAGTCCAACCACGCCGCCTACGTCGCCGCCGGCGTCTGGCACCACCTTCTCGTCACCGGCGACCGCGAGCACGCCGAGCGCCACTGGCCCATGGTCAAGGCCGCGCTCGACTACGTGGTGGGCCTGCAGACCGAGCGGGGCGAGATCGTCTGGGAGCGGGACGCCCACGGCCGGGCGGCGGCGTACGCGCTGCTGACCGGGTGCTCCTCGATCCACCAGGGCCTGCGCTGCGGCGTGCTGCTCGCCGACCACCTGGGCGACCCGCAGCCGCACTGGGAGCTGGCCGCCGACCGGCTGGCCCACGTGTTGTCGGCGCACCCGGAGGCGTTCGCCGACAAGAGCCGGTTCTCGATGGACTGGTACTACCCGGTGCTGGGCGGCGCGGTGCGCGGGCGGCAGGCGGTCGAGCTGCTGGAGCGCGAGTGGTCCACGTTCGTGGTGCCGGGGCTCGGCATCCGGTGCGTGTCCGACCAGCCGTGGGTGACCGGGGCCGAGACGTGCGAGCTGGTGCTGGCCCTGGACGCCATGGGCGACCGTACGCGGGCCGCCGCGCTCTTCGCCGACGTGCAGCACCTGCGCCACGAGGACGGCTCGTACTGGACCGGCTGGCAGTTCGTCAACCGCAAGCACTTCCCGCACGAGCGCTCCGGCTACACCGCGGCCGCAGCCATCCTCGCCGCGGACGCGTTGCAGCGCCTGTCCCCCGGTTCCGGGCTGTTCCGCGACATCGCGGGCACGTCGGTGTCGGATCCGGAGGCGTGCGGGTGCGTGGAGCGTCAGTCGTTCCGGTCGGCGCCTCCCGGCTGATCCCGCACGGCGTCGGCGCAAGGGCTTTTGCGGGTTCTTTGCCGGGGACATCCGGTGCGCCGCCGGTGAACGGCGCAATGGGGTTACTAGCTTCGTGTCTGGCCGTAGGAGGCGTCTTCGGGGGAAGCGTGGGCGACACGGGCACAACAGCGTTCTTGGACCAGGTCAGGATCGAGCCGACACTGTCCCCGGCGAGGGGGCTGCGGAGGTTTCTGGCCAAGGATCCTTCGGAGTCCGATCTGGGCCGGCGCAGGTTCCGGCTGCGCCCCGGCGCTCCCCGGACGGTCTTCACGGATTCCGAGCAGTCGTACGTGTTCGGCTTCAACGCGGTCATGTCGCGGGAAGTCGAGAAGATCGAAGACCTCTCACCCGAGCAGCGGCCGTTCGGCCACGAGGGCGCGGCGGCCGCCTGCACCGTGCTCGACCTGCTCACCTTGACCCGGGGCCGGCGCCTTCACGAGCTACTGGCCGGCCCCGCCCAGCATCACCGCCACGCCGCGTACGTCGGCGCCGGACGCGGCTACGCGCTGCTGCGGCTGCGTCCGGTCTGGGGCGCGCGGCGGGCGCACCCGCTGATGCGCTGGCTGGCCGTGGACGGGTTCGGCTTCCAGTGGAGCCTGTCGCGCGCGGACCGCATGGTGGGCCGCAGGAGCATGCCGGACCTGCTCACCCGCGCCCACTGCGCGGTCTTCGACCAGGGCCTCGGCCGGCTGCTGTGGTACCACGACTGCGCCTCGCCGGACGACGTCGGCGCGCGCATCGCGGCCTTCCCGGCGAGCCGGCGGGCCGACCTGTGGAGCGGCGTGGGGTTCGCGGCCACGTACACGGGCGGCGCCGACAGCGACGAGCTGTGGTGGCTGACCGAGCACGCCGGCGCCGACGGCTTCCGCGCCCACCTGGCCCAGGGCTGCGCCTTCGCGGTCGCGGCGCGGCTGCGGTCGGGGGCGCTGCCGGACCACGCGCGGCTGGCCGTGCCGATCCTGGCCGACGCCGCGCCCGACGAGGCGGCCGCCTGGACCGACCAGGCGCTGCTGGCCCTCGGCCACGACGCCCACACCCACGAGGACTTCCAGCGCTGGCAGGCCCACACCCGCCGGTCGTGGAACCGCCGCCACCGGCGCTAGACGCCCCGGCCGACGCGTTCGAGCACGCGCAGCGAGCCCTCGGCCGACACCTCGCGGAAGGCGCCCGACTCAAGGGCGCGCAGGTAGACCCGGTACGGCGCCTGCCCGCCGTCGGCCGGGTCGGGATAGATGTCGTGGAAGACCAGCGCGCCGCCCTCCATGACGTGCGGCGCCCAGCCCTCGTAGTCGCGGGTCACCGGCTCCTCGGAGTGGCCGCCGTCGATGAAGAGCAGGCCGAGCGGCGTGTTCCACAACGCGGCCACCCGGTCGGACCGCCCGACGACGGCGATCACCTCCTCCTCCAGCCCGGCGGCGGCGACGGCGGCGCGGAAGAAGGGCAGGGAGTCCATCCGCCCGAAGCGCGGGTCCATCAGGGCCGGGTCGTGGTGGGCCCAGCCGGGCTGGATCTCCTCCGAGCCCCGGTGGTGGTCGACGGTGACGACCACCGAGCCGGTGTGCCGGGCCGCCGCGCCGAGGTAGATCGCCGACTTGCCGCAGTAGGTGCCGATCTCGCAGAGCGGCCCCAGGCCGCCGTACCGGCAGGCCGCCTCGAACAGGGCCAGACCCTCCTTCGGCGGCATGAAACCCTTGGCGTGCTCCGCTGCCTGCAGCAGCTCCGGCGGCATCGTCATAGGCATGCACCCTAGCCGAACCGAACAACATTCCAGCGACCTCTTGCCGTGCTTCTTTGCAACCTGTTCTACTTGGCACGTGAATCAGCGCGCTCGCATCGCGATGTCCGACGACGAGGTCACGGCGTTCCTGGAGGGTTCGCGCAAGGTCCAGCTCGCGACCATCAACCCCGACGGGACACCCCACCTGGTGACCATGTTCTACGGGCTGGACGAGGGCCGCATCGCCTTCTGGACGTACGGCAAGGCGCAGAAGGCCCGCAACCTGTCCCGCGACCCGCGGGTGAGCTGCCTGGTCGAGGCGGGCGACGACTACGACCAGCTCCGCGGCGTCCTGGTGTACGGCGTGGCCGAGCAGGTGGACGACCGGGACCGGGTGCTCGCCATCGGCATGACGATCGCGCGCAGGATGACGCCGGGCGTGCCGGACGACCTGCTCACCCCCTACGTCGAGCAGACCGGCAGAAAACGCATCGCCTACGTCGTCGAGCGCACCAAAGTGGTCTCATGGGATCACAGGAGGCTCACATGAAGGTCAAGGTCGATGAACTGGTCTGCGAGGCCAACGCCGTGTGCATGGGGCTCGCGCCCGAGGTCTTCGAGGTGGACGACGACGACCAGCTGCACATCCTGCTCCCCGAACCACCCCCCGAGATGCAGGACCGCGTCCGCAGCGCGGTCAGGTCCTGCCCGAAAGCCGCCCTGTCGCTAGAGGACTAGCCGTAGCCGGAGGAGAAACCCCATGCGCGCCGCGATCCTGCACGCCGTAGGCAACGACAAGCTGGACATCCGCGACGACATCACCCTGGCCCCCGTCGGGCCGACCGATGTCCGCGTACGGATCAGAGCCACGGGCGTGTGCCACTCGGACCTGTCGGCCATGTCCGGCGTGCTTCCGCAGCCGGTGCCGCTGATCCCGGGCCACGAGGGCGCGGGCGAGGTGGTCGAGGTGGGCGAGCACGTCACGTCGGTCGCGCCGGGCGACCACGTCGTGATCAGCTGGCGCCCGGCCTGCCAGTCCTGCGACCTGTGCGTGGGCGGGCAGCCGTACATGTGCATGAAGTACGTCATCGAGTCCTTCAGCAAGGGCAACTTCCGCTTCGGCGGCGACAACGCGACGGCGTTCGGCATGGCGGGCTGCGGCACCTGGGCCGAGGAGGTCATCGTGCCCTGGCAGGGCGCGATCAAGATCGACGACGACGTGTCGTGGGAGGCGGCGGCGCTGATCGGCTGCGGCATCACGACCGGCGTGGGCGCCGCGATCAACACCGCCAAGGTGCGTCCCGGCTCCACGGTCGTGGTGATCGGCTGCGGCGGCGTCGGCCTGTCGGTCATCCAGGGCGCCCGCGTCTCCGGCGCCAGGACGATCCTCGCCGTCGACCCCCTGGAGTCCAAGCACGCCCTGGCCAAGAAGGTCGGCGCGACGCACGCGATCACGCCCGAGCAGGTCCCCGAGGCCCTGAACGAGCTGACCGGCGGCAGCGGCTTCGACTACGGCTTCGAGGTCGTCGGCAAGGCGGCGACCATCCAGAGCGCCTGGCAGCTCACCCGGGCGGGCGGCGACGTCATCGTGGTGGGCGCCGGCGCGGTGGACGACATGGTCTCCATCTCCGCCTTCAGCCTGCTGTTCGAGGGCAAGAAGCTGCTGTCCAGCCTGTACGGCGAGGCCGACGTGCGGCACGACTTCCCCTACTTCGCCAAGCTCCACAAGGCGGGACAGCTCGACCTGGAGTCGCTGATCAGCGCCCGCATCCGGCTCGGCGACCTGAACGACGCCGTCGCGGCCCTGCGCGGCGGCGAGGTGCTCCGCCAGATCGTCATCATGGACTGACCCCGGCCTCGGGGCCGGAGACCAGGCTTTCGCTCTCCGGCCCCGGGCAGGTCGGGCCGTGATCGGCCGAACCGGTCGCACCCATTGCTAAGGAAAGTTTCCTAACGGATACTCCGGGGTGAGTGCCCACCACCCCCCAAGGAGTATCCATGCTTCGTCGCGGCCTCGCCCTGCTCTCCCTCGCCGTCGCCGGCCTGCTCGCCCTCGCCGCGCCCGCCCAGGCGGCCGTCGTGGACGTGACCTTCGGGCCGCTCTCGATCGGCGACTACTGTCACGCCAAGGTCAGCTCGTCCTCGTGGATCGGCTTCTACGAGTCCGGCGGCCTGCGCTGCTACACCGGCGGCCCCGGCCCGATGACGTACGCGGGCTCCGGTGACCCGTACCTGGCCTGCAAGTTCCTCACCACGGACGTGGTGATGTCCGCGCTGCGCGGCACCTCCGACGCCCTGGTCTGCCGCGTCGTGCGCTGACCCTCCTCCGGTGCGGCACGGGACGGACCGTCCCGTGCCGCTCCCGGCGTCAGGAGGGCAGGAGCTGGTCGAGCGGGGTGCCGGGGTCGGCGAGCGCGGCCCGGTCCACCGGCTTGCGGGACCGGATGAGGGCCTGGGTGTGGTCGGTGACGTCCCAGATGTTGACGTTCATCGCGGCCAGCACCCTGTCCTGCTCGTCCAGCCAGAAGGCGATGAACTCGCGGGCGTCCAGGTCGCCGCGGACCACGACGTCGGGCGTGCGGCCGGGCGGGACGTGGCCGACGTACTCCATGCCCAGGTCGTACTGGTCGGTAAAGAAGTAGGGCAGGTTGTCGTAGTCGCCGGCCCGGCCGAGCATCGCGCGGGCGGCGGTGGCGGGCTGGTTGAGCGCGTTCGCCCAGTGCTCGACCCGGACGTGGTGGCCCAGCAGCGGGTGGTAGGCGTTGGCGATGTCGCCGGCCGCGAAGATGTCGGGGTCGGAGGTGCGCAGGTCGGCCCCCACCTTGACGCCGTCCTCGACGGTCAGCCCGGCGGCCCGCGCGAGGTCGGTGTCCGGCTCGGCGCCCACGCCGGCCACGACGACGTCCGCCTCGACGTGGGCGCCGTCGGCGAGCAGGACCCCGGAGCCGGTGATCTCGGCGGGACGGGCGTCGAAGAGGAAGCGCACGCCGTGCTCGCGGTGCAGCGCGGTGAACACCTGGGCGACGTGCGGCCCCAGCACGCGCAGCAGCGGCGCGGACGCCGTCTCGATCACGGTGACCTCGGCCCCCGCGGCGCGGGCGGCGGCGGCCACCTCCAGGCCGATCCAGCCGGCCCCGAGGATCGCGACGCGGCCGGCGCCGGCCAGGGTGGCGCGCAGGCGTTCGCTGTCGTCGACGGTACGCAGGTACAGCACCTCGGGCCGGTCGGCGCCGGGGATGTCCGGGCGGCGCGGACGGGAGCCGGTGGCCAGCAGCAGCCGGTCGTAGCCGAGCTGCTCGCCGTCGCTCAGGGTGACCCGGTGGCCGGCCGGGTCGATGCCGGTGACCTCGACGCCCAGCCGCAGCTCGACGTCGTGCTCGTCGTACCAGGAACGGTCGTGGACGAAGATCTTGTCGCGTTCGCCGGCGCCCTGGAGGTAGTCCTTGGACAGCGGCGGCCGCTCGTACGGCAGGTGCGTCTCCCTGCCGACCAGCACGAGCCGGCCGTCGAAGCCCTCGCCGCGCAGGGCCTCTGCGGCCTTGGCCGCGGCGAGGCCGCCGCCGGCGATCACGATGGTCGCGGGTGCAGGCATGGTCGGATCTCCTCTGTCTGTCCTGTTCCTGGGCGAACGGCGAGATGATCGCGGCGCACGCGATCTCCACGATCCTCCTTGTTTCCAGATGAGCCGTTCGTATGTCAGAAGACGGGGTCCGAAGGCGGCCTGACCGGTTACGGCAAGGGTTTCCCATACGCCCGGCCACCGCCCGCCGGGCGCTCTACCGTGGGATCGCCGGAGCGGTGACGTGACAGGGGAAGGCGTCCGATGATCGCAGCCATCGCCAGGGTCCAGGGCCTGCCAGCGGCGCTCGCGCCGGGCGCGTACGGGGCCGCGGTGCTGACGCTGACCTGGCTCACCCAGGACGGCCGCCTGGGCGACGGCCTGTACGGCGACCTGGCCATGGTCGTCATGGCCTTCCCGCTCTACCTCGCCGCCGGCCCGCTGAACGGCGCGCTCCGCGCCCACGCGCCGGGGCCCGCCCACGTCTGGGACTTCGTCCTCATGGCCTGGCCGGGGATCGTCCTGGCGATCCTGCTGGCGTCGCTGCGCGCCCGCGTGGCCGGGCGGGCGCTCGGGTGGCTCGCGGCGGCGGCCGTGACCCTGGTGGGGGTGGCGACCACGTTCGACGGCTGGGCGCCACGACGGCCGTACGGCTGGCCGTTCCTCGTCTGCGGGCTCATCATGATCGTCGGGCTGATGACCGCGCGCCGGCCCGCCCCGGACGTCCGGCACGGGCCGGACGCGCGATCGCCCGGCCCGTGACCCTAGATGGCCCTACATGGTCCTACGTGGTCCTACGTGGTGGAGAAGGCCGCGTCGAAGGCCGTGGCGGGCGGCGTGATGGAGTTCAGCCGCCGGATGTACCCCAGCGCCTCCCGGGCGCCGTCCAGCCGGTCCATCCCCGCGTCCTCCCACTCGATCGAGATCGGCCCGTCGTACCCGATCGAGTTGAGCGCCCGGAAGCAGTCCTCCCACGGCACGTCACCGCGCCCGGTGGAGACGAAGTCCCATCCCCGCCGCATGTCCGCCCAGGGCAGGTGCGACGACAGCCGCCCCTTGCGCCCGTCACCGACCCGGACCCGGGTGTCCTTGCAGTCGACGTGGTAGATCCGGTCCTTGAAGTCGAGGATGAACGCCACCGGGTCGAGGTCCTGCCACACCATGTGCGACGGGTCCCAGTTCAGCCCGAACGCCGGACGATGCCCGATCGCCTCCAGCGTCCGCTGCGTCGTGTAGTAGTCGTAGGCGATCTCGCTCGGGTGGATCTCGTGCGCGAAGCGCACCCCCACCTCGTCGAACACGTCGAGGATCGGGTTCCAGCGGTCGGCGAAGTCCTGGTAGCCGGCCTCCACCATCGACGCCGGCACCGGCGGGAACATGGCCACGGTGTGCCAGATCGACGACCCGGTGAACCCCACCACCGTGTCCACGCCGAGCGCCGCCGCCGCCCGCGCGGTGTCCTTCATGTCCTCGGCCGCGGCCCGCCGCACCGACTCCGGATCGCCCGAGCCCCAGATGCGGGCCGGCAGGATCGCCTTGTGCCGCTCGTCGATCGGATGGTCGCAGACGGCCTGGCCGACGAGGTGGTTGGAGATCGTCCACACCTTCAGGCCGTGCTTGTCGAGCTGGGCGCGCTTCTGCTCCACGTACGACGGGTCCGCCACCGCCTGCGCCACGTCGAAGTGGTCACCCGAGCAGGCGATCTCCAGGCCGTCGTAGCCCCATTCGGCCGCCAGCCTGCACACCTCCTCGAACGGCAGGTCCGCCCACTGCCCGGTGAACAGCGTTACTGGTCTCATCGATCCTCCACAGGGGTGTACCGGCTGCCGTCGGCCGCGCTCGCCTCCACCGCCGCCAGCACGCGCTGCACCCGCAGCCCGTCGGCGAACGACGGCGAAGGGTCGGTGCCGGCCGCGACGGCCTCCAGGAAGTCCTTGATCTCGTGGGTGAAGGTGTGCTCGTAGCCGAGCCCGTGCCCCGGCGGCCACCACGCCCCCACGTAGGGATGGTCGGGCTCGGTCACCAGGATCCGCTCGAACCCGCCCCCGCCCTCGCTGAACCACAGCTCGTTCATGGACTCGAAGTCGAACGCCAGGCTGCCGAGCTGCCCGTTGACCTCGATGCGCATCGCGTTCTTGCGCCCGGTCGCGAACCTGGTGGCCTCGAAGGAGGCCAGCGCGCCGCCCGACATCCGGCCGATGAACAGCGCGGCGTCGTCGACGGTGACCGTCCCCCTCTCCTCCGTACGGGACCCGCCCAGCCCCGCCGACTCCCCCGCCAGCGGACGCTCCTTGACGAACGTCTCGGTCAGCCCCGACACGCCCACCACGCGCTGGCCGGTGACGAACTCGGCGGCGTCCACGATGTGCGAGCCGATGTCGCCGAGCGCCCCGGCGCCCGCCTTGTCCTTCTGCAACCGCCACACCAGCGGGAACTCCGGGTCCACGATCCAGTCCTGGAGGTACTGGGCGCGTACGTGCCGGATCTCGCCGAGCCTGCCCTCCTCGACGTACCGGCGGGCCAGGGCGACCGCCGGGACCCGCCGGTAGTTGAAGGCCACCATGCTCCTGCCCGGCGCCGCGGCCGCCGCCGCGACCATGGCCTCGGCCTCGGCGACGGTGTTGGCCAGCGGTTTCTCACAGATCACGTGCTTGCCGGCGCGCAACGCGGCGATCGCGATCTCGGCGTGCGAGTCGCCCGGCGTGCAGATGTCGACGATCTGCACGTCGTCCCGCCGGACGAGCTCCCGCCAGTCCGTCTCGACGTCGGCCCAGCCGAGCCGGGCCGCCGCGGCGGCGGTCTGCTCCTTCGACCGGCCCGCCAGCACCGCCATGCGCGGCGCGAGCGGCAGGTCGAAGAACGCGCCGACGCTCCGCCAGGCCTGGGAGTGGACGCGGCCCATGAACGCGTAGCCGATCATGCCCACGCCGATGGTGGTCTTGTCTGACATGCAACCCCCGATCAGGATTCGAATCCGAGCGCCAGATACTTGTCGACGTTCTCCTTGGTGATCGTCTCCGACGCGAGGGTGATCGACTGGGGAACCTGATTCTCCACGAGGTCACTCATGCCCTTGCCCTGCGCGATCAACCTGGCGAGCCGGACGGCCGAGGAGGCCATCGTCGGGCTGTAGGTGACGGTGGCCTTGAGCACCGACGTGCCGGCCTGGATCTCCTTCATCGCGTTCAGCGAGCCGGCGCCGCCGACCATGATGAACTCGTCGCGGTTGGCCTCCTTGATGGCGGCCAGCACGCCGACACCCTGGTCGTCGTCGTGGTTCCACAGGGCGTCGATCTTCTTGTGCGCCTGCAGCAGCGAGGTCGCCACCTGGTTGCCGGTCTCGACGGTGAACTTGGCGTCCTGCTTGGCCGTCACGCTGAACCCGTACGTCTTCAGCGCGTCGGCGAAGCCCTTGCTGCGGTCCTGGGTCAGCGGCAGCGTGGCGATGCCCTGGATCTCGACGATCACCGGGTTCGCGACGCCCTTGTCCTTGAGCTGCTTGCCGATGTAGTGCCCGGCCGCGACGCCCATACCGTAGTTGTCGCCGCCGATCCACGTCCGGTAGGCCAGCTTGTCGGGGAACACCCGGTCGAGGTTGATGACCGGGATGCCCGCCTGCGTCGCCTGCAGCGCGACCTGGTTCAGCTGCTGGCCGTCGTTCGGCAGGATGACCAGGGCGTTCACCTTGGCCGCGATCAGCGACTCGACGGCGGAGATCTGCTGGTTGATGTCGTTGGTCGGCTCGACGGCCTTGAAGTCGACGTCGCTGTACTGCTTGGCCGCGCTCTCGGCGTTCTTGGCGATGGCCGCGATCCAGCCGTGGTCGGCGGCCGGCGCGGAGAAGCCGATCGTCACCTTCTGGCCGGGTTCGTCGTTGCCGCTCGCGGCGGGGGCGGGCGCGGGCGCCGCCGACGAGGGAGCGGCCGCCGGCTCGTTGCTGGTGCAACCCGCCGCTAACAGCACAGCCCCGCCGACGAGGAATCCCCTGCGCGCGACGTTCTCACTCATGTTGCTCTCGCTTTCAGGTTCCGCCGCTGGAGAAGGACGGCGACGACGATGATCAGGCCCTTGGCGATCAGCTGGTCGCTGGTGTTGAGCCCGTTGAGGATGAACAGGTTCGTGATGAGGGTGAAGATCAGCAGGCCCAGGATCGAGCCGATGATCGTGCCCCGGCCGCCGGTGAGCAGGGTGCCGCCGATGATGACGGCGGCGATGGCGTCGAGCTCGTACAGGTCGCCGTGGGTGGACGAGCCTGTCGTCGTGCGGGCCATGATGAGGATCGCGGCGACGCCGCAGCAGAAGCCGGACAGGGCGTACAGGAGCATCGTGTGCCTGCGTACGTCGATGCCGGCCAGCCTGGCCGCCTCGGGGTTGCCTCCGACCGCGTACGTGCGGCGGCCGAACGTGGTGCGGTTGAGTACGATCCACCCCAGCACCACGACCAGGGCGAACACGTAGACCAGCAGCGGGATGCCGAGCAGCCGCGTGGTGGACAGCTGCACGATGCCCTCGACCTGGATGAGCTGCGTCTTCCTGTCGGACATGCGCTGGGCCAGGCCGCGGGCGGCCACCAGCATGGCCAGGGTGGCGATGAACGGCACCATCCGCCCGTAGGCGATCAGCAGCCCGTTGACCAGCCCTGCCCCGGTGCCGACGAGGATCGCGCAGACGGCCATCACCACCGGCCCGTACGACTGGGTGGCCAGCGTGGTGGCCCAGACCGAGGCGAGGGCCATGACGGCGCCGACGGACAGGTCGATGCCGCCGCCGATGATCACGAAGGTGGCCCCGACGGTGATCACGCCGATGGTGGCGGCCAGGGCCAGGATGCTGACCAGGTTGGAGGTGGTGGCGAAGTTGTCGAAGCGGGTGACCAGGCCGACGACCACGAGCAGCGCCAGCGCGCCCAGCAGGCCGAGGTGGCGGATCTCGGCGACCCCGTTCAACAGGGACGGTCTCGGCCGGGCGACCCCGGCGGCGGGTCGTTCGGGCGCCTCTATGGGCTCGCTCATCACGCGGCCCTCCCATCCATGATCATGTCCAGTACGCGGTGCTCGTCCAGGCCGGCCGCCTCGCCCTCGTGGATGACGGCGCCCTCGCGCAGCACGAGCACCCGGTCGGCGAGCCCCAGCACCTCGGGGACCTCGCTGGAGACCAGCAGCACGCCGATGCCCTGGTCGGCCAGGTCGCGGATGACGGCGTACAGCTCGGCGCGGGCGCCGACGTCGACGCCGCGGGTGGGCTCGTCGAGCAGCAGCAGTCTGCGTCCGCCGAGCAGCCAGCGGGCGAGCACGGCCTTTTGCTGGTTGCCGCCCGACAGGGTCCTGATCGGGCGTTCTGGGTCGGGCGGGCGGATGTCGAGGAGCTGGGCCAGGCGGGCGGCCTCGGCCCGCTCGCGTCCGCGGTCGATCCAGCCGAACCTGGCGAACTGCGGCAGGGTGCCGAGCGTGATGTTCGCGGTGACGCTCTGGTCGAGCAGCAGGGCCTGGGCCTTGCGTTCCTCGGGGGCCAGGCCCATGCCCTGCCGGACGGCGCCGGTCACGCGGCGGCCGGCCGGGCGGCCGGCGAGGGTGACGCGGCCGGCGGCGGGCCGGGCTCCGTAGACGGCCTCCAGGATCTCGGAGCGTCCGCTGCCGACGAGCCCGGCCAGTCCGACGATCTCCCCGGCGCGTACGGAGAAGGAGACGTCGGCGAAGACGCCGGGCGCGGTCAGGTTCTCCACGCGCAGCACCTCCTCGCCGGGCGGCCGGGTGGGGCGGGGCGGGAAGACGTACTCGACGTTGCGGCCGGTCATGAGGGAGACGATGCGGGCGGTGGGCGTGTCGCGGGCGGGCAGGCCGACGGCGACGGTGCGCCCGTCCTTGAGCACGGTGACGCGGTCGCCGATCTCGCGGATCTCCTCCAGCCGATGGGAGATGTAGACGACGGCCACGCCCTGGGCGGTGAGCTCGCGGATGATGCGGAACAGGTTGGCGACCTCGTCGTGGGCCAGGGCGGCCGACGGCTCGTCCATGATGATCAGGCGGGCGTCGTGGGAGAGGGCGCGGGCCATCGAGACGACCTGTTTGGCGGCCGGGGAGAGCCGTCCGACCTCGGTGGAGGGGCGGATCTCGCCGTGGCCGAGGCGTTCCAGCACCTCGCGGGCGGCCCGGCGGCCGGCCTGGCGGTTGACGAACCCGAAGCGGGCGTGCTCGTGGCCGAGGAAGATGTTCTCGGCGACGCTGAGGCCGTCGACCAGGTCGAGTTCCTGGTAGATGGTGGCGAAGCCGAGCCGGATGGCGTCGATGGGGCTGGTGGGCCGGACGGGTGCGTCGTTGAAGACGATGGTGCCCTCGTCGGGCTGGTGGACGCCGGCCAGCACCTTGATCAGGGTGGATTTGCCGGCGCCGTTCTGGCCGAGCAGGCAGTGGACCTCGCCCGCCCGTACGTCGAGGTCGACCCCGTCGAGCGCGCGCACGCCGGGGAACTGCTTGACGATGCCCTTCATGACCAGCATCGGGGGTCCCCTTCAGGCGTTGACGATGCGGTTGATGTTGTCCGGTGCCAGGTAGTGCTCGATGGCGAGCAGGCCCGCGCCGAGAGCGGCGGCGTTGATCCCGGTGCGGCTCGGGGTGATGGACAGGTGGTGGGTGGCCAGCGGCAGCGACCGGCGGTAGATGGTCTCCCTGACGCCGGCCAGGAGGTGCTCGTGGACGCGGGACAGCGCGCCGCCGATGACGATGACCTCGGGGTTGAAGAAGTTGACCAGGCCGGCCAGCACCTCGCCGATGAGCCGGCCGGCCTCCCTGACCAGCCGCAGCGCCTGGGTGTTGCCCGCCTGGACGAGCGCGACGACGTCGGCGCCGGTCTCGGCGGCCAGCCCGAGCTCGGCGAGCCGGCGGGCGATGGCGGCGCCGCCGGCCACGGCCTCCAGGCAGGCGCTGTTGCCGCAGCGGCAGCCGGCGTCGTCGTGGCCGCTGACGCGGATGTGCCCGATGTCGCCGGCCGAGCCCTGGGCTCCTCTGTGGAGCTTGCCGTCGGCCACGATGCCGCAGCCGATGCCGGTGCCGACCTTGACGAACAGCAGGTGGCTGGTGCCGGCGAAGGCGTTGCGGTGCTCGCCGAGCGCCATGACGTTGACGTCGTTGTCGACCAGCACCTGGATGCCGTCGAAGTATTCGGGGACGGGGTAGTCGTTCCAGCCGGGCATGATCGGCGGGTTGTTGGGGCGGCCGGTGGCGAACTCCACCGGGCCGGGCACGCCGATGCCGATGGCGCGCAGGGCGGCGCGGGGTCGTCCGGCCTCGCCGAGCAGCCGGTCGAGCCGCTGGTCGACGTGGGCGAGCACTTTGTCGGGGCCCTCGCCGATCTCCAGCGGGTCTTCGCACTCGGCCAGCAGGCCGCCGGTCAGGTCCATGAGCGCGACCCGGCAGTGGGTGGCGCCGAGGTCGACGCCGGCGAAGGCGTGCTCCTCGGTGTGCAGGCGGAGCTGGCGCGGGGGACGGCCGCCGGTGGACTCGCCGCTCTCGGTCTCCTCGACGAGGCCGCGCTCGATGAGCGCGTCGACCCGCTGGGAGATCGTGGATCTGGCCAGTCCGGTGAGGCGCGCGAGATCGGAACGGGTGGTCGCCGATCCGGCGCTGATGAGCGTCAGGACGTCGGCAGCCGAGCCCGGCTGGGGGGTCATGCGGGAACAATAAGATCACTCATGCGGCAAATCAAGAGTCTGATTCGACCGAACCTCGCGGACTTATGCCGAAGATCGAACAAAGCCTGGCATGAGACGTTCGCCGGAACCCTCCCGAACGCACGGAAGCCGGCCACCGCCCCGGCGGGCGATGACCGGCTTCCGGCAGGCTCCGGCGCTAGAGCATGGCCTTCATCGAGTCGCCGGCCGTCAGCACGTACGGCTGCTCGGCCATCACCGAGCCCCAGTTGTCGGCGATCGCCTCGGGGGTGAGGTCGTCGGCCTTCCAGCCGGGCCCCTCGGCCACGAACACGCGGGCCACCCGCCCGCCGCCGACGGTGAACACCTCCCCGCTCGACTCGCACGAGTCGTGCACGAGGTAGGCGACCAGCGCGCTCACCCGCTCGGGCGTGAACTTGGCCTCGAACTCGGCCGGCAGCAGCGCCTCGGTCATCCTGGTCCAGGCGATGGGGGCGATGGCGTTGGCCTTGATGCCGTTGCGCGCGCCCTCGATGGCCAGCGTCTTGGTCAGCCCGACCAGGCCCATCTTGGCCGTGGAGTAGTTGGCCTGGCCGAAGTTGCCGAACAGGCCGGCCGGGCTGGAGGTGTTGACGATGCGGCCGTAACCGGCCTCCTTCATCAGCGGGTAGGCGGCCTGGCTGACCAGGTACGACCCGCGTACGTGCACGGCCAGCACGCCGTCGAAGTCCTCGACGGTCATCTTCCCGAACGACTTGTCCCGCAGGATGCCCGCGTTGTTGACGACGATGTCGACCCGGCCGAACGCGTCGACGGCCGTCTGCACGAGCGCCCTCGCGCCCTCGGGGGTGGCGACGTTGTCGGCGTTGGCGACGGCCTGGCCGCCGTTCTTGGTGATGAGCTCGACCACCTCGGCGGCGGGGCCGGTGGAGGCGCCGGTGCCGTCGAGCGCGCCGCCGAGGTCGTTGACCACGACCTTGGCGCCCCGCTCGGCGAGCAGGAGCGCGTGCGCCCTGCCGAGGCCGTGCCCGGCGCCCGTGATGATCGCGACCCTGTCATCGAACCGAAGCATCGAACCTCCAGAGCAAGAGAACAACATTCTGGTAGGAGTACGATAACCGACCGGCTCAGGCGCGTCTCCAGAGCTCGGGCTCGCCCTCCTCCCGGCGTACCCTGCCCCGTCCGGCCAGCCATACCAGGTGGGCCAGCGTCTCGTTGTTGGCCGCCCGGCGCATGAACGGCGGGATCGTCTCCCAGGGGCGCGACCAGCTCAGCCGGGTGGCCACGTCCCAGCAGGTCACGCCGTCGTCCTCGCCGACGACCCGTTCGATCTCGGCCAGCCGCTCGTCGTGGTGCGCCAGCACGTGGTCGACGCGTCCGGCCAGCTCCAGGAAGCGGTACTCGTGGCCGGGCAGCACCTCGTCCACCTCCAGCTCGCGGACGGCGGCCAGCGAGCCGAGGTAGTCGGCCAGCGGGTCGGGGCCCGACTGGGGGTGCACGGCCACGATCGGGGTGATCTTCGCCAGCACGTGGTCACCGGAGAGCAGCAGCCTGCGCTCCGGCGAGACGAAGCACAGGTGGCCGGGCGTGTGGCCGGGGGTCCAGACGGCCCGCAGGTCCCAGCCGGGCAGGCCGAGCTCCTCGCCGTCCTCGATCAGCCGGTCGGGACGGGCCATCGTGACCATGTGCCTGATCATCATGGAGGCCCCGGCCAGCTCGTCCAGGCTCAGGTCGGGCACGCCGGAGCGCCGGAGCAGGGCCCGCTCCCGCTGGACGAGCGAGTCGATGGCGTCGTCGTCGTACCGCTCGCGCACGAGGTTCGCGTCGGCCGGGTGCAGCCCGATCCAGGCGCCCGACGCCTCGCGGACGCGTCCGGCCAGGCCGTAGTGGTCGGGGTGCAGGTGGGTGACCAGGACGGCCCTGACGTCGGCGATCCCGTAGCCGGCCACGGCCAGCCCGGCGGCGAGGGCGTCGTAGGCCTCGTCGGTGTTCCATCCGGCGTCCACGATGGCCACGCCGTCGGGCAGTTCGAGGGCGTAGACCAGCACGTACCGCAGCGGGTTGACCGGGATGGGCACCGGGATCGACCACAGCCCCGGCCGGACCCGCTCGACCCCGGGAACCGCCCCGCTCATCCATGCCTCACGCTGCGCCACGCTGGAAGGAGTCACCACGAACTTTGCCATGGCCCCGAATATAGTTCTGGTCCCGAATCATGTTCTACTAGGGGTCATGAAGCTGAGCCGCGAGATCTCGGACGATGGCCGCTTCGTCCGGCAGCCGAACCGCTTCACCGAACGGCTCGGGCCGCCCGAGCCCGGCCGCTACCGGCTCTACGCCTCCTACGCCTGCCCGTGGGCACAGCGCGTGCTGATCGTCCGCGCCCTGCTCCGCCTGGAGGACCTGCTGGACGTCACGATCGTCGACCCCATCCGCGACGAGAAGGGCTGGCGGATCCCCGACGGCGACCCGCCGTACCTGTCGGAGCTCTACCACGCGACCGAACCGGGCTACACGGGCCGCTACACCGTGCCGTGCATCTGGGACATCCAGGAAGAACGCCTGGTCACCAACGACTTCCCGCAGATCACCCTCGATCTGGAGACGTCGTGGGGCAGCGCGCCCGACCTGTACCCCGAACGCCTGCGCCCGGACATCGACATCATGAACGACCGCCTCTACCACGGCCTCAACAACGCGGTCTACGAGGCCGGCTTCGCCCGCGGGCAGCAGGCGTACGAGGAGGCGGTCGCCCGCGTGTTCACCACGCTCGACCTGCTGGAGGTGCGCCTGGCCGAGTCGGAGTTCCTCTTCGGCACGCTCACCGACAGCGACGTGCGGCTGTTCACCACGCTGGTCAGGTTCGACACGGTCTACCACGGACACTTCAAGTGCTCGATCAGGCGGCTGACCGACTATCCGGCGTTGTGGGCGTACACCCGCAGGCTCTACGCGATCCCCGCCTTCCGCGACACCACGGACTTCGACCACATCAGACGCCACTACTACATGACCCAGACGAACATCAACCCGAGCAGGATCGTTCCGGTAGGGCCGGAACTCGACTGGAGCCTGTGACCCCCGGCCTCGGCATCGCCACGAACAGCAGCGCCGAGGCCAGCACCACCCCCGAGGCCACCCACCAGGCGGCCGACGCGCCCGCCTGCGCGGCCAGGACGCCGAGCGTGGAGTTGGCCAGCACCCCGCCCGCCTGGAGCGAGAGCGAGGACGTCGAGGTGACCGTGGTGCGCTCGGCGGCGGAGACCGCGTTGTGCTGCATCTCCAGGCAGAGCAGCCCGGTCACCGACAGCCCGGCGAACATGACGAGGTAGGCCAGCCCGGCCGTCACCAGGCCGGGCACGCCGTCCAGCCCGGCGGTGGCGGCCAGCGAGCCGACCGACAGCGCGCAGAGCACCGCGCCCACCATGGCCCCCCTGGCCGAGCTCCCGGCCAGGCGCGCCGCGCGGGGCGCGATCGCGCTGCCCGTGGCGCTGGCGGCGTATCCCAGGGCCGCCACGACGGCGTAGGCCAGGCTGCCGCGCTCGGACGTGCCGGCCAGCTCGGCCAGGCGGCCGGGGGTCAGCAGCTCGATCGTCATCAGCAGCACGCCGGACGCGGCGGCGGCGAGCATCAGGCGGCGCAGCACCGCTCCCCCGGCGGCCAGCCGGATCCCGCCGACCACCGTCGAGGGCACCTCGCGCAGCACGCTCCCCAGCGACCGCCGCGCGTGGGCCGGCTCGGGCAGCGCGAACACCACCACGACCAGCAGGACGACGGCCGCGACGGCCCCCAGCAGCGGCGGCACGGCCAGTGGCGTGATCGTCCCGGGCGGCACCAGCAGCGGCACGGCGCCGCCGACCAGCACCCCGGCGCACATGGCCACCGACTCCAGCGCGCCGCCGCGTGCCAGGCCCGGCTTGAGGTCGGCGTCCCCGCCTTCGAGCTCGTGCAGGGTGTCGACGTACCAGGAGGTGGCCGGGCCGCTGGACAGCGCCCTGGCCACGCCCTTGATCACGCAGGTGACGAGGAACATCCCGAACGTCGTCGAGACGCTCATCAGCGCGAGCGCCGCCGCGGTGAACACCGCCGAGGCGGCCAGCACCATCCGCCGTCCGATGACGTCGGCCAGGCCGCCCGTGGGCAGCTCCAGGCTGACGGTGACGACCGAGAACACGGTCACCGCCAGGCCGATCTGGGTCAGGCTGAGCCCTCTCTCGGTCATCAGCAGCACCATGACGGCGGCCATCAGGCCCAGCGGCAGCCAGGTCAGGAAGCTGACGAGCATGTAGCGCCGTAACGCGGAACGAGCGGTCATCGGTCCTGCTCCTCTTCCTCGGTACGGGGACGGGGGAAGCCGCCTCTCCAGATGTGCACCTGCCGGGTGTCGGGATCTCCGGCGTGCCGTGCCGCGAGCTCGCGGAGCAGCTCGTCGACCCGCTCGTCGAACTCCCTGAGCCCGGCCGGCGGCAGCTCGACGAAGTCGTCGCTCATCCCCGCCGCCCGCACCCACTCGGGGGACCAGCGGCGCTCGTCGTAGTCCTGGGCGACGCGGGCGAGCGCCTCGACCTGGCGCATCCGCATGATCCGGACCGCCTCGCGGCCCTCCTCGGTGCCGGACAGCTGGCCGCTGTCCCACGAGGTGTAGCGGTGGCGGGCCCGCCAGCGGCGCTCGCGGCCGTCGCGCCGGTCGGAGTCCTCCTCGATGAATCCGTACTTGAACAGCTCGCGCAGGTGGTAGCTGGTCGAGCCGGAGCTCTCGCCGACCTTGCGGCCCAGCTCGCTGGCGGTGGCCGGGCCGTCGCTGCGCAGCAGCCCGAGCAGCCGCACCCGCAAGGGGTGGGCGACCACTTTGAGCACCTGCGGGTCACTGATCCTGTACTGCTCCTCCATGAGCACGACCCTAGACCGCAAAGGCTTTTTTGCAAAGTGATTTTTGCGAATTCGCCGGCCTTCTAAACTGGGCGGATGCTCGACGACATCCGCGTGGACGACGCCGTCCTCGCCCTGCGCCCCGACTTCGCCGTGCTGGTGATGCTGGCCCACGGCCTGCGGAACGGCCCCACCGACGACCGCACCCGCGCCTGGCTGGCCGAGGCGTCGGCGTGCGAGGTCCAGGCCGACAAGATCGACGCCTGGAAGGACGCCTACCGCGCCTTCGGCGCCAAGCCGCAGCGCACCAGGCCCTCGGTCGACGCCCTGACCCGGCGCATGCCGCTGCCGGAGATCAACCGGGTGGTCGACGCGTACAACACGATCAGCGTCAAACACGCGCTGCCCATCGGCGGCGAGGACCTCGACCGCTACCAGGGCCCGGCCCGGCTGGTGCGGGCGACCGGCGACGAGCACTCGGAGGAGGCGCTCGGGCAGCCCGAGCCCGGCGAGGTGATCTGGCGCGACGACGCCGGCGTGACCTGCCGCCGGTGGAACTGGCGTCAGGTGGCGCGCACCCGGCTCACCGAGGAGACGACCAACGCGATCTTCCTCCTCGAACGGCTGGAGCCCATGTCGATGGAGGAGCTTCAGCAGGCCGGCAAGGAGCTGGCGGCCCTGCTGGCGGAGCTGTCACCCGGGGTGCGGATCACCAGCAGAATCGTGCCCGGAGGGAAATAAACCTGCCGGCCATACGTTGATACCAAACAGTAACAATGGCGGCTCTCCCTGGATTGACTAGGCGGGCGTGACCTCTTCGGCGTGTCCTGAGAGGATCGTTCGAGGCGGCGCGTGCTCTTCGGCGCGCGCTGCCGGTCCGGGCGAGTAGCCTTGGACAGGTTCTCTAACATCAACGCCGATCTGCGGAAGAGGGCGATTTCCGCCGTGTCGTCTGAGTCGTCGCGGACAAACCCGCTGGCAAGCTTTGGTCAGAACGAGTGGCTTGTCGACGAGCTGTACCAGAAGTACCTTCAAGATCCAGAGTCTGTCGACAAGGCCTGGTGGAACTTCTTCGCTGACTACAACCCTGATTACGGACCGGGCCGGACCCCGGTCAGGGAGGCGGCGAACGGCACTGCGACCGCGCCCGCACCTCCCAAGGCGCCCCCGAAGGCGCCTCCGGCAGCCGAGAAGCCGAAGCAGCCGGCCACCCCGGTGCCCAAGGGCGCCGAGGAGGTGAAGCTGCGCGGCGCCGCCGCGCGCACGGCCGCCAACATGGACCTGTCCCTGACTGTCCCCACGGCGACCAGCGTCCGGGCCATCCCGGCCAAGCTGCTCATCGACAACCGCATCGTGATCAACAATCACCTCAAGCGGGGGCGTGGCGGCAAGATCTCCTTCACCCACCTGATCGGCTTCGCGATCGTCAAGGCGCTGAAGGCGATGCCGGAGATGAACTACTCCTACACGGAGGTCGACGGCAAGCCCACGCTGGTCAAGCCCGAGCACGTCGGGTTCGGCCTGGCGATCGACGTCCAGAAGAGCAACGGTGAGCGCCAGCTCCTCGTGCCCTCGATCAAGGGCGCCGAGGAGATGGACTTCCGGCAGTTCTGGGTGGCCTACGAAGAGGTCGTCCGCAAGGCCCGCGCGGGCAAGCTGGGCGTCGACGACTTCTCCGGCACCACGATCTCGCTGACCAACCCCGGCACGATCGGCACCGTCCACTCCGTTCCGCGCCTGATGCCCGGCCAGGGCACGATCATCGGCGTCGGCGCGATGGAGTACCCGGCCGAGTACCAGGGCGCCTCGCCGGACACGCTGTCGCGCCTGGCCGTCTCCAAGGTCATGACGCTGACCAGCACCTACGACCACCGGATCATCCAGGGCGCCCAGTCGGGCGACTTCCTGCGCCAGATCCACCGGCTGCTGCTCGGCGAGGACGGCTTCTACGACGAGATCTTCGAGGCGCTGCGCATCCCGTACGAGCCGGTGCGCTGGGTCCAGGACATCTCGGCCTCGCACGACGACGACGTGGCCAAGTCGGCCCGGGTCATCGAGCTGATCCACGCCTACCGCGTGCGCGGCCACCTGATGGCCGAGACCGACCCGCTGGAGTACAAGCAGCGCAAGCACCCCGACCTCGACATCCAGTCCCACGGGCTGACCCTGTGGGACCTCGAGCGCGAGTTCGCCACGGGCGGTTTCGGCGGCCGTCCGCTGATGAAGCTCCGCGAGATCCTGGGCGTGCTGCGCGACTCCTACTGCCGCACGGTCGGCATCGAGTACATGCACATCCAGAACCCCGAGGAGCGGGCCTGGATCCAGGCCCGGGTGGAGAAGCCGCACGCCTCGCCCGAGCGCGACGAGCAGCTCAACATCCTGTCCCGGCTCAACACCGCCGAGGCGTTCGAGACGTTCCTGCAGACGAAGTTCGTCGGCCAGAAGCGCTTCTCGCTGGAGGGCGGCGAGTCCCTGATCCCGCTGCTCGACTCGGTGATCAGCGACGCCGCCGACGAGGGCCTCGACGAGGTCGTCATCGGCATGGCCCACCGCGGCCGGCTCAACGTGCTGGCCAACATCGTGGGCAAGTCCTACGCGCAGATCTTCGGCGAGTTCGAGGGCAACATCGACCCGCGCACCGCCCACGGCTCCGGCGACGTCAAGTACCACCTGGGCGCGAGCGGCGAGTTCACCGCCCCGAGCGGCAAGACGATCACGGCGTCCGTGGTGGCCAACCCCTCCCACCTGGAGGCGGTCGACCCGGTGCTGGAGGGCGTCGTCCGCGCCAAGCAGGACCTCCTGGAGCGCGGCGAGGAGGGCTTCACCGTCCTTCCCGTCCTCGTCCACGGCGACGCGGCCTTCGCCGGCCAGGGCGTGGTGGCCGAGACGCTCAACCTGTCGCAGCTGCGCGGCTACCGCACCGGCGGCACCGTGCACGTGGTGGTCAACAACCAGGTGGGCTTCACCACCTCGCCGGCCTCCTCCCGCTCGTCGGTCTACGCGACCGACGTCGCGCGGATGATCCAGGCGCCGATCTTCCACGTCAACGGCGACGACCCCGAGGCCGTGGTGCGCGTGGGCCAGCTGGCCTACGAATACCGCCAGGCGTTCCGCAAGGACGTCGTCATCGACCTCATCTGCTACCGCCGCCGCGGCCACAACGAGGGCGACAACCCCGCCTTCACCCAGCCGCTGATGTACGACCTGATCGACGCCAAGCGCTCCACGCGCAAGCTCTACACCGAGGCGCTGATCGGCCGGGGCGACATCACGGTCGAGGAGGCCGAGTCGGCGCTGCGCGACTACCAGGCCAAGCTGGAGCAGGCGTTCACCGAGACGCGCGAGGCGGCCAAGAAGCCCAAGGAGGCGGCCGCCATGCGGGTGCCCCCGGCCGAGGTCGTCAAGTGGTCCCACGCCGACACGCCGACGGCGATCAGCGACGAGACGCTCAAGCGCATCGTCGACACCCAGCTCAACCTGCCCGAGGGCTTCACGCCGCACCCGCGCCTGGCGCCGGTGCTGCAGCGCCGCGGCCAGATGGTCGAGACCGACTCGATCGACTGGGCGATGGGCGAGACGCTGGCGTTCGGCTCGCTGCTGATCGACGGCCACCCGGTGCGCCTGGTCGGCCAGGACTCCCGGCGCGGCACGTTCACCCAGCGGCACGCGGTGCTGGTCGACCGGATGACCGGCGCCGACCACACGCCGCTGAAGCAGTTCAACGAGGGCACCACGAAGTTCTACGTCTACGACTCGCTGCTCAGCGAGTTCGCGGCGCTCGGCTTCGAGTACGGCTACAGCGTCGTGCGTCCCGATGCCCTGGTGGCCTGGGAGGCGCAGTTCGGCGACTTCGTCAACGGCGCCCAGACGATCATCGACGAGTTCATCTCGTCCGGTGAGCAGAAGTGGGGCCAGCGCTCCTCCGTCGTGCTGCTGCTGCCGCACGGCTACGAGGGCCAGGGCCCCGACCACTCCTCGGCCAGGATCGAACGGTTCCTGCAGGTCTGCGCGCTCGACAACATGACGGTCGCGCAGCCGTCCACGCCGGCCAACTACTTCCACCTGCTGCGCTGGCAGGTGGAGTCCAACCGGCACAAGCCGATGGTGGTCTTCACGCCCAAGTCGCTGCTGCGGCACAAGGCGGCCACGTCGAAGGCGTCCGACTTCACCACCGGCACCTTCCAGCCGGTCATCGGCGACACCACGGTCGATCCGGCCAAGGTCACCCGGGTCGTCCTGGTATCGGGCAAGCTCTACTACGACCTGGCCGCGCAGCGCGACAAGACGGGCCGCGACGACGTCGCGATCGTCCGGCTTGAGCGGCTCTACCCGTTCCCCACCGAGGAGCTCACCGCCGAGCTGGCCCGCTACGGGCAGCAGGCCGAGCTGGTGTGGGCCCAGGACGAGCCGGTGAACATGGGCCCGTGGCCCTACCTGACGCTGAAGCTGGCCGAAGACCCGCAGGCGCTCGGCGGCCGGTCGCTGCGCCGGGTCTCGCGGACCCCGAACAGCTCGCCCGCGACGGGTTCGCACAACTCGCACGACACCGAGCTGGAGGAGATCCTCCACCAGCTCTTCGGCTGAGCAGGCCGCCAGTGAGCCCCCGGCCGTCCGGCCGGGGGCTTCTGCGTTGACCGGCAGGGTGAGGCCCCTGCCTGCACGAAGGAGAGAACCCATGTACTTCACCGATCGAGGGATCGAGGAGCTGGTCGATCGGCGGGGCGAGGAAGAGGTCAGCGTGCTCTGGCTGGGCGAGCGGCTGCGCGAGTTCGTCGATCTCAACCCCGAGTTCGAGACCCCGATCGAGCGGCTGGCCACCTGGCTGGCCCGCCTCGACGACGAGGACGACGACTGACGGGATTCCGCCGCCAAGACGCGATACATCTTGAGTTTTCGAGTAACGCGACATATCGTGTTCTCGTAGGAGACGTACTCGTCAAGGAGGCATACGTTCATGGAGAAGTGGACGCTGGACGCTCCCGAGCAGCTCACGTTCGGGCCGGTTGAGTCACTTGACGTGCGGATCGTCGCCGGCAGGCTGGCCGTCCTGGCCAGCGAGGGCCCGCCCACGCTGGAGCTGACGGAGATCGAGTCGGCCGCGCCGCTGCTGGTCAGCTACGACCCGCTGACCAAGGAGCTGGTCGTCACCTACGAGGGCCTGACCCTGGACGGGCTGCTCGGCTGGCTGCGACGCGACAAGCGCAGGACCAACCTCACGCTCACCGTGCCCAAGGGCTGCCGGGTGAACACGGAGGTGGTCTCGGCGTCCACGGTGCTGGCCGGGTTCGAGCGGTCCACCCGGGTCAAGAGCGTGTCCTCCGAGGTCGTCCTCGACGGCGTGAGCGGCGAGGTGAGCGCCACCACGGTCTCCGGCTCGATCGAGAGCCGGGCCATGGAGGGCGACCTGGCGCTGAAGACCGTCTCGGGCGAGCTGACCCTCGCCGACGGCAGCCCGCGCCGGCTCAAGGCCAGCACGGTGTCCGGCCGCATCACCGCCGACCTGACGCTCCGGCCCACGAGTCATGTGACGCTCAACAGCGTCTCGGGTGCCATCCTGGTGCGGGTGCCGGAGAACGTCGAGTCCGACGTCAGCATGAGGTCCACCTCCGGCAGGCTGAGCTCGACGTTCGACGGACTGTCGGCGAACAACAGCCCCGGCTCCAAGTCGCTGTCCGGACGGCTGGGAGGCGGCATGGCCTCACTGTCGGCGTACACCGTCTCGGGCGAGGTCGCGCTGCTCAAGGGAGAGAAGGAATGAGCCCTGTCTTCGGTCACGGCCGGCTCCGGCTGTACCTGCTCAAGCTGCTGGAGGAGAGCCCGCGGCACGGGTACGAGGTCATCCGGCTGCTCCAGGACCGCTTCCTCGGCGTCTACTCGCCCTCGCCCGGCACGATCTACCCGCGGCTGGCCCGCCTGGAGGAGGAGGGCCTGGTCACGCACGAGGTGATCGAGGGCAAGAAGGTGTTCTCCATCACCGACAAGGGCCGCGAGGAGCTCAACGCCCGGCTCGACGAGCTCGACGACCTGGAGCAGGAGATCTCCGCCTCCGTGCGCGACATCGCCCGCGAGGTCAAGGAGGACGTCCGCGACACGGTGAAGTCGCTGCGCGACGAGCTGACCCGGATGGCCAAGGACGTGCGCACCGGCGCCCGCGACGACGCCAAGGCGCGGGCCGAGGAGCTCAAGCGGCTCAAGGAGCAGCAGAAGCGGCAGTGGATGGCGCACGCCAACCAGTGGCAGGTGGAGAGCGACCGGCTGGCCGGCGAGTGGCGCCGGATCTGGTCGGACATCTGGACCACGCTCGGCGGCGACACCGTGCGCCGGACCGAGCTCGACAGCGAGCTGGGCGAGCTGCTGGCCGACTTCGTGGCCCAGGCCCGCACGGAGGCCGCCGACGCCGCCCTGACCACGCAGAAGCTGCACGAGCTGCACACCGTGCTCGACGAGGCGTCCGCCCGCATCCGCGACATCCTCCAGCGCTGAGCCGTCGCTGAACCGTCCCGGGCCGTCGCTGGGCCGTCGCTGGGCCGTCGCTGGGCCGTCGTCAGGCTGAGCGCAAGGAGCGTTGCGGGCGTCCGTGGCCGCGGGCCGCTCTGCGGGCGTGGTAGGCGACCGGCATGTAGCGCAGGCGCTCGGGCAGGCGTGCGGTCAGCATCGCCACGGCGTGCCCCAGGTGCCGCAGCCGCCGCTCGTCCCGGGCCGTCCAGCGCAGGCCGAGCTTCCTGCGCGCGGCCGGCGGCAGGGTCCCGACGGTGACGAAATGGTTGAACTCCCCCGATCCCAGCCCCACCGGCGTCCACAGCCGGCGCAGCGGCCTCGGCAGGCCGGGCGGGGCGGGCGTGCCGCGCATGACGGCGAGCACCTCCAGCGCGGTCGGGTGCGGCTCCAGCCGTTCGGCGATCATCGTGTCGAAGTAGCGCCAGAACGCCTCCAGGTCCGCCGGCATCTCCCGCTCCGGCACCCGCAGGATCGCGCCGAGCTGCCGCGACTCGGCGTACATGCGGCGCTGCTGCTCCTCGGTGTACGGGGTGCCGAAGTAGCGGTTGAGCGTGACGAAACGCTCGAACAGTGACAGGTGCACCCAGGCCCACGCCTCGCCGTTCAGGGCGTGGTAGGCGCGGCCGTGCTCGTCCACGCCGCTGATGGAGCGGTGCAGCTCGCGCAGCCGCCGCCCCTCGGCCAGGCCGCCCTCACCGCCGTAGACCCACTTCTGGACGGAGGCGAGCGTGCGGTTGAGCCGCCCCCACGGGTCGTCCTTGTACGTCGAGTGCTCGGCCACGGCCGCGCCGACCGCCGGATGCATGGTCTGGAGGACCAGCGCGCTGCCGGCCACGAGCAGGTTGCGGTATTCGCCCGCGGTGTCCCAGTGCATCGAACCCGGGCCGAACGGCTCAACGTTCATGGCGAACGCCTCCAGGGTGATACGACGTCATTCTTCCTGTATCACCCGGAAGGCGGACAAGTAACCCTTCACTTATTCAGCTGGTAAAGACGATTTTTCCGAAGATCTCCCCCTCGGCCATGGCGGCGAAGCCGTCCCTGGCCTCGGTCATCGGCAGCGTCCGGTCGATCACCGGCCGCACGCCCGTCTGCTCCAGGAACACCGCCAGCCGCCGGAGCTGGTCGCGGGTGCCCATGGTGGTGCCGACCACGGACAGCTGCAGGAAGAAGACCCGGTTGAGGTCGGCGGACGGGACCGCGCCGCTGGTGGCCCCGGAGACCACGATGCGACCGCCCGGCCTGAGCGACTTGAGCGAATGATCCCAGGTGGCCTGGCCGACCGTCTCCATGACGGCGTCCACCCGCTCGGGCAGCCGCGCGCCCGTCTCGAAGACCTGGTCGGCGCCGAGCTCGCGGGCCCGCTCGCGCTTGTCCTCCGACCGGCTGGTCGCCCAGACCCGGAAACCGCCCGCGCGGCCGAGCGCGATCAGCGCGGTCGCGACGCCGCCGCCGGCGCCCTGCACCAGCACGGTCGAGCCCGGTTCGAGCCCGGCCTTGTCGAACAGCATGCGGTACGCGGTCAGCCAGGCCGTGGGCAGGCAGGCGGCCTCCTCGAAGCTGAGCGCGGCCGGCTTGGGCACGAGGTTGCGCCGCGGCACGGCCACCCGCTCGGCGAACGTCCCGTCGTGCACCTCCGACAGCAGCGAGCGCCTGGGGTCGAGCGTCTCGTCCGCGCCCGTGCCGATGACGGCGTGCACGATGACGTCGTTGCCGTCCTCGTCCACGCCGGAGGCGTCGCAGCCGAGCACGATCGGCAGCCGGTCCTGCCTGATGCCCACGCCCTTGAGCGTCCACAGGTCGTGGTGGTTGAGGGCGGCGGCGCGTACCGAGACGGTCGTCCAGCCGTCGGGCGCCTTCGGGTCGGGGTGCTCACCGAGCGTCAGCCCGGCGAGCGGATTGTCGGGATCGGTCTGTGTGGCGGTTACGGCGAACATGGCCGCACCCTACTAACCGACCCGCCGCCACCCCCGACACCGCCCCGCCCGAGCGAGCCGCCGGGACTCAGTGCTTGACCGTCACCCGGATTCCGGCGAGGGCGCGGCGCCGGAACTCCTCGGGGCCGGCGACGGCGACCTCCACGTCCCCCCGGCACGTCCACTCCCCCGGACGCCCGCGCCCCTCGATCACCTTCGGCAGCCGGGCCTTCCTGACGCAGTCGGGCGTGGGCGCCAGCACGACCATCTCCCGCACTCCCCCGCCGAACCAGAGCTGCGGCCCGGCCGGCCCCTCCTGGGTCACGGTTCCCGGACGGGCCAGCCGCACCGATCCCTCGCCCGACAGCACCAAGTAACCGTCCCTGGTCACCTTGCCGTGCAGTTCCCGCGCCAGGGCCGTGCGCTGGTCGAAGGTCAGCCCCTCGCCCCTGTCCTGCATCGCCACCCGCCAGCGTCCGAACGCGAAGAGCAGCACCTGCCCGCTGCCGCCACCGGGCTGGCGCGGCCACAGGGTGACGCCGGGGCCGTAGCTCCTGATCGGCCGGCCGCCGCCGGTCACCTCGGCGACCCCGTTGTACGGGACGCTGAACTGCCGGAACCGCCCGTCTATCCACGCGCCCTGGAACGGCCGCACCCCCAGCTCGTTGAGGTCGAGGTCGGCCGGGTAGCGCACCTCGGCCTTCAGCCCGTCGGGGAAGACGACGTCGATGATCTCGTCGTGGCCCTTGGTCCTGGCCGGGATCCGCAGGGCGTTGGGGCCGTTCTCGATCGTGGTGAGCGAGCGGATGGGCGTGGCGGCGGACGGCGAGGGCGGCTCCGGCCCCGGGTCGCGGCTGAGCAGCAGGCTGACGGCCGGGATCACCAGCAGAGCCAGCACCACCGCGAGCCCGATCCACCGGCGGCGGCCACGCGCCCCTGCCTCGATGACGTCGAACTGGTCGGACACGACGTGCCTCGCCGGGTTAGTGCGGGTTGCGCCCTTCACCTCCAGTTCAGTTGAGCGACATCCGCCCGCGCAAGCCCTCCAACCCGGCGAAGTCGCCGTACGAGGTCACAACTTCACAACCTCGGCGGGATCACCAGGTGGCCACGTTGGGCCCGTCGCCCGCGACCAGGCCGACCCGCTGCCCCACGAGCTCCCGGGACATGGCGTCGGCCAGCAGCTCCGGCTCCAGCACGTGCGCGTGCGCCCGCCCGCCGGCCGGCAGGTCGACGACGAGGATGCCCTTGTCCGGCTCGCCGTCCGGGCCGTGCGCGACCGTGTAGCCGACCACGGTGGCGGGCCCGGCGTACGAGCCCACGACGGGCACCCCGGCCGCCGTGAACACCGGGACGGCGTCCCCGGGCGGCCCGCCGGGCTCGCTGGACCACACCGCGTACGTGTGCTTCGTCAGGTGCATCCCCACGCCGGTCACCAGCCCGTGGCCCGACTGCGCGCGCAGCAGCCCGGCCATCGTGGCCGTCGAGTGCAGCACGTAGTCGCTGGCCGGGCCGCCCGCGTACGGCAGGCCGCCGGTGACCGTCAGGCCGCGCCGGTCGTACGGGTCGAGCCCGGTCGCGTCGCACGCCTGCCGCAGCGCGACGGCGAAGCAGCTGTACAGGTCGAGGGCGTCCATGTCGGCGAGGCCGAGCCCGGCGCGCCGGAAGGCGGCCTCGGCGGCGGCCCCGATGGCCTGCGACGAGCCGAGCGCGGGCCGCGCCGCCACCTCCCAGGTGTCCTCGGCGTACGCCCAGCCACGCAGGTAGACCCGCCGCTCGTCCGGCACCCCCAGCCGGTCGGCCAGCTCCGCGCAGGCCAGGACGACGGCCGCCGCCTGGTCGACCTCCATGACCGCCACGGTGTTCCTGGTGTACGGCCAGCCGACGAACCGGTTGCCCTTCACCAGCTCCTCGGGCGTGCGCACGGCCCGCCGCCACGCATGCGGGTTGGCCGCGGCCACCTCCGTCATCGGCGCCATCATCCGGCCCCGGTCGAGCATCTCCTCCTCGACCGTCATCCCGGCCGCCGCCCGCCGCGCGGTCTCCATGATCGCGTACGTGTGCACGGGCAGGAACAGGTCGTGCGCCAGCTCGGTGGGGTGCGGGGGCCGTTCCCAGCCGTAGGGCGGCTTGGGATCGGCGGCGTGGCTCCACGGCACACGCTCGCCCGCCCGCCGGTAGGCCCGCCGGGTGGCCAGCGCCTCGGCCCCGGTGATCAGCGCGCAGTCCAGGTCGCCCGCCGCGATCCGGGCCACGGCCGCGCCGATGAGGAGCTGCGGAGCCGTGCCGCTGACCTTGGAGTAGGCGGTGTGGCGTGGCGTGGCGCCCAGGCGCTCGGCCAGCCGCCCGGTGGGCGAGTCGTACTGCCAGGAGTCGGTGTGGACGATCTGGATCGAGTCGAGCCGCCCGGCGGGCAGCCGGGCGTCGTCGGCCGCCTCGCGGGCGACCGATTCCCACAGATCGAGCGGTTCCGGGCCGGGCTGTTCGCGCACGGTGCGTTGTGCGATGCCGATGAGACAGGGGGTGCGTGGATCCATGCCGACATCTAACCAGAACAACATTCGGTTGATAAGTGGTGGCGTTTGATAATCAGCGTTACCACTGTTGCCCCAGACTTGTTGTTGCGCTTGTGACCTGCGGAGATGCCTTTTCTGAATACATGTAATTTCGCTATTTCCGTAACGAAACGGAACCGGAGCCGACCTTTTCATGCCGCTTTCTGGCTGGCGGGTTGCGCCATTCATTAGCGTTCTCGACGTTTTCCTGGCCCACCGGGGCGCAGCACCCCGCTCTGGGCCGCCGAGAACCGAGAGGAGTTCCATGTATTCCCGAGCAAGGCGCATCGCGATCCCCCTCGCCGCGCTGGTGACCGCCGCTCTGGCCGCCGGCACGACCACCGGCGCCGCGGCGGAGGCGACCTCGGCCCCCGACGTCGTGTCCAGGAACGCGGCGACCCCCGCCGAGCAGGCCGTGCAGTTCTGGACGCCCGACCGCATCAGGCGCGCCACCGACCACGACGGCGCGCTCGACGTGTCGTCCAGCTACGTCAGGGGCGTCAGGGGCGTCAGGGGCGGTGACCAGACCCCCGACGGGCCGCCCGGATCGGTCCCGCCGATCGGCGGCGAGCAGGCCAAAGCGGGTAAGAGCCGGCAGGTCAACCTGCCCAACACGGTCGGCCGGGTGTTCTTCACGCCGCCCCGGACCGACCCGCGCGACCCGAAGAACTGGCGGTACTGCTCGGCCACCTCCGTACAGGGCAAGTACCGCAATCTGGTGGCGACCTCCGCCCACTGTGTCTACGACCCCCAGAAGAACACCTTCTACGACAACTGGATCTTCATCCCGTCGTACTGGGACGGCGGCAACGTATGGGAGGGCAAGGCGCCGTACGGCATCTACGCCGCCAAGACGTTCAACGCGCACGACGACTTCGTGGTGAAGGAGGACTACGACTTCGACTACGCGTTCGTCAACGTCTACAACGGCATCAAGGTGAGCTGGGAGAAGACCGGCGACCGGTGGCACCGGACCGTCAAGAACGCCGGCCGCCTCGGCGACAACGTCGGCGGACAGGGCTTCACCTGGAACCGCAGCACCAAGCTGAACGTGTTCTCCTTCGGCTACCCGGCCGGCGGGCACCCCGACGGCGACAAGCCGTACACCGGCCGCACCATGAAGTGGTGCTACGGCAGGACGGCTCCGATGCCCGAGGCCAGGAAGCACGACCTGCAGGAGCAGATCGGCTTCAGCTGCTCCTTCACCGCCGGCGCCGGCGGCGGCCCGTTCATCTACGACTACCGGAACTCCACACGCACCGGCTACCTGGTGGGCGTGAACAGCGTCGCGTGGGACACCGACGGCAACGACCGCTACGACCACATCTCGTCGCCGTACTTCGACACCGACACCTACGACGTCTACAAGGCCGCCGCCAACCGCTGGACCGGCGACATGCCGTGATCCGGCCCGGCAGTCGAGGCCCCGGATCCTCCTCGGCGGGATCCGGGGCCTTCCCCCGCCTTCGATGGCCCGGACGTACACCTCGGACCCGCGCCACGGACCCCACGCTTCGGACCCGCGCTTCGGACCCGCGCTTCGGACCCGCGCTTCAGACGCGGAAGACCGGGCCCGTGGCGACGGCGAGGGCGCAGGCGTTGGGGAAGGTCTGCGAGTAGCGGTAGCGGTCGCCGTCCCAGACGCCCTCCGCCCGTACGTCCACCGGCTCGTAGTCGGCGGTGCAGGAGACCCCCGTACGGCCGCTCAGACGGGCCGGGTTCCCGCCCACCTGTTCGAGAGCGGAACAGGCCGCGACCTGCCCCGGGGCGACCCGGCCCGGGGTGCACTCCAGCACGCCCTGCCGATCTCCGACGCTGATCCGGAAAAGCCTTTGGTCCTTGTGCGACGTCCGGACATCGGGCGGTCCGGTCGTGGCGTTCGCCACTGGAGCGGCGGCGAATGCGGCGCAGGAAAGCGCGGTGATGCAGAGAATTCGGTGCATAGGCGCAGCCTCTATCAGCCCTCTGACCTGCGGCAACGACCGACACGCGTGATCATTTACGCGTATCGGGAGGGATCGGCTGATGGTGTCCTTATCGCACACGGTGCACTCTTGATCAGGTAACGAATCTCTATCCGGGCTGCAATACAGGCAGTTGATCTGGAAAAATCCACCCTTACGACCCCAAGAAAGGCATTTCATGATCTCCCGGGCCAGGCAACTGGCGGCGGCCGCCCTGGGCGGCGCGCTGCTGTTGCTGCCTGCCTTCACGGGGATCGCGAACGCCGCGCCGGCGAGCCGGGTCTTCGGCGTCACGCTGGCCAAGACCGCCGCCGACATGAAGAAGGTCGCCGACTACTGGCGTCCCGACCAGCTCAAGCAGGCCGACAGTTACAGCCCCGCCACGCCGGGCGCGCAGGCCGCCCCGACGTCCTCGGCCGGCGCCGTCTCCGGGCCCGCCTCGCCCGTGACGACGGCGCGGCGGACGTCCGCGACGCAGGGCATGGCGCCCGTGCCGCCCAAGCAGGGGGGCGCCGGCAAGACCATGGGCAAGGTCTTCTTCAAGTTCGGCGCCAAGCAGTACTGGTGCTCGGCCAGCGCGGTCGCCGCCCGGAACCGCAGCGTCGTGGCCACGGCCGGCCACTGCGCGTACGACTCCCGCCAGGCCAAGGCCGCCGAATACTGGATCTTCGTCCCCAACCCCGGCCCCAACGGCGAGACGCCCGACGGCATCTACGTGGGCGCCGCGCTCAGCATGCACGAGGACTGGTCCGGCAAGGGCGACTACGACTTCGACTACGCGTTCGTGACCGTGCACCGCGGGTTCGTCTGGGAGCAGGCCAAGGACGGCACGTACACGATGAAGGACGTCGGGCGGCTCCAGGACAACGTGGGCGGCCAGGGGCTGGAGATCAACAGGAAGCCGGCGGCCGCCACCATGACGGCGTTCGGCTTCCCGGCCGGGGTGCAGCCCGACGGCACCCGTCCGTTCGACGGCAAGACGCTGCGGACCTGCCAGGGCAGCGTCACGTACTGGACCGTGGCTCCCGCGCTCGACCTGCAGAAGGGCGTCCGGCTCCAGCCGTGCGCCTTCAGCCCCGGCGCCAGCGGCGGCCCCTGGCTGGTCGACTACGACGCGGCCCGCGGGCTCGGCAACCTGAACGGCGTCAACAGCCTGACCTGGAACGTAGACGCCAAGGGCGCCTACGACGCGGTGTCGTCGCCGTACTTCGACGCGACCACCGCGGAGGTCTACCGACGCGCCGCCGCGCTCACCACGCCGGGAAATGTGGCGTAAGTCACATGCAACCATGTGATCACGGGACGTGATCAGCCGATCCATTGATCTCGGTACGGTAACGGGGCCGCCTGGGAGCGCTGACATGATCTACCGAAAATTTCCATTCGCCTTGTCAGCGGTATAGGTTCCGGGTCGTCCGTTTGCTGAATTTCGGGGTGCAAGAGGCGCCTCCTGTCAGCGCAACCTGGAGTTACCTTGAAGCGAATCCTCCTCCCCGTCGGCGGCGCGGTCGTGGCGACCGGCCTTCTGGCCGCCGGGCTCTCCGCCACCGCCCAGGCCGACGGCGGTGTCTCCAACGACCCGATGGCCGGCAGCAACTCCCAGGCCGCCTCGATCGCCTCCTTCTGGATCGCCTCCAACGGCGCCGCCCTCCGCCAGGCCACGCAGTACACCTGGGACTCCAAGGAAGTGCGGAAGGTCGTCTCCAAGGGCGGCTACGACCCCGACGGCCGTCCCGGCATGACCGCGCCGACCGGCGCCCAGAAGGCCGGCGCGTCCCAGAACGTGAACCTGCCCAAGAGCATCGGCAAGGTCTTCTTCGTCGACGGCTCCGGCAAGTTCCGCTGGTGCTCGGCCACCTCGATCCAGTCGGGCAACCGCAACCTGGTCGCCACCGCCGGCCACTGCGTGTACGACACGGACAGCAACAGCGACACGCTGTCCAACTGGGTCTTCGTCCCGGGCTACTACCAGGGCAAGGCCCCCTGGGGCATCTACGTGGGCAAGCAGGCCTTCACCCACTACGACTTCGACAACTACGAGGACTACGACCGCGACTACGCGTTCGTCACCGTCTACAACGGCATCCAGTTCGACGGCGTGAAGCAGGTGGACCGCAAGGACTTCGAGCGCTTCAGCGGCCCGAAGCGCGCCTGGGGCGGCCACTACTACATCCTGCTGTCCAAGGACGCCGGCCGGCTCGGCGACGCCGTGGGCGGCCAGGGCTTCGCCTGGAACCAGCCGACGGGCAAGTTCGTCCGCACCTTCGGCTACCCGGCGGCCCCGCACCCCGACGGCAACAAGCCGTACAGCGGCGTCACGCCGAAGCACTGCTACGGCAAGACGACGGCCAAGACCGTGGGCGCGTCCTGGCTCAAGATCGAGGAGCACGTCGGCCTGAAGTGCGCCGTCACCCCCGGCTACGACGGCGGCCCGTGGCTGCTGAACTACAGCAATGCCAAGCGCCTCGGCTACGTGAACGGTGTCACCAGCACCTTCGCGGACCAGGACGGCAACGACCGCATCGACTACATCACCTCGCCCTACTTCGACGGCGAGACGGCGGCCGTGTACAAGGCGGCCACCAACTTCCCGTCCGGGAAGATCGTGGGGCCGAACGGAGAGCTCTACAAGTAAGCCCTCACCAGGGGAGAGAGGGCCCCGGCGTTGCTCCTTGCCGCCGGGGCCCTCACCTGTCCCCACCCCGAAGGCCGCTCGCCCAGAGCCGCCCCACCCGCGTTCCTGACATCAAGCCGTGCCCACTGGAAGCTCACTGGCCCCCGTCACCGGCAGGGCTTCCTGGGAGCCCATGCCCGACGAATCCCGATCCGGGCCACAACGGTCCTCATGCTGTCTCTCGAATCCGCAGCGTTTCGGGGCGTGATTCGCCAGCCCTTGTGGCGCAAGATGTCGGTATGACCGAGGACCAGGACGAGCCCGCGACCGCTCCCGCCACGACGGCCCCGGAGGTCACGATCACCCTCGACCCCCACGTCAAGGCGTACGTCGACCGCGCGGTCGAGGACGGTGAGTTCGCATCCGTGTCCGCGGCCTTCAACGAGGCGATGCTGGAACGCATGCGCCGCCGCCACCGCGTCCGCAGCTGGTGACCACCCGAGGCAGACTGAACGGACCGCACGCACGGCCGGCCCGCTGACTACCGGACGGCGACGCGGTCGCCCGCCGGCGCCGTCACCGGCGAATGAGCGACCAGATAGCTCGCCAGCGCCCCTGTGTCGTCCGGCCCGCCGGTGTACGTGGTCGTCCCCTCCCAGCGCGGCCAGCCGTCGAAGCCCGCGATGAGACTCCAGGCGCCCGCGACCTTGATCTCCTGGGTGGCATTCACCGGCACCCCATCGAGGGTCATCGACACGACCTTCCCGCCGCCGAGCGTGTAGCGCAGCCCGGCGGACGGGGTCAGCACCCATCCGGCCGGATTGGGCACGGCCAGCAGAGCCTTGAGCTGCCCGCCGGTCATGGTCTGGACGTCGATGGCCTTCCCCGCGGGATGCACGTTCCACAGTTGCTCGAATCCGATCGGACCGGCCGGCAGGTCCGCCTTGACGTCGTACCGATTGACGAGCGCGACCTGCGCGCCGGAGCGCGCCCGCACCGACTCCAGCTGCGCATCGGCCGCCAGTTCGGCCATCGGGCCACCACTGGCCGTACGGGTGACGGCCTCGGCGGCCTCGCCGAACATCTCCCCGGACGGCGGGGTGTTGCACTTGAAGTAGTAGAGGACGTTGGACCGCAGGCCGTCGGGCTGGTTGATCTCAATCTGGACCGAGTAGTCACGCGAGTCCGGCGCCGACTCCCACGTGACGGTCTCCAGCAACGCCCGGTGGACGATCAGACGCTTGGCGGGCACGACGAGCGTCTTCCACTCCCCGGCGCCGACGAGGCGGTACTGGATCGTCTGCTCGCCCGGCGGCAGCCCCTGGAAGTACCCGTGGACGTCGAAGCTGACCGGGCATTTCGACGCGGTGATGCGCTCGAAGGCGATGGTCAGCTCGCCGACGTTCGCGCTGGCGTCCGAGGCGGCCTGCGCCCCCGTGGCGAGCACCCCCAGCGAGAGGGCCACGACGCCGATCAGTCCCCCGAGGCGGCGTGCTGCCGAAGTCCATAAACCCACAGAGGTCTCCGTTCCTGGATCTCCAGGATCACGCCCCCGGCCAGCCATCCGAACACAGTTTCACTTCATGGAAGGAATGTCGGGATCCGGCGGCGATGATCACCGCTGGATTCGAACGCTATATCGACATCTCTTCTCGCGCCAGCCCTCACGCGGAACCACGCGACACGAACGTCCCCCGCCCATGGACGACGACCAGCAGGCCCCGCTCCGCCAGATCCTTGACCGCGCGCCGGACCGTCACCCGGGAGACGCCGTACTGGCTCGCCAGCTCCAGTTCGGCGGGCAGTTTGGCGCCGGGCACCAGCAGGCCGGAGGCGATGTCGGCCTCGACGTCCTCGGCCAGTTGCCGCCACACCAGGTTCGGCCCGACATGGTCGATGCGGTCGCTTTTGTCCACCAAGGCCATAGAAAAACGCTAAGGGACGCAGAACCTACGAGGACAAGTGCCTACCTCATCCAAGGTATGGAGAGGTCCTATCATGTCTAGTGCTTGTATCTTTCAGGCGATCCCCCCGCGGGCCGCTGACGAGACGAAAGGAAGCACTCATGACAGACCTGTACGGCAGCAGCCTCGATGACGTGCCCTTCACCCAGCTGCACGGCGGCGGCCCACCGGGCGAGCACACGGAGACCTGCGTCCTGATCGCGCAGATCCCCGGCATCGACGACGCCTACGCACTGCGCGACTCCAAGAACCCCGACGCCGGGACGCTCCGCTTCACCGGCACCGAGCTGCGCGCCGCCGGAATCGCCACCATCTAGCCGAGACCGAGACAGCCGGCCCCTGCCCGAAATCACGGTCCAAGGACCGAAACGAGCAGGGGCGGCCCCGCCGACCACGGGGGAGCACCATGCACTGGCACGCCTACCTGTGGACCGGCAACGGCGCCGAGCGCGGGAGAGAGGCCGAACGCCGCCCCGGTTCCCCCGATTTCTCCACCTCGCCGCTTCCCCCGATGCGTACGGGCGACTGGCTGGCCAAGCCGGCGGCGCGCGTCGCGGCCACGTTCGAGGTCCCCGAACCGGCGACCGGGTGGCTGGCGGCCGAGTACGGGAAGACCAGCGACCAGCTCCGGCCGCCCGAGGGGATCCCCCTCGGGGAACGACTGGCGACGGCCCTCGACCTGCTGCCCCGAGGCGTCGACGTGCAGTGGGGGGAATGGCTCCAGAGCGCCCGCTTCCTCACGATCGGCGTGATCTGCTGCCCGAACCGGCACGTCGCCCATCCATGCCCGATCAACCGCCCCCCACGGACGAAGGTCCCCTTCAGCCCCAAAGCACTCGATGTCTAGCATGTGACCCATGCTGATCGACGCGGTGACCGAGATCCTTCGCGAGACCGCCGAGATCGCGATCCTCCCCCGGTTCCGCGCCCTCGCCGCCGGCGACGTCTCGGAGAAGACACCGGGCGAAGTGGTCACCGTGGCCGACCGCGAGGCCGAGGAGCTGATCAGCCGCCGCCTCCGCGATCTCCTGGACGCCCCCGTCGTCGGCGAGGAGGCGGCCTCCGCCGACCCCGCGCTCCTGTCCGCCCTGCGCGACGCCCCCACCGCCTGGCTGGTCGACCCCCTGGACGGCACGGCCAACTTCGTCGCGGGCCGCCCCGAGTACGCGGTGATGGCAGCCCTGGTCCGGTCGGGCGAGACGGTCGCGTCCTGGATCGTGCGCCCGGCCGAGGACGACGTCTACGTCGCCGAGCTCGGCTCCGGCGCCTGGCGGAACGGCATCCCCGTCCACCGCGCCGCGCCTCTCGCCGACCCAGCCCGGCTGCGCGGCGCCGTCCTCACCCGCTTCCTGGACGACGACGCCAAGGCCCACGTGGCGGCGGCCGAACCCCGCTTCGCCGCCCTCACTCCTGGGACGAAGTGCGCCGGCGTGGACTATCCCCGCCTCCTGAACGGCGACCAGGACTTCCTGCTGTTCCACCGGACGCTGCCCTGGGACCACGCGCCGGGCGTCCTGCTGCTGACGGAGGCCGGCGGCGCCGCCCGCCACCTCGACGCGACCGCGTACAGCCCGTCCGTCCCCAAACCGGGCCTGCTCAACGCAGCCGACGCAGCCTCCTGGCAGACGGTCCGCACCATCCTTCTCCCCTGACGCTTCAGGGCCGCGACTGCTCGACCCTCGCTTCGCCACGCCCAAAAGCGACAAACACCCCAAACGTCCACACGGCAGGCAGGGTGCGTTAGGCCCGCGACCCCTGCCAAATCGGACAGATTGTCGAAACCTGAGGGACCCTGACACGAACCTGAAGATCACCTGTGAGTGGCGGGCTGATTTAGACGGATGGGACCCCAATCTGGTTCCTGTGATCTGGATCACATTCATCCGGTCACACAGCGCAACGCCCCGCTAACGGAACTTTCGTCCCGACCGTCCAATCCCCCACAGGGCCAGCGAAAACATCACCTTCCGGTAACGTCACGCCAAAGCCTCTGACAGATAACAGCACGATAACGGCGAAAACGCCCCTTACCGATCGCCTCAGAACGGCTTTCACCTGCGGAGATCACTGGCTATGTTCCTTGCTATCCCTTTACTGACGCATGGGACGCATGTTGCGACCCACGACAGACCAAGGAGCAGTTCCCTTGAAGCGCATCCTCATCCCCGCCGGTGGCGCCATCCTGGCTACCGGCCTCCTGGCCGCCGGCCTCGCCGGTACGGCCTCGGCCGACAGCGACATCTCCACCGACGCGATGGCGGCGAGCGCGGCCAACGCGAAGGCGATCGCCAGTTTCTGGGCCGAGAACAACGGTGCCGCCCTCCGGGCCGCCACCGAGTCCAACGTCTGGGACAAGGCCGACGTCGCCAAGCTGCAGAGCAAGGGCGGCTACAGCGCCGACACCAAGCCGGGCACCACTGCCCCGATTGGTGAGGAGAAGAAGACCACCGCCAAGACGCAGAACGTCAACATGCCGAAGACCATCGGCAAGGTGTTCTTCGTCAACGGCAAGGGCGAGAAGAAGTGGTGCTCCGCCACCTCGCTCCAGTCGAAGTACCGCAACCTGGTCGCCACGGCCGGTCACTGCGTCTACGACACCGGCGCCAACGCCGACGTCATGTCCAAGTGGGTCTTCGTCCCCGGTTACTACCAGGGCAAGGCTCCGTGGGGCATCTACGTGGGCAAGCAGGCCTTCACCCACTACGACTTCGACGTGTACGAGGACTACGACCGCGACTACGCGTTCGTGACCGTGTACAACGGCGTCCAGCTCGGTGCCGGCACCGCCACCAAGGTCACCTTCAACGAGTACAAGGCTGCTCAGGCGAAGAACCAGGCGACCGACATCAAGGCGTCGGAGATCAAGAAGGAAGAGTACGAGTCGGCCATCAAGGACCCGACCAAGCTCCCCTACTACGACACCAAGCCCGGCACCGACAAGAAGATCGTCGGCCCGGACTACTCCGGCGCCGTGGTGGACAAGAAGGAAGTCAGCAAGTCTGACTACGAGGCCGCCAAGTCCAAGGGCACCGGCCGTGGCGTGGGCTTCATCTACGGCGAGCCCCTCACGGAGCAGGTCGACAAGGCCACGTACGACAAGTACGACGGCCTTGGCACCAAGAACCCGGTCGACGCCGCCGGCAACTACTCCATCACGCACTACTACGTGCAGGAGTGGTTCGTTCCGGGCACGGACACCAAGTACTACCGCCTCGACTACTTCGTGATCGAGGGCTTCGCCAAGGACGCCGGTCGCCTCGGCGACAACGTCGGTGGCCAGGGCTTCGCGTGGAACCAGCCCACCGGCAAGTACGTCCGCGTGTTCGGCTACCCGGCCGCGCCGCACCCCGACGGCCACAAGAACTACACCGGCATCACGCCGAAGTGGTGCTACGGCAAGACCACCAAGAAGCTGGTCGGTTCGGCCGCCAAGAAGATCGAGGAGCACGTAGCGCTCAAGTGCGCCATGACCGAGGGCGCCGACGGTGGTCCTTGGCTCCTCAAGTACAGCAACGCCAAGCGCCTGGGCTACCTGAACGGTGTCACCAGCACCTTCAACGACCAGGACGGCAACAACCGAGTGGACTACATCTCCTCGCCGTACTTCGACGGTGAGACGAACGTCGTCTACAAGGCCGCTGCCAACGTTTGGTCCGGCAAGATCGTCTGATTGACGGCTTCCGACGGGCGGTCCTGACCGCTCGTACGAACCGTCAGCAACCGAAGGGCTCGGCATCCGCCGGGCCCTTCGGCCTTTCCGGGCCGGAAAGTGAAGGCGTTTGGACGCATGCGACGCCGAATCGGTGCCATCAGGTCGATGTGATCTGCGTCACACCTCTCGGGCGGATCGGATCAAGCCCGAGTGGCGACCCCGCGAACGCCGCCCATCCCTCCTTCATGTTGATCAGGCCAAACGCCCTCAAGCCCGACTTCCCCTGACTCCTGCGCCACAACGACCTAAACATCACAGAACGATAACGCCCGGCTTGTCGCATCTTTTCCTCTCAAAGCGGCTACCGGATTTCAAGATCGACACTGTATGTTCCTGGCTATCCCTTTACTGACGCATGGGACGCAAGAGGCGTTCCACGACAGCGCAAGGAGTTACCTTGAAGCGCATCCTCCTCCCCGCCGGTGGCGCCATTCTGGCCACCGGTCTGCTGGCCGCCGGCCTCGCCGGTGCCGCCCAGGCCGACAACGACCCCGAGGCTGCTGCCCTGGCTGCCAGCCAGGAAAAGGCCGCCGAGGTCCTCAACTTCTGGACGAAGTCCAACAACGCTGCCCTGCGGCAGGCCACGGCCTACTACTGGGACAACAAGGACGTCAAGAAGATCGTGCAGAAGGGCGGGTACGTCGCTGACGGCAAGCCCGGCTCCACCCCGCCGATCGGCGCCGAGAAGACCACCACGGTCAAGTCGCAGAACGTGAACCTGCCGAAGTCCATCGGCAAGGTGTTCTTCGAGGGCCGTGACGGCAACCTGTACTGGTGCTCCGGCACTTCGATCCAGGCGAAGTACCGCAACCTGGTCGCGACTGCCGGTCACTGCGTGTACGACATCGCCGGCAACGACGAGGTCGTCTCCCGCTGGGTGTTCGTCCCCGGTTACTACCAGGGCAAGACCCCGTGGGGCATCTACGTGGGCAAGCAGGCCTTCACGCACTACGACTTCTCGAACTACGAGGACTTCGACCGCGACTACGCCTTCGTCACCGTCTACAACGGTGTCGGCGGCGCGCAGGAGAAGGCCACCAAGGTCACCCGCGACGAGTACAACGCGCACAAGGGTGCCAAGGACGTCAAGTACGTGCAGGTCCCCAAGGCCGAGTACGACAAGGGCATCCTCGACCCGAAGACCTTCCCCGACTACAAGGCGGTCGACGCCACGCTGGAGAAGGAAGTCGGTCCGGACGCCCCTGGCGCCGTCGTGACTCAGAAGGAAGTTTCTGAGTCGACCTACAACGACGCCAAGACCGGCCGTGGCCAGAACTTCAAGTACGGCGAGCCGGTGACCGAGAGCGTCGACAAGGCCACGTACGACAAGTACGAGGGCCTGGGCAAGAAGACCACGGACACCGCTGGCAACTACCTCATCACGCACTTCTACGTGCAGAAGTGGTACGTGCCGGGCTCGGAGACCAAGTACTTCCGCGCCGACTACTACGTGTTCGAGTTCCTGCTGACCGACGCCGGCCGCCTCGGCGACAACGTCGGTGGCCAGGGCTTCGCGTGGAACCAGCCCACCGGTAAGTACGTCCGTACCTTCGGCTACCCCTACGCCAAGCACCCCGACGGCTCGAAGCCCTACTCCGGCGTTACGCCGAAGTGGTGCTACGGCAAGACCGGCGCGAAGGCGACCAAGGTCCCGAGCCTGAAGATCGAAGAGCACATCTCGCTGAAGTGCGCCGTCACCGGCGGCTACAACGGCGCCCCGTGGCTCCTCAAGTACAGCAACGCCAAGCGCATGGGCTACGTCAACGGCGTGACCAGCGTTCTGTACGACACGGACAACAACGACCGCTGGGACTACATGTCCTCGCCGTACTTCGACGGTGAGACCAACTCGGTCTACACCGCCGCGGCGAACGTGTGGTCGGGCACCATCCTCCCCAAGGTCGGCAGCTGATCTAGGGAGATCCGGACTGGGGGTCCAAACCTCGGTTCGAACCAGCTTCATCCGAAGGGCTCGGCGTTTCGCCGGGCCCTTCGGCCTTTTCCCGAGAAATCTGATAACTAGCCTTATCAGAGTGACTAATGGGTCGATAGGGTCTTTTACGTTCCTCTTGACAACCCGTGTGGAGTCTTCCTTGAAGCGCCTGCTCATCCCCCTCGCTGCTGCCAGCTTGAGCGCGGCCGCTCTTGCCCTGCCCGCCGACGCCGCCCCCGACTGGGTCACCGACAACCTCGCTCCCAAGCCCGCCGACGCTTACGGAGTCGCGAATTTCTGGCTGGACGCCGACGGCGCGGCTCTGCGCAAGGCGACGCAGTACCACTGGGACGCCAAAGACGTCTCGAAGCTCGTCGCGACGCAGAGCAAAGACGGTTCCCCTGACGGCAAGCCGGGCCTCACAGCTCCGACCGGAACGACCGGTAAGCCCGCCAGGGCCCAGAACGTCAACCTGCCCAAGACCATTGGCAAGGTCTTCTTCCTGGACCACGCCGGCAACTACCGCTGGTGCTCGGCGACCTCGATCCAGTCCCGCCACCGCAACCTTGTCGCCACCGCAGGCCACTGTGTCTATGAGACCGGCAAGGACGTCTACGACAAATGGGTCTTCGTCCCGGGCTACTACCAGGGCAAGACGCCCTGGGGCATCTACCCCGGCGCTTATGCCTTCACTGCCTACGATCTCGACACGTATGACGACTACGACGGCGACTTCGCCTTCGTGGCCGTGCACAACGGCTTCGCCCTGTCCGGTCAGAAGCAGGTGACCGCCAAGGAATTCAAGGCGTGGGCCGGCGACAAGTGGACGAAGCCCCGCCAAATCAGCGCCGAGGAGTACGCCAAGTGCGTGCTCAATCTGGGCGAGTGCTGGTCCGAGGGCGAGGACAAGGCCGCCGACATCGTCGGCCCCGACCATCCGGACGCTGTCGTCGAGAAGACCGAAGTCGACGAGAAGACCTACCAGGACGCCAAGACCGGTCGCGGGCAAGGCTTCAAGTTCGGCGAGCCTGTGCCGGAGCCTGTCAGCAAGGCTGACTGGGACGCGTACAAGGGCCTGGGCAAGAAGGGTGAGGACGCCTACGGCAACTTCACCATCACCCACTTCTACACCCAGAAGTGGATCAAGCCTGGCACCTCCCGCAAGTACTACGAGGCCCAGTACTTCATCGGCATGGCCAAGGACATGGGCCGGCTCGGGGACGTCGTCGGTGGGCAGGGGTTCGCGTGGAATCAGCCGCGTGGCCAGAAGGTCACCGTCTTCGGCTACCCCGCCGCCCCCCACCCCGACGGCGACAAGCCCTACACCGGCGTGACCCCCAAGTGGTGCTCCGGCAAGACGGGCACCAAGACGTACCAGGTCAACACCTTCCGGGTCGAGGAGCACCAGGTGCTCAAGTGCTCCATGACCCCCGGCGCCGACGGCGGCCCCTGGCTCATGAAGTACGACAACGGCAAGCGCACCGGTTACGTCAACGGCGTGACGAGCATGTTCCACGACCAGGACGGCAACGACCGGGTCGACTTCATCAGCTCCGCCTACTTCGACGGCGAGGTGGCCGACGTCTACAACAAGGCCAACTACGCCGAGACCAAGAGCATCGTCGGCCCGAACGGCGAACTGCTCAACTAGCGACGCCGAAGCCCCGGGACCGCCGAAGAGGCGTCCCGGGGCTTCTCCCGTCCCGGAAGCGTCCCGGAAGCGTCCCGGAAACCAGAGGAAACCACCGGAACCGGTCCCGGAGCCGTCACACGGACGTGAGCTCGCGGGTACGCTCCCGCAGCGCCATGACGGCCCGCTCGTTCTTGTAGGGCTCCAGCCGCCGCCGCAGGTCCGCCGCGTACGACCGGGACCGCGCCGACTGCAGCTCCCCCGCCAGCGCCAGCGCGTTGCCCGCCGCCTGGCACGCCTCCTCCAACTCGCCGCACTCCAGCAGCCCGGCCGCCAGCAGGGACAGGTTGAACATGCGCCCCCGCACGTACCGGGTGTCCATGTCGAGGGAGCGCCGCGCCAGCCGCACCGTGCGCTCGCCCTCCCCCAGGTCGCGGAAGCAGTGGGCGAACTTGGCCGACAGGTAGGCCTCGTCGAAGTAGCTGAGCCAGCGCGGCTCCTCGGTGGGCCTGCGGGCGTCGAAGGCCAGCTCGGCCTGGTGCAGGGAGGCCCCGCAGGACCTGGGGTCGCCGAGGCCCGCGTGCGCGTGGGCCTCCAGGACCTGCGCAGAGGCCAGCAGGGTCTGGACGCCGGCCCGCCGGGCCGCGAGCTGGGCGGCCCTGGCCAGGTCGAGGGCGTGGGCCGGCTGGCCCATGTAGATGGCCTGGTGGGCCATGCCGGCCAGGATCTCGCCGCCCAGGGTGTGGTCGTCGGCGCCCCTGGCCAGGCGGAGGGCCTGGATGAGGTAGCGCTGGGCCAGGCCGTGCTGCTCCATGTCGTAGGCCATCCAGCCGGCCAGGCGGGTCAGCTCGGCGGCCGCGGCGGCCAGCTGCTTGCCGGTGGACTCGCCGTAGCTGCCGTCCTTGAGCAGGGGGGAGACGGCCGTGTCGAGGTACTTCACGACGGACGAGCGGACCCGGCCGCTGCCGAAGCGGTTGTCGAGCTCGCCGAAGGACCGGGTCACCTCGTGGATCGCGGCGATGTCGGCCCTGCCCACCCGGCGCGCCCCGATGCCATTGGGACGCCCTTCGGGAGGCGCCGTCAGCCAGCGGATGGCTCCGACGGATCCTGCTCCGATCGCGAAGGTCGAGTCGATCAGAAACCTCCGTCTCTCCACGTCGGCCCGCCACAACGCCGTCACGGTCGCGACCCCCTCCTGCCACGTGTGGGTGAACTCCTGACCGAGATCGAGGGGCGTGATGTTGGTCGGCATGCCCAGGTCCTCCGAGCTCACCGGGCGGCCGAGCCGCAGCGCGAATATCTCCGTGAGCAGGCACGGGACGGGATCCCGTGGCTTCTGACCCCCGATCCACCGCAGCACTGAGCTGTGGTCGTACTTCAGACCCGGGGTGCCGCGCGCGGCTCCCAGGTCGTTGAGGCGCCTGGCCAATCCCTTGTGGGAGAAACCCGCCTCGGCGATGAGCTGCTGGAGCAGTCGGTTAGGCTCGCGTTCCATCGCTCTCCTCGTCACAGGAGTCGGCGCCCACATCCTTACAGAGAGCTATTTTTATAGCACGTTGCGTAAAGGCTTTTCGGCAGTTCCCAAAGGTCACGCGAACTCCATCGCAATCCCTTCGCCAGTCCTGCTCGGGATCAGGATCTGGATCCGGCTCACCTGGACGGGGAACTCACCTACCCATGCCTCGGGCGGGAAACCGCAATGCCCGCTGACCTGGGCGTACGCGGGAGAACGAGCGAGCGGGGACCGATCGGCCCCCGCTCGTGACGGTGGATCCGGCGCGCGACGCCGTCGGTGGATCCGGCGCGCGACGCCGTCGGTGGATCAGGCGCGCGCGACGCCGTCGGCGCGGGCCTGGGCGGCCACGGCGGCGGTCACCGCGGGGGCCACCCGCCGGTCGAACGGGCTCGGGATGACGTACGTGGCCGAGAGGTCGTCGCCGACGACGGCGGCCAGCGCCTCGGCGGCGGCCACCTTCATGTTCTCGGTGATCGTCGTGGCCCGCACGTCGAGGGCGCCGCGGAAGACCCCGGGGAAGGCCAGGACGTTGTTGATCTGGTTGGGGAAGTCGGAGCGCCCGGTGGCGACCACCCTGGCGTGCCTGGCGGCCACCTCGGGATGGACCTCCGGGGTGGGGTTGGACAGCGCGAAGACGATGGCGTCGGGCGCCATGGACGCGATGGCCGCCTCGGAGACGGTCGAGCCGGACAGCCCGAGGAAGACGTCGGCGCCGGCCAGGGCCTCCTCGGTGGAGCCGGTGTGGCCGGCCCGATTGGTCTCGCGGGCCAGGGCCTCCTTGACCGGGTTGAGCCCTTCGCGGCCCTCGTAGATCATGCCCTTGGAGTCGGCGACCGCGATGTCGCCGATGCCGGCGCCCAGCAGAATGCGGGTGACGGCGACGCCGGACGCGCCCGCCCCGGCCACGACGGCGCGCAGGTCGCCGAGCGCGCGGCCGGTCAGGCGGGCGGCGTTGCGCAGGGCGGCCAGGGCGACGATGGCGGTGCCGTGCTGGTCGTCGTGGAAGACCGGGATGTCGAGCAGGTCGCGCAGCCGGTCTTCCACCTCGAAGCAGCGCGGGGCGCTGATGTCCTCGAGGTTGACGCCGCCGAACGACGGCGCGAGGCGCACGACGGTCTCGACCAGCGCGTCGACGTCGGTGCAGTCGAGGCAGATCGGGACGGCGTCGACGTTGCCGAACTCCTTGAACAGCAGCGCCTTGCCCTCCATGACCGGCATGGCGGCCGACGGGCCGATGTCGCCCAGGCCGAGCACGGCGGTGCCGTCGGTGACGACGGCGACCACGTTGGAGACCCAGGTGTAGTCGTTGACCAGCGAAGGCGTCTCGGCGATGGCGGTGCAGACCCGGGCGACGCCGGGCGTGTAGGCGAGCGACAGGTCGTCGGCGTCGCGGACGGGAATGGTCGAGCGGACCTCCAGCTTGCCCCCGCGGTGGAGCGCGAAGGCCGGATCGAGGTCGAGCGGTTCGACGGAAGCAGAAGCGGGCGTGGCAGACACAGCGACCCCTGTATTCATCGGAGCGGAAGAGACCTTCGGCGTACGAGCGCGAGTGGGCTGGCTTCGGTAGCTGCCAAGCTCCCCCTCGTCGGTCGTCTCTGAGGGGTTACGGGGGTCACCCGTCTCCCCATAGTGCCACATGGTGAGATGGTCGATGGTGTCGGAGCCGACGCCGTTCCGTTGACGCATTGTTAAACGCGGGATGACGGACCGCAGCTAAACCCCATTTAAACTGCACAAAACGCAAGTTACGTGGCATAACTCTTTCGAGGAGGCCGTACATGGCCCTCAGCCCCAAGGGCCGCCGTGGCTACGCTGTCGGCGCGCTCGCCCTGACCGCCGCTCTCGCCCTCAGCGCCTGTGGCAGCGACACCGGAGGCTCCTCCGGCAGCACGACCGGCGCGAGCGCCTCCGCGGCCGGCGGCGTGAAGCTCGTCCAGCCCGGCAAGCTCACGGTCTGCACGAACATCCCGTACGAGCCGTTCCAGTTCAAGGACGACAGCGGCAAGATCGTCGGTTTCGACGTGGACATCGTCGACCTCGCCGCGAAGAAGCTCGGCGTGACCCAGAACATCGTGGACATCGACTTCGCGGTGATCAAGAGCGGCGCCGCCATGGCCGCGGGCAAGTGCGACGTGGCCGCCGCCGGCATGACGATCACCGACGAGCGCAAGCAGAACATCGACTTCTCCGAGCCCTACTTCGACGCCACCCAGGCGCTGCTGGCCAAGAAGGGCTCGGGCGCCAAGTCCCTTGAGGACGTCAAGGCCAAGAACCTCAAGCTGGGCGCGCAGGCCAGCACGACCGGCCTCGACTACGTCAAGAAGCAGGGCTTCAACCCCACCGAGTACGCCGACTCGGCCAAGGAGCTGCTGGCCCTGCAGGCCGGGCAGGCCGACGTCATCGTCCAGGACCTCCCCGTGGTGCTGACCTGGCTGAAGAAGCCCGAGATCGCCGAGAAGTTCGAGCTGATCGCCAGCCTGGACACCGGCGAGCAGTACGGCATCGGCCTGAAGAAGGGCGCCGACCCGACCCTGCTCAAGACGATCAACGAAGAGATCACCAAGGCCAAGCAGGACGGCACCTACGAGAAGATCTACGTGAAGTGGTTCGGCAAGAAGCCCGGCGAGCTGGGCTGATCCATGGCCGACCAGCCGAAGACCGCTGAGCCCGGCCGGGCCGGGCTCAGCCCTCGGAAGAAACAGCGGATCACGCGGGCCGTCCAGTACGTCGTGCTGGCCGCCGCGCTCGTCGCTGTCGTCCTGTACGCCGACTGGGCCAGCCTCGCCCAGAACTTCGCCAAGGTCGACGTGGCCGAGCAGGCGCTGCCCGACCTGTTCACGATCGCGCTGCGCAACACGATCATCTACACGGTGGGCGGTTTCGTCTTCGCGTTCGTGCTCGGGCTGCTGCTCGCGCTCATGCGGTTGTCGCAGGTGCGGCCGTACCGGTGGATCGCGACCGTCTACATCGAGATCTTCCGCGGCCTGCCGGCGCTGCTCATCTTCCTGATGATCACCTTCCTGCCGCTCGCGCTGCCCGGGTTCGAGGTGCCGTTCGGCACGTACGGACAGGGCATCCTGGGCCTCGGCCTGGTCGGCGCCGCCTACCAGGCGGAGGTCTTCCGGGCGGGCCTGCAGGCGGTCCCCAAGGGCCAGACGGAGGCCGCCAGGTCGCTCGGCATGTCCGCGACCCGGGCGCAGGTGACGGTGGTCATCCCGCAGGCCATCCGCATGGTGATCCCGCCGACCACCAACCAGTTCGTGTCCCTGCTCAAGGACTCCTCGCTGGTGCTGTTCCTGGGCGTCTCCGGCGAGTACGTCGAGCTGGCCAAGTTCGGCAACGACCTGGCCTCCCAGTACGCCAACGCCACGCCCATCATGGTCGCCGGCGTGACGTACCTGATCGTCACGATCCCGCTGGGCTACCTCGCGTCCCGGCTTGAGGGGCGTAAGCGGAGGAGCCAATGACGCACGCCATCGAGCTACGAGAGCTGCACAAGTACTTCGGCCAGAACGAAGTGCTCAAGGGCATCGACATGACGGTCGAGCCTGGCCAGGTGGTGTGCGTCATCGGGCCGTCCGGCTCGGGCAAGTCCACGCTGCTGCGCTGCGTGAACCTGCTGGAGGAGCCCACCAAGGGCAAGGTCTTCGTGCAGGGCGTGGAGGTGACCGACCCCGACGTGGACATCGACGCCGTACGACGCCGCATCGGGATGGTCTTCCAGCAGTTCAACCTGTTCCCGCACATGACCGCGCTGCAGAACGTCATGATCGCCCAGCAGCGCGTGCTGAAGCGCGGCCGGCGGGAGGCCGAGGTCGTGGCCCGGGAGAACCTGGAGAAGGTGGGCGTCGGCGCCAAGTGCGACTCCTACCCCACCCAGCTCTCCGGCGGTCAGCAGCAGCGGGTGGCCATCGCCAGGGCGCTGGCGATGAACCCCGACCTGATGCTGTTCGACGAGCCCACCTCGGCGCTCGACCCGGAGCTGGTCGGCGACGTGCTCACGGTCATGCGCAAGCTGGCCGAGGAGGGCATGACCATGCTCGTGGTCACCCACGAGATGGGCTTCGCCCGCCAGGTGGCCGACCGGGTGGTCTTCATGGACGGCGGCGTCGTCGTCGAGGACGGCGACCCCGCCCAGGTGATCGGCGACCCGCGGCACGAGCGCACCCGCGCGTTCCTGCACCGGGTGCTGCACCCGGAGGAGTGAGCCGTCCGGGCCCCCGGAGGTGCCGGGGGCCCGGCGACTCGTGTAATACTCCCGCATGGACCTGACCTCTTACGCAGAGTGGGCGGTCCGCCTGATCAACGATCCCGCCCCTCCCCCGGAGCTGACCGCCCTGCGCGCCGAGCTGGCCGCCGTGTTCGACGTCGCGGGCGACCCGCGCGCGGTGGCCGAGCGCCTGAACGCCCTGCTCGTGCGCTATCCGGTGCACCCGCGGCTGTCGGACCACGACGGCCAGGGCTGGCACCTGCACCTGGCCGAGGACTCCGCCGCCAGCGCGGTGATGGGCCTGGCGGCCGTCGTGGCCGAGGTGGGCGCCGACCGGCTGGGCCGCTGCCACGAGCCGCGCTGCGCCCGCGCCTTCCTCGACACCTCCTCCAACCGCTCCCGCCGCTACTGCTCGCCCCGCTGCGCCACGCGCGCCAACGTGGCGGCCTACCGGCGCCGCAGGAGCGCACAGGAGGGCTGAGGGGGCGTCTGGGAGGTCATCTGCGGCGCACGAGCGGCCAGTAGCGCAGCACGACGCGCCCGACGATCTCCTCGACCGGCCCGAAGTCCCAGCTGTCGCGGCGCCCGCCGGCGCGCTGGTTGTCGCTCTCCAGCCACCAGCCGCCCTCGCCGTGCCACTGGGCGCGTTTCACGATGAGCTGATCGGGGTCGCCGGGCAACCGGGCCACGACGAGGTCACCCGGATGGACCGCGGCCCCCCGGCGGACGAGGAGCCAGTCGCCGGGGACCAGCGCCGGACGCATCGAATCGCCCTCGACACGCACTCTCATGGGCAGAGACCCCCTACTCCACAGGCGTTGGGACCCGAGTAAGGTCGGTTGTGGACCAAGCTGATTCAGCATCAAGGAAGGACTTTCTGATGCTCGCACGACTGCTACGACCCAAGCATGTCGCTTCCGCCCACTGCGACCTGCCCTGTGGGGTCTACGACCCCGCCCAGGCCCGGATCGAGGCCGAGTCGGTCAAGGCGATCATGGAGAAGTACGAGGCCAGCGACGACCCGGTCTTCCGTACCCGCGCGCTCATCATCAAGGAGCAGCGGGCCGAGCTGGTCAAGCACCACCTGTGGGTGCTCTGGACCGACTACTTCAAGCCGCCGCACCTGGAGCAGTACCCCCAGCTGCACCAGCTCTTCTGGGAGGCCACCAAGCTGGCGGGCGCCGCGGCCGCCAAGGGCACCGTCGACGGCGGCAAGGCCGACGAGCTCCTGGCCAAGATCGACGAGATCTCCAAGATCTTCTGGGAGACCAAGGCCGCCTAAACGGCATAAAAGGCTCTGTGCGGTCCAGACCGCACAGAGCCTTTTCCGTTGATGGCGAGTCTGAATCCGCCAAGGACCTCCCGGGGGCGGTAAGTTGCAGTTGGCGTCGGAAACGCGAGGAGGAACGTGACCGAGGAAACCGAGACGCGTGCGGAGGGTGTAGCGGGCATCCGCGACGTGGTGAGCATCAGGCTCCCCGCCGCGAGTGCTTACCTGTCGGTGCTGCGCACGGCCACCGCCGGCCTGGCCGCCCGGCTTGACTTCACCCTGGACGAGATCGAAGATCTGCGCATCGCGGTCGACGAGGCGTGCGCCATGCTGCTGAGCGAGGCGGTTCCGGGCACCGACCTGACCGCCGAGTTCGAGCTGACCGGCGACGTGATGAAGGTTAGCGTCGAGGTGGCCACCGTCGGCAGCTCCGCCCCCAAGCGCGACGACTTCGCCTGGATGGTGCTGACCGCCCTGGCCGACGACGTCGACGCCGTGACCGACTCCCCCGACCGCATGGCGATCGTCCTGCGTAAGCGCCGAGGCGCAGCGAGGCCGGCGTGACGGAAAGGACTGGAGCCATGGCCACCAGCGAACACGCCGTGCCCGACAGGGTTCGTGCCCGCTTGCTCTTCGCCGAGCTGGCCGAGCTGGGTCCCGAGGAACCGCGGCGCCAGCGCATCAGGGACGAGCTGGTCGAGCTTCACCTTCCGCTGGTCGAATACCTGGCCCGCCGCTTCCGCAACCGCGGCGAGTGGCTCGACGACCTCACCCAGGTCGCCACGATCGGCCTGATCAAGTCGATCGACCGGTTCGATCTCAAGCGCGGGGTGGAGTTCTCCACCTACGCCACGCCCACCATCGTCGGCGAGATCAAGCGGCACTTCCGCGACAAGGGCTGGGCGGTCCGGGTGCCGCGCCGCCTGCAGGAGCTGAAGCTCTCGCTGACCAAGGCGATCAGCGACCTGTCGCAGCGCGAGGGCCGCGCGCCCACGGTCGCCGAGCTGGCCGCCTACCTCAAGATGACCGAGGAGGAGGTGCTGGAGGGCCTGGAGTCGGCCAACGCCTACTCCACGGTGTCCCTCGACGCGCCCGACTCCGGCGACGACGACGCCCCCGCGGTGTCCGACTCGCTGGGCATCGTGGACGAGTCGCTGGAGGGCGTCGAATACCGCGAGTCGCTCAAGCCGCTGCTCGAACGGCTGCCGCCGCGCGAGAAGCGCATCCTGCTGCTGCGGTTCTTCGGGAACATGACGCAGTCGCAGATCGCGACCGAGCTGGGCATCTCGCAGATGCACGTGTCCCGGTTGCTGGCCCGTACCCTCGCCCAGTTGCGCGAGGGGCTGACCGCGGAGGACTAACCGCAATGCCGGGAAGTTAAGGGCTTTGGGCTGCTGTCAACTGGTGTTCGGTGAGGACGTTGATGGTGGTGCTCGCGCGGTGGTTGGTGCGGTCGACG